>CBDUBQ010000033.1:0-68087 GCA_965365435.1 uncultured Flavisolibacter sp.
CATCACCGGCAGGTTCCGCTCATAATAAAAATCTACCCAATTGTCCTCCTGGTGCCGACTGAAACCGGCTGACCCAAGCGGTTGGAGTAAGGGAGTGGCTGCCGGTACGGCCCAATAGGGTGCCGCCGTTTTTTGCGCTGCCTGCTCTATGTAATGCACTGTGTTGATCGCCGGCCGGCGGATGGTGGTAACTGTTCTGTCGGGCCAGGCAATCTGCATTGAGTCAACAGCATTCAGCTTGCCCAACCCAATGATTTGCGTATAATCCATAGACGATTGAAAGCCGCGGGAGGGAACGAGTTCGCGGTAAAAAACCTGCCCGCCCTGAAAGATTTTTATTTTGCTGCCGATGGCAAACAAGTTGGGCGCCGACGATTGCAGTTTAACGCCAAGGTAGTTGTTGCCCGTGTTTTCTCTTGACTTATTGCGATATACAAATGCTTCCTGGTTTTGATTGTTTACGACTAAATCCAGATCACCATCGCGATCCAAATCGGCATAGGCCGCACCATTGGAGAAAGAAGGTTCGTCCAGGCCCCATTCTTTCGCTACTTCGGCAAACTGAAGATTGCCCCTGTTTTGAAAAGCGCAATTGGGTACCGGATTTATGGGAATGTGCAACAACACGGAGTCAACACTTTGCTTATGTCCCGACAAAACCATTTTCTGGATCACATCATTGGCAAAAAAGTCCATGAAATCCAGATTGGTCACATCGCGGTTCACGCCATTGCAAACAAAAATATCGTTGAAGCCGTCGTTGTCGGCATCAAAAAACACGGCCCCCCAGCTCCAGTCGGTGGCGGCCACATTGCTGAAATTGGCGGTTTCCCAAAACCCGCCATTCTTATTGTTGATGAGCAGGCAGTTTTTCATGTACTGGTTGTACAGGCCCGTTTGCAGGCGTTGCTTGTGCAGGTCAATGTGGTCGAAAGCGCCTAGTGTTTTCAGCCGGACATCATCCGGCGGCAACATGTCGGTGGTAAAAATATCGGGGTAGCCATCGTTGTTCACATCACTCAGGTCGGCCCCCATGGAAGAAAAGCTGTTTTGCCCTACGCAATTCTCCAGGTCATCTTTGAACGTGCCGTTTTTTTGGTTGAGGTAGAGGTAATCCCGCTCGTAAGAATCGTTTGCCACGTAAACATCCGGATAGCCGTCGTCATTCACATCTCCCACTGTTACACCCAGGCCAAAGCTCATGAGCGTGCCGTGAATGCCAGCCTCTTTGCTCACCTCCACAAAACGGCCCCCATCGTTGCGGTACAGATGGTCGCCGCCGCCTTTTAAAAAATCCGCCACCGGCCATTCCTTTTCCGGCACATCGCGGCGATTGGTATAACCCAGGGTATTGATGGGAATGGGACTGTTGTTGATCAGGAACATATCCAAGTCGCCGTCCAGGTCGTAATCGAAAAAGCTGGACTGCGTACAGTAGCCGGAAATATCCAGGCCGTAGGCAGCCGCTTCTTCGCGGAAGCGGTTGTTGCGCTGGTTGATGTAGAGCTGATTTTTGCGATGGCCGGTAGGCATGTGGCCAGAGTTGCAAACATAGAGATCAAGCCAGCCGTCTGCATTGATGTCGGCCATTACCACACCGGTGCTCCAGTACCCTTCCTGTTTTAATCCGGCCGCGGCCGAAATATCTTCAAACTTGAAATTGCCTTTGTTCAGGTAAAGTTTGTTCTCGCCCTGGTTAGAGGTCAGCATCACATCGGGCAGGCTGTCATTATTAATGTCGCCGATGGCCACGCCTCCGCCGTTGTACATGTTGCGGAAGAGAAAACTGTTTTCCAGCTTATCGTCCACCACCTTGTTGTTGAAGCGGATGCCGGAGTCGGTCACTTTTTCAAAAAGAGTTTCGGTTTTTTGAGAGCCGCAGGCCAGTAAAAAAAATAGCAGTCCGAAGCAAACAATGTTTTTCATTCCCATATTGGTGCCGGAGGAGGCTTGGCCCCCGGTAGCATTGAACAAAGCAAGATAAAGGAAAATCCAAAACGATCAGGGGCCGTTCTGTTACGGGCCTGGTAAAGGCGCCAAAGAAGAGCCATTGGCAGGTCGGCAGGCTAATTGATGATTGCGAAAAAGAAAAAGGGGCTGCCCCTGGTCAGAGCAGCCCCTTTTGTCGAAAATATCAGCTTAGTAGCCTGGATTCTGCGTTAGATTGGGGTTCGCCGCCAAAGCCTGGCTCGGAATAGGGAACAGCAGGTACTTTGGATCGTCGGTTGGCTTGTACTGCCATGGCTTCAGGAAAATACCAAAGCGAATCAGGTCTGTTCTCCTCATCGTTTCCCAAAACAGCTCGCGGCCCCTTTCGGTGATTAATGTATTCGGGTCGTGAATATTGTTGGCATTCGCCAACGTGAGCGACGGAAGCGGATCGGCTTTCCGGGCCGCACGAAGCGTATTGACCATTGTTAAAGCACCTGCGTTGTTGGGTGTGGCGGCTCGCATCATGGCTTCGGCCACCATCAGCACCACATCAGAATAACGCATAATCACCACGTCATTGCCTGCGGGACCATGGAAGAACTGGTCGTTGGCCGTTAGGTCCGGCGGATACTTGATCACACGGATACCGGTTACTTCGAGGTTGGCGCCGGTTTCCTGCATATTGCCGGCAATCTGCGGATCAAAAGCCAGCGGATTATTTTTCCGGTCTTTCAGCGCATTGCCGGCCGCATCGTACTGCTGGCCTATCTGTAAGCCAGGGCGAATGCCCGAACGGTCGGTAACACCCGGGTAGTAGCGGCCACCCAAACGCTCATCAATGATCGTGTCGGGGTTGTTGATGGCACCTATGCCACTGAAGAAACCACTTACCCGGTTGGAGGCAGCCGTTGCCGTTGTTGGCTTGGCGGTGGTACCAAAGCTGGTATAAAAATCAGAGATAGTGGAGAAACCGTTCCAGCCGGCATTGGGTGCTTTGGGAATATACTGGTTGTAGTGCATGGTCATGGCCCAACGCGACTGCGGACCACTATTATTTGCACCTACACCGGACAAATTGATATACGTGAAAATGTTCTCCGGCGATGCACCGTTGTTGGCATCAAAGTTCTGAAAATAGCTGGGGGCATAAGAAAATTTGCCGCCGGTGATAATGTTATTGCCGATCGTGATAACCTGCTGCATATCGGCATCGGCAAAGGTGGGGGCCTGACGGTTGATCCAGGCGCCCCGGTTCAGATAAGTTTTCATCAGCAACACGCGGGCAGCTTCTTTGGTAGCACGGCCGCGGTTATTGTTAAAATCCGGAAGGGCCGGAAGGGCTGCGTTCAGTTCATCAATAATGAACTGCGCACCGGCAGCACCTCTTTTCACTTCAGGGGCGTTCAGCAGGTTGTCGCCCGGATTCCGGAAAGGGTATTGGCCATACAAGTCCATCAGATAATACAGCGACAGAGCTCTCAAAAAGCGAGCTTCGGCTGCTTGCTGCGCCGTAGGGCTGAAGGCCAGTACGTTAGTGGCGTCGAAATTGATTTTGTTGAGGTTATTGAACACACTCAGCACCTGGCCATGATCGGCGTTCCAGGTATGGTTATGCAGCACCCGCCACACGCCGTTATCATCCCAGTCGCCACCACGGGTGGGTACCAGTGATTCGTCGGCGGTGTTGCCTTCCAGCGAAAAAAGCTGGTCCTGGTTGGTAAACGGTACGGCAAGATCGGTATAAGCGGTTTGCAAAAGCAAGCCCACACCAGCAGCGCCAAGAGCGTTGGCTGTTTGCTCGTTTGTCAATGTACTGTTCAGGCTTTCATCCAGCTTTGTACATCCCCCGGATGCCAGTAGCAGGACGGCTGAAAACTTTATGATTTTAGACTTCATAGAAGGAAACATTTTGTGATTATTGCAAATTGAAATTCAGGCCCACCAGAATGGTACGGGCTGTGGGATATGGAATGTATTCGATAGAACGCGACGGATAGTTGTTGCTGCTTTTATCAATGTTCACTTCCGGATCGAAGCCGGTGAACTTGGTGAGCACAAACAGGTTGTTGCCGGTCACGTAAACGTTGGCATTTCTAACAAAACGGCCAAGGCTGCCGAGCTGGTACGACAAGGTGGCGTTACGCAGCTTGAAGTAATTTCCGCTTTCGAGGAAGCGGGTGGAAGCACCCACCGCACTGCTGGTTTTCTCAGCCGAATTATACGCATTGCGGTCAATGTTTCTGCCGTTGGCGATACCGGAAATGTTTGTAACGCTGGTGGCCGTATTGTTGTAGATCAGGTAGCCGCTTTCGCCACCGCCGTTGAGCACCAGGCCAAGCTTCTTGTAGTTCAGCGTGGTGCTGACGCCAAAGCTATTGGTGGGGTTAGGGTTACCGGAGAAAACCGGGTTGGCGCCAATCTGCTGGTTGCCATTTTGATCAAACCCGTTGAACGGCTTCAGGAAGTAGGCATTTACCGGCTGGTTGTTGGTGATCACCTGTGCCAGCGTACCCGATACACCCTGGCCGTTGATTTGGCCGGTGATGATCTGAATATCCAAACCATTCTGGGTGAAATTGGTCAGCTTGTTATCGTTGTGGGCAAAATAGGCGTTCACATCCAGCGTCAGGTCTTTTTTATCAATCACCGTCATACCCAGGCTGGCTTCATAACCTTTGTTGATAAGGTTGGCTGGCAGGTTGATGAAGAAGATAGAAGCAGGCGCCGGCTGAATGGCCGTGCTTTGAAACAGGATGTTGCTGGTGTTCTTGTTGTAATAATCGAAGGTGGCGTTGATCTTGCGCAGCAGGGTAAAGTCAACACCAATGTTCCAGGATTTAGTTTGCTCCCATTTCAGATTGGGGTTAGCCACGTTGATCTGGCCGGCATTGTTGTACGATTGAAAAGCAAACTGCTCCTGAGAGGCGCCTGCCGGGAACTCCTGGTTACCCGTAACGCCGTAGGTGGCCCGCAGCGAAATGTTCTGGAAGGCCGTATTATTGCGCAGAAACTCCTCGTTGCTCACTGCCCAACGGGCACCGATAGAAGGGAAATAGCCGTACTTGTTATTGCGGCCAAACTTGCTGGAACCATCGGCACGCAATGTACCGGTGAGGTAGTACTTGTTGCCATAGTTCAAGGCCACACGCCCAAATACCGATTGCAATTCTGTTTTTGGATCTACAAAGGTTCCCGGCAAAGCTTGAAGGTTACCGTTTTGCAGCGTGCTGGTATAAGGAATGCCGGTAAAGTTGCCTTCAGTCAGGTTGGTATTAAAGCCCTGGGCCGACACGTTGCGGTTCTGGTATTTTGTTGTCCAGTATTCGTAACCCACCAGGGCGTCCAGATTCAGCAGCGCCGTCAGGTCGGTGCGATATTGCAGGGTGTGCGTCAGCGTGTTGGAGGTGAGGCGGGCATTACCGATGGCAGCCGCACCACTTCCCGACAGGCCGGAATAGCCTTGCAAAAAGCCATAAATGTTGGTGAAGCGTTCGCCTACGCTGTTGTTAATGGCATAAAGGAAACGGTACTCCAGGTTGTTCATGATCTTGAAGGCTGCCGTTACGTTGCCCAACACAGAGTTTACATTGGCCAGGTCAGAAAAGCCTTCGAGCAAGGCCGTTGGGTTGCCCGAACCGTTTGCCGGATAAACAAAACCATTGTTGTTGCGGAAAGCGGTTGTGGGGTTCCACTGCAGAATAGAGCTGATGATATTACCGGTTGATCCCGAAGTGTTGGCTACGGGCACCAGGCTTTCAGTAGTATGACCCGCCGTTACGTTAAAGCCCAGCGTCAACCGGCGGTCGAGCATATTGTATTGCCCGGTAAAGTTGCCCACGTATTTGTCGAGCGAAGAATTTTTAAGATAGCCATGTACTTCGGAAGCCAGAAACGAGGCCCGAAAGCGGCCATTCTCGTTTCCGCCGCTGAAAGCCAGGCTGTAGTTCTGCGTCAGCTTTTTGTTTTGCAGTTCTTTCATGGCATCCACATTGGCGCCATTGTCCTGCCCCGTAACGTTGTACTTTTTCAACGCATCGCGGAACTCAGCCGCGTCTAATACTTCAAACCGCTTCATCAGGCCGGCATTTACACCCACATTGGTGTTTACCTCAATACGGGCCGGGCCAGACGATCCTGTTTTGGTGGTGATGGCAATCACTCCGTTGGCACCACGCGAACCGTAAATCGCAGCCGAAGAGGCATCTTTTAAGACGTCAATCCGCTGGATGTCGTTGGGGTTAATAAAAATCAGCGGGTTGGCATCGGGTGTGGAACCAAAGGCATTGCCAAAGTTGGGGCGGGCCGAACGGCCGTCCAGCGGCACACCATCAATCACATACAGCGGGTTATTTACCGCACGGATAGAGTTGTTACCGCGGATCTTTACAGTGGTGGCACTTCCCGGCTGGCCCGAGTTAGTGGTGATCTGCAAACCCGGCACCTTGTTTTGCAACAGTTGATCAGGGGCTACAATCACGCCTTTGTTGAAGTCTTTGGCCTGTACGGACGATACGGCACCCGTAAGATCGCGGCGGCGTGCGGTGCCGTAGCCAATCACCACTACTTCGTTCAGGTTGGCCTCGCGGGTGGCTAATTGAATGGGAACGGTCGTGCGGTTTTGCACCGCAATCTCACTAGTGCCAAAGCCCACAGCTGAAATAACCAGGGTAGCATTGGCCGGTGCATTAATGGCAAACTCACCGTTTTCGTTTGTTTGCGTGGCATTGTTTGTGCCTTTCACGATTACCGTGGCGCCGGCCACACCTTTTCCGGTCGGGTCGGTAACCGTTCCGGTTACCCGGTTTTGCGCTAAAACATGTAAAGAAAAAAGGAATAGTGTAGCCAGAACCGTGGCCACTCGGGTCAATAGGACTCTTCGCATAGCAGCATTGATTTTAATGTTACGAGGCTGTTAAATTATAACATTTTTGGTATGCCGAAATTTTTTTTTGCCACCGCTTGCCGGTTTGTCGTGTTTTTTCAACACATAGCCCCGGCGGGTGTGAAAAACTTGAACAAAACGCAGCGCCATCGTACTCCTTTATCCCCTTTCCGGCTGATCTAAACTGTTAGAAGAAAAGGGCTTGCAGCAACAGTACGCCGGCAAGGCCCAGCAACGAAATCAGGCTTTCCATCACCGTCCAGGTGCGGAAAGTTTGTTGCATGGTGAGGCCAAAATATTCTTTGAACATCCAAAATCCGGTATCATTTACATGTGAGCAAAAAAGGCTGCCGGCACCCACCGAAAGCACCATCAGTTCTTTTGAAACGCCCGGCGTGATCAACGGCAGCACAATGCCCGACGCCGTCAGCGCCGCCACCGTGGCCGACCCAAGAATCACCCTGAACATGGCGGCCACCAGCCAGCCGAGCACCAGTGGTGAAAGGTTCCAACTGCCGGTGTATCCTTTAATGATTTCGCCAACCTGGCTGTCCACCAGTATCTGCTTGAATGCACCGCCAGCCGCAATGATAAATAAGATGATGGCAATACTTTTTACGCCTTCTACACAATACTGCATGGCTTTTTCCATAGGTAATCGCAGCAAGAAAACGGTCAGCAGCAGCGAAAGCAGAAGAGCGGCAGTGGGATCCTGCAAAAACAAAAACATGGGCCGGGCCGGGCCCGCGATCAGGTAGCTGCCAACAGTGCCCACCGTAATCAGGAGCACCGGCGAAAGAACAATGAAAAAACTTTTGACGGCCGAAGGCAGCTCTTTATCGTTATTGTCCGCCAGTACCACACCCGACAAGTCGGGCCGTTCGGAGCGGGTCGCCAGCCGGGTAAACAAAATACCGGCGATAACCGACACGGGCAGGGAAATGGCAAAACCATAAAGCAACAGGGGGCCTATCTCGGCACCAAAAATGCCAGCCAAAGCAACAGGACCCGGATGCGGTGGCAAAAAACCATGGGTAACCGAAAGAGGCGCCGCCATTGGCAGGCCAACAAAAAGCAAGGGCAGCTTGGTGGTTTTGGCAATGGCAAACACCAGAGGAATCAGTACCACAAATCCGGCATTGTAAAACAAGGGAATGCCCGCCAGCAAACCGGTACAGAGAATGGCCCATTGAATATGCCGCACGCCAAACCAGCCGCTTAGCACAAAAACCAGCTTTTGGGCGGCACCGCTTTCTTCGGCCAGTTTGCCAATCATGGCGCCCAGCGCCAACACCATGGCAATGCTCCCCAGTGTGCTGCCGATGCCACTACTGATGGATGAAAACACTTTGGGCACCGGCATTCCCATGCAAAGCCCGGCCAAGATGGAAACCGCCAGCAGCGCAATCATGGGATTGAGCTTTTTGATGATGAGAAACACAAGCAGGGCAATGGTAAAAAGAAGAATGTACAGTTGCATGCGCTAAGGGGTAATGGTTTGAAGTGTATGCATGGGCTCTTTCAGCAGCGGGTACAGCGATTGGTACAGTGTAAATAACCGCTGGTAGATGGCTGCCCTGCCGGCGTGCGGAAAAAAAACGGCCGCTTCATTTTTTTCAATGGCCCCAAAGTCGGGTATCAGCCCCAGCGACCGGCAGGCCAGCAGGGCGGCGCCAATGGCCGACGCATCTTCCTGCTGCTGCACCACTACTTTTTTTCCGCACACATCGGCCAGCAATTGCATCATCACCGGCGACTGCACCAGGCCGCCACTGATAGTGATTTGGCGCACCGCTCCACACCGTTCTTCCAAAGAAGAAAGAATATGATACAACGCCAAACAAACACCCTCGGCAGCCGCCCGGGCAAAATGCGGCAACTGGTGCAAGGCCCTGAGGCCGAAAAACACGCCGCAGCTTTCCTCGTCCCAGATGGGCGCCCGTTCGCCATGCAGGTAAGGCAAAAACAAGAGGCCATCGGCACCGGGCGGCACGGCAGCAATGGCCTCGAACAATGCATCGTAGGAGTTGATTTGTTGGTGCTGTGAAAAAAGGCTGTTCAGCAACCATTGAAAAACATTGCCGCCGTTATTGATTGCACCGCCGCAAACAAAACTGTATTCGTCAAGAAGGTAATTGAAAATCATTCGCTCCGCATCCTGCACCGGACTGGCCGTGGTAATACGAACGGCGGCACTGGTGCCGATGGTGATGGCCGCTACTTCGGGTGTGAGGCATAAGCTGCCGAGGTTGGCCAGACAGCCATCGCTTCCGCCAATAAAAAAGGTTGTACCGGCCGGCAAGCCTAACAAAGACGCAACGTCATTTGAAAGATTTTTTCCGGCGTGGGCCGGCGGCACCGGCGCCGAAAGTTTTTCGGGCCCGATGCCTGCAAACGATAGCGCCGCTTCGTCCCATTGCTTTTGGGCAGTATTAAATAACCCGGTGGCCGAAGCCAGGGAGTAGTCAACAACATATTCGTTGAACAGGCGGTGCCAGATTGCTTCTTTAATGGAAATGAATTTGGCAGCGGCCGTAAATAACGCGGGGTCGTTTTCTTTCCACCACCGGATTTTGCAAAGCGGCGACATGGCGTGCACCGGTGTACCCGTGGCCAGGTAAATTTGCCGGCCCAACGCCGATTGCCGAAGGCCGCGGGCAATGCTGGTGCTGCGGGTATCGGACCAAAGAATGGCAGCCGTAAGTGGCCAGCCGGATTGGTCAACAGCCATCACGCTGTGCATGGCACTGCTCAGCGAAACTGCCATTGGCGGTTGATGAAAAGCCTTCACCGCTTCGCTGATAGTTTGGCAAAAAGCCTCCCAAACCGGCTCTATGGCCTGCTCGGTTTGGCCGGCCGATGTGTAAAACCGCTGTGTACTGTACTGAACCCTTCCTTCTTTATCGAGCGCCACCGCTTTTGTACTGCCCGTACCAATATCAATTCCTAAAACATAAGACGACTGCATGAGGAGGTGTAATGGCTTAAATGTACGCAAACCGCAAAGAAGTGGCGGAGCGAAAAACAGGGAGAACACCTGCTGTTTGGTGCTGCCGGTTTTGTGTGCGTCTAACCGGTTTCGTAAAACTCAATCGGCAACCCATCGGGATCGGCAATAAACGTGAATAGCCGGCCCGTGAATTCGTCGGTGCGAACGGGTTCGGCCATAACGCCCTTTTCCTCCAATGCCTGTACGGTTGCTTGTATATCCTGCACCGCAAAGGCCAGGTGGCGCAGCCCGGCCGCTTCGGGCCTTGAAGGCCGCGGCGGTGGCGAAGGAAATGAAAACAGCTCGATGCAATACTGTCCGTTCAGCGCCAGGTCCAGCTTGTACGAGCCCCGCTCCTGCCGGTACACTTCGCGGATGATTTGCAGGCCGAGCAAAGTGGTGTAAAATTCTTTCGAGCGTTGATAATTACTACAGATTACGGCAATGTGATGAATATGGTATAAGGAGAGCATAAGAAGGCAAAACTAAAAGGCGAAAACCGTTCCGGCCAGCCTATTGTGGCTTCCAATGCAATGGCCATTCGGTATGGCATTGGCAGACCATCGTGTTGCATTCATACGGCCGGCACTTTTACCAACATAAAGAACACTGATGCTGAGGGCCGCAAAATGAAAAATTTTGATTTAACGGCAAGAAAAGTGTACCCTGCAGAAACTATACAGCGATCCCTTTTTTATTTACCGGCGACAGCTTTTTGGCTTTCGTTCCCAAATAATTTTCGCACCGCAAAATCGCCAACAGCCCGGCCTTGTGCTGCACCGGCATCTACCCCCGTACGGTAATGGATGCCGCCGTACACCCGGCTGATGGAGGCCTCCTCGGCAGCCTTGCGAAACGAGGGAAAGGTGCGCTTCATGCCGATATAGGGAAGATCGCTGGTGTCTTCGAAAGAAAACTCGCCAAACAAATGGGTCAACACCGTAGCCGCCGCCGCCGAGATGGCACTATGTCCGCTGGGATGCTCCGGGAATGGTGGTGTTTGCAGGAAAGGCTGCCAATCGGCATTAATGGACTCGTGAATAACGGTGATAGGCCGAATGTGCTGGTACTGGTATTTGGAATGCCAGCAACTGATAATGGCATCGAAGATAGCTGTGGAGGTCAGGGCATAAGCCCTTGCCGTTTGCACGCCCGAAGCTTGTTTTTCCTGGCAGGCGATTTTGGTGATTCCTATCCAGTGACCCACCGGTGTGATCTTTTTATTGCCAAACATCAGGTGCCCTGCATGTTCCATTACAAACGGGTTATCATCCCAGTATTTCGCTATCTGTTTCTGTTCTTCGGAAAGATGAGCAGTGATGGTAACCACTTCTTCGGCTGCCTGCCGAAAAGCACTCGCCCTTTCCATGCTGAAAGCCGGCGGCCGCGGACATTTTATCTGGGCAGCCGAATCGAGGAGGAAAGGTTTAATGAAAGCCCAGTGAGGCTCCGCCGCGTCGAGATAATCGGGCGGTGTGGGCCGCCATTTGCCGGTTTCGGTGCTTCCCAAAAACTTCGGCATGCCGCGGGTTTGCTTGTAATTGTCGGCGGCGGCCCTTTCCAATATTTTCATGCCCACATCTTCACCAAACCGGAGGGAATTTTTATAGGTTTCCTTGTCCAACGCCGCCCTGAATTCCCCGTACACCTTGTCCTGATAGCGTCGTAGTGTATCCAGCGAAAAAGTCAACTTTTCGCCGACCGTGAAATAGGCTTTGGTAGCTGCCAGCAGGTAGTTGTACGATTTGTTTTTGTCGGGTACCGGCAACCTGCCAAAACCCTGTAGGCTGCCGGCAATGGAAGCCGCCGAAGGATCTTGAAACCGGATAGCCTCAAAAGCGGCCAGCGATGTGTAAGAATAAATGCGGCTGGACACAGGGGGTGAGAACACGTCGTAGATAATGACCTTCGTCAACTGTTCTTCGTTCCGGTGAAGCAGGTCAACATCGGTTAGCAAAGCTGTGTTTACCCGCTCCACATCGCCGCACGAGCAAATCAGAAAAAACACAGCTATCCGGCAAAAAACTTTTTTCATATAGAACTTGCGTTTGCAATCAATCCGGCCGGTTAAGGCGTGTGCCGGTTTTCAACAATCAGCACCGAAGGCGACATCCTGGCCCATTTTTCCTTTATCCAGGCTGGGATGGCACCCACCGTGAATGTAGCATTGCCCAGCAGAATATCAAGATCGCCATCGGCATCTACATCTCCGGCATCCATCGTCAGCCACCGGCCGCTCGCCGCCTCTTTTGGCGCCGAAGCCCGGTATTGCAAACCGCCGGTATTTTGCCAATATAAAAAACTTTCTTCAGGGTGTTGCTGATAATCGGGGAAATAGGAAATGGCCGCGATATCTAAGTCGCCATCCTTATCAAAATCGGCTGCCATGGCTTTTCCGGCGCCGTTCATTGGCAGAAAAACTTCTTCCCTGAACTGGTTCTTTCCATCGTTTAGATAAATGCGTACGCCATGATAAGGCTTCAGCACCGGCGGATAATCGCCGTTGTCGCCATTGGTAGCCAGGAGGTCGGGAGCACCATCGCCGTTAAAATCCGCCAATTCAAAATAATTGGATCCATACGAAGGCGGCAGCCGCACCAACCGCTTTTCTTCAAACCGGCCACCGCCTTTGTTGTAATAGGCAAAAAAACCTTCGTCGCCCTGTGCCATCAGCGCCACAATATCGGGTTTGCCATCCTTGTCCAGGTCAACTACCTGACTGCGGATGGCACCGGGCAACGGCCTCAGCACCTGCTGCGTGTAGGTTTGGTTACCATTGTTGCGGAACCAGCTTAACCGGCCTTCGGTATAGCCAAATTCGCAAATGATAATGTCTTCCAGGTTGTCGTTGTTCAGGTCTGCATATTCAGCATACACCGGGCGTTGCAATGAATCCAAAACCGTTAGCGCCTGTTGGGCACCGTGGTAGCGCAGCAGCCTCCCTTTTCGTTCGTTGGAGGGGTAAAGCACCCCCATGGAAAGTGCCCATAGCTCCTGATCCGTCGTTCGCACCTGCACCACACCCGTTTCGGTCGCCAGCGAATCTACCACGGTACCCGCTCCTGTTGCCCGGAAAAGGCGGTTGGCACCTGCATCGCCGAAAAAAATTTGGCGGCGGTTCTTTTCAAAACCGGTGTAAGTAATCATGGGTTCTTTAGCGCCCATAACCGGGCGAACGGAAAAACCAGCAAGCGTAGCGCCGATGGCGATCTCTTCTTCCTGAATCAGGGAATCGGGAGCATTTTTGACGTAGTAAGCTGTCAGCTTGTTCCAATCGGTCAGTGGCATAGCTTCGCCGGATCCTCTTTCGTAATAGGCGCTGTTGCCAAAAGAACCAAAGCCCAGCAAGCTGCCCATCTTTGGCAGCACATGGTTCGCCCAGGTTTTTTTATCGAGCAGGGCCGGGTCGGGCCAAAGATGACAGCCCTGGCAATGCGTTTTTGCCAACTGGTAGCCTTCGCCGCGGCTGGTGCCGCATCCGAAAAAATAAAGGACAAATCCGCTAAGCAAAATAAGTGAGATGGCAATACGATTCATAGTTGATCCCTGTTCGTCAAATTCAGTTGGCCGCAGCAGTCATTGTTCACCCGAACCATTTTACCAGGTAAGCCTTGTTCGTTTGCCCGCATGGTCCACTACGTGGGCCGACTGCATGGCGCCGGTAACCTGAAGGTAGCGGCCCGATTGCGAAAGGAAAGAAGAACCATAATAAAATTCCTGCTTTTGCAGCTTACCATTGCGCAGGCGCACAACGGCCGACATGGCTGATGGCGGCACTGCTACGAGGCGGCAGTTTGTTTTTGGCGTGAAGAGCTTCAGCGAATTTCGGTTTTGCGCCGCCGCCAGCACCGGCCTGCCAGCAACATCTGCCAGCCGCACCAACGCTTTGCCGTTACCGGGAATAAAAATGCCGCTTTGGCCGAACGGCAGGACCTGAAAACCGCCAAGCCCGTCGCCTTTCAAAAAAAGCCCGTTCAACGCATCGTAGCGGCCTACCGAAACCTCGGTGCCGTGGTCGTTGGTATTCATCACCACATCCAGGTTGCCGTCAGCGTCAAAATCATCTGCTACCATTCCGTTGATGATGGATAGCTGCACGGGCACCGGTAGCAGCACAACTGCAAATTTGCCATTGCCCAAATTCCGCACCAGGGACGATTGAAGATTGCTGGCCTCAAGCAAAAGAGCGTCTTTTCTTTCTGCCGGGGTCAGCACACTGTCTATCGTAGCGTTGGCAAAGCTGCGGTAGTTTTGAAACCGGCCACGCATGGAAATCATTTGTTTGATCAGATCATCGCGGGTTTGTGCCGTAAATTCTTTTCGTTCGCCTTTTTCATTCTGCAAAAACAGCGTAGGAATGGCGTCGTAGGCCCCGTTGTTATCGAAGTCTTTGGCGTATATCCGTGCCGGGTGAAGCGAATCAACGCGGTAGAAAGTGTTTTGACCCGTGTTGCCAAAAATATAATCGGTATCCCCATCGTTGTCAAAGTCGCCGGGAGCAATGCTGGTCCACCAACCGGCATGATGGCTGATTCCGGTTTTTTTTGTGACATCGGTAAACCGGCCCTTTTCATTCTTTAAAAAAGTGGGACACATCCACTCGCCAGCCAGCAGCAGGTCGGTCCATCCGTCGTTGTCAAAATCGGTCCATAAGGCATCGCACACCAGGCCCCGATTGATTAACGGCGCCGCGATAGTTTTGGTCACATCGGTAAATTGCACCTTGCCCCCTTTGGAATCATTGCGAAAGATCATGCTCGAAACCGGCTTTGGATAATTCCAGGGTTCCACCCGGCCGGCGAGGAAAAGATCGAGGTCGCCGTCTTTGTCGTAGTCGGCCGCCCGTACACAGGATTTGCTGGTAAGATTTAACGGAAAAGCGGTTGTATCGGGCGTAAAATTTCCCGCGCCATCGTTGCTGAAATACAAATCGCGATAGGACACGCTGTTCGGTGCATTTTCATAACTGCCACTGGCAATGTACAAGTCAAGATCGGAATCATTGTCGGCATCAAAAAGCAGCAAACCCAGGTCTTCGGATGGCTTGTTTTTATTGTTGGCATCTGGCAAAATTTCACGGGCAGCAAACGAACCATTCTTCTGCTGCAGCAGCAGCGTTGGACTGAAAGAAAACGATCCGCCGCAAACAATGTCATCCAGGCCATTTTTATCCACGTCGCCTACTGCCAGGCCCGGCCCATATTCTGACAGCTTGTGCGGCAATAATTTCTGTACGGTAAAGTCCGGAAAATCAATCTCCCGGTGCCGGTAAGGGATGTTCAAAGAGTCGGTGATGTCGGCAAAATACACCGGCACATTCCGCAAAGCATCGAAGGAATCCGGCAGGTTTGCCTCACGGCTCTTCACCGTCAACACCTGATCGGCCTTTACATTCCTGAGCACTTGTTTTTTACCGTTCGGCCATCGTACCACCAGCGAATCAATCGTAGCTGTATTGTTTAAGCCGAAATGGGCCATGGCCTGCACGGTAGAAAGAAAACCACGGTAAGGCGAGTTTTCGTACACCTGCTGCTGGCCGGCGTTGTAATGTATTTCGGCCCAGGCACCAAGGCCACCTCTATTGCCTCCTTCTCCTTCAAACTTTATCTGCAAGAAATGACTGCTCTCTTTCCCTTTGTTAGCGGTGGTATTTTCATAGACAAACGCTTCGTCGTTAATATTGTTGATCACCATGTCAAGATCTCCGTCGTTGTCGAGGTCCGCATAAGCCGCACCGTTCGAAAAGCTGGGCTCTTCTAATCCCCAGGCTTGCGTTTCGTCGGAAAAGCGCAGGTGGCCGCCATTGCGGAAAACATAGTTGTGCAATTTCACCGCCGGTATCTGTTCCAGTATATCGCTCTTCGATGCAAGGCTGGTGGCATGTGCCCGGTAGTTCATAAAATCGCGGTCGGTTATATCTTTCGGAAAGCCGTTGGTGATGATGATGTCCCGGAAACCGTCGTTGTCAAAATCGGCCACCATGGGCGTCCAGCTCCAATCGGTTTCAGCCACGCCGGCATAAAAAGCCACATCGCCAAACACCGGCACAGCCGCCGTGTCGGCCCCCGGCCGAATGCCCTGATTGATCTGGAGGGTGTTGCGGCCATACTGGTATTCGTATTGGTAAGTATCGTTGTTGGTGTAGGTTTGGTACGAGTTGGCAGGCGTCATCATTTTTTTCCGCACATTATCGGCCGGCAGCATGTCCACGGCAATCACATCGGGCAGGCCATCGTTGTTGATGTCGGCTACATCATTGCCCATGGCCGAATAAGAGGTATGCTTAAAACTTTCTGCCGCCCGGTTGGTAAAGGTTCTGTTTTTGTTATTGATCCAAAGCAGGTCATTGGTCAAAAAATCATTGGTGACATAAATGTCCTTCCAGCCGTCTTTATTGATGTCGCAGATATTAAGGCCAAGTCCGTAGCCTTCGATCAGGATGCCGGCCTGCCGCGAAACATCGGTAAACACCGGGTGACCGGCTATAGCGTCCGGATCGTTGCGATACAGCCGGTCGGTGGAGGGCGATGAACCATCAACCACTTTTTTATGATACTGGTTGGGATATTGATCCCTGTCGGCCATTTTATTGGTCAGCACATAAAGATCAAGATCTCCATCGTTGTCGTAATCGAAAAACGCCGCCATGGTGGAGTGGCCCTTATCGGCAACGCCGTAGGCCTCCGCTTCGTCGGCAAAGACTGGTAGCCCTTCTTTGTTCAAGCCCTTGTGGATAAACAGCCGGTTGGCCCGCAGCGCCGAATCTTTTCTGATTGATGCACACACATAAATATCCATCCAACCATCGTTGTTGATGTCAACGGTGGCCACGCCGGTGTTCCATCGGTCCTTGCAGGCAATACCGGCGGCTTCTGTCACGTCGGTAAACTCCATGCCTCCTTTGTTCAGGTATAACTGGTTGCCCACTTGGTTCCCGGTAAATAACACATCGGTAAGGCCGTCGTTGTTGAAGTCAGTCACAGCCACACCACCGCCGTTGTAAACATACTCCAGGTCCAAAATGTTGATGGAGTCGTTTTCGGCGATCCGGTTATTGAAGCGAATGCCCGTTTGACCGCTATCTAATTTTTTAAATGTTTTGGTGGTGCAGGAAAACAGGGAAAAGATGGCAGCAAAAAAGAAGGTGGTCTTTTTCATACATCAGGCGCTTGTTGGGCGGATAAATGTAAAAAACAAAGAGACAGCCAACACTGTCTCTTTGTTTTGTAAGGGGTCAAGTGACCCATTATTGATAGCCCGGATTTTGCGTCAGGGTTGACGTTCCGCCTGAGCTGGACAGGTCTATCTGCCGTTGCGGAATAGGAAAGTATTCATGTTTGCCCTTCACAAAAGTGGCTGCGCCATACCCGGCCGGAATTTTTGTTTTTTCGTACGTCAAGATAGCGTTGATGGCCACATCGGCTATGCCCCAGCGTACCAGGTCAAAGAAGCGGTGGCCTTCCATTGCCAGCTCCAGCTTGCGCTCGAAACGTACGGCATTGCGGGCTGCGTCTTTATCGGTCCAGGCATTGGTGTAGTTGCTGATGAAATAGTTGGCCACATCATTTCCATTGGCGTCTTTCACACGGCCAACAGCGGCCCTGGTGCGAACACGGTTTACATACCCACGGGCTTTCTCCAGCGATCCGGCTTCCACTTCAGCTTCGGCCCCCATCAACAGCACGTCGGCAAAACGCATCAGGTGATAGTTGGTTTGGGTAAGGCCGCTGGTCCAGTTGGTGCCATCGGTGAGCTTACCTTGCTGGCTCAAGTAATACACGTTCTTTTTCGGGGCATAGGGTCCGCCGTTGCCCTGGTCGCGAATCCAGGATTTGCCGGGGTGCAGGCCCCAGTCGAGGTAAGGTATGCCTCTCCGGCCAACCGTCCAGTCAAGCCGTGGATCCAGGTTGCCGGCATCGGGTGTATAACCGGTGGAGGAAGACTCCAGGCCCTGGTCGTTTTTTACCTGGTTGGCACCCACATTATGAGAGCCGTCGAGGAGCGGCAAACCGCCGGCCGTTGTGCGGAAGGAGTTTACCAGATCAAAAGAAGGCTGAAAAAATCCACAGCAGCCGCCGGGCCCACCGTTGTAGGGGAAATTCAGAATCATGTCGTAGTTGGCATTTAAACCGCCGGAACCATCATTGATAGAGGCTTCGTAGGCAAAAATGCTCTCGCGCCGCACATCGGCTGCATTGTCGCGATCGGGGTTAAACAGGTCATGAAAAGTAGGTGCCAGGTCATATTTCAGACCACGGGACGTCGTACCATTGTCAATAACGTTTGTCAGTATCGGCAAGGCTTCGGCATATTTGCCCTGGAACAGCAGCGCTTTTGCATAATACGCTTCACCTGCCCACTTGTTTACCTTACCTACCGCGTCTTGTGTGGCAGCCAAATTTTTCCTGGCAAAATCAAGATCTTCCATTATGCGGGTCCAGTCGGCCGAATTCGTCAGTTTGGCATTGGCCGCATTGACAGATTCGTCTGCAAACGGAATCTTGTTCCACATTTTTTTGAGCTCAAAATGATAATAGCCGCGAAGGAACCGGGCCTGGGCCAGGATCTGCGTCTTTTCAATCGCTGTAATGTCCTTGTCGGTCAGGTTTGCCGTTACCCGCAGCGCACTGTTGGCACGGGCAATGCCTTCGAAAAGGGCCCTCCATTTAACGTTGAAATAGTTATTGGTGGGTGTGGCGGTAAACTGCTGAATAGGAACAATGTCGGCCTGATCGCCGGCATCGGAGCCTTTGTTGGCATCACCGCCTACAATGCTGCCATACACCCAGTTGGTATGTCCTCCCTCCCAGCCAATGCCTTTCAGTGCACCGTAGGTACTGATTAAAAGTTGCCTTGCGCCTTTGGCGCTTTGTGCTTCGGCTTCGGTCAGCACACCAATGGTGTCCTGCCGCAGGAAGTCGCTTTTACAGGCAACAAAAACCGTAGATGCCAGTAAAGGAATTCCCAGAAACAAACCTGCATATTTCATTCGCTTATTGTTCATGATGATTTCTTTTTGTTTTTCGTGAATGTTTAGAAGCCCAGGCTAACACCGACAAGAAACTGGCGATTAGCCGGATAGTTGCCTACGTCAATACCGAAGTTGGTGTCAACGCCGCTGACCTCCGGATCGGTACCCGTGTATTTGCTGATGGTGAAAAGATTGGTTGCCTGCACAAACAAACGCAGGCGCTCTACACCCGCTTTGCCAATAAAGGATGAGGGGAAGGTGTAGCCGATTTTTGCACTGCGCATCCGCAGGTAAGAGGCGTCTTCCACATAATACGAGTTGGAGGCACCGTTCGTACTAAAATTCGAAATTTTCTCAAACCGAGGAATGTCGGTGTTGGTGTTTTGGGGTGTCCAGGCATTCAACACTCTGGCAGACTTGCCAATACCGGTAAAGGAAGAATAAAAATCAGTGAACCAACGGGTCATGTTAAATACTTCGCCACCCTGCACACCATAAAACAAGGCTTCAAAATCGAAGGCTTTGTAGAAAAGGCGTGTGTTGAAGCCATAGGTAAAATCAGGGTTGGGGCTGCCCATATAAGTACGGTCTTCGGGGGTAATCCGTCCATCTTTGTTGATGTCCTCATATTTAAAGCGGCCGGGGGCTGCACCATCTTGCGTAGCCGACCTGGCAACATCGTTTGCATCCTGGAACAAGCCAACGACATTATAGCCGAAGTAAGCTGATACCGGTTGGCCTACTGCATTGCGGGCAACGGCGCCCGGAAGGCGGCCCGAAAACTGCTGATCAAAATAGTCAACAATATCGGAAACCTTGGTGATGGTGTTTTTATACTTCGTCAAAATCAGGTCGGCTTCATACCGGAAGTCACGTCCGCCACGGTTGCGGTAGGTGAGCATGATGTCTATACCTGTGTTCTTCATCGCACCAATGTTCACCAGCGGTGGCGTAGCCGTGCCCACCGGGGCCGCCAGGTCTTGGCGGAAGAGCAGGTCAGAGGTAGTGGCAGTGTACCAGTCAAAAATAACTTCGAGGTGATTGTTGAAAAAGGTACCATCGAAACCAATATTGGTGGTGGCTTTTGCTTCCCATTTCGCATTAGGATTGCCGATACCGTTGATGGCAATACCCGGCGAAACCGAGTTGTTGCCGCCGGTGATGTCATAACCAAATGTAGCGGTGCTGCCCAATGTCGTCACTAGGTTATTAGGCGTTACCGGGCGGGAGTTACCCATTTTACCCCAGCCACCGCGAATTTTCAGGTCGTTTATCCAGGTTACGCTCCGCATAAAGTTTTCGCTGGTCACTCTCCAACCCAGGGAAAAGGCCGGGAAGACACCATACCGGTTGTTTTGTCCGAACACCGAAGCACCGTCTCTGCGAATGGTACCGCTGAAGAGGTAGCGGTTATTATAGACATAATCAATTTTGGCGTATTGCGAATAGAGCTTCCGCATGGGCGAGCCACTGCTTTGTACATCCCGGCCGCCACCGGCGGTGTTTGTGATGGTGAGGAAGTTAAAGCTGTTGGTGAAAGGATTGAGGCCAGATCCCTGCATAAACCGGTTGCGGCCGTCGGCTACCGCTTCTATGCCGGCTAACGCTTTGACATTGTGCAGGCCGAAATCTCTTTCGTAACGGACGTTGTTGGTCCAGGTCCAACCGGAGAATTCATTGGCATTTTCACCAAAGGTGGTGTTACCCACATTCTCCGAGTTCCAATAAGTTCTGTAATTGATGAAGCGCCCCATTGCATTACCAATGTAGCCACCAAAGCTGGTTCGGAACGTCAGGTTTTTAATGATATCTACTTCCGCATAGGCGTTACCAAAAATGAAATTGGAGGAGCCCTTGTTATCAAGCGACTGAAGTCTGCGGGCCACCGGGTTGGTTGAGTTGTTGAAACCTTTCGCTACCGTACCGGCAAATCCGCCACCCTCATCATACACAGGAATCAGCGGATTGATGGTGAGGGCGAACATGATGTCATTTTCGCCAGCCGCACCACCAATGTTTGGATTTTGCCGGTTGGAGAACTGGAAGTTTTCGCCAATGCGTACCCGGTCTTTAATTTTAAATTCGGTATTGGCCCTGAAAATGTATTTTTTTAGAAAGGTGCCGATGACAGGCCCCTGCTCGTTGTAATAGGAAAAACTGGTATAATATTTTGCGGCATCCGAGCCACCGCTGAAGCCCAGCGTATGATTCTGGATAGGGCGGGTGGAAGTGAGTTCATCGTACCAGTCGGTACCGGCTTTATTTGCCCGGATCACCTGATAAATCGGTCCGCGATCGAAGTTTGTATTGAACAGTTCAGGGTTCAGGCGCGGATCGTTGGCCGACAGGCCCGACAAACCATTGGCAGCCCCTACCACAAGGAAGTCAGGCAAAACCGGGTTAGCGCCAGAACCATACTGATCGTGTGTCGGGGTTTCGCCCACAGCCCTCATTGCCTGCCAGCTAAGGTCGGCCTGCTGCTGTGGTGTCAACAACTTTAACCCTTTGCCAGGCACCGTTAAACCGTATGACATGTCATACGACACATTCACCTTGTTACTCTGCCGTCCTTTTTTTGTTGTAATCAGGATTACCCCTGCGGATGCACGGGCGCCGTAAATAGACGCGGAGGCGGCATCCTTCAGCACCGTTACCGATTCGATATCAAAGGCGGCCAGATGCTCCGAGGTAAAGATGGGCACACCGTCAACAATGTAAAGCGGCGAGTTGTCGGTAAAGGAGCTAAAGCCCCTGATTCTCACCTGGCTGCCCGTGCCGGGCTGGCCCGAGGTAATGACAACGACTCCTGGCGCACGGCCTTGGAACTGCTGTTCGATGTTGCCGGTTTGCACCGCTTGCAACTGGGTTCCTTTGATAGAAGAAACCGCACCGGTAATGGTGCGCCGTTGCTGGCTGGTATAGCCGGTTACCACTACCTCATTCATCGAGGTAGAGGTGGAGCGCATGAATACAGAGAGGTTGTTGCCCTCCCCTATCTGCAATTCCTGCACATCGAACCCCACGGATGAAATCACGAGGGTAGTAACATTTGCCGGGACGCTGATCGAAAATCGTCCGTCATCACCGGTCAGCGCCGAAATACGGGTGCCTTTGGCAGTAACGGTGGCCCCAACGAGCGGCCTGGCGTCCTCGCCCAAAACTTGCCCTGTAACGCTTTTTTGTTGTGCAAAGACAGTGGAGCTCAAAACGAGCAGAAGTACCGCCAGCCAAAGTCGCTGGGCAGTCATTTTCAAAAGCATAATCAATCGTTTTTGGTTAGAAGAAATGACGTCGCAGAAAAAACCTGGAAAAAGGTATAGGCAATTTTTTATTTAACAAAGTATTTAGTGAAAAAAAAGCTAAAGACTTTTCCACAGACTCAAAAGAATTGACTATTCAAGGGCGAAAATTGATTCCACCGACAAAAAAACACGCAAGTCAATTAAAAAAGTATCAGCCACCCCACCTTATCCGGCAGAAGTTTGCAGCCACCAGGCCACTGCAGTGAGCGGTCACTGGCGGAATTGCTATATTCATCCAGTATAGCTGATTGGCTGAACTGCCTGATTTTGATTTTTCGTAAAAAAATTTTGATACCTGATTACATGCAACGTCGCACTGTTTTAAAATGCCTGCTGCTGGTAGCCGGCGGCTCGGCCGTGCTGCCGGCCTGCCTTCAAAAAGAAGGCAAAGCCTCTATTTTACTGAAGAACATGCCCGTTTCGGCCAGCCAGGAAGGCACCCTGGCGGCGTTTGCCGACACGCTTATTCCCGCATCGGCAACGCCGGGTGCCAGAGACACCTATGCGCATTTGTATGCCCTGCGCATGCTCGACGACTGCTACGAGAAAGAAGAACAGGAGGCGTTTCTGAAAGGCTTGCAGGCTGTGGAAACCATGGCAAAAGATCAGTACCAAACATCGTTCGTTAATGCCACGGCTGACCAGAGAAACCATCTTGTTGGTGCACTGGAGGCTAAAAAAGCATCAGCCGAAGCGCAGGCGTTTTATACGCTGATGAAGCGGCTGACAATCCAGGGCTACCTCACTTCCAAACCCGTTATGGGCGGCATTTTTAACTACGAGCTGGTACCCGGACGGTATGCGCCGGCTTTTCCGGCCAAAGCCATTATCCACCAAGCATAAATTATCATGAGCGATTCTATTAAAGACAGAACCTTCGATGTGATCGTCATCGGGTCGGGGATTAGCGGAAGCTGGGCGGCAAAAGAGTTTTGCGAAAAAGGCCTGAAGACGTTAGTGCTGGAGCGGGGCCGCGACGTAAAACATATCCAGGACTATCCCACCACCACCAAAATGCCCTGGGAATTTGAGCGCCGCGGCAAGCTGCCGCTGGCCGTGACAAAAGAAAACCCGGTGGTGGGCAAATGTTATGCGTTTTATGAAGGCACCGAACATTTTTTCGTAAAGGACAAAGAACATCCTTACATACAGGAAAAACCATTCGACTGGATACGCGGTTATCAGGTAGGCGGCAAATCCCTGCTATGGGCCCGGCAAACGCAACGCTGGAGCGATTTTGATTTTGAAGGCCCGGGCCGCGACGGTTTCGCCGTGGACTGGCCCATTCGCTACAAAGACCTGGCGCCCTGGTATGGCTACGTGGAACGCTTTGCGGGCATTGCCGGCGACCGCGATGGGTTGCCCAACCTGCCCGACAGCGAATCGCTGCCCGGCTTTCCATTAAACATCATGGAAAAACATTTTAAGCAAACCGTGGAAAAATCGTATCCGGGGCGCCATGTTATCAGCGGCCGCTGTGCGCATTTGTCGGAGCCGCAGCCGGTGCACTACCAGCAAAACCGCGGCAAGTGCCAGAACCGCACCATTTGCGAACGGGGCTGCCCTTTCGGTGGCTATTTCAGCGCCAACGCCAGCACCCTACCCTGGGCGGCCAAAACCGGCAACCTTACGCTTCGCCCGCATTCGGTGGTCCACTCTATCATTTACGACGAGCAAAAAGGCAAGGCCAGCGGCGTACGGGTAATTGACAACAACTCCAAAGACGCTATCGAGTTTTTTGCCAAAGTGATTTTTGTAAACGCCGCCGCGCTGAACACAAATCTCATCCTGCTCAATTCCATCTCTAACCGTTTTCCGGCTGGATTGGGCAACGACAGCGGACTGCTGGGCAAATATGTGGCCTTTCATATTTACCGGGCCCGCCTTTCGGCCGAGTACGAAGGACTGACGGAATGGACCACCGACGGCCGACGCCCCACCTCGGGCTACATGCCCCGCTTCCGCAACCTGCTGAAGCAGGAGACGGATTTTTTACGCGGCTATGCTGCCGGTTTCGGCGCCAGCCGCCACAGCGAGAGCAGCAAGGAAGGTTTCGGTATGCAGTTGAAGCAAAACCTGCTGAATCCAAAATGGCAAGCCTGGCGGGTGGGCTCGCACATGATGGGCGAAACCATACCAAAAGAAAGCAACTACGTGGCCCTCGCCAATCAAAAAGACCCCTGGGACATTCCACAATTGAAGATCTCCATCGGTTACGATGACAACGATGAAAAGATGATCAAAGATTACATTGAACAAATGACAGAGATGTTCACAAAGGCCGGATTCATCAACATCAATTCGGAAGATGACGGCAGGGCGCCGGGCCTCGATATTCACGAAATGGGCGGCGTACGCATGGGCCACGATCCCAAAACCTCGTTGCTGAACGGGTGGAACCAGATGCACCTGTGCAAAAATGTTTTTGTCACCGACGGTGCCTGCATGACCTCCACCTCCACGCAAAATCCATCGCTTACGTATATGGCCTTTGCAGCCCGTTCGGCCGATTTCGCGTTTAACGAGTTGAAGAAAGGAAATCTTTAGGGCATCTGTACAAATAAAAAATGCCGTAGCGCCTGTGCAGCGTTGCGGCTTTTTTTATGGAGCAAACCAACAACACCGGGAAACCACTTAAACGATCCGTTAATGCCAACCCACCATCAGGGTGCGCCCGTTGTTTCGGCCGACGCCGAAGGCGTCGAATAGCTGTAGCACAGCAGATGTAGAAAGGCCCCCGACTCCGTTAGGAGTCGAACAGCGACAATGTTGGCCGGCAACTTCGTATGACACACACCACCCGAAAAGAATTCCTCAAATAGGTACGCACCCTTCAGTGGATGACCATTTTACCTTATTAGCGGTTTGGTATAAATCCCATTACCCACGCCATTACCGCCTCACGACCCCGGCATCGGTGGTATATAGCTGTTGGACTCATATGGCTTTACCGTAGCAAAAACACTGGTAAAGGCACCGATGGCAACTGTTTTCATCATGCCCTTCACTTCGTACATGACTTGCTTGAAAAGCACCCTGTCTTTCACAATAATATTTTCGCTGCTGATGTCCATATACTGATTGAACAAACCCGGCATTTCTTTTTCATCGGGCACCATCTCGCCCCACACGGCTTTTACTCCGCCAATAATACATTCCTTATCGCCGGGTTTGGTGAAAAAAGCGAGCACCGGTAACAAAAAAAGCAAAAGCAGCCATCGAAATTTTTTCATTGCACAAAGGTTGGGTTTGGCCGATGAATGTAGGAAAAGCAAGGCAGGATGCAAAGGCTTCGTTGCTGGATGACCCTGTCGATTTGTTTAGCGGCTGATCTTTGCGGCAAAGGGTCTATCATCCAAAACGGCAACCCGTGCGCTGCCACACCACACCCGATTGACGCGAGGGGGATCAGCGGCAATGGCACTGATGTTTTTTTCCGAAAGCAGGCAAATAAAAAAGCACCCCGCCAATATTGCCTGGCGGGGTGCTTTACACGAAATTTTTCTTCCCTATTTCATGATCTGGAACGAGTGGTTCACCACCTGCCCGTTGATAGCAAAACGAAGATGATACGTACCGCTGCGCAGAAACTGCACATCCAACGCCACGGCCGACTGGCCCTTTTTAAAATGGCGTGTGCCATACTGTTTTACCAGTGTGCCGGTGTTGTCGTAAACGCTGATGGAGCCCGTGCCCGCCTTTATCACTTTTACCTGGATGGTGCCGTTTTGTGCAACCGGATTCGGGTAAATGGCGACGGCGTCTTTTTCACCGGGCGCCCCGTCTGCCGTTGGTAGCTTTTGGTTACCCGCCAATGTTACCGGCGACAGATCTGCCGGCGGCGGCATCACAATCAGCAGGCGCTGCACCGGGGCTGCCGCCAGATAGTTTTGGTTCCCTGCCTGACTCGCTTCAATACCAACCAGGCCCACACCGGTCAACCTGATTTCGTTGCCCGACACCGTAGCAGGTCCAAACAATATCCGGTAAGAAACAGGCAAATCCGAGGAAGCAGAAGCTTCGGGTTTGAACGGTGCCGCACCAAACGATTTAATGGGCAGGT
Organism: uncultured Flavisolibacter sp.; assembly: GCA_965365435.1. Classification (GTDB taxonomy): domain Bacteria; phylum Bacteroidota; class Bacteroidia; order Chitinophagales; family Chitinophagaceae; genus Flavisolibacter. Next base: position 26,140 of record CBDUBQ010000033.1, read on the forward strand.
AAGGGAACTCAATTGTCTGCGTCGCTTTGCCAATGCTGAAGCTGCGCTGCACCGGCGGTGCCGCTTCGTAAGTGGCATTGCCGGGCTGGTAGGCCTCAATGGTTACGTTACCCGCAGCTTCGATGGAAACCGTTTTGTCTTTCAGCTTCACTGGTCCGGAGACTACCCGGAAAGATACCGGCAGGCCCGACGAAGCCGTGGCACTGAGGATAAAGTCAGGACTGGTGAAAGTTTTATACGACAGCGTATTGAAGGTGATAGACTGGCTTTTTTGCGTTTCTTTCTTTACCACCACCAGGGTGCTTCGCACAGCTGCTGCCGCCAGGTAATTAGCGTTGCCAGGCTGTGTTGCTTCAAAAATAACCGTGCCGGTACCGGTGAGGGTGGCTACGCTGCCGCTTACGGTGGCCGGGCCCGAAACCACGCGGTAGCTAATGGGCAAACCCGATGTACTGGTGGCCGCTAACGTAAACGGAGGATCGCCAAAGGTTTTTGACGGCAGGTTGGCAAACGTAATGGTTTGCGTCGCTTTGGCTACACTAAAGCTTCGTTGTACCGGCGTGGCGGCATTGTAATTGGCGTTGCCGGCCTGAAGTGCCTCCACGGTGACGGTACCGGCACCGGTAAGGGTCACCATATTGCCGCTCACCGTAGCCGGGCCGCTCACAATGCGGTAGCTCACCGTCAGGCCCGACGATGCCGTTCCTCCCAGGGCAAAAGGCGCATTTCCGAACGTACGGTTAGTGAGGGCCGCAAAGGTGATCAATTGAGTGGCCTTTTTCACCACGATGTTCTGCCGAACCGGAGCCGCTGCATTGTAAAGGGCATTTCCCGGTTGCACCGCATCCACCACAATCGTACCCGCCCCCGTGATGGTGACGATGCTGCCCGCCACGGTGGCCGGACCCGATACCACATTATAGCTTACGGGCAGCCCGGACGAAGCAAGGGCCACCAGGGCAAACGGTGCATTGCCAAAGGTTTGCTCACCGGCAAGGCGGACGGTTATGGATTGTGTCAGCTTGCTTACCGAGAATGTTTGCACCGAGGAAACCGGCAGGTATTTTTCATTGCCTGCCTGCAGGGCTTCGATGGTCACGTCACCAGCACCGGCGAGGGTCACCGTTCTTCCGGCGATAGTCGCCGGGCCGGCCAGAATACGGAAACTAATGGGCAAGCCGGAGGTTGCCGTTGCATTCACCGTAAACGGCGCATCGGTTACGATCTTATCCGCAAGGGCAGGGAAAGTAATGGCCTGTGCCACCTTGCTCACGGCAAAACTGCTTTGCACGGGCGGAGCTGCCGCATAATTTGCGTTGCCGCCCTGGTTAGCCTCCATCACCACGGTGCCGGCGCCTGTGATGGTAACGGTATTGCCACTGACCGTGGCCGGACCGGATGTCACCTTGAAGCTCACTGGCAGGCCAGACGAAGCGGTGGCGCCGATGGCAAACGGCACATCGCCGAAGATTTTTGCAGGGATAGTGCCAAAGGAGATGGCTTGTGCTGCTTTTTCAACCGTAATGCTGCGTTGAACCGGATTGGCGGCCAGGTAGTTTTCGTTGCCGCTTTGCCATGCCTCCACGGTAACAACGCCGGCTCCCGTTAGGGCAACAACATTGCCGTTGACAACTGCCGGGCCGCTCACAATGCGCAGGCCAACCGGCAGTGCCGAACTTGCCGAAGCGGTGAGGGTGAATGGCACATCGCCAAACATTTTGGAGGAGGGGGCGGCAAACGTAATGGCCTGTGCAGCCTTGCCTACACCAAAGCTGCGTTGCACCGGCGGTGCTGCGTTGTATGCATTATTGCCCGCCTGGCTGGCTTCCAGCACCACGGTGCCGGCGCCGGTGAGAACGATAGTGCTGCCATTGACGGTGGCCGGCCCGGAAATCACCCGGTAAGCCACGGGCAGGCCCGACGAAGCGCTGGCCGGCGGAGCAAAGGGCGCCTCGCCAAACGTTTTATCGGAGATAGCATTGAAGGTGATGGTTTGATCCTGCTTCGGTGCATTCGACACCACAAAGCTCCGCGTTGCCGGTGCGGCCGCGATGTAACGGTCCGACCCGCCCTGCGTGGCTTCCACCACCACGGTGCCGGTACCGGTAAGCGTCACCAGGTCGCCGCTGAGGATGGCCGGGCCGCTGACGATGCGGAAGCTCACCGGCAGGCCGCTCGATGCCGTCGCCGCCAACGCGAACGGAGCTTCGCCAACGGTTTTATTAGCGATGGCGGCAAACGTAATGACCTGTGCCGCTTTGGTTACGGTAAAGCTGCGCTGCACCGGGCTGGCCGCTTCAATATTGCTGGTGCCTTCCTGCGCCGCCTCCACGATTACAATGCCGGTGCCGGTTAGGGTCAGCACATTGCCTGCCAGGCTGGCCGCACCCGATACCACCCGGAAGCTGACACCCAGCCCCGACGAAGACGTGGCAGACAGCACAAACGGTACATCGGTAACCACCCGGTCGGCCAACGGCCCAAAGGTGATGATTTGCGATGCTTTGCCAACAGCGATGGTTTGTGTTACTAACGGCGCGGCGTTGAAGTTATCGTTGCCTCCCTGCGAGGCCTCGATGACCAAGGTACCCGCCCCGGTGAGCGTTACCATATTTCCGCTAAGGGTAGCCGGGCCACTGATGATACGGTATGATACCAGCAGCCCCGAGGTGGCGGTGCCGTTAAGCACAAATGGTGCATCGCCAAAGGATTTTGCGCCCACGGCCTCGAACGTGATGATTTGGTCCTTCTTTACGTTCGCCGGTGCGTTTACGGTAAAGCTGCGTTGCACCGCAAAGGCCGCATTGAAGTTGGCATTTCCGGCCTGCGTGGCTTCCACCACCACGGTGCCGGTGCCGGTAAGCGTCACCAGGTTGCCGCTGAGGGTGGCCGGGCCGCTGACGATGCGGAAGGTAACGGCAAGGCCCGATGTGGCTGATGCTTCCAGTTCAAACGGCGCATCGCCAAACGTTCTTGCTGCAGGTGCCGTAAAGCTGATTGTTTGGCCGGCTTTTCCAATGGTAAAGCTGCGCAAAACAGAGGTGGCCGGATGAAACTGGTCGTTACCCGGCTGCGATGCTTCGATCGTTGCAGCACCCACCCCGGTGATGCTGACCAGGTTGCCATTGATGGCAATAGGTCCCGACACCACGCGGTAGCTTACCGGCAGTCCGCTGGAGGCGGTGGCGGCCAGTTCAAAAGCCGGGCTTGTGTAGGTTTTGTAACCAATTGAACCAAACGTGATCGTTTGTGCCTGCTTCACCACAGGGCGGTTGCCAACGGTGAAGCTTCGCTGCACCGGCGCAGCAGCCGAATAATTTTCATTACCGGTTTGTAGTGCCTCTACGGTTACCACACCGGCACCTGTCAGGGCCAGGGTGTTGCCGCTGAGTGTGGCCGGTCCGCTGATGATGCGGAAGGTAACGGCAAGGCCGCTCGACGCCGAGGCGTTCAGCCCAAACGGTGCATCGCCTAAAATCTTGTCGGGGATAGCCGCAAACGTGATGATCTGCGAAGCCTTGCTTACCTCGAAGCTGCGCTGTACTGCCGGCGCCGCATTATAATTTTCGTTACCGGGCTGCGATGCTTCAATCAGCACCACGCCGGCGCCGTTGATGGTAACGGTAGCACCATTGATGGTGGCCGGGCCGGAAACGATACGGTAGCTTACCGGCAGGTTCGAAGAAGCGGTGGCGCCAAGGGCAAACGGCGCATCACCAAAGGTTTTGTCTGTCAGCGCTCCGAACGTTATTGTTTGATCTGCCTTACCTACGCCAAAGCTGCGTTGCACAGCAGGGGCCGCGTTGTAGTTTTCATTGCCCCCCTGCGTGGCTTCAATCACCACGGTGCCGGCACCGGTAAGCGTCACCAGGTTGCCGCTGAGGGTGGCCGGGCCGCTGACGATGCGGAAACTCACCGGCAGGCCGCTCGATGCCGTCGCCGCCAACGTGAACGGAGCTTCGCCAACGGTTTTATTAGCGATGGCGGCAAACGTAATGACCTGTGCCGCTTTGGTTACGGTAAAGCTGCGCTGCACCGGAGCAGCAGGACTAAAGCTGGCATTACCGCTTTGCGAGGCCTCAACCACAATGGCACCGGCGCCGGTGATGGTCACAGTACTGCCATTGAGCATAGCCGGGCCACTCACAATACGGTAGCTGACCGGCAGCCCCGATGAGGAAGTAGCCAAAAGGGCAAATGGTGCATCGCCAAAGGTTTTGTTACTGATAGCATTAAACGTAATTGTCTGCGCAGCTTTGTTGACGGCAAAGCTCCTCGTCACCGCGGCAGCGGCTGTGTAATTATCGCTGCCAGCCTGTGCGGCTTCAATCGTCACCATACCCACGCCGGTGAGGGTCACCAGGTTGCCGGCAAGGGTGGCGGGTCCGGCTACAACACGATAGCCTACGGCAAGGCCAGAGCTGGCTGTTGCCTGAAGAGAGAAAGGCGCATCGCCAAGGGTACGGTCGGGCAGCGGCGCAAAGCCAATGGTTTGTACGGCTTTGTTCACCACCATGCTTTGCGTTACCGGTGCGGCCGAATTGTAGGCAGCATCGCCGCTTTGGCTGGCTTCTATCGTTACCACGCCGGCCCCGCTAAGCGACAGGATGCTGCCGCTGAGGGTGGCCGGGCCACTGACAACCCGGAAGGCAACCGGCAAGCCGCTCGATGCTGTTGCCGACAAAACAAAGGGAGCATCGCCAAAGGTTTTTTGCCCAATGGCAGCAAACGTAATAGACTGCGGAAGCTTCGGCGCAGCCGTTACTGCAAAGCTCCGGCTCACCGCTGTTGCCGCACTAAAGTTGTTGTTGCCGGCCTGCGAGGCTTCAATCACCACTGTTCCAATACCGGTGAGGGTTACGGTATTGCCCACCAGTGTCGCCGGTCCCGATACAACCCGGTAGCTCACGGCCAGGCCGGAGCTGGCTGTTGCGCTGAGTGCAAAGGCCGGGTCGCCGATTATTTTATCCGCAATGGCCGGGAAGGTGATGGTTTGTGTTGCCTTGCCAACGACGAAGCTTTGTTGTGCAGCGGGTGCGGCGTTGTAATTGGCATCGCCGGCCTGCGTGGCTTCAATGGTAACCGTACCGGCACCGGTGAGGGTGAGGGTATTTCCGTTGATGGTAGCCGGGCCGTTTACAATGCGGAAGCCCACCGGCAAGCCCGAAGAGGCGGTGGCAACGACAGCAAACGGCACATCGCCGAAAGTCTTTGCTGCAATTACCGGGAAGCTGATGGTTTGCGATCCTTTCCCTGCCGTAATGTTTTGTACGACCGGTGCGGCGGCTGCATAATTTTCATTACCGGCCTGTGAGGCCTCGATGCTGATGATACCCGCACCGGTGATGGTCACTGTACTGCCGGCGATGGTTGCCGGACCCGAAATGAACCGGTAACTGACCGGCAGGCCCGAATTGGCCGTTGCCGTCAACTGGAACGGCGCATCGCCAACGTTTTTGTTGCTCACTAACGGGAAGGAAATGACCTGGCCCGCTTTGCCAACCGTAAAGCTTTGTGTCACCGGCATAGCCGTATTATAATTGCCATTGCCGCTTTGCGATGCTTCAATGGTCACCAAACCAACGGCCGTGAGGGTAACGGTGTTGCCACTGATGGTAGCGGGGCCACTCACTATCCGCAATGCCACCGGCGCACCCGAGCTGGCTGTTGCCGCAACCTGGAAGGGCGCATCGCCAAATACCTTGTTTGGCAGCGGCGCAAAACTGATGGCCTGGCTGGCTTTCGCCACAGTAAAGGATTGCCTTACGGGCAATGCTGCGAAATAGTTCGCACTACCGGTTTGCATAGCCTCGATCGTAACCAGGCCGGCGCCGGTCAGCGAAAGGGTGTTGCCGGCTACTGTTGCCGGGCCGCTGATGACGGCGTAAGAAACCGGCAGGTTTGATGATGCTGTTGCGGTCAAAGCAAACGGCGCATCGCCAAATATTTTATCCCCCAGGGAGAGGAAGGTTATCGTTTGTGCAGCCCTCTCCACCACAAAGCTGCGTGTCACGGCCGTGGCGGCGGCATAGTTTTCATTGCCAGCCTGCAATGCCTCGATGGTCACTGTACCGGTACCGGTCAATGAAACAGTGCTACCGTTGATGGCAGCCGCACCACTCACAACGCGGAAGGTAACGGCAAGGCCGCTCGAAGCAGTGGCGCTGAGGGCAAACGGCGCTTCGCCAAACACCCGGTTGCCCAGTGCGGCAAACGTGATGGTTTGCGATGCTTTATTGACACTAAAGCTGCGTTGCACAGCTGCGGCAGCGTTATAGTTTGCATTGCCGCCCTGCAAAGCTTCAATCGTCACCACGCCGGCACCGGTGAGGGTCACCACATTTCCGCTGATGGTAGCGGGGCCGGAGGCAACCCGGAAAGAAACGGGCAGCCCGGAATTGGCGCTGCCAGTGAGAGCAAACGGTGCATCACCAAAAGCTTTATCAGCAGGCGCCGCAAAACTGATGCTTTGCGATGCTTTTGCCACCGTGATCGTTTGGGCCACGGGCAGTGCCTGGTTCCAGGTATCGTTACCTGGCTGCACTGCTTCAATCACCACTGTGCCGGCACCGCTTAGTGTCACGGTATTGCCGATGATGGTGGCCGGACCGGACATCACCTGGAAGCTGACCGGCAGTCCCGATGAAGCCGTTGCCGTTAAAGTGAAGGGGGCATCGCCGAAGGTTTTATTCGGTATGGTGGTGAAGGTAATCGTCTGGTTCTGCTTCGGCGCGCTGGATACCGTAAAGCTGCGCTGTACCGGCGTGGCCGCGTTGTAGTTGGCGTTGCCGGGCTGCGCCGCTTCTATCACTACCGTACCCAGGCCGGTGATGGTGACCGTATTACCCGCCAGCGTGGCCGGACCCGACAGAACTCGGAACGATACAGCCAGGCCTGAACTGGCCGATGCACTGATCGCAAACGGAGCTTCGCCCAGCAGCTTGTTTGGAATAGCCGTGAAGTTGATGGTCTGCACGGCCTTGGCTACCACAAAACTTTGCGTTACGGCCACCGCGGCGTTGTAGTTGACATCTCCTGCCTGCGTGGCTTCAATGGTAACCGTACCGGCGCCGGTTAGGCTAACGGTCGTTCCATTCACCGTAGCCGGACCGCTGACCACACGGTAGCTCACCGGCAATCCTGATGAGGCGGTTGCCGCCAGGCTGAATGGCGCATCACCAAAGGTTCTTCCCGCCAGGGTGGCAAACGTAATGGACTGAGCACCTTTCGTAACGGTAAAGCTTTGGCTTATTGGCGTGGCGGCATTCCAAACCTCATTACCGGCCTGGCTGGCTTCAATCACAACAGTGCCGGCTCCCGTTACACTGACGACATTCCCGGCAATGGTAGCCGGGCCGGAGATGATCCGGTACGCCACCGGCAAGCCGGAACTTGCCGTCGCCGAAAGGCTGAACGGCGCTGCGCCAACGGCTTTTGTGGTGATAGCCGGAAAGTTGATGGTTTGGGCTGCTTTGCCAACGGTAAAGCTGCGCTGAACGGCTGGCGCCGCGTTATAGTTTGCATCGCCGGCCTGAATAGCTTCCACCGTTACTATGCCAATACCGGTTAGCGTCACCGTAGTGCCGGCAAGGGTAGCGGGGCCGCTGATAATCCGGAACGAAACCGGCAAGCCGGAATTGGTGGCGGCTGCCAAAGCGAACGGCGCATCGCCAAACGCTTTATCCGGCAGCGGAGCAAAGGTGATCAACTGATCGGCTTTGCCCACATTAAACGAACGTTGCACCGGCGTGGCGGGGCTATAGTTTCCATTGCCAACCTGCGTAGCTTCCAGCGTAACCGTACCCGTTCCGGTAATCGTTACCGTATTATTCAAGATAATGGCCGGGCCGGAGACGATAGCAAAGCTAACCGCCAACCCCGACGATGCCGTTGCCGACACGGTAAACGGAACATCGCCAAAAGTTTTGGCTGCCAGGCTGGCAAATGTGATGGTTTGGGCGGCTTTACCCACCACAAAGCTTTGAGTTACCGGTGTGGCCGCATTGTAGTTGGCATTGCCTGCTTGCGCGGCTTCTACCGCCACCGTGCCCGCACCGGTGAGGGTAACAGTGTTGCCATTGATCGTGGCCGGACCCGAGACCACACGGTAGCTGAGACCAAGGCCAGAACTGGCTGTGCCAGTGACCACGAATGATGCATCGCCAAACGTTTTCCCGGCAATAGCACCAAAGGTGATGAACTGCGCTGCTTTACTTACGGTAAAGCTTTGCGTAGCCGCCGTTGGCGCATAATTGGCATCGCCGGCCTGTGCAGCCTCAATGGTCACCACACCGGCGCCGGTAATCGTTACGGTATTGCCGGCAACAGTGGCCGGTCCGCTCACGATGGTATAGACAACAGGAAGGGTTGAGCTGGCCGTGGCATTCAGCGCAAATGGTGCATCACCAAACGCCTTGTTGGCCAGCGGCGCAAAAGCGATGACCTGGCTTGCTTTGTTTACGGTCAGTGTGCGCTGCACCGCGGCGGCAGCCGTATAGTTGTTGTTGCCGGCCTGCGTGGCTTCAATCAACACCGCACCGGCGCCCGTGATGGTGACGGTGTTGCCACTGAGAGTAGCCGGACCGCTCACAATACGGAATGCAACAGCAAGGCCCGAGCTGGCCGTGGCGCTCAATTGGAAGGGTGCATCGCCGAAAGTTTTGGCAGCCGGTGTGGCAAAAGTTATGGTTTGAACGGCCTTTGCCACCGTAAACGATTGGGTAACGGCCAGTGCCGGGTTAAACACATCGTTACCGGCCTGTGTGGCTTCCATGCTAACGGTGCCGGCACCAGTGATGGTCACTGTATTCCCGGCGATGGTTGCCGGACCCGATGCCACCGCAAAGCTTACCGGCAGGCCACTTGACGCCGTGGCCGAAAGCGTAAACGGCGCATCGCCAAAAGTTTTGTTGGAGATAGCAATGAAAGTGATGGTTTGCGGCTGCTTCGGTGCCGGCGTCACGGTAAACGTTCTTGATACCGGCGCGGCCGCATTGTACGTGGCGTTTCCTGCCTGTACAGCTTCTATTACCACGGTACCCAGCCCGTTGACAGTAACCGTATTGCCCAGCAATGTAGCGGGCCCCGATACCACCCGGAAGCTTACCGGCAAGCCCGAAGTAGCGCTGGCCGCGATAGCAAACGGTGCATCGCCCGATACTTTGTTGGGAATGGCGGTAAAGGTGATTGTTTGCGAAGCCTTGCCTGCCACGAAACTTTGCGTCGCTGCAGTAGCCGCATTGTAGTTGGCGTTGCCGGCCTGGGTAGCTTCCACCACAACGGTGCCCACACCGGTGAGGGTGATGGTGTTGCCACTGATGGTAGCCGGGCCACCGACAATGCGGAACGTTACCGGCAGGCCGGAGCTGGCCGTGGCGTCCACCGAAAAAGGAGCATCGCCGAATGCTTTCGCGGGAAGTGGTGCAATCGTGATGGTTTGTGCCGCCCTGGCCACTGTGAAGCTTTGGTTGACCGGCGCTGCCGCATTAAATGTGGCATTGCCAGCTTGCGATGCTTCTACCGCCACCGTTCCGGCACCCGTAATGGTCAGCACATTTCCTGACAACGTAGCCGGACCGGACACAATTCTAAAGCTGACGACCTGGCCGGAGCTGGCCGTTGCCGTCAACGGGAACGGCGCATCGCCGAATGTTTTATTGGAAAGCGCAGCGAAGGTGATGGTTTGCGAAGCCTTGCCGACGGAGAAGCTTTGGGTAACCGGTGTGGCGGCGTTGTAGTTGTTATTGCCACTTTGCGAAACCTCTACGGTTACCGTACCCACGCCGGTGATGGTCACTACGTTTCCGCTGATGGTAGCCGGACCGCTAACAACCCGGTAGCCGACCGCCAGTCCGCTTGAAGCAGTTGCGTTCAAGGCAAACGGTGCATCGCCCAGCGCCCTGTTGGCAATGGCGGCAAAATAGATTGTTTGTGCCGCTTTGCCTGCTACGAAACTGCGTTGCACAGCCGTAGCCGCGTTGTAGTTGGCGTTGCCGGCCTGGGTAGCTTCAATTACAACCGTACCGGCCCCGGTGATGGTGACCGTAGCGCCGCTGATGGTAGCCGGACCGGATATAACGGCATAGGTTACCGGTAAACCGGATGAGGCGGTTGCCGTCAGGTCAAATGCCGCATCGCCAAAGGTTTTGCCGGTAATATCGGGGAAGGTGATTAGCTGGGCTGCTTTGTTCACCATAACGGTTTGCGTAACGGCCACTGCCGCGCTGTAATTCACATTGCCGGGTTGCGACGCTTCCAGCACTACCGTACCGGCGCCCGTGATGGTAACCGTATTGCCGGCAACCGTAGCCGGTCCGCTCACCACCCGGTAACTCACCGGCAATCCTGACGAGGCATTTGCCTCAATGATAAAAGGTGCATCGCCAAATGTTTTGGCACCAATGGCAACAAAACTGATCGTTTGGCTTCCTTTCGATACAAGGAAGCTGCGGGTCAAAGCCGCTGCGTTGTAGTTGGCATCGCCGGCCTGTGCTGCTTCAACGGTGATGGTACCGGCACCGGTGATGGTGAGGGTATTTCCGTTGATGGTGGCCATGCCCGACACAATGCGGAAACTCACGGGCAAGCCCGAAGAAGCACTGGCATTGAGGGTAAATGGTGCATCGCCAAATACCCGGTTGGGCAGTGCGGCAAAGGTGATGGTTTGCGCCGCCTTCGTTACCGCAAAACTGCGCTGCACCGCAGTAGCTGGGTTATAATTCCCGTTGCCCGCTTGCGTGGCTTCTACTACCACGGTGCCGGCACCGGTGAGGGTGATGATATTGTTAGCGATGGTGGCCGGTCCGCTCACCACACGGTAGCTGACAGCCAGGCCCGATGTAGCCGTTGCATTGATAGCGAACGGCGCATCGCCAAAGACCTTATCGGCCGGCGTTGCAAAGGCAATCGTTTGGGCGGCTTTGCCTACGGCGAAGGATTGGGTGACCACCGGCGCCGGGTTAAAGGTGGTGTTTCCGGCCTGCGAAGCCTCCACAACCACCGTTCCGGCACCTGTGATGGTAAGCGTGCCGCCGCTGATGGTGGCCGGGCCGGAAAGAACGGCAAAGCTCACGGGCAGGCCCGACGATGCCGTGGCAGCGAGGGTAAATGGTGCATCGCCAAAGGTTTTATTAGCAAGGGGGGCGAACGTAATATTTTGGTTCTGCTTCGGTGCCGTGGCTACCGTAAAGGTTCTGCTGACAGTAGCCGCCGGGTTGTAGTTAACGCTGCCGCTTTGCGACGCTTCAATGATTACATCGCCAAGCCCGGTAACGGTAACTGTGTTGCCGGCAATGGTTGCGGGGCCCGAAACAATGCGGAAGCTGACGGGCAGGCCGGAGTTGGCCGTTGCACTAACAACGAACGGCGCATCGCCCAAAGTACGGTTTGGCAGGGCGGGGAAGTTGATGGTTTGGGCCGCCTTTGCCACCGCAAAACTTTGCGATGCGGAGGCCGCCGGGTTGTAATTGGCATTGCCTGGCTGTGCGGCTTCAATGACCACCGTACCGGCACCGGTCAGCGTGACTGTGCTTCCACTAATGGTGGCCGGCCCGGAAAGAACGGTGTAGTTCACGCCTAAGCCCGACGACGCCGAGGCAGTAAGATCAAACGGCGCATCGCCGAAAGTTTTTGCCGGGATTGGGCCAAAACTGATCGTTTGCGAACCTTTTGCCACCGTGAAGCTTTGGCTAACCACGAGTGCCGCAAGAAAGCTGGCATCGCCTGCCTGCGAAGCTTCGATGGTGACCGTACCCACTCCGGTCAGCGTTACCGTGCCGCCAATGACCGTGGCGGGACCGCTCGCGATGCGGAACGATACCGGCAGGCCGGAGCTGGCCGTAGCCGACAGGGCGAATGGCGCATCGCCAAAGACTTTGTTGGGCAAGGCCGCGAACGTGATGGTTTGGATGGCTTTGCCCACGGCAAAACTGCGTTGTACCGCCACGGCCGCATTGTAATTGGCACTGCCGGCCTGGGTGGCCTCAATCGTCACCGATCCCACACCGGTAAGGGTGAGGATGTTGCCGGAAACCGTTGCCGGACCCGAAATAACGGTGAACGTTACCGGTAAGGCAGAGGAAGCGGTGGCTGTTAGTGTAAATGGAGCATCGCCAAATGATTTATTTGGGATAGCCAAAAAGTTGATGGACTGTGCTCCTTTGGCCACGTTAAATTGTTGGGTGGCGGCCAGTGCCGGGTTGTAATTGCTGTTGCCGGCCTGCGTGGCTTCAATTACAACGGTCCCTGCACCGGTAAGCGTTACAAACCCGCCGGATAAACTGGCCGGTCCGCTGACTACCCGGTACGAAACCGGAAGGCCGGAGGTTGACGTTGCCTGCAGGCTAAAGCCAGCATCACCAAATGTTTTGGCCGCAACTGCAGGGAAGGTGATGGTTTGTGCTGCTTTGCTTACGGCAAAGCTGCGTTGCACCGGTGCGGCGGCGTTGTGATTAATGCCGCCTGCCTGCGCCGCCTCAACCGTTACCGTACCAGCGCCGGTGAGGGTCACCGTATTGCCGGCAATGGTAGCCGGGCCTGACACAACGGTGAAGGTTACCGGCAAACCGGAAGAAGCTGTGGCCGCCAGGCTGAAAGGCGCATCGCCAAAGGTTTTGCCCGCCAGCGTATTAAAGGTGATGGTTTGCCCTGCTTTGGCAACAAGTATGTTTTGCGTAACGGAAGGCGCTGCATTAAAGCTGTTATCGCCCGCCTGCACCGCTTCAATCACCACGGTGCCGGCACCGGTGAGGGTGAGGGTATTGCCGCTAACAGTGGCCGGGCCCGATACAATGCGGAAGCTCACCGGCAGTCCGCTGGAAGCCGATGCCGTGACTGCGAAGGGCGCATCACCAAAGGTTTTACCGGCGATGGCGGCAAAGCTGATTGTCTGCGACTGTTTTGGTGCGCTGACAACCAGGAAGTTTTTCGAAGTGGAAGGAGCCGGATTATAGTTATCGTTTCCGGCCTGCGACGCCTCTATCCATACTTCACCGGCACCGGTGATGGTAATGATATTTCCGGCCAGTGTAGCCGGGCCCGAAAGCAGGCGATAGCTCACCGGCAGGCCGGAACTGGCCGTAGCCGGCAAGGCAAATGGTGCATCGCCCACGGTTTTCGTGGCAATGGCCGGGAAGTTGATGACCTGTGCGGCCTTGGCCACGCCAAACACCTGCGAAACGGAAGGAGCTGCATTGTACGTTGCGCTGCCGGCCTGGTTGGCTTCCACCGCAACGGTGCCTGCGCCCGTGATGGTCAGCATATTGCCGGAAATGGTGGCCGCCCCGCTCACAATCCGGAAACTGACGGGCAGCCCCGAGGTAGCCGTTGCGTTGAGTGAAAAAGATTCGTCACCAAAGGTTTTAGCTGCGATGGCCGGAAAGCTGATGGTTTGTGCCGCTTTATTGACGGTAAAATTTTGGGTGACCTGCGGCGCCGCATTAAACTCATCGTTGCCGGGCTGCGAGGCTTCGATATAAACAAGGCCAACACCGGTGATGGTGATGGTATTGCCACTAAGGGTGGCCGGGCCGCTCACCACACGGTAGCTCACCGGCAATCCCGATGAGGCCACGGCGTTTAGAGCAAAGGGCGCATCGCCAAAGGTTTTGGTGGCGATGACCGGGAAATTAATCGTTTGGTTTTGCTTTACGACCACCGCCGGATTAATGGTAAAATTCCGCGAAAGCGAAGCGGCCGGATTGTAGTTTTCATTACCGGGCTGCGACGCTTCTATCCACACTTCGCCGATGCCTAAGAGAGTCACCATGTTGCCGATGATGGTGGCCGGACCCGAATTGATCTTGTAGCTCACCGGCAGCCCGCTTGATGCGGTAGCGGTCAGCAGAAACGCTGCGTCGCCGAGGGTTTTATTAACGAGAACCGGGAAGTTAATGGTTTGCGACCCTTTGTTGACAATGAATTGCTGCGAGGCGGAGGCGGCCGGGTTGTAATTGTTGTTGCCGGCTTGCGAAGCCTCAATAATGACGGCGCCGGCGCCGGTGAGCGACACAAAGCCGCCGGAAAGAGTGGCCGGTCCGCTGACCACCCGGTACGAGATGGGAAGGCCGGAGGTTGACGTTGCCTGCAGACTAAAGCCCGGATCGCCAAAAGCCTTTGCTGCCACCGCCGGGAAGGTGATGGTCTGCGACGCCTTGCCCACGAAAAAGCTTTGCGAAACGGCCGATGCCGGATTGTAGGTAGCGTCTCCCGCCTGGGAGGCTTCCACCACCACGGTGCCGGCACCGGTGAGGGTGAGGGTATTGCCGCTAACAGTGGCCGGGCCCGAAAGAATGCGGAAGCTTACCGGCAAGCCGCTGGAAGCAGTTGCATTGAGCGCAAACGGCGCATCACCGAAATTTTTTGCCGGTAAGGGTGCAAATGCGATGGTTTGTGTTGCCTTGGTAACGGTGAACGTTTGCGTCACCAACGGTGCGGCCGCATAGGCGGCATTGCCGGCCTGCGACGCTTCGATGCTGACGTTGCCGGAGCCGGTGAGTGTGACGGTATTGCCCGCTACGGTAGCCGGGCCGGCCACCACGCGGTAGCTCACGGGCAAGCCGCTCGAGGCCGTAGCCGTTAAAGCAAAAGGCGCATCGCCAAAAGCTTTTGTGCCAATTGTGGGGAAGTTGATGGTTTGGGTAAGATTGGCGGTTGACACCACGAAATTGCGGGTCACTGCCGGCGCCGGGTTAAAGTTGCCATTACCGGCTTGCGAAGCTTCGATAAACACCTCGCCGGCACCCGTCAGCGTGACGGTATTGCCAAGGATGGTGGCCGGGCCGCTCACAACCCGGTAGCTTACCGGCAATGCCGACGAGGCCACGGCGTTTAGAGCAAAGGGCGCATCGCCAAATTTTTTGGTAGCAATGACCGGGAAATTGATCGTTTGATTGCTCTTGGCAACAAAAAAGCTTTTGGCCACGGAGGATGCCGGCTCCCAATTGACGTTACCGGCCTGCGAGCCTTCTAAAATTATTTCACCGGAACCAGTAAGCGTGAGCACATTTCCGGCCAGTGTACCCGGCCCCGAAACAAGGCGAAGCGTAACCGGCAATCCCGACGAGGCGGAAACTTCCGGCACAAACGGTGCATCGCCAAAGGTTTTACCGGTCAGGGCGCCAAAAGTGATGGCCTGGCTTCCTTTGGAAATGCCAAAGCTGCGGCGCACCGGCGGTGCCGCCTTAAACGTGGCGTTGCCGGCCTGCGTGGCTTCTACAATGATGGTGCTGATGCCGGCACCGGTCAGCGTGAGCAGGTTGCCCGCCACCGTGGCCTGGCCTGAGATGACCTGGTAACTGACTGGCAGGCCCGACGAAGCCGTGGCGGTCAGCAGGAACGGCGCATCGCCAAATGCCTTATCGGCAATAGCCGGGAAGGTAATGGTTTGTGTATTGGGCGCCTCGGCCTGGAAGCTTTGCTGCACCGGCGCAGCGGCCTTAAACGAGGCATTGCCGGCCTGCGTGGCTTCTATCACGATCGTGCCAACACCCGTCATTGTAAGGGTGCTGCCAGCCACCGTAGCCGGACCTGACACAACGCGGTACGAAACCGGCAGACCCGATGAAGCCGTAGCAGCTAGAGCGAAAGGGGCCGTTCCAAAATTGCGGTTGGCTATTTCGGGGAAGGTAATGACCTGGTTTTGCAGGAAAGTGGAACGGCTGCGCAGCAGTACCACCGAGGTAAAAGGCTGCAGGGCAATGGTGCCGGCGTACTGGTTGTTTCTCACGTCCACCCAGCTGCCGGTAAGGGCAATGGCTTTTACCGATTTGGTGTCGTTGTATTCAAACCGTACGCTGTCGTCCACATTGGCCGTAAATGATACCGGCGATTTTTGCGAGGTGGCATCGAGGGCATACGCTGCTTTCCATTGCGCCAGCGTAAGAAAAGAAGTGCCGTTGCCGTTGGTGTAAAAATTATCAACCTGAATGGTATTGTTGTCATTGATGAGCCGCGCATAAACGTTGCCGTTAAAGGTGCCCATGGTGCCGGGATTGTCCAGCACAAATGTGCGGTAGTACCAGGTGGTCTGGGTGGCTGTTTTGGCAATGTACTGGTTGTTCAGCATCGTATTGTTCCGCGTATCGGGCGTGTATTGGCTTACATGAACCTGGTAGCGGAAATTGTAAATGATGTTGTTGTTGATTTTGTTGTTGTGGGCATTGTGCAAAAAGATGCCGCCCCAGTCGCCGTTGGCGATAGTATTGCCGGTGATCTCGACATTGTTCACGTATTCATCCAGGTAAATACCGGCCGCTTTTCCAAACGCTTCGTAGTTGTACCGCTCGGCGCCGGCATAGGCACCCACGGCATTGAGGATGATGTTGTTTTTCAGTACACGGTTGGCGTTGACCTCATTGGCTGCGCCGTTAAATGTGTAGATGCCGCCGCCATCGTCTTTCAACGTACAAAACGTGTTGATGAAATTGTTTTCTATCAGCACGTTATCGCCCAAAAACTGAATGCCGCTATAGCCCGAATTGAGTACCCGGCAGTTGCGTACCACGTTGTTTTCGCCGGTGACGGATATACCCACGCTAACGCCGGTGCCCGACCGCGCCGTTCCGGGAATCATATTGGTGTTGTTAACAGTTACACCGTCCACCGTACAATAAAAACCATCGTGCTCGAAGTTGATGCCGTTGGAGAACGATGTGTTGATGGTGCCACCTTTCACAGTTACGTTGCTCACATAATCGCCATGCAAGGCCGAAGCGCCCTGGTTGGTGAAATGACAATTTCGCACGTCAATGTTTTTTGCGTAAGCCACCGAAAGGCCTTTGAGGTTGGCGCCTTCAAAAGCCAGGTTTTCCAGGGTGATGTAGTCAACACCTTCCACCACGGCGTTGAAGGGGCGGACGGTAGCCATGACAGTATAAGAAGACGGGGTGGCCGCGCCGAAATAAACATAAAGGCGTTTTGTTTTTCCATCGTAATACCACTCGCCTAACTGGTCGAGCGTGCCAACGTGATTTTGGATAAAATAGCCGTTGCCCGGCTGCGGGATATAGGTGCCGTTGTTGCCGTTTACAGTAGAAGTGCTGTAGTTCAACGTGTTGCCTGTATGGGAAGTCACGGTGTGCCGGTCGAGGATGAAGCGGTACTTCCGCATCACAATTTCGGCACCGCCCCAGTTGGGCGAGGCCGTCAACTGGTTATCGGTGATGCTGCTGTTGCCCACACTGGATTCGTAGTTAAGATAGCCGCTATTGGGAAAACGGCCCATGCCCCTGGCTGTGCCGTTGAGCGTTACCAGGCTTAGGTTGGTGGCATCTACCGTAGCATAATAAATGCCGCTGGCATGCAGCGTCCAACCGGTGGCGGTGGCAAAGCCCGATATCACCGGGTTAGCGCCGGTGCCGTAAGCGCCGTAGTAGATAACGTTGCCGGCCACACCGGAATTTTTTGCCGTCAGCGTGCCGTGCCAGGTTTCGCCGCGGCGAAACAAAATGGAATCGCCGGGCCGCAGGGCCGAGCTGATTTCGTTGTATTTATCCAGCGTTTTCCAGGGCGTAGATGCATTTTGCGCCTGCTGTGCGGTTCTGGTGTCATCGCCGGAAACGGCCGAAAAATAGTAGGTGGTGGCATGGGTGCTTTGAACACATAAAAACGTGAACAAAAAGAGCAGCGAAAACAATCTCATACTATGACGAATCTTAAGTTTTTAACGGGTTGGCAAGGGAACAGGTAACCGGACAAACAAATCGTTTGAGCCGACGGGGTACCCAGCCGAAGCGGTGTTACATGGAGGAATTGGGTAGGATTTTTTGTAGGATAAGAGCCCGGGAACCAGAAAACGCAAGTCAGCAAGACGGACTTAAAAGGATTTCACTACAGTTAGTTTCTACTGTAATGCGGTCAAAGATATACGAAAAGATTTTTTTTACTAATCCCTCCGGAAGAAACATTGCCAACTGCGGCCCTGAGGCCCTGCCAGCCTGCCATTTTCCGAAAACAATGCGTAAAATTACGTATGATGCAAAGGGATGGTAAAGAAGCTTTTGCCTTCCCTTTAAAAACAAAAAGGCCCGGTGGGCTCAGTCCGTGGTTCCCGAAATAGCAATAACTTGTTGACCGGAAAAATTTTGTTTTTCAGTTCCTTTTCAAAAAAATTGATGATATGCGTATAGCCTTCGTTTCGATTGCTTTGTTTGCTTTATTGGGCAGCCGCCCGGCTGCTGCCACCCCCCTCGCCGATTCTGTTTCTATCGAAGGACGGTGGGATCTCACCCTAGACATGAACGGCAGCCCTGCCCCTTCGTGGATGGAAGTGCGGCACTCCGGCTTTCATACACTTGTCGGCGACTTCGTTGGCATTTCCGGCAGTGCCCGGCCTATTGCCAAAATCACTTACAACGGCAGCCGGCTTCGTTTTGCCATTCCGCCGCAATGGGAAAGCGGCGCCGGCGACCTGGTAGTGGAAGGGCAGGTAAACGGCCAGGGCCTGGAAGGTATCATCACCTTTCCCGACGGCAAAACGGCCACCTGGAAAGGCGTTAGGGCGCCAGCACTCAAGCGTACGAAAGCACCGGTATGGGGTGCGCCTGTGCGGTTGTTCAACGGTCGCGACCTGACCGGCTGGCGGGCCATGGGCGAAAATCAATGGATCGTAAAGAATGGAATTTTGACAAGTCCGAAGTCCGGCGCCAACCTGGCTACCGAGGGCAAATACACGGATTTTAAATTGCACATTGAGTTCCGGTATCCCAAAGGAAGCAACAGCGGCGTTTACCTGCGCGGACGGCATGAGGTGCAGATTGAGGACAGCAAGGGCTCCCGTCCCTGGCTCGGTGGTTTTGGTGCCGTGTACGGCTTTATTACGCCAAGTGAACAAATGGCCAAATCGCCCGGTGAATGGCAATCGTACGACGTGACGCTGGTGGGCCGTATGCTGACGGTAGTGGCCAACGGCAAAACGATCATTTGCAACCGCGAAATTCCCGGCATCACCGGCGGTGCGCTGGATAGCAACGAAGGCAAGCCGGGACCGTTTTACCTGCAGGGCGATCACGGGCCCATCGAGTACCGCAATATCATTTTGACGCCGGCAAAGTAAGGTCTCCTTTTTGCCCTTATGTCATCAAGTTGGCAATCAATCAACGTATAAAAAACGGAGGGCCAGGCGGCCCTTTGTTATTCGCTTACAACGCATTCTGTTTGTACCTTCCCCATCTTGATTTACCAGTATGAAAAAATTGTTCTTTCTTTTTTTATCGGCAGGCATGGCCTGCTTTGCACAGGCGCAAGCCGAGCCATCGTGGCTGCGCTACCCGGCTCTCTCGCCCGATGGTAAAACCATCGTATTTACCTACAAAGGTGATTTGTACAAAGTGCCTTCTGCTGGCGGCACCGCCACACAGCTTACGCAGCACGAAGCGCATGATTTTATGCCGGTGTGGAGCCCCGATGGCGGTTCTATCGCCTTTGCATCGGACCGGTACGGCAATTTTGATCTTTTTCTGATCAACCTCAATGGCGGTGAGCCACGCCGCCTCACTTTTCATTCGGCCAGCGAATACCCGTATTCGTTTTCGCCCGATGGCAAAAGCGTTTATTTCGGTGGGGCCCGCATGGATGGGGCCAGCAACCGCCAGTTCCCGACCGGTGCTCTGCCCGAACTTTACCAGGTTCCTGTAAATGGTGGCCGTGCCTTACAAGTGCTCACCACACCGGCCGAAGACGTTAAATGGAGCAGGAACGGGCAAAGCTTTCTTTACCATGATAAAAAAGGCGGCGAAAACCAGTGGCGCAAACACCACCAGTCGGGCATTGCCCGCGATATTTGGCTGTATAACAGCAAAACCGGTGAGCATCGCCAATTGACCAAATTTGCCGGCGAAGACCGCAGCCCGGTTTGGGCCGATGGTGACAAGACCGTGTATTATCTGAGCGAAGCAAACGGCAGCTTTAACGTACACCGTTTTGCCATAGATAACCCGCAGGCGCCCACGGCTGTCACCCAATTTAAAAAACACCCGGTACGCTTTCTGACGGCGTCGAACGACGGAACGCTTTGCTTTAGCTACGACGGCAACATCTACACCAAAACCGGCAATGCCGAACCGCAGAAAGTTCGCATCACTATCCAAAGCGAAGCGAAAGCCAACAACGAACGCATCGTAAACGTCACCGGTGGTGTCCGCGATTTGGCCGTTTCGCCCAACGGCAAAGAAGTAGCGTTTGTGTACCGCGGTGAAGTGTTTGTTTCGTCGGTAGATGGCGGCACCACCAAACGTATTACCAACACACCGGGACAGGAAATCGGCGTTTCTTTTTCGCCCGATGGCAAATCGCTGCTGTATGCCAGCGAACGGGCCGGAAGCTGGAAGATTTATCAAACCATCCGTACCCGAAACGAAGAGCCATATTTTTTTGCTTCTACCCTGCTTCGCGAAACGCCGGTGATTGAAAACAACCGTGAGAACTATGAGCCGCAGTTTTCGCCCGACGGAAAGGAAATCGCTTTTATTGAAGACCGCATGACCCTGAAGGTCTATAACATCGCCACCAAACAGGTGCGTACCATCCTCACCAATAACGACCTGTTTGCCATGGGCGAAAATGACCAGTATTTTACCTGGAGTCCCGACAGCAAATGGCTGCTGTTTCAGTTTTCGGAACCCGGCTATTGGAACGGCGAAATCGGTTTGATTTCTGCCGACGGCAAGGGCAAAAAAGTGAACCTTACCGAAAGCGGCTACCAGGATTACGCCCCGCAGTGGATGATGGGCGGAAAGATGCTGATCTGGCAAAGCAACCGCGAAGGGTTGCGGGCACAGGCCAACAGCGGCGGCACACAGGCCGACGTGTTTGCGCTTTTTTTAACGCAGGATGGCTACGATAAATTTCGCCTGAACAAAGAAGAATATGCCTTGTGGAAGGAGATAGATGAAAAAGCTGCCAAAGCCGACAGCACCCGCCGGAAAAAAGGCGCAAAAGATTCGGTAGCCATTGACTGGGATGGACTAAAATACCGGAAGGCACGCCTGACGCTGCATTCGTCGAACCTGGCCGATGCGCTGGTGTCGAAAGATGGCGAAACCCTGTATTACCTGGCCCGCTTTGAAAGAGGCTACAACCTGTGGAGCACCAACCTGCGCACAAAGGAAACAAAGATGCAGGTAACGCTTAATGCGGCCAATGCCAACATGCAGTGGGACAGTGCCAACAAATTCATTTTCCTGCTGGCCGATGGCAGAATCACAAGGCTCGATCCGGCCGCAGGCAAACAAGACCAGGTGGGGGTGAATGGCGATATGAATCTTGACGTGGCAGCCGAACGCGAGTTTATGTTTGAGCATGTATGGCGCCGCACCCGCAATACGTTTTACACCGCCGGTTACCACGGTGTGGACTGGGCAGCCATGAAAGCAGAATACCAGAAATACCTTCCCCACATCAGCAATAACTACGAGTTTGTGGAAATGCTGAGCGAACTGCTGGGCGAATTGAACATCTCTCATTCCGGAGCTTCCTACTTTTACCAGGCGCCGAATGCCGATGCCACCGCTTCGCTGGGCATTTTTTACGACCCGGATTATGCCGGCAATGGCATTCGCATCAACGAAGTGATAGCCGAAGGGCCGCTGGCCAAGGCCGGCATGAACCTAAAGAGCGGAATGATCATCGAGTCCATTGACGGAGAAACCATCAGCAGTGAAAAAGATTATGCGCCGCTGCTGAACCGCAAAGCCGGCAAGAATGTGCTGATTGCGGTGTTTGATCCTTCCAACAATAGCCGTCGCGAGATGGTGGTAAAGCCGGTGTCGCTGGGCGAAGAAAGCGGCTTGCTGTACAAGCGCTGGGTGCGCCGCAATGCCGATGAAGTGGACAAGCTAAGCAACGGCCAGTTGGGCTATGTACATATTCCCGGGATGAACGACCCGAGCTACCGCACGGTGTACGAAGATGTGATGGGCAAATACGCCGCCCGCAAAGGCATGGTGGTGGATACCCGCAACAACGGTGGCGGCGACCTGGTAGCCGACTTGGCCATGTTCCTGAGCGGCAAACAGTTTTTGAGCTATACCACCGACAACCGTGCAGTGGGCCTGGAGCCTTCGTTTCGCTGGACAAAACCCAGCATTGCCCTGGCCAACGAAGCCAACTACAGCGATGGCCACTGCTTTGCCTACAGCTATCAGGACCTGAAGTTGGGCAAACTGGTAGGCATGCCAGTGCCGGGCACCTGCACCTTTGCCGGTTGGGAAGCCCTGCAGGACAACAGCGTTCGCTGGGGCGTGCCGCCGCTGGGTGTGAAGTCGGTGAGCGGTAAATACCTCGAAAACTGGCAAACCGAACCGGATGTGAAAGTGATGAACGAGTACGGCAAAGTGGGCAAGGGCAAAGACCAGCAACTGGAAGTAGCCGTGCAGGAGTTGCTGAAAGAAGTGAAGTAGTACGCAGAAAAGAAACAAAAAGGTGGCTTCGTGCAGAAGCCACCTTTTTTATTGGCAAGACAGTGAGAAAATCATTTTTTATACAGCACCCGGATGCCTTGGTTGAACGCCGTCAAAAAAGCCGATGCGCAAAACCGCACCTGTAACGTCTGCATTTCCAAAAGACGGTCCTTGCCCGGCACTGTCGTTCAAAAACAAAAAATCATTCGCACCGCTATCCATTCTTCTTCCTCAAAAATTATCCATTATGAACACCCGAACATTAGGCTCAATCGGCATTATCACCAGCCCTTTTCTGGCCTTGTAAATGTTTGCTGACGGCATATTCGAAAACCATCGCCCCACCTCGATAGGCGGTGTTTTTAGCCTGTTGTATATGACCGGTTGGCTGTGCTGCCTTATTGGCTGATATCGAATGAAAGCTGCCGGCGACAAAAGAGGATAGTTTGCGTTGCTAAGCCAGATTTTTTTCCTGTGCATCGCCGAAGTTTGGAACGCTTATTCTATTCTGCAACCGGGTGCGCCAATGGGTTTGTATCGGTTGCTTGATATTTTCTGGCCGGTCAGCAACCTGTTTCTGTTTATCACCGGCATCACATTCATTGTTGCCAACCGGCTTCAGGATTGGAAGGGATAAACGCCGTTTGCTGCCGACTTGCGGCTGCCCATTACCGTTGTACTGGTTCCGCAACTGGCCGGAACCACCAGCACGGCCGCACTATTGACAACAACGCTTTATTCTTTTATTGCCTGATTTTTACTCGGCCTTTGCGTTTACCAAAGCGCTCCGCAGTGCAAACAGACCTTGCTAACGGCTCCCATCGTTAACAAATAAGACAAGGGGAAAACAGTGCAACAATCTGTAGCAAACAATCACCTTTTGCTGAATGCGACCAGGGCGACTGCCACCACACCCTATTCTCTCTCCCGGGCCATTTCTTTGCGTTGTACCCGCCATTCCCAAAGAATCAGGAAGGTAAAAATGAGCAACAGCATAACATCGGTTTTGCCCTTTTGACATCGAAAGGGAGGGCATCGTTGCCGGCTGTTGCGGGCTTTTGCAAAACTTTAAAGGAACGGAAAAAATGGGTTTGAAGCAGTGGAGTTTAGGCCACTGAATGAAAGCATCAAACGCAACCTAAACAAAATCCGGGTGCGGATGTTGCCATCCATCGCGGTACTGCCGCTGCAGCAGCAGGGTGGCTTCTTCATCGCCCACAACGATGCGCTTCACCGGATCGTATCGCAAGGGCCGGCGGAGCTGCATGGACAAATTAGCGAGTACACAACTGGCCGTGGAGATGTGGCCTTCTTCAATATCCGCCACCGGGCGGCCGCCGCTTTCAATAGCCTGCACAAAGTTTAGCAGATGCTGCCGGGTGGCCGGGGCCGCATGAATCTCGATGCGTGGCTCCGTCACATCTTCCGGAAATTTTTGTTTTTCCAATAGAACGTCCTGGCGAATTTTCTTTCCTTGTTTTTCCTGCGGGATAAACTCATACTTGTGCACGTCGGCTTTGAGCGTGCCTTTGTCGCCGTAGATCTTGAACGCCCAGGGATAGTCGGGATCGGACGGCGCACCCCAGGTGCGATGCTCCCACACGCAGTGTAAGTCATCGTACTCAAAGATGGCCGTTTGCGTATCGGAGATAGTGGAGGCCGCTTCTTTCTGCACATAAATGCCGCCGGTGGACGTCACTTGTTTGGGCCAACCAAGGTTCAGCATCCACCGGGCGGCATCAAACATATGTATGCACATATCGCCCACAATGCCGTTGCTGTATTCCATAAACGACCGCCACCACCCCACATGCGGCAAGCCGGTGTAGGGCCGCTTTGGCGCCGGGCCGGCCCACATTTCAAAATCCAAAAAATCGGGCACAGCCTGCGTTGGCGAACGGCTGTTGTTGCGCATGTGGTAATAGCAGCACATTTCCACGTGCGATACGTGCCCCAGCAAGCCGGCATCAACAATATTTCTTTTGGCTTCTACCAGGTGCGGCGTACTGCGGCGTTGCGTACCCACCTGCACCACGCGGTTGTACTTACGGGCGGCCGCCAGTATAGCTTCACCTTCTATCACATCTACACTGATGGGCTTTTGCAGATAAACATGGGCGCCGGCTTTTATGGCATCAATAGTGTTGAGGGCATGCCAGTGATCGGGTGTGCCGATGAGCACAATATCCAGGCTGTTTTCGGCCAGCATTTTCCGGTAGTCGCCATACAGTTTTGGCTGGCTGTCTTTAGAACGCTGCTTCACCATCCTGGCTGCTTCGGCCAATTGTTGTTGATCTACATCGCAGAGGGCCACCACGTTCACCGGCGCTACCTGTATCAGGCGAAACAGATCGCTTTTGCCATACCAGCCGGTACCAATCAGACCCACGCGGTAGGTTTTGCCCGGCAAAAAAAGACCCATGCCGGATGCCTGCAGGGCCGAAAGTGCAAGGGCCGCACCGGCCCCTTTGAGGAGTGAGCGGCGATGAAGAATGGTGAATGACATAATAATGCTGTGCGGAATTGTGAAGAAAATTGTGTTACCTGAAGTTCGGAAAAACTTTCATCGGGCAGCGTAACAACAAACGGCCGGGACCCGCTGTTAGTTTGTTATTGCCGCCTGCTGCAAGGCCTTTTTAAAATACCGGCCCTGCCGGGTGGGTGTAAACTGCCAATCGCTGATCAGCATGGGCGCCCACTGCGGGTCAAACACCCAAACCGTGTAGGAAATGCCATTCTGTTTGCAATAGTTGGTGATGGCATCGCCATACGATTCATCGGAGATCACCGGCACATGGGCGCCTTTTTCACCGGCCCCGCAAAAGCCAATCTCCGTAAGTATGACCGGGTATTTTTTGGCCACGAAACCCCAGTCGGCCGTCCACTTTTCTTCCCAAGGTTTTTCCCGCTTCATGGGGTAAGGATGGCTCACGTAAGCGATGCCCTCCGCATTGATGGGATCTTTCGCCACCGGCGTCAGATCATAAGCCCAGTTGAAACCCGCCACCAGCGGGATTGCTTTTGTGCCATGGGCCCGGATAATCAGGATCATTTCTTCATTCATGGCCTTCCAATCCTGCCAGGTGCAAACACCCAACTGGCCACTGATAACGGTTGGCTCGTTGAACAGTTCAAAAAAAGCCACCGTTGTATTTCCTTTGAAATGCGCCGCCATGGTGCGCCAGAATTCATAGGTTTCCTTGCGGGTGGTTTCGTAATACGGCGCCTGGTACATTTCGGTACGGAGGTTGCCGATGCTGTGCCAGTCAATGATGACATAAAGGCCTACTTCGGTGGCCCATTTCACGCCATCATCAAGCAGTTTAAGGTAGGCTTCTTTTCCGCGGCTGCGCCAGGCTTCCGGGTGCACCGGAAAGCGGATAATATTGGCACCCCAGTTTTTCACTTCTTCAAAATAGCCACGGTTCCAGTGACCATCCTTCGATAGCTTGTCCGGATCGCTGGCATCCAGGCCGCGGAAGACAACCGGTTTACCATTTGCCATAAACTGGTTGCTGGAAACGGTTACCAGCGGCAACGGATCAGCAGCGTTTGCAAGCAGCGTAAAACAAAACAGCGGAACGAAAAGCAGGCAGCGAAAAACAAAAGACAAATTCATTCGTACATACGTTTAAAAAGGGGAAGGCTAATATAAACCAATCGGCCGTTGCAGAACAAAACGTTCTCTTTTCGCAACCATCGGCTTCGGCCGATTGATCAATTGCCGGAAAGCCGCCTTGCCTTAGCTTTAGTGCATTAACTGGTTTCAACTATGCCCTTTATGCCTGCCTTTTCCCGCAAAAAACTCCCTGGCTTTTTGCTGCTGGTTGTCGCCGCACTTATTTTCCAGCAGTGTGGCAGTAGCCGAACAACCGGTACTACAACTACAGCATCTGATACGGCCATCATTGCTCCTGGTGCCATGCCGCAGTTGATCTCCAAACAATTTGCTTTTACCGAAGGGCCGGCCGTAGATAAAGAGGGTAATGTTTTTTTCACCGATCAGCCCGATAATAAAATCTGGAAATGGAGCACCGATGGACAGCTTTCTGTTTTTATGGACAGCAGCGGCCGGTCGAACGGGATGTACTTCGATAACAAGGACAACCTGGTGAGCTGTGCCGATGAAAAAAACCAGCTATGGTCTATTAACAAGAAGGGACGTGTAACCGTGCTGCTGGATGCCGTTGACAATAAAAAGCTGAATGGGCCAAACGATTTATGGATAGCGCCGAACGGTGATATATATTTCACCGATCCTTACTACCAGCGGTCCTGGTGGATACGTACCAAAGGAGAGATGGATGGCCAACATGTGTATCTTTTGCGCAACGGCACGAAAGAAGCCATACGGGCCGTTGATAACCTTATTAAGCCAAATGGCATTGTGGGCAGCGCCGATGGACGAACATTGTATGTTGCCGATATTGAGGGAAAAAAAACCTACCGCTACAGCATTCAACCCGATGGGTCGTTGCAGAACGCAACGCTTTTTGCCAGCATGGGGTCCGATGGCATGACGCTCGATAACCGGGGCAATGTTTACCTCACCGGAAACGGCGTGACGGTGTTTAACAAAGCAGGTGAACGAATAGCGCAAATTGCATTGCCGGGTTGGACGGCGAATGTGGTGTTTGGCGGAAAGAAACGCGACCAGCTATTCATTACCGCCAGCACGGCTGTTTATACGTTGCAAATGCAGGTTCGGGGGGTGCAGTAATCACCCCTGCAATTTGCCGGAACAAACCACCCTACGACCAAATCACCCGCATGAAAGTGGATTACGAGATTGGAATTATTGGCGCCGGATTTGCCGGACTGGTGGCAGCCTTACGCCTGAAGAAAAGCGGGCGCCGCTCATTCGTTGTGTTTGAACGGGCCGTCGAAATTGGTGGCACCTGGCGCGACAATACCTATCCCGGCTGTGCCTGCGATGTGGCGTCGCCGCTTTATTCATTGGCGCAGGAACTGAACCCCTCCTGGTCGCGCCTTTATTCACCGCAACCGGAGATACTGGCCTATATGAAGGAGGTGGTTCGAAAGAACGAATTAGGAGATCATATCCGCTGCAGCACCGACATTACAGGCGCCGTTTTTCAGAAAGAAAGCGGTACCTGGCAGCTTACCGACAACGCCGGCAATCATTACACCGTGCGAATGCTGATCTCCGGCACCGGTCCGCTCAATCGCCCGAATATTCCGCCGTTCAAGGGGCTGGACAGTTTTCGCGGATGCCGGTTTCATACGGCAGCATGGGATCACAGCGTTGATTTAACCGGCAAAAATATCGCCCTGATCGGCACGGGCGCCAGCGCCATCCAGGTAATTCCGGAACTGGCGCCGCTGGCCAGGCAGCTCACCATTTTTCAACGGACACCGGCCTGGGTAACACCGCGGAGAGACAGGCCCATCGGCGAAGAAAAACGAAAAAAACAGCACCGGTTTCCGTGGATGATAAAGCTTCAGCGGGAGTTTATTTACTGGCGAAATGAACTGATCGGTTTTGGCTTTACCGGCAACAACATCATCAACCGTATCATGCAACTGGTGGCATTAAGCGGCCTGGCCCGCCAGGTAAAAGACCCGGCCACCCGTAAAAAACTGACGCCCGATTACAAGATCGGCTGCAAACGCATTTTGCGATCCGATGATTATTACCAATCCTTCAACCGGCCAAACGTTTCGTTGGTGACCGAACCGATTGAGCGGTTTACCGAAACAGGCATCGTTGCCGGCGGCAGCCTGTACCCTTTTGACGCCGTCATTTTTGCCACCGGTTTTATTGCCGCCGACATTCACCTGTATATTCAAATCAAAGGCCTTGGCGGCAAATACCTGGTGGACGAATGGAGGGCCACCGGTGCGGAAGCCTACCTGGGTACCACCGTGGCCGGTTACCCCAATTTTTGCCTGATTTTAGGCCCCAACACAGGCCTCGGCAATAACTCCGTACTGCATATCATGGAATCACAAATGAATTACATCGAAGGCTATGTGGAAGCCCTGGAGAAAGCAGGCAAGGGCAGTTATTTCAATTTGCAGAAGAAGGTGCAGGATGCCTACAATAGCGGGCTGCAAAAGAAATTTTCCGGCACGGTGTGGAGTTCGGGTTGCAAAAGCTGGTACCTGAATAGGGCGGGCAAGAATACCACGCTGTTCCCACGGCTGTCGGTGCGCTTCCGCCGGCTCACCAAAAAATTCGATCCATCCGTTTACACTGTTTGCCGTACAGAGCCGAAAAACCTGGAGGCGGCGGTTTCCATTTAATGCTAATTCATGCGATTGATTTTTATAACTGGCCTTGGCGAAGAGCCCTTCATCTTTGAAAAGCTGCATCCCTTGCTGCCCGGCCAAAAATTGTTTTTAAGCTTATGGGAGCAGTTGCCCAATGAAGCACGCAACGGGCTGACCACGGCGCAGTTTGCCCGGGAGCTGGTGGAGAAGTACAGCATCAACGCTACCGACGTGGTCATTGGTCACTCCACCGGCGGATGGGTGGCCTTACACATCAAACAAAACGTTCATTGCCCGATTGTGCAGATCGCCTCGTGGACCGATAAACGAAAACTGGCGCTCCCACCCGTCAATCGCAGGCTCATCTTTTGGCTGGCAAAAACCGGTGCTGTTTTCAGTTCGCCGGTGTTGCGTTGGTCGCTCAGCCGGCGCTACCGCCACCAACCTTCGGCGCCGGTTTTTGCAACGGTGTTTACACGGCTGATGCAGGGAAATAAACAAAATGCGGCCAATCAGCTAAGGCTGGTCTTAAACCCGGCGAACGAACCGCTGACCGTTCGGCCCGACCTGGTTATCCATGCCAAAGCCGACCCGGTTGTCCGTTTCCCTGACGGCGCCGTTTGTGAAGTGCCCGGCGATCATTTTTGTCTTTACACTCACCCCGAAGCTGTAGCGGAACCGATTCTTTCACTTTTGAAAAACAATCTTTCATGATGAATGTATTCAGCCATTCCGTTGTCCTGGTCACCGGCGCCGCATCGGGCATAGGCAGGCAATTGGCGTTGCAGGCAGCCACCAGGGGCGCTGCTGTCATAGCCACCGATGTCAATGCCGAATTATTGGAGGAAACAAAAACATTGGCGCAAAAACAAGGGCACACCATCACAACAAGCCAGCTTGATGTGGCCGATGCGGCGGCAATCGCCGCATTTGCACAGCAGGTAATGCCATTATTGCTAAACCGGCAGCTTATTCTTATTAACAATGCCGGCGTGGCCCTGCTCAGCGGCACCTTTGCCGATACGGAGCTTTCCGATTTCGACTGGTTGCTGCAGATTAATTTGTGGGGCGCCATCCGGATGACGAAAGCGTTTTATCCTTACCTGTTATCAACCCAAAAAGGGCACATCGTCAACGTCTCAAGTGTATTTGGCCTTGTTGGCATTGAGCACCAGGCAGCTTACTGCACGGCCAAGTTTGCGCTGCGTGGCTTTACCGAAACGCTCCGGATGGAGCTGGCCGGAACCGGCGTCCATACTACCGTGGTTCATCCCGGCGGAGTTGACACCAATATTGTTCGCTATTCAAGGGTCAATAAGGGCATTACGTCAAAAGAGGCCCACCAGCATAGTATTCACCTGTTTCAACAAAAAGCCATCACATCGGCAGCCAGTGCCGCCCGGCAAATACTCGATGCCGTGGAAACGAAAAAAGAAAGACTGGTGATTGGGGCCGATGGAAAAAAACTGGACCTGCTGGCACGCTTGCTGCCGGTGGCGTACACCCGCCTGGTGAAAAAGCGGATAGAAAAAACATTTCATAATCCCTATCAAAAACGATCAGGATGATACGATCCGCCGGCGGTTGGCGGTGGCCGTCAAATCTCCTGTAAACCGTGTTGTGTTACGATCCCATCTTTTGTGAAAGGGCAACTGTTTCCGCCGCCGCAGAAAACTCTGGCAAAGCCGGCCGGTTAGCCATGCCTGCCCGAATGATGCGCAGCACCTGCTCCCTTTCCTCCCCCACCAGGGTCAACCGGGGTGCTCGTACGGCTTCCGATCCAATGCCGGCCTCCTGTTCGGCCAGCTTGATGTATTGCACAAGCTTTGGATGTATGTCCAGTTCCAGCAGCGGCATAAACCACCGGTAAATAGCCCGTGCTTCTTTTATACGCCCTGCCCGGGCCAGGCGGTAAACCGCTACGGTTTCGGCCGGGAAAGCACAAACCAATCCGGCCACCCAGCCATCGGCGCCCAACAACAGTTCTTCCATGGCCAGCGTATCCACACCGCAAAGAAGGCTGAAGCGGTTGCCAAAGCGGTTGATCATCCGCGTCACGTTCGTCACGTCCCTGGTGGACTCTTTTACCGCCTGGATGTTAGGCACATCCGCCAACTGATCGAAAGCCTCCAGTGTGATCTCGGTTTTATAATCAACCGGGTTGTTGTACAGCATAATGGGCAGGTCCGTTTCTGCCGCTATCGCTTTAAAGTATTCCACCAGCTCCCGCTGATCGCATTGGTAACGCATGGGCGGCAGCAGCATCAGGCCGGCGGCTCCCCACTGTTTGGCCAGTTTGGCCTGCCGCACCGCCTCGCGGGTGGCGCCTTCTGCAATATTGATCACAACGGGCACGGTGCCTGCCGTTCGCTCCACCGCCGACTTTACCAGCACTTCTTTTTCGGCTTCCGACAGCACGCTGGCTTCGCCCAGGGTACCGCCGAGGATTATCCCGTCAACACCCGCTTGCAGTTGCACGGAAAGGTTGTGATGAAACAGCGGCAAATCCAGCTCATCGCTGCGGTTGAATTTTGTTGTCAATGCGGGGAAAACGCCTTCCCAGGTGATGCTCATGATTGTTTTTGTTTTAGAGGTATGGTTAAGTAAACAAGGCTCATTTTTGCCACCCTTCCCTGTCAGGCAAAACGCTCAACGGCAAATGGTTTCAGGTCCATTGCAGGCGCCTGATCGGCCACCAGTTCACTGACAATTTTGCCGGTGCCTGCTCCCAGGCTGAGTCCCAGCATGGAATGGCCGGTGGCCAACACCACGTTGTGCCATTTGCGCATGCGTCCAATGTAAGGCAGCCCGTCGGCCGATGTAGGCCGGTAGCCATACCAAATGTCTTCCTGCTTTACCGGGGGCAGCGAAAACTGCGGCAAAAACTGCTTTACCGCCTGCCGAATGCCTTCCACCCGGTGGTAGCGTGGTGGCGAGTTGGTGCTCACAACTTCCATGGTGCCGCCAATGCGTAGCTTGTTGCCGTCCATCAGCGACATTGCCACGCGGCCTTCGGTCAAAATCACCGGCATACTGATTTGCGAGGGTGCATTGGCTACGGTAAAAGAATAACCGCGGCCGGGCATCAGGGCAATACGGGTATCTAACAACGCCGCCATTTGGCGGCTCCAGGCGCCGGTAGCTACCACCACTTCGTCGGCCGGAATCTTTTCGGTGGCCGTTACCACGGCGGTTACCGTTCTTGCGTTCTTTTCAAAAGCCTTTACTTCACCGGTGAGGAGCTGTACGCCTTGCTGCCGCAGATACCGAAGCAGGGAAGCCATCAGCGCATCGGGGTAAAGGTGCGAATCGCATTTGAAATAGATGGCACCAAGCGCATTCCACGGGTGCGGTTCCAGGGCCGTTAATTGTTCTTTGCTTAATAGCTCTGCGTCAAGCCCCAGTTCTTTTGCAGTGGCCACGATCTGCGCTGCATGACGGGCGCCTCCTTCGCTTTGAAATACTTCCAGCAATCCTTTGTGTTCAAAGGCAAACTGCAGCGCTGGCATGGCAGCCCAGGCGCTGTATTCCCGGTGGCTGATAAGGGCAATATCCCGCAACGGAACGGCCGATGCTGCCACATGTTTTTTGGTGGCGCTGCGCATAAACTGCAGGCCCCAGTTCATCAGCGGTGCATTCAGCGAAGGTTGTACATAAAACGGGCTTCGGTTATTCAGCATCCATTTCAGGCCTTTCCAAACCATGCCCGGTGCGGCCAGGGGTATAAAGTGGCTGGGACAGACATAACCCAGATTGCCATACGAACAGCTTCCCTGAAACCCATCTTTATCAACCACCGTGACAGAATAGCCGGCCTTTTGCAGGTAAAAAGCGCTGCTCAGGCCAATGATACCACCACCGATCACCACAATATGTTTCATGTAGCTGATTGCTTTTTTTACGGTAACGAAACTATGTTTCTTTTGGAAAGAAAATGCAGGAACAGAGAAGCCGCTCCGCCAGGCGGCTTTATTCGTCAATAGCCGGGAGCAGCACGGTAAACACGGCGCCTTTGCCCTGCGCCGATACAGCAGAAATAGCGCCGCCATGGCTTTCCACAATGCGTTTGCAGATGGCCAGTCCTATGCCCGAGCCTTCAAAATCGGAGCGATTGTGCAGGCGTTGAAACAATCCGAATATTTTTTCCGACGCCTCCTGGTCAAAGCCAATGCCGTTGTCGGCGAATTGAAGCTGCAGGTAGTGATTGGCGCCGGCAAGGCGTTCGTCCTTTAACTCACGGGCAGCAACGATGGAATGGGTAACCCGGATCCTTGGCGGAACCAGTTTCCGCGAAAATTTCAGCGAGTTACTCAGCAGGTTTTGAAACAACTGCAGTATCTGCAACGGAACCACGTTGGCCAGGGGCAAACCATCCGAGTCAATCACCGCATTTGTTTCGGCAATGGGATACTCCAGGTAGGTCATGGCTTCCTTTAGCAAAGCCTCCAGGCTAACGGTTTGCTTGTGCACCTCTGCATTGATCGCCGAATAAGACAAAACTCCTTCAATGAGCTTTTGCATCCGCAGGGCTTCGTCCGAAATTTTCTGCAGATGGGTTTTGGTTCCATCGGGCAGCTTGTCCCAGTCGGTGGTCATTATCACGCTGGTGAACAGCCCTATCTTCCGCAGCGGCTCCTTCAGGTCGTGGCTGGCAATGGCCGCAAATTCCTGCAACTGCTCCACGGAGCGCTGCAGTTCCAGCGCCATTTCTTTTTCGCGGCTAACGTCGTAAGCGGTACCCAGCAACAGCAGCGGATCGCCGGCTTCATTCCGTTTTGACACAACCGCGTAGCAACGCATCCAGCGGTAGTCGCCGCTTTTTATCCGCAGCCGGTAATCGGCAGTAAACACACGCCCTTCCCTATCTTGCTGCAGTTGCTCGAAAAAAGCGGCAACCACCGGCGCTTCATCAGGCAGGGTATGTTTCAGCAGCATATTGGTTTCGGTGAGCACCTCCTGTGGTGTGTAGCCGGTCAGCTCCTGTACCCGCCCATTGATGTAGGTTTCCCTCCGCTGCGCCAAATCGTAAATGAATACAATGCCCGGCGATGCTTCAATAACATTGCCGCTAAACTGCACTTCGGCCTGTAGCTTGTTTTTGAGCACCTGCAGGTAATCATTAATTGACTGGGAGTTGAAGGCAAATGAAAGTTCATCTATTTCGCAGTGCAGTTGATAGGTCAGCTCCAAGTCGGTGGTATAATGGCTGATGAACTTTTTCTGTGCCCGGCTGCGCACATAGTTGATGATGGTGATGTCTTTTGCATCCACCGCCAGC
The DNA here is from genome assembly GCA_965365435.1 of uncultured Flavisolibacter sp. Lineage (GTDB taxonomy): Bacteria > Bacteroidota > Bacteroidia > Chitinophagales > Chitinophagaceae > Flavisolibacter. The sequence continues at coordinate 60,046 of CBDUBQ010000033.1, forward strand.
CGGCCAATGTTTTCGAACGAATCGGACAGCCAGCGGGTGGTGACCGCTTCGATATGCCCGGCGGCATTGTTCTGGCGCAGATTGGTTAAAAACTCAATGTTTAGTCGTTTTGAGAACTGGAACTTCTCCTCTTCGGAAAGATGCTGCAGCGACTGCAGGAGCGGCATGTTGGTTTCGTAAAACAGTCGCACCACTTCGGTGGTGTAATCGTCTATACGCAACAGCAGGTAACCGGCAAAGGCCGGGAGGTGAACAAACTGCAGCATGGGTCAATTTTCGCAGACATAGTTAAGGTGAATAAATGGGAAAGTGAAATCCGGCCCGGACTTCCGGCCTGCAGGACCGCCTTTTTTTGCCGCCCGACAGACCTTCAGCGGACAATACACCCAACCCGTTTATCGCCACCGGGCAGGGCAAAATTCAGGGTTGCATTGCCAACCGTGGTACTGCGTTTATCTTTAGCCCAGATGGTCACCATTCTGCAGATTTTGTTCGTTTTAGTTCTGATGATCACTATCATCCTGTTGGTGTTCAAGCCACGGCGCCCGCAAGCCGCCGCTATGCCGGAGCATTACAAGGACTTGTTGCAGGACTATGTTTTGTTCTACTCCAATCTGGGGGAGGAAGCAAGGAAAGATTTTGAAGCAAGAGTGCAGAAGTTTTTATCGTCGGTAACCATCACGGGCGTCAATGCCGTGGCTGAAGACCTCGACCGGGTGCTGATTGCTGCAGCGGCGGTTATCCCGGTTTTTTTTATTCCCGACTGGGAATACATCAACCTGCGGGAAGTGTTGCTTTATCCCGGCAACTTCAACACCGATTTTGACCAGCACGGCGACCAGCGGACCATCTCCGGCATGGTGGGCACCGGGCCTTTGCAAAACGTAATGATCCTGACGAAATGGGAATTGCGGCAGGGTTTTGTGGATGGCAGCACCACCCGCAACACGGCCATTCATGAGTTTGTGCACTTAATTGACAAAATGGACGGAACGCTGGACGGTGTGCCGGAGATTTTGCTCGAGCGCCGGTTTGTGCCGCGGTGGAGAGAATTGCTGGAAATGACCATGAGCAGCATCCGCCGCGGCGAATCGGACATTGACCACTACGGTGCCACCAACCCGGTGGAATGTTTTGCCGTGATCAGTGAATATTTCTTCGAGCAGGGCGACAGCTTCCGCGAACGCCATCCGGAGCTGTACGAGATGCTGCGGCGTATTTATTTTCGGAAAGGCTGATGGTCCACCCGGGAAGCCTTCTTCTGTTGTTCTGTTTCCGTACGGTATCATCGAGAATCTTTTTCGCTCCGGCAGAGCCTGTCCTGTATGCGGCAAGCATCAAGTTTATGAAGACAGAGTGTGAAGCGTAATTCTCTTGTCATACCCAACCGCTATCAAAATGTTTTGGTCATCTGCGGAAGGGTGCAGCGCTATTTGAGGGAATCTTTTCTGGTGGTGGGTGTCATCCGAAGGCGCCGTCCAATCGTCGCTGTTCGACTCCCAACGGAGCTGGGGACCTTTCTTCGTCTGCTTTGCCACAACTATTCGGCGCTTACGGCGTCGGCTGAAACAACAGGCGCACCTTGATGGCGGTTTGGTGTTAGTTATTCAGCTTGGTATGAGGAGGTCTATTTCTTCGCTCCGCAAGGAGCGCCGTGTTTATAGAAAAACATGGGTTGTATCGGCACCAGGCTCCGGTAAGAGCCCTGTGTGCTGCGCCACTGCAAAACGAAGCTTCTGCCGGAGCCGGTAAGCCAACAGACAAACGATAGCGCACAGCCTACCCGAAAATGGGATCAAACCGTCAGGTTCCCTTCAATCGAATCATCCAGCGTTTTGCCCGTGATGGCACCAATCACCCTTTTTACAGCAACGATTGCCTTGTTGTGTTTTGTATCCCAATAATACCCTTCCACCGGATCAACTTTTATGGCCGAAATCCGCGGATCATCCACCCCTCCGGTAAACCACACTTTCAGAAATGGATTCCACAGCTCTTTTATGATGGCCTTGTCTTCGGTGATGGTGGCCATGCCCGTGATGTGCAGGAAGTCGGAATAGCCGGAACCCTGAAACAACAATTGCACCAAGGGGTTCTTTGCCACCTGCTGGTTTTTATAGCTGTCGTTGGCACTCAAAAACCAAAGCGATCCTTCTTCATCTACCTTCTGTACGGCCATTGGCCGGGTGGCGAAAGGCTGCCCTTCTTCCACTGTGGTGCAAAAGAAACAGGAAGATGCTTTGCTGCTTAGTTCCTGTATTTTTTTCCGGGCTTCCTCTCCCTGCAGGTTTTCAAAATTGTCTTCGGGCTGCTGACGGTTAATACTGTCCATAACTGTTTTTCCCCCGCATGTTGCAAAAACGATACCCCTGCAGTAAGCCGTTGAATCATTGGCAAAAGGATTTGCTTATTTCATAGACACCGGCACAAAGATGAGCCGCGTGGTGGGGCAGCAGGCGCCGGTCAACAGCCATTCGACTCCTCAATAATGCCAGCGCACAAAAGCTTCCATGGCCGCGTACCGGGTAAGGCCCAATTGCGCATAGAGGTTGGCCGTTTCGGCATTCCGGTCTTCGGCCCGCTGCCAGAATTCGCGGGCATCGCTGCCCTGGAAGGGCACCATGTCTTTCTGCGACTGGTGAATAAAAATACCGAAGCGCTTTTGCCGTACCTGGTCGGGGCTCATGGGCACCGCCATTTCAATTTCGTCAATGCTCCACTCCTGCCAGGCGCCCTTGTAAAGCCACAACCAGCAATCGGCCACCCACTCATCGCCTTCGGCTTTGATGCGCTTCAACGCTTCAAATACAATATCCAGGCACACCTTGTGCGTACCATGCGGATCGGCCAGGTCGCCGGCGGCATACACTTGGTGCGGCTTTACCTGCCGCAATAAATGCATGGTGAGTTGAATATCGTTCTCGCCCATCGGCGCTTTTTCGATGGTGCCGGTCTCGTAAAACGGCAGGTTCAGAAAATGTATGCCTTCTTCTTTGATGCCCACATAACGGCAGGTGGCCGCCGCTTCGCCACGGCGAATCAACCCCTTGATCGCACGGATTTCCGGCGTATCCATCTGGTTCGATTTTTTCGATTTCAGAAAAGCTCTTGCTTCGGTCATGACGTTTTGAGCCATCCGGTTTTCGGCACTGAACAACTGTTCAAAACCCACGGCAAAGTCCAGGAAGCGGGTCACAAATTCATCGGTGACGGCAATGTTGCCCGAAGTCTGGTAGGCCACGTGCACCTCATGTCCCTGGTCGTGCAGGCGCTGAAAGGTGCCACCCATGGAAATGATGTCATCGTCGGGGTGCGGCGAAAATATGACGATTCTTTTTGGATAAGGCTCCGACCGTTCGGGATGATGCGGGATATTGGCATTGGGCTTTCCGCCGGGCCAGCCCGTAATGCCATCACGCATGGCATAAAACACCTGCAGGTTGATTTCGTAAGCATCGCCCTTTTCTACCAACAGGTCGCTGAGGCCGGCTTCGTTGTAATCGTTGTTGGTAAGGCTCAGGATGGGTTTCTGCAAACCGAGCGCCATGTTGACCACGGCTTTTTTGATCACGGCCGGCGTCCACTCCATTTCGCCGGTAAGCCAGGGCGATTTTACGCGGGTGAGGTTGGCAGCCGCCTGGCTATCCACCACAAACGTTACATCGTCGTGAGTTTGCAGGAGCGACGCCGGTACACTTTCCGTCACGTCGCCTTCCACTGCTTTCTGTATTACAGCGGCTTTGGCATTGCCCCACCCCATCAGGATAATTTTTTTTGCTTTCAGGATGGTGCTGATGCCCATGGTTAAGGCCAGGCGAGGCACTTCGGCCAATCCTTCAAACTCGTAGGCATTGGCCATACGGGTGGAGTTGTCGAGGCTGATCATTCTTGTTTTGGAATGAATAGACGAACCCGGCTCGTTAAAGCCAATGTGGCCATTGGTACCAATACCCAGGATCTGGATATCTATACCTCCGGCAGCAGCCATGGCTTTTTCGTAAGCAGCACAATGCTCCTTTATTTTTTCTTTCGGCGTTTCACCATCGGGAATAAAGCAGGCCGCCGGGTCTATGTCCACCTTGTCGAACAACTGCGTTTTCATAAAACGGTTGTAGCTCTGCAGGGCATCCTTTTCTATGGGGTAATATTCATCCAGGTTAAAAGCCGTGACATGTTTAAAACTCAGACCTTCCTCGCGGTGCAGGCGCACTAGTTCGGCATACAGGGCCCGTGGTGTAGAACCGGTGGCCAGCCCCAGCACACAAGTTTCGCCGGCAGCCGCTTTTTCCCGAATGACGGCGGCTACCTGTTGCGCCACCCACCGGGCGCCTTCGGCCGGCGTGCTGAAAATGCGGGTGGGAATGCGTTCGAACGAATCGGCAAAACTGGTTTCTTTTGCTTCCTGAATGTCTTGTGCCATCTCCATTATAGATAGTTTTTGTTTTTTAGAAAGTTTACCCAGGCAACATAAGCCGCAGGTTTCAGGTGAATGCCATCGAGGCTGTATTGTTCTTTCAACTGACCCTCTTCGCTGCTAAATAGCCAGTAAAGGTCCACATACGTGGCGCCGTTTGTTGCCGCAATGGTTTGTATGAATTGATTCAATGCCGTAATGCTGTCTTTCCGGCCTTTGAGGTAAGCCGCGGTGAGCATATTTTCGTTAAGCGGCAACAGGCTTTGCAGGTACAGCTTAGTGTTGGGCGATGTGTGACGAATGGTGTGCACAATGCGCCGGTACCGCTCAGCAATCAACGCTACCGGATGGCCACGGCCAATGTCATTGATGCCAATCAGCAGAAAAATCTTCCTGGGTTTGTATGTCAGCACATCGCTTAGCCGGGCCAGCACGCCAAACGTGTTGTCGCCGCCAATGCCTCGGTTCATGACCTTTTGACCGGGCAGCAGCTCGTGCCAAAGTCCCCGTTCGGTAAGGCTGTTTCCCAGGAAAACTACCGCTCCGCTTTGCCCGCCAACAGTGCGGAACCAGTCCATCCGCGACTGGTAGTAAGCATTGTTGTAGCTGCTGTCAAAGGGCGTTGGCTGCGCCATGGCTACGATGGAAAAAAAAGGAAACAGTAAGCCGCCAAACCAACGCAGGATCATTTTGTTCCGGTTGAATAAAATGGTTTGAGTTTTTTCAGCCCTTCGTAATAAAATGTGCACTCGCCGTTGAAGCCATACCGGCGGTTTAAGCGGATCATTTCTTCCAGCATGTCCTGCTTAACGAGATAACCATCACCCAGTGAAGTGAGGATGCCGGGAAATACTTTATTGCGCTGTGCCGGCGCCACTTGCTCAGCCAGCTCTTTCACCACTTTTTCGTAGGCGTTGATGTCGTAGCGGTAAAGCTGCGGCAGCACTTCATCGGCATAGCCGCCGTTGAGCCAGGCCGGCCAGTCCTGCAGGTATTGTTCTTTGCTCCAGGGATAGATGCTCGGCGCCCACGAAACCACATAATTTTTCCTGATGGCTTTTACCTTGCCATACAGGCTTTTTATGTAGGCGCTTAATTGATCGGCCCGCCATTGCAGCCAGGCTTCGGCTTTGGCATTGGTGGGTGGCGCGGCGCCGTTGTGTGCTTTGGCGTAAAGGCTTTTGGTGTAATCATCGTAGCCACCTTCGCCGGGCATGGCAGGCAGGCGGTCATCGCCCTGAATGCCATCAGCATCATAACGCCGTACAAAATCCAGCACCAGCTCCGTCATAAACTGCTGCACTTCCGGGTGAAGGGAATTCCACCAAAAAAAGCCGTTTTTCTGCAGCAGCTTTCCGCTGCCATCGCGGCCTGCCCAATGCGGATAGCGTTGCCGCCAAACGGAATTTGTATCCTTATAATCATACGCAAAGCCATACTCGAACCAGCCAATTACCCGCAGGCCGGCTTTGTGCCCCTGGTCAATGATTTCCCTGATAGGATCGAAACCCTTGTACAACGTATCCTCCCGGATGCCAATGTATTTTTCCACCACCGGGCTGGGATACATGGTCACCCCTTTGTTCCAGGTAACAACATAGATGGTATTAAGGCCAAAGTCTTTGCAGCGCTGCACCGTTTCGGCAATTTTTTCTTTTGAGCTCAGGGCATCACTCGCCACATTGGTCACCCAGGTGCCGCGTACCGGTTCGTCCGCTTTCAGCTGAACACCTTTTTGTGCCGTGCAGGAGGCTAAGAGAAAGAAAGAGAAAAGGAGGGAAAAGAGTCTCATTATCGGGTGATTTCGTTTTTGTATTCGAGATAGCGGTTGTACAGGTGATGGGCCTGGCTGTAGGCGCTTTGCGGACTCATAAAATGCGAGAACTCAAAGGTGATGGCTTTGTGGTAGCCGCAGCGGCGGGCCGCTTCCAGCTTCAGGCGCAGCTTTTCCCATTTGATGGGCAAAAACTTGATGGGCATGTCGCGGTCGAAGCTTTCGGCATTGGTCCAGCATTGCAGGCCGTATTGATCGGCAAGTTTTTTATTGACGGTGAAAAAAGTATCGAGTTCGGTGTAATCAATATGGCCATCCTGGAATGCCACCGCATCTACGGCGCCTTGCATGCCGTGAAAAATTTCCCCCCATTCGCGTTCGTGTTCGTCCACACTCACGGCATCGGTTTTTGTAAGTTCCGGCGCAGCGGCCATCACGGCCTTTTTTCCATCAATCCAGGGCGAAATAAAAGTGGGCAAACCATTGCTGGCCGCCTTGCACTGCAGCCCTAGGGTGCGAAAGGCTTCGGTGGCGCCAATGGTGCGCCGGCTGATCTCCATGCTGAGATACCAGCCTTTGAAGGAAGGATGATGGCCGTATTGCTTCCATACTTCATCAATCACAAATTTGTTGTCTTCTATTTCGTGCGTCAGATCGCCGGTGTCCCAATAAATGCCGCTGTCGTAGAGGCCAAAATAAAAGGCGAGGTTGTATTTGTCGGCAAGCGAAAGAAAGAGTTCAACCAGGTCAACCGGCGGCCGAAAGCAGCCGTGTTTATCCATCAGGTAAGCCGATGGGTAGGTTATAAACTTACGGTACCCGCTGCGGATGAGAATCACGGTATCAATGCCCATGGCCACCATGTGCCGAAAGTCCTGCTCCCATTCGTTTGGTCCCCAGTTTTGGTGAGGAATGTCGTGAGAGATTTCATCAATAAAGGTTCCGGTTATTTGCATGTTGATTGTGTCAATTTTTTTAAACCACGGAGGCAGGAAGAGCACAAAGGATGAAAAAGAGCCCTCCGTGTGTTGCTGTGCCTCTGGGCCGCTGCGGTTCAAACAATTTTTTTTTGTTGCTGCCTGAATTCCTCTTCGCCCTTCAAATCGGCGTTGCTTTTGCCGCTTCCAGCTCAAGCGTTTCCATCGGCGGTTCGTCGTCCATCTTTTTCAGGGGCACCAGCCAGGTCACGGCAAATGCCGGAATAGTGGCGATCATCACCCAGATAAAAAAATTCTTATAGCCCAGGTAATCCGATAAATAGCCACTAAAGGAAGACGAGATTAAAAAGCCGGCATTCATCAGCGCACCGCCAAAAGCATAGTGGGCCATGCGGTACTTGCCGGGCGCCACAATTTGCATGATAAATAAAATGAGGCCGACAAAGCCAAAGCCATACCCGAAATGCTCCAGTGAAATGGCCAGTCCTATGTACAGCAGATTGGTGGGCTGGGTAATGGCCAATACCGCATAAGCTATGAACGGTAGGTTGAACACGCTGCAAAGCAGGATGAGGTTGCGCCGGGTAAGGCCTTTGTTCGACACATAATATCCGGCGGCAATTGATCCCAGAATAAAAGCCGCCACACCAAACACACCCACCAGCAAACCAATTTGCGATGTGGTGAGCCCAAGGCCACCGTTGGCCCGGTCGGCCACAAAAAACAGCGGCGTAATTTTCATGGCCTGCCCTTCGGCAAAGCGGTAAAAAATAATAAAGACAATCCCCAGCCAAATATTGCGCTTGCGGAAGAATGACGTCAGTACGTCGCCCAGCGTTGCCATTGCCTCGCGGCCCGAGTGTATCACGGTGGCTTTTTTGCCGGTTGGCAGGCTGCGGAGGTTGTACAGCCCCAG
>CBDUBQ010000034.1:0-67204 GCA_965365435.1 uncultured Flavisolibacter sp.
CCTTGCTGCAACTGGATTACAGCCGGATTCACCAACTATTTTTCAGTAATATGCCACAGAATCAAAGTCGGCGGAAAAATAACGGCAGGCTTTGCCGGTTTGAATGGGCCGGAAAACAAAAACGGCGATTGTATTGACGGAGGCATCCCGGCTGGCCGGGATGCATAGTTGGTCCGGCCAGTTTGCCATCAACAGGAAACAAATCAGGCTCAGTTTACACTCGCCACTTGCCCGGCGGCTACTTCTTTTGCTTTTTGGAAGATCGGGTCGTACAGGTTATACACCTCATAAAAGCCCTGTGTACGCCAGCGCAACCGGGCCAGGTAGGCTTTAATTCGCTCCTCAATATTTTGCTTATCGGGCGCCGGAATTTTTTCCAGGTAAATGCTATCCTTCAGCGCATAGGCCACCAATTGTTCCCAGGCCTCCTCGCTCCGGCGAAAATTCCGGGCAAAGTCGGTTGGCGTTGTGTACTGCTCAAATTCGGGCAGGTGGCGCATGTAGTATTGGTAAATGAAGTTGTTGAACCGTCCATCGAGGTAGAGCTTTGTGATGCTGTGAATAATGGACCCGGTATCAAGCGGCACGTTTACGTCGGGTGCAATGCCACCGCCACCGAACACCTTTCGTCCGCCGCTGGTTTTGTACACTTTTTCATCGGCTTTGTGCAGCGAATCGGGGTTAATCAGCTCACCGTTCATGTACCGCTCCCGTATTTCCTCCATGTAAATTTTTTTGCCTTTGTCGTACGGCCGCTGAATGCTACGGTTGCTAGGTGTGTAATAGCGGGCCACCGTGAGGCGTATGGCCGAGCCGTCGCTCAGTCCGTATTGCTCCTGCACCAGTCCTTTTCCAAAGCTGCGCCGGCCTACAATGGTGGCACGGTCCCAGTCCTGCAGGGCACCGGCCACGATCTCCGAGGCCGAAGCCGATAGCTCGTCTATCAGCACCACCAGTTTTCCTTTTTCAAACAAGCCTTCCTTTCCCGCCTTATAATCCTTTCGTTCTATGTTAGTACCCTGCGTATAAACAATCAGCTTTTCGCCTTCAATAAATTCATCGGCAATGTTTACAGCCTGTGTAATGTAGCCACCGCCGTTGCCCCGCAGGTCCAGCATCAGGGTTTTCATGCCGGCCGCCTGCAGCTTTTCCAGGGCAGCCATAAACTCGCGGTAAGCCGTTTCGGAAAATTTGCCCAGCTTAATATAGCCGGCGGAGGCATCTACCATGTAAGCGGCATCAATGGCCGGCAACGGAATGCGCCCACGGGTAATAGTAACCGGCTGCAGGCTGCCGTTACGAACAATGGTAAGCCTGACCTGGCTGCCCGAGCGGCCGCGGATCATGCGGCGGATGTCCTGGATCGGCATTGTTTTGCTGACGATAGACGAATCGTTCACCCGCACAATCTTATCGCCTAGGCGCAGGCCCGCTTTATCGCTCGGGCCATCCGGGATCACATAGATGACGTTGACAGTATCGCGAAACAAATTAAACTCCACGCCAATGCCTTCGAAATTGCCGGCCAGGTCTTCGTTGGCTTCGGCCACATCGCGGTAGGGTATATAAACAGAATGCGGGTCCAGGTGGTTCATGACGGCTGTGATGGCATCGTCGCGAAGCGAATCAACCTGCACGGCATCCACGTACCGGTTTTTAATGAGGTCCATGGTTTCCTGGAGCGTATTGGTTTTGTCGCGGCGCAGAAAAACCGATGCACCCGTTTGCTGGTGCATTTTAAAACCGAAAAACATGCCCAGGATCATCACCAGCGACAGGATCAACGGCAGCCATACCTGAAGTTTTTTATTGTGCATTGTTGCCTTTACTTTGTAATTGTTTCGCAAAATAGGGCATTTCAAAAAAGAAGACCTTTCGAGCGGGTAATTCAACAATACTTTAAGCCGGTAGCGCATGTCATCCATCCTCATAGCCGATAGCGGAGCCACGAAAGCAGAATGGTGTTTGGTGAGCGGAAAAAAGAAAAAAACCATATTTACACCGGGCATTTCACCTTATTTTTTGTCAACCGACGGCATCCGCGACCTGGTGCAGAAGGAGGTGGCGGCAAAGCAGCGGAAAACAATGGTGGACATGGTATTTTTTTACGGCACCGGCTGCGCCAATCCGGAAAATGCCAGGAGTGTGAAAAAGGCTTTAGCGGCGGTTTTTCCGGACGCCCGTGTGGCTGTAAACACTGACCTGATGGCAGCGGCGCGAGCCCTTTGCGGCAAGGGCAAGGGCATTGCCTGCATTCTGGGAACCGGCTCCAATTCCTGCTACTACAATGGCCGAACCATTGTGAAGAACAGTCCGGGATTGGGCTATGCTCTTGGCGACGAGGGCAGCGGCGCCTACCTGGGAAAAAAGGTGTTGCAATATTACCTGTACGACACCTTTGACGAAGACCTGCGGGCCCGTTTTGATGCGAAGTATGTCACCAACCGGGTGGAGATTCTTGACAATGTTTATAAAAAACCTTACCCCAATCGTTACCTGGCTTCATTTGCGTTGTTCCTGGCCGAAAACCGCGGGCACTACATGATTGAAAACATCATTGAAGACGGGCTGAATGATTTCTTTTTTCAGCACCTGAACAAATACAACGAGGTGTGGAAATACCCGGTGAATTTTGTTGGCAGCGTGGCCGATGGCTTCCGCGACGTGATAAAAACGCTATGCGACTCGTACGAGTTTGAATTGGGCACGATATTGAAGAATCCGATGGAGGGATTGGTGAAGTATCATGGAGAGTGAAATGTGTGGAGTTTGGAGTTTGGAGTTTGGAGGAAATTGTTTAAGGTAGGATAGATTTTGGTCAAAAGAAAAGGGACGCCGTCAGGCGTCCAATATCTGTAGAAAGAAATAACGCATCTGCCATCCCAACTCCGAAGGAGTCGAACAGCGTACGGCCCCACCCCCTGCCCTTTTTAAAAGGAGAGGGGAAGGTGGAGGCCGACAGCTTGAAAAAGGGTTATTGGTGAGCGTTGGAGGTCCCACGACTGAAAGGAAAATGCTTTAAAGAGATACAGATTTCCCTGGGATCTGGCCTCGGTCGTAAGGAAGGTAGCGGGACACACAAATCGCAAGAAGGGCAGCCATAATTAGCCCGGCCTGCAACGGCTGGGTAACGAATGGCGGAGAAGACACAAAGCCGGGAAGGAGCTTCACAGAGCTGTCGGTTTCGGACAACAGAGCGGCTTCTCTGCCCAGCAAAGAACAGAACATTGATTTGCCAGGGGCGGACGCAACGGACGTTCAATCGTTGCGCTGTCGCCGGTCAACAAAAACAAAACATCATTTATCCACGATACATGAATTCATTTACCAGAATCACTGAGCAACCGAGCAAGTACCGCCACCTGGAAAAAATGTCCATTGATGAAATTCTAAGCAACATCAACACCGAAGACAGATCGGTGCCGCTGGCGGTGGAAAAAGCCATTCCGCAAATTGAAAAGCTTGTAACGGTGATTGCCGATAAAATGCTGGCTGGCGGGCGGCTTTTTTATATTGGTGCCGGTACCAGCGGCCGGCTGGCGGTGGTTGATGCCAGTGAATGCCCGCCTACCTACGGCGTGCCGTATGGGCTGGTGGTGGCCATTATCGCGGGCGGCAACGAAGCCATTACAAAAGCAGTGGAAAATGCCGAAGACGATCGCCGGCAGGGATGGCTTGACCTGCAGGCGCACAATATCAACGACAAAGATGTGGTGATTGGCATTGCGGCAAGCGGCACCACACCCTATGTAATTGCAGCGCTGGAAGAATGTAAACAGCACAACATCGTCACGGGCAGCATTACCAACAATCCCGGCTCGCCGCTGGCTCTTACGGCCGATTTTCCCATTGAGGTAGAAGTGGGGCCGGAGTTTGTGACCGGCAGTACCCGCATGAAAAGCGGCACTTCGCAAAAGCTGGTGCTGAACATGATTTCCACCACCGTAATGATTCAGTTGGGCCGGGTAGAAGACAACAAAATGGTGAACATGCAACTGACCAACGAAAAGCTGGTGGACCGTGGCACGAAAATGATTATGGATAAATTAGGCCTGGCCGATTACGAAGCGGCGAAGCAGCTTTTGTTGACGTACGGAAGTGTAAAAAAAGCCGTGGAAAACGCCGGTACATAAAGTTGAAAATCAGCAATTGTGAAAATGTTGTTTACCTTGAAAAAGAAGCCGTTTTCTGATTGTTGCATGGGCTAATTTGCACCCTGATTTATGCATGATATAGAACCATATTACAATTGGCGCCACATCTATGTGAGTGAGGAGGATAAGCGGTCACCGTTCTATAACCGGCAATATTCGGAATTTGAATTCACAGCCACGGTTTACAATTACTACATCCATCCCCAATGGGACGACTTCGGCAGCCGCACCCTTTACCTGAAAGTGCTGCAGGCCGACTACGACGAAAAATATGCCGTGATAGAACTCATTGGCGAATGGAACGATGCCATTGAAAACGACATTATGGAGCTGAAGCGGGAGGTGATGGACCGCTTTATGGAAGAAGGCATTTACAAGTTTATTCTCATTACCGAGAATGTGCTCAATTTTCACAGCGGCGACAAGGATTATTACCAGGAATGGTACGAAGAAGTGTCGGACGAAGGCGGCTGGATAGTAAGCCTGAACATGCCGCAGGCCACGCAGCACGACTTTAAAAAGGCCCGGCTCAATTACTATGTCGAGCTGATGGAACTCGACGACTGGCGCATCTATAAACCCTTTCATCTCTTCAAGAAAATTGACACCGAATTAACCCGCCGCCTGCCCCTGTAGTTTTTATTTTCTTTCACGGTTTCCATTATCCCCACTTACCTTTGGCACACAAAAATTTTTCCTAGAAAAGATGAAATGGTCGTACTTCTTCTCCTCTGCCGTGGGTAGAAAAATTGTGATGGCAACCACCGGAATCTTCCTTATTCTTTTTCTTGTTGTACACGCGGGGTTAAACGCCTGCATCTTTGCCGACTGGGTTGACACAACCGATAACGGCCAAATGTTTAATAAGGCGGCGCATTTCATGGGTTCAACCATCGTTACCCGCATTATGGAAATTATTTTGTTCATCGGCTTCCTGGCCCACATCATACAAGGCTGGGTGGTGGAAGCAAAAAACCGCCAGCGCCGCGGGCAGGGTTACCAGGTTTCGCTCGGCAGCCGTGGCAGCACGTGGATGAGCCGCAGCATGGCCATTCTGGGTACACTTATTTTCATGTTTCTGGTTCTTCACATTTCCAAATTCTGGTGGTCTTCCCGCATTACCCACGACCTGGAGCAGGTAAGCTATGATGGCGAAAGAACCTTCATGCACAACGTGTTTCTGCGGATGTACGATGTATTCCAGAATCCAGTCATTGTCGTTATTTATGTCCTCAGTGTTTTAGTTTTAGGCTTTCACCTTTGGCATGGATTCCACAGTGCATTCCGCAGCATGGGTGTGCACAACAAAAAATATCTGAGCTTGTTAAAAGGATTGGGATACGGCTTTACGGTAGTGGTTTGTGTGTTGTTTGCCCTGATGCCAATCAGTATGTTTCTTGATTGGGTCAATCCAACCTGATTCATACCACAACGACGCCGGCTCTCCACAAAAAACAAGATTTTAATAAGCTGCTTCCCGGCTCTACGGCCGGCAGGGCGGCAGGACAAACGAAACCTGAATTATGCTCAACGCAAAAATTCCTTCAGGACCGCTCGATAAAAAATGGTCCGATTACAAAAACCACGTGAAGCTGGTAAACCCGGCCAACAAAAGAAAGCTGGAGGTGATTGTGGTAGGTACCGGTCTGGCCGGTGCGTCGGCTGCGGCCACACTTGGCGAACTGGGTTACAAAGTCAAAGTGTTTTGCTTTCAGGATTCGCCCCGCAGGGCTCACTCCATTGCCGCGCAGGGGGGCATCAATGCAGCTAAAAACTACCAGAACGACGGCGACTCTGTTTTCCGTCTTTTTTACGATACCATCAAAGGTGGCGACTACCGTGCCCGCGAAGCCAATGTGCACCGCCTGGCCGAGGTGAGTGGCTCTATCATTGACCAGTGCGTTGCACAAGGTGTGCCCTTTGCCCGCGAGTATGGCGGGTTGCTGAGCAACCGCTCGTTTGGCGGCACACAGGTGCAGCGTACGTTTTATGCGGCCGGCCAAACCGGGCAGCAACTGCTCATAGGCGCCCACCAGGCCTTGGAGCGTCAGGTAGCCCTTGGCAATGTAAAACAATATACCCGGCACGAAATGCTGGAGCTTGTGCTGATTGACGGCAAAGCCCGTGGCATTATTGCCCGCAACCTGGTGTCGGGCGAACTGGAACGCCACTTTGGCCATGCTGTGCTGCTTTGCTCGGGTGGTTATGGCAATGTGTTCTATCTGTCCACCAACGCCATGGGCAGCAACACGACCGCTATATGGAAGGCCCACAAAAGAGGGGCTTATTTTGGCAATCCCTGCTTTACACAAATTCACCCCACCTGCATTCCGGTGACCGGCGAGCATCAATCCAAGCTGACCCTGATGTCGGAGTCGCTGCGCAACGATGGGCGTATCTGGGTGCCGAAAAAGCAAAACGATACCCGCCGGCCGGGCGAAATTGCCGAGGAGGAAAGAGACTACTATCTCGAAAGACGGTACCCGGCATTTGGCAACCTGGTGCCTCGTGATGTGGCCTCCCGGGCGGCCAAAGAACGCTGCGATGCGGGTTATGGTGTGGGTACATCAAGGCAGGCAGTATTTCTCGACTATGCCGATGCTATTCAGCGCTATGGAAAGATTGAAGCCGGCAAACGCGGCCTGGCCGATGCCGATGCAGCCACTGTCACCGTATTAGGCAAAGAAGTGGTGAAAGAAAAGTACGGCAACCTCTTTGACATGTACGAAAAGATCACCGGCGAAAATCCGTATGAAGTACCCATGCGGATATACCCGGCGGTGCACTATACCATGGGTGGCTTGTGGGTGGACTATGAACTGATGACGACCATTCCGGGTTTGTATGCTCTTGGCGAGTGCAATTTCTCCGACCACGGAGCGAACCGCCTCGGCGCCTCCGCGTTGATGCAGGGCCTGGCCGACGGTTATTTTGTGATTCCCTACACGGTTGGTAACTACCTGGCCGACGAGATACGGGTGGCATCCATTGCCACCACGCACCCGGCCTTTGAAGAAGCCGAGAAAGCCGTGCGGGAGCGCATTGAACGGTTGATGAATATCAATGGCAAACAAACGGCCGAGAGCATGCACAAGCGGCTTGGCAAAATCATGTGGGACAAATGCGGTATGGCCCGCAGTGCCCAGGGCCTTCGTGAGGCAATTGATGAAATCCGTGCCTTGCGCAAAGAATTCTGGAGCGACATCCGCATTCCGGGAAAGGTTAATGAGTTTAATCCGGAACTGGATAAAGCAAACCGCATTGCCGACTTTATGGAGTTGGGCGAATTAATGTGCCTAGATGCCCTGAACCGCGAAGAAAGTTGCGGCGGCCACTTCCGCGAAGAGCACCAGACCGAAGAAGGCGAAGCGCTTCGCCACGACGATCAATTTATGTATGTGGCGGCCTGGGAAAATGCCGGCGAAAACGATTGGAACCTGCACAAAGAAGAGTTGGTGTATGAAGTGGTGAAGCCCAGCCAGCGATCTTACAAATAAGATGGAAGCAGAATATCTTTTTGTTTATGGCACCTTGCGCAAACACTATGGTTCGCCATTGCTAGATCAGTTAGCAGAGCATCTGCAGCACCTGGGCGAAGGCACAGTAAATGGAGCCATGTTTGATATGGGTGAATACCCGGCGGCCGTAGAAAAAACCGGCGAAAAAAAGATCCGTGGCGATGTGTTCAGTATATCGGATGCCGGCTTCTGCTTTGAAAAGCTCGACGAATATGAGGGAACCGATTACCGCCGCAAGCTAACGGAAGTAAGCGTGGGCGGTGGTGAATCGCTAATGGCCTGGATGTATTGGTACGTGGGCACGGAATGGCCATCCACGGAGATAGTGGAAGAAGACTATTTGCAGTATTTAAAAAGCAAAAAAGAACGTTTTTCATAAATGGAACATTACACCATGAACCTGACGCTGAAAGTATGGCGCCAGGATAATGCAAAGTCGAAAGGACGTTTTGAAACCTACCAGGTCAGTGATATTTCTTCGGAAATGTCGTTCCTGGAGATGTTTGACATTTTGAACGAACGGCTGGTTGTGGAAGGCAAGGATCCCATTGCCTTTGACCACGATTGCCGCGAAGGCATTTGCGGCATGTGCTCGATGCACATCAATGGCCGGCCGCATGGGCCCTGGCATGCCACTACCACCTGCCAACTGCACATGCGGGCCTTTAAAGACGGCGACACGATTGTGGTAGAGCCCTGGCGGGCCAATGGTTTTCCGGTGATCAAAGACTTGGTGACCGACCGTTCGGCCTTTGACCGCATTGTGCAGGCGGGCGGCTTTGTATCGGTCAACACCGGCAACGCCGTAGATGGAAATTCGGTACCGGTGGAAAAAGAAAAAGCCGATGCTTCTTTTGCGGCGGCAGCCTGTATTGCCTGTGGCGCCTGTGTGGCGGCCTGCAAAAATGCCTCGGCATCTTTGTTCCTGTCGGCAAAAATAGCCCACCTGGGTTTGCTGCCGCAGGGCCAGCCCGAACGCAAAAACCGGGTGTTGAGCATGGTGGCCCAGATGGACAAAGAAGGCTTTGGCTCCTGCACCTTTACCGGCGCCTGCGAAGCCGTTTGCCCCAAAGAAATCGCCATTACCAATATTTCCCGCATGCACAAAGACTACCTGATGGCGGGACTTTCAGCCGAAAGATAAGTTTCAGGCCAAATACACACATGAGAGACGGCAGGACGAAAGTCCTGCTTTTTTTTGGCTTTTGCCGGCCGTTGAAGATCGCTGTCAACCGGCCGGATTCTCTTTCTTTAGTGCGCCGTCGCACCCTGGAATTTCAATCTTTTAAAAACGCCGGATGGAAGCCTGTGGAGGGCGTTTGGCCCACATTGCACTAAGGGGAACAGGGGATTTCCCATATATTTACACTGCATCCAAATCCTGAGAAGTTGACGCTTTACCGCCTGATATTAATTACGGCTCTTTTTTTTCTATCCGTTTACCCCACAAAGGCGCAGCAACCGGCCGGTAATGTTGTCTCCAATCTCCGTATCAAAAAACTGCCGGTTTCCGCCGACAGCATCCGCCTCGATACTCTCAGCATCATCCCCACATCGCTTTCCGTAAATGAAGCCGATACGTCGGCTTACCGCCTCGATTTTGTCAATGCTGTTTTGTATTGGAAAAAGAAACCGCCGGTTGATTCGGTATCGGTGAGCTACCGGGTTTTTCCGGCAAAGCTTAATGCCGTGGTACAGCGTTACCGCTTCGATTCGGTGGCAAAAAACCTGTACCTAAAGCCGTTTGAGTTTGGCCGGGGAGAGGAACCGGCTTCGAAAGGGCTTTTTGATTTTGGTAACATCCAGTACAACGGATCGTTTGGCCGCCAGCTTTCTTTTGGCAATAATCAGGATGCAGTCGTCAACTCAAATTTTCAATTACAGCTAAATGGAATGCTTCGCGACAGCATTGAAATTGCCGCGGCGCTAACTGATAATAACCTGCCCATACAACCCGATGGCACGACACAACAGCTAAACGAGTTTGACCAGGTTTTTTTGCAGTTTAAGAAACGGTCATGGCAACTGAATCTCGGCGATATGGACATCCGCCAAAACGGTATGTATTTTCTGAATTTTTACAAGCGCCTGCAGGGCATTTCGTTTCAAACCACCAGCCGCTTTGGCTCCCGTGTGCAGGCAACAACCCTGGTCAGCGGCTCTATTGCCAAAGGAAAATTCAATCGGAATGTGTTTGCCGGACAGGAGGGCAATCAGGGACCCTACCGGCTGACGGGTGCCAACAACGAGTTTTTTTTTATTGTGCTGGGAAACACCGAACGGGTTTTTATTGATGGCGAACTATTGCAACGCGGCGAGGATGCCGATTACATCATCAATTACAATACGGCCGAAGTCACCTTTATGCCGCGGCGCATGATTACAAAGGACAGCCGCATTCAGATCGAGTTTGAATACGCCGACCGCAACTATCTCAACGCAAACCTTTACGCCAGCCAGGAGTTGTCTGTGGGAGAAAAGCTGAAAGTGCGGGTTGGTGTTTTTCAAAACAGCGATGCCAAAAACTCTACCATCAATCAATCGCTTGATACACGACAGAAGCAATTTTTGTTTGCGGTGGGCGATAGCATCCGGCAGGCGCTTTACCCTACAGCGGTGCTCGACACCTTTGCAGCAGGAAAAGTGCTTTATCAGCGGCTGTACGATACCACCGGCGGCGTTGTTGACTCATTTTACCGCTACTCTGTCAACCCCGACTCGGCCCGCTATTCGCTCTCGTTTACCAACGTGGGGCAGGGTGCCGGCAATTACGTGCCGGATTTCAACGGCGCCAACGGAAAAGTGTACCGCTACCTGAAGCCGGTGAATGGTGTTAAGCAGGGTAGCTACGAGCCCGTGACGGTACTGGTGACCCCCAAGCGCCAACGCCTGGTTTCGATTGGCACCGATTACCAGTTTGATAAGAACAACCTGCTAAAAGCGGAGTTTGCGCTGAGCAGTTATGACGTGAATACATTTTCGGCAAAAGACAAGGGCAACGATGCCGGCCTTGCGGCCAGGGTGCAATACACCAACACCCTGCCCATCATCGCCTCCAAAAACCTGCGGCTGGTATCTGCTGTTGATTACGAATACGTGCAAGACGCCTTCCGGCCGGTGGAGCGGTTGCGTTTTGTGGAATTTTCGCGGGAGTGGGGTCTTCCATTGGTAACGTCACCAGCCACCGAAAATATTTTGCGCCTGTCGTCGGCGTTAAAAAACAACACCAGTACGTTGAGCTATCAATTGATGAATTACCGCCGCAGCGACCGTTACCGCGGCTACCAGAACCTGGTGCAGCACACTATTAACCAGAACGGCTGGACGGTCAACAACCAGTTTTCGCTCACCGCTTTTCAATCGGCCGCCGACCAGGGCCGCTTTCTGCGGCCGGTGGTAGATGTCAGCCGGTTGTTCAAAACGCTATCAGGCATGCGCCTGGGTGTGCGTTATGCCCTGGAGAAAAACGAAGTGCGCAACAGCAGCAAGGATACACTGTCGGCCACCAGCTTTTCGTTCGACACTTATACAGCTTATCTCCGTTCCGATGAAGGCAAACGGAACAAATGGGGTCTATCGTTTTTTACCCGCTCCGATAAATACCCTACGCCCGAAAAGCTTGTGCGGGGCGACCGGAGCTACAACACCAACCTGCAGGTGGAACTGCTGCAAAGCCAGAAACACCAGTTGTTGTTCAACACCACCTACCGGGTGTTGAAGGTGTACGACCAAACCGTATCGAACCAGAAGGACGACCGCACGATCCTTGGGCGCACCGAATACATTGTGAATGAGTGGAACGGCTTGCTCGCCGGGAATGTTTTGTACGAGTTGGGCACCGGGCAGGAGCAACGGCGGGACTTTGCCTACCTGGAAGTGCCGGCCGGGCAGGGCGAGTACACCTGGATAGATGCCAACAGCGATGGCATACAGCAGTTGAACGAATTCGAGATCGCCCGGTTTCAGGACCAGGCACGGTTTATCCGCATCTTCACGCCCACCAACCAGTTTACCAAGGCGGCCTACACAACGTTCAACTATAGCATCAGCCTGAATCCGCGGGCCGTGGTAAATGAGGCCACGGCCACCCGGCTGCAAAAGCTGCTGGCCCGGCTTAACCTGCAGTCGTCGCTGCAAAAATCAAAAAAGTCCATCGCCAGGGGCGATTTTGAACTGAACCCGTTCAAGTTTTCGATTCTCGACACCGCCCTGCTCACCAACGCCACGGCTTTCCTCAATACGCTTTCGTTCAACCGGTTTTCCACCAAATGGGGCCTCGATCTCAGCAACATTCGCAACTCCGGCAAGGCCCTGCTGACATATGGCTACGAAACACGCCAAACCATTGACTGGAACGTGAAGCTTCGCTGGAATCTTTCATCGGTGCTCACCCTCGACGTGGCCGGAAAAAAGGGAAAGAACGGCCTTTATACGCCTAGCTTTGGCAACCGCAACTACGAGTTGGCAGTACACAGCCTTGAACCCCGCCTTTCTTTTATTCAGGGCACGGTTTTCCGCCTGCAATCGGCCTATAAGTTTGAATCGAAAAAGAATTTGCCGGCCTTTGGCGGCGAAGCATCTGTTTCAAATTCGGTGCACATCGAAACAAAATACAATGTGCTACAAAACAGCAGCCTCGATGCCAGGTTTACCTACAACACCATTCGCTACCGGGTGCCGCCGGCCACCAATAAAAACCTTTCAGTTGAATACATTATCCTCGACGCCCTTCGTCCCGGCAAAAACTTTCTCTGGTCGCTTGACTTTACCCGCCGGCTTTTAAATAACGTTGAGATCAACTTGCAGTACGAAGGGCGCCGGCCGGCCGAAACAAAAACCATCCATACCGGCCGGGCAGCGATCAGGGCGTTGTTTTAAAACAAAGCCTGCGCTGGCTACAACCTACCGTTCGCAATGATGGGACGATTTGGTTCAAGGTCGGAGCAGGGGATGTTTCTTCCGCTTTTCCTGACGTCCATCTAAACCTCCAAGACAGTAGCTACCACCCGCAATAGCAATGCTGAGGGCTCTCCGCCAAGCCCGTACCGGGGGCCTATCTTTGCCACATGCTTCAGCAAAAAATTAAAGACCTTTCTCAACAATACGCCCCTGAATTTATTGCCGTACGCCGCCACCTGCATGCGCACCCCGAATTAAGCTACAAAGAGTTTGAAACCGCCGGCTACGTACAGCAAAAACTGAAGGAGTACAACATCCCTTTCGAAGTAAAGGCCACCACCGGCGTTATTGGTTTGGTGAAAGGAAAAAACCCTGGTACCCGCGTAGTGGCGTTGCGTGCCGACATGGATGCCTTACCCATTACCGAAGAAAACGACGTGCCATATAAATCGGTACATCCCGGTATGATGCATGCGTGCGGACACGATGTGCATACGGCCTGCCTGCTGGGGGCAGCCCGCATTCTATCCGAAACCAAAGAAGAATGGGAAGGCACCGTGAAGCTGATTTTTCAGCCCGGCGAAGAAAGAAACCCGGGCGGCGCCAGCCTGCTGATTGCCGAAGGCGTATTGCAAAATCCGGCGCCGCAGGGCATCTTCGGGCTGCATGTGAACCCGCAGCTCGAGGTGGGAAAACTCAGCTTTCGGGGCGGCAAGGTAATGGCCAGTGCCGACGAAATTTATATCACCATCCGCGGCAAAGGCGGCCATGCCGCCGCACCGCATTTAACCGTTGACACCATTCTGGTGGCTTCGCATCTCGTGGTAGCCCTTCAGCAAGTCATTAGCCGCAACCGCGACCCCCTGTCGCCGTCTGTCCTTACCATCGCTTCGTTTCAGGGCGGCTACACCACCAACGTGATTCCTTCGGAGGTAAAGCTGATGGGCACTTTCAGGGCTATGGACGAAGACTGGCGGTTTCGGGCGCACGACCTTATTCGTAAGCACACCCGGGAACTGGTGCAGGCCATGGGCGCCGAAGCCGATGTGCACATTGACGTGGGCTACCCGACCGTGTACAACCACGAGGGGCTCAACGCAAAAGCCCGGCGGCTGGCCGAAGAATACATGGGCAGCGAGGCAGTGGAAGAAACCGAAGTGCGGATGGGCGCCGAGGACTTTGGTTATTATTCGCAACAAATACCCGGCTGCTTTTACCGGCTGGGCACGGCCAATAAAAGCCAGGGGATCGTATCGGGCGTGCACACACCCACTTTCAACATTGATGAACGGGCCATCGGCATTGGCATGGGAATGATGGCCAGTTTGGGGGCATTTGCCATCGTAGCGGATTAGTTGCTTATACCTTTACTTTGCGGGCTAAGACCTGGAAAAGAGAAAAAGAGAATAGGAGCGGGAAGTGCTATCAGGCTGATCCCTTTTTGATCTCCCTTTCTTCTTTGGCCTCTTAGCCCGAAAAACGATTACATGCAAAAAGAACATCGCAAGCAGCAAGCCCTGGAATATCATTCAAAAGGACGGCCCGGAAAGATTGAGGTGGTGCCAACGAAAGAGGCCAAAACGCAAAGAGATCTTTCTTTGGCTTATTCGCCCGGGGTGGCCGAACCCTGTAAAGAAATCGCCGCCAACAAAGAAAACGTGTATCAATACACGGCCAAAGGAAACCTGGTGGCGGTGATCAGCAACGGCACCGCGGTGCTGGGCCTCGGCGATATTGGCCCGGAAGCCAGCAAACCGGTGATGGAAGGCAAGGGAGTATTGTTTAAAATCTTTGCCGACATTGATGTTTTTGACATCGAGATCAACGAAAAAGACCCCGAAAAATTTGTGCACATTGTGCGGGCCCTAGAACCCACCTTTGGCGGTATCAACCTCGAAGATATCAAGGCGCCGGAATGTTTTTACATAGAAAAATCATTGCGGGAGCAGCTTTCCATTCCGGTGATGCACGACGATCAGCACGGCACCGCCATTATTTCGGCCGCCGCCTTGCTCAACGCCCTGCAACTGCAGCGGAAAAAAATTGACAAGGTCCGGTTTGTCATTAATGGTGCCGGAGCGGCCGCCATTGCCTGCATCAACCTGTATGTGTCGTTGGGTGCCCGCCCCGAAAATTTTAATGTGTTTGACATTAAGGGCCCACTGACCCGTGAACGCACCGACCTGGAAGAATTTAAGCTGAAGTTCGCCAATGCCCGTCCCGATGCAACGCTGGCTTCGGCATTGAAAGATGCCGACGTATTTGTGGGTTTGAGCGTTGGCAATGTGGTGACGCCGGAGATGGTAAAAAGCATGGCAAAAGCGCCGATCGTCTTTGCCATGGCCAATCCCGACCCGGAAATTAGCTGGGAAGACGCCACCAATGCACGTAAGGACGTGATCATGGCCACCGGCCGCAGCGATTATCCCAATCAGGTAAACAATGTGCTGGGTTTTCCCTACATTTTTCGCGGTGCGCTGGATGTAAGGGCTACGCAAATCAATGAGGCCATGAAACTGGCGGCCGTAAAGGCATTGGCAGAGCTGACGCAAACCCCGGTGCCCGACATTGTAAACCTTGCCTACAATGCCAAAACCATTTCGTTTGGTCCCGATTACATCATACCCAAGCCGCTGGACCCGCGGCTCCTGGCTTGCGTAGCGCCGGCAGTGGCCAAGGCGGCCATCGAAAGCGGCGTGGCGCAACGGCCCATTTCCGATTGGGAGGGCTACAGCACAGACCTGAACCGCCGCCTAGGCCTCGACAATCAGGTGATGCGGGTGCTGGGCAGCAAGGCCCGCCGCGATCCACGCCGCATTGTGTTTTCTGAAGCCGATAACGTGAAGATCCTGAAAGCGGCGCAGATCGTCTTCGACGAAGGCGTTGGGTTTCCTATTTTGCTGGGCGATGAGGGGCGCATCCGCACTTTGGCAGCTGCCAACAACATTGACATTGAAGGCTGGCCCATCTTCGACCCCCGAAGCGATGCGATGGAGGAAAAGCGCAACCAGTATTACGAAAGTTTTTTCCGCAAGCGGCAACGCAAAGGCGTGAATGCCTACGAGGCGAAAAAGATCATGAAAGACCGCAACTATTTTGGTTGCATGATGGTGGAATGCGGCGACGCCGATGCCATGATCTCCGGCCTTACAAAAAACTATCCCGACACCATCCGGCCTGCCCTGCATTGCATTGGGGTAGAAGAGGGGGTGAATAAAATAGCCGGTATGTACCTGATGCTGACGAAAAAGGGCCCCTTGTTTTTAGCCGACACCACGGTGAACTTCAATCCAACGGCAGAAGAACTGGCGGAGATAACCATGCTGGTGGCAAAAGAAGTGCGCAACTTCAATATTATTCCACGCATTGCCATGCTGAGTTATTCCAACTTCGGCGCGTCCGATTCGGCCGAGGCGAGGATGGTGGCCCGTGCCCGCGACCTGGTAAAGCAACAAATGCCAAACCTGATCGTGGATGGCGAAATGCAGGCCAGCATTGCATTCAACAACGAGCTGCTGAAAGAAAATTATCCATTCAGCGAACTGGTTGACAAGGACGTTAACACCCTGATCTTTCCTAATCTTTCCTCGGGCAACATTGCCTATAACCTGCTGAAAGAACTGGGGGCGGCCGACGCCATTGGCCCGATTTTATTAGGCCTGAAGAAGCCGGTGCATATTCTGCAGCTTGGTACATCGGTACGCAACATTACCAGCATGGCCGTGATAGCAGTGGTGGATGCGCAATTAAAAAGCGCGGCGGCGCCCGAAGCCGTGGGCGAACGCTCGCCGTGGTGGAAACGGGCGAGGCGCCGGCGTAATGAGATCAGCGGCATCTAAAAAAGAGCTGCCCCGGGCAGGTGAGGGAAGGTGGTGGCAGCACGGTGCTGAGTGCCAATGCTTCGAAAACTGAAAGGACGAGAACCTGGAATTGAAATAGAACTGTATGAAGTTTTTTGCTGAACTGGGCAAGTATCTGTTGATGATCAAGAACATGTTTTCCAAGCCGGAAAACGGCCGCATGTACTGGCGCGAATTTATGCACCAGTGCGCCGAGATTGGTATTGGCGCCCTGGGCATTGTGGTCATCATTTCGCTGTTTATGGGGGCGGTGTCCACGGTACAAACGGCTTATCAGCTCACCAGCCCGTTGGTGCCCCGCTATACCATCGCCCAGGTGGTCCGCGACACGGTGATCCTTGAATTTGCACCCACCCTCGTTTGCATCGTTCTGGCCGGCGTTATCGGTTCAAAAATTGCCGGCGAATTAGGCAACATGCGGGTTTCGGAGCAGATTGATGCACTTGAAATCATGGGCATCAACACCAAAACCTACCTCATTGCACCAAAGATCATTGCAGCCCTGGTGGTGATACCGATGCTGGTGGTGCTGGCCGCGGCCCTGGGTGTTTACGGCGGTCGCCTGGCAGGTACCGCCACCGGCATTATCTCCGGCGACGAGTTCGACAAGGGCCTGCTGACCGGGTTTGATCCGTACAATGCTTTTTTCTGCATGGTAAAGGCATACACTTTTGCCTTTATCATTGCCAGTGTGCCGTCGTATTATGGTTATCATGTAAAAGGGGGCGCTCTCGAAATCGGAAGATCCAGTACCCGCTCGGTGGTGGTCAGTTGCGTGGCCATTCTTTTTGCCGATTATTTATTGTCCGCTTTATTGTTGTAATGTATGATTGAAGTCCTTGACCTGCGAAAAAGCTTTGCCGATAAAACCATCATTAACGGCGTAACGGTACAGTTGCACCCCGGCCTCTGCAACCTCATTATCGGTACCAGCGGCAGCGGCAAAAGTGTATTTACCAAATGCCTGGTGGGATTGTTTCAGCCCGATAACGGTAAGATACTGTACGATGGCAAAGACTTCACGGCCATGTCCACGGAGCAAAAAAAGGAGATCCGCAAAGAGATTGGAATGCTCTTCCAGGGTTCGGCGCTGTTTAGCAGCATGACGGTGGAAGAAAACGTGGTTTTTCCGCTTGATATGTTTACCGATTGGCCCACCCGCAAAAAGCTGGACCGGGTAAACGAAGTGCTGGACCGGGTGAACCTGAAAGGCGCCAATAAAAAATACCCCGCTGAACTGAGTGGCGGTATGATGAAACGCGTGGGCATTGCCAGGGCAATTGTGCTGAATCCGAAATACCTGTTTGTGGACGAACCCAACTCCGGCCTCGATCCGCAGACGTCCGGGCTCATTGACCAGTTGATCAAAGAAATTACCGAAGAATACAACATCACCACGATAGTGGTGACACACGACATGAACAGCGTGATGGAGATTGGCCATCACATCATCTACCTCTACAAAGGCGAAAAGGAATGGGAGGGCAACAACAAACAGATCATCTTCAGCAAAAATCAACGTCTCAACGAATTTATTTTCGCCTCGGAGTTTTTACGCGATGCCAAAGACATGCGCATGCTGGAAGAAACCGGTAAAATTGCCAACGATCGGAACATGGCGGAACTGACCAGCGACAACGCCCCCACGCTGGTACCACCACCCGATGAAGATACCGGAGAAGAGGGGATGGGCAACAGGCAGTGAGCAACAGGCAAGGCCCCCTTAGCCAAGAAGCAAAAAGCGAAAGCGGCATCGTCCTCTAAAAAACGGTTCCGTTACACCGGCTTTAGCACCTATTGGCAGAAGAAAAAATTTTTCCGCAAAGCAGTCCTTTCGCAAGGCCGTTTCTTTTTGTATAACATCTTTTTGCCGGCATCGTACCTGCAACAGCTTTTTCGCCGTTACCCAGGCTTTTTTATATTGCCCATTGCCTTTAGCGCCCCCTACCGGCGCCGATGAAACACGGCGTTGGCACAACATTTTTATGGTTATAGTTAAACAATGATATGGCCAACCAGGAACACAACAATCAGTCTCCGCACCCATCGCAGTCGGGCACAGACCCGATGAATACAAAACGCGATGTGGCGCAGTCGCCCGACGAAAAAACCGACCAGGATTTTCCCGGCTATCCGCATTACCCGGCAAATGAAGACATGATGGGCAAAAGCACCGGATCGCACCGGGTGGATGCAAAGCTGGAAGAAGAGTTAGGCACCGGTACAAATGATTCGGGTGTAAGCCAGCGTTTTGGTACGGGACAGGGAAATGAGCGGGCCGGGATTGAGCCGCTTCAGCAAGATGCGGCCGGTGCCGCCAGTTCCATTGAAGGCAACGATGCCGAACGTGGATTGCCGCAAAACGTATCAAACGAAGACCTTCCGCCCGAACAAACAAGCAACGATATTGCCGAAGCTTCCGAGAAGGGTTCGCTGAATCCCTGACGCTAAGGCCTCTGCAATTGCCCTGCGGCCTTCTGAGCCGAAAAACGTATATTCCGTACCTGTATGAAACAATACCTTACCCTTACCGGCCTGTTGGCCGTCCTGCTTCTTTCCTGCGATCCGTCGCGCCGCATTGTGATGGGAAACATCACTGCCGACACAGCAGAGATCATCTGGCGGGTGAAAAAAGACAGCATTGGCTTTAACGCCTTTAATCTCAGTAACCATCGCGAACTGAAGTTCAGTCTTCCTCCCCACCGGCGCACGGCCATTAAAATGTCATTCGGCGTTGGCATTTGGTCGCCGGGCGAAGTAGAAAAACTCATTCAGCACATCGAGTGGTACCAGGTGCGCTCAGCCGCCGGTGAACTGAAGATAGATTCGCTGCCGCAGTTAAAAAATTACCTCCTGGAAAGGCGCAGGGGAAGCGCCAGGATCGAGATCATTGTGGACCGGTAAACGGCCACTCGTTTTGGTCAGGCGTTTCCATTATGGTTGCTGAAATAAAAGTGATTTTCGGCAGCGGCCGGCCCCGGCATTAGTTTTCTGTTGTTTGCCCGCCTTAGGCGGGCTTAACCAAACCGGGCCTATATTTGTTTCAAACACCCCCGGATCTGTGACAGTTACCAACGAGCCCCAAACGCCGCTGAATAACCTGCAGCATTTACCTGCTTACGCCGGCTTTCTGCTTGCCGAAAAAATGGATGATTTTTGCCGTTTTCTATTGTCCGAAAGCGCTACCATGGCCATTCCCATGATGAAGTTTTTTTCGGCCCTGCCAGCCGGAGAACAAGACGCCATTATCCGCCAGTCGGTCACCGACCTGCTCACTTTTCTCTCCCGCAACGATGCCGCCGGCTACATCTCGGTATCGAACCAGCGGTGGATAGCGAACCACCTTGTTTTTATCAAACGCCACGAGGTGGTGGCGGAAGATATCACCCTGGTGTTTGCCCTGCGTAAAAAATCGCTGCTGCAGTTTATCCTCCATTTTACCCAGCAACCGTCAGAAATCGTAAACCTCGTCAAAGAGATTGATGTTTTTCTGAATGAATCACTGACAGTGGCCACCAACACCTACATAGAGCTGCTGAAAGAAACCCTGCAGGAGCACTCGCATTTTATTGAAAAAGTGGCAGAGACGATCCCTGGCGCCATTCATGTGTTTGACGCAAAAGAGTATCGTGGCGTTTATTCAAACAAAAAGCTGCCATCGGTTATCGGTTATTCGCAGGAGGAATTAAACCAGCTTGGCAAAGAAGCCATTGCGCAGCTTATTCATCCCGACGACCAGGACAACCTGCGACGGCAACGGGAGGTGATGCAGGGGCTGAACGACGGCGAAGTGAATCTTTGCAAATACCGCGTAAAGACCAGAGACGGCAGCTATCGCTGGCTGGCGGCCTATGAGGCCGTTTTCCGCCGCGCCGACGATGGCACGGTGAAGGAAACCATCGGCATTACGCTGAACATTGACAACGAACAAAATGCCCTGCAGCAAAACCAAAGTCTGATCAAAAGCTTGAGCCGCTCCGAAGCGTTGTACAAGAAAGCCGAAGAAATTGCCAATATGGGCAATTGGGTTTGGTACGTAAAGCGCAACAGACTGGAATGGACCGACCAGCTTTACCGTATCTACGGCCTGGCCCCACAGTCGGAAACGGTGACCATAGACCGGTTTTTGTCCTTTGTACACCCCGATGACCGTGAGCAGGTACAGCAGGGCATTGACAATATCTACACGGAAGAGCAGCACGATTACACCTTTCGTATTCAAACCGGCGACGGCACGGTCAAATGGCTTCGGTCTATTGCCCAGGTCATCCGTGGCAAAGACGGCGCCGTTAGCACCGTGGTGGGTATAGAGCAGGACGTCACCGAACGGGAGAAGCTGGTCAGCCGCCTGGAAGAAAGCCAGCAACTGTACAAGCAGGCGCAGGAATTGGCCCGTATGGGAAATTTTTCCTGGGAGGTTGCTACCGGCGATGTGTTTTGGTCGGATGAAGTGTACAAGATTTACGGCCTGGCTCCCGGAACGAAGGTTCGCTTCGACGATGCGTTTTCGCCCATCGTGCCCGAATACCGCCAGCAAGTGGAAGCGGCCATTGGTGAGGTAATGACCACCCGGCAGGGCGTCAGCGTGAGCTATGCTATCAAAGCAGGCGACGGTACCACAAAATTTGTTTCGCTGCACACCGATGTCCGCCTCAACGACAAAGGCGAAGTGGGGAGCGTGGTGGGCACCGTGCAGGATATTACTGATAAAGAACTGCTGATCGAACGGCTGCAGGAAAGCGAAAAGCTTTACAAGCAGGCGCAGGCGCTGGCCCATCTTGGCAACTGGATTTACGACCTCGAAGACGGATCGGCCGTATGGTCCGATGAGTTGTACAAGGTGTATGAAATGCCTGCGGGGCAGCCGCTCACGTTTGAAGAATGGCGCCAATATCTGGACGAGGACGACTGGCACCGGCTGAATGAGCAGTTTGAAAGAGCAGTGAGCGAAAAAAAGCCCATTGATCTGATTCACGCCATTCGTATGCCGGGCGGCCGCAGGAAAATGCTCCACCGCCGCGGCGAGGTGATTTTCAACGCCGACGGCAGGCCGGTGAAGGTGATGGGCACGTCGCAGGACGTAACCGAACAGTTGCGGGTGCAGGCCGAATTGGCAGAAAGCCAAACCTTTATCCGGAAAATAACCGATGCCACGCCCTCCATTATTGCCACTTACAACATTGGCAGTGGCCAATACACTTTTGTAAGCGAAGGGGTGGAAAAATTACTCGGCTATAAAATCAGCGAAGTGCTGCAAGGCGGCGTTGGATTTTTTATGGATAAAATCCATCCGGACGATAGGGCGCCGGTGGTGGAAAAAAACAACCTGGCGCTGCAGAAGGCCGCCGGCGGTCAATCGGACCTGGTGATGGAATTCATCTATCGCATGCAGCACAAAAACGGCCAGTACCGCTGGCTGCATACCTACGGCACCGTCTTCGATTTTAACGCGAAAGGAGAAGTTGAAAATGTGCTCAACATTTCGCTGGATGTGACCGAGCAAAAAGAGGCCGCCGAAAAAATCAGGGAGCAGGAGTATTTTATACAGCAAATAGCCGATGCCTCGCCCACCATTCTTTACCTGTTTGATGCGACCCGGCAAAGCATGGCCTACATCAACCGGGAGGCGTTTTTTGTGCTGGGCTACCTGCCCGACGAAATTTTGGAAGAAGGCGCCGGCGTCACCGCGTTCTTATACCACCCCGAAGACCTGCCGCTTTTGCCCTGCCGCCAGCAAAGCACCAAAGTTTTTCAGCAGGCTGACAGCATGATCCAGTACGAATGCCGCATGCGCCACAAGGACGGTGAGTATCGCTGGCTGCTGGTGCGGGAAATTGTATTTAAAACCGGCGATGATGGCAGCATTCAGCAGATCATTGGCGCGGCGCTCGACATTAGCCGGCGGAAAGAAATGGAACGGACCATTTTGCAAAACACCCTGCAACTGGAGCAGTCGAATGCCAGCCTGGAGGAATTTGCCTACGTGGCCAGCCACGACCTAAAGGAGCCGCTGCGTAAAATTTCCACGTTTGGCGACCGGCTGGTGGCCTCGCAGCTCGACCGGTTGAGCGAGGACGGCCGGATTTACCTGCAAAAGATTGTTGACGCATCGCAACGGATGCAGAATATGATCTCCGACCTGCTGTCCATTTCCATGATCAGCGGCAACCGTTCCTTTGAATTGTACAGCCTGCGGAAGATTTTGGAAGAAACCATCCAGACCCTTGAATTTAAAATTGAAAACCAGCAGGCGGTGATCCGTTACGACAATCTGCCGCAGGCCAATATTATCCCGTCGCAGTTCCGGCAACTGTTTCAGAACCTCCTGGCCAACTCGCTCAAGTTTGTTCGCGAAGGGGTGCAGCCGCTGATTACCGTCCGGTGCGACGAAGCCGATCTGTACGAGGTGGCGCCGTATCAACTGGCCCGTGCCGATAAGTATCTAAAGATCAGCTTAACCGACAACGGCATTGGCTTCGAAAATGAATATGCCCAGAAGATTTTTGCCATTTTTCAGCGGCTCCACGGCCGCAGCGAGTACGAGGGATCGGGCATCGGCTTATCCATTTGCAAAAAGATTGTAGAGCACCACGGAGGCGTTATTTTTGCCCACGGCCAACCGGGCACAGGGGCCACCTTTACTATAATATTGCCAGCATGAAACGAAAACACCGGATACTGATTGTTGATGATGATGCCGATGACAGGGAGATCATCCGCGATGCCTTTATGAGCTCACTGGAAGAACAAGAATATATTTTTATCGAAAACGGCGACAAGCTGCTTGACTACCTGCAGCAAAACAATACCGCCGAAAGTCCTTCGCTGATCATGCTCGACCTGAACATGCCCGGCAAAGACGGCCGGGAAACCCTGAAAGAAATTAAGAGCGATGCCCGGTACCACCATATCCCCACCATTGTATTTACCACCTCCTCCTCGTTTCGCGACAAACAGATGGTGTACGACCTGGGAGCCAACTGCTTTATCACCAAACCCGATACATTCAACAAGCTGATAGAAATGACGACGTCCATCAGCCGGCTGTGGCTGCAGTAGGTAAGGTTCACAGTTCACCTGTTTACAAGTTCACGAATTCTTAAATCGGTTTAACGTGCAGTTTTCCTGGCGTGCGCAGCTAATCTTCATCTGCGTTGACCCGTTCTCGCAACCTTTTTAACTCGTAACCATAACAACCTGTAAACTTGTAAACCTGTGAACCCGTAAACTGTTCCTCCCCGCTGGCACCAAATTTTTTACTCCTCGCCACATGCAGCATATCCAATGGTACATTGGCTGTTCGGGGTTTTATTACCGGGAGTGGAAGGGACAGTTTTATCCCGACGGACTGCCGCAGCGGCTTTGGTTCGACCATTACGCCAAACATTTCAACACCCTGGAGATCAACAACACCTTCTACCGGTTTCCGGAGCAAAAACTGTTTGATAACTGGTACGCCAAAGCGCCGCCGGGCTTTCGTTTTTCGGTAAAAGTGCCGCAGGTGATCACACACCGGCAGCGTTTTCGGAATACCGGCGCCTTGCTCCAGGATTTTTACACCATTGCCCGCGAGGGGCTAAAGGAAAAGCTCGGCCCTGTTCTGTTTCAACTGCCGCCTTCTATGGCCTACAATGAGGCATTATTGCAAACGATTATCGGCCAAACCAACCTCCTCTGCCAAAACGCAGTAGAGTTTCGGCACCTTAGCTGGTGGCGCAAAGACGTAAAGGCAAAGCTTGAAGAAGCAAACATCGTCTTCTGCGGCGTAAGCTATCCCGGCCTGATAGACGAAGCGGTAACCGGCCTGCCGGCTGTGTATTATCGTTTCCACGGAGTACCGCAGCTTTACCATTCGGCCTATAGCGAAGCGTTTATACAGCGCACAGCAAATCAGCTAGCCGGCAGCAAAACAAGAGAGGCCTATGTTTATTTCAATAACACGGCCTCGATGGCCGCAATCGGCAACGCAAGCTACCTGCAATACCTTGTGGGCACCGCAAACTAAAGGCTCGACGATCACCCCCAAACCAAAACCAGATTCCCCGCCATTGGACGATTCACGACTCACGATTCACGTTTTTGCCGTAGCTTAAAATATGATTCAGCAAACTCCCTGGTTCGACCGCCGTTTCCACTTCGATTTTCCCATTTCGGATTTCCCGGTCATTTTCAGCCGCCTCGAAGGCGCTATGTTCCGGTTGCATAGCATCCTGGCCAATGCCGATGATGAAGCCTGCAGCGTGGGCAATGGGGGCTGGTCGGTAAAGGAAGAAATGGGCCATTTGTCCGATCTGGAAGAACTTTGGTTCCGGCGTCTGCAGGATTTTCTCGATGGCAGGGAAATATTGTCGGCAGCCGATCTTACCAACCGGAAAACCCACGAAGCAGGACACAACGAAAGATCCCTTGAACAACTGATGCAGCTGTTCGTGGGCCAGCGGCAAAAAACGCTGGAAACGATCTATGATTTTGATGGCGGCCTGCTTCGCCTCACGGCTGTCCATCCGCGGCTACAGCAGCCCATGCGGCTTGTTGATTCGCTTTATTTCGTAGCCGAACACGACGACCACCACATCGCAAAGATTTCGGCGCTCTTACGGCGCAGCGACAGACGGTTTGTGGAATGATTTTACCCATCCAAAACCACCCTTTCGACACCGTTTTTCTTTAAGAAAATTACCACATTTTAGCGCCCTTTTTTGCTCATTTTTTTAGTAATTTTAAAGATGAATGAGCGTGTGCTGGAGAAGCTGTCTATTCTTGCCGATGCTGCCAAATACGATGTGTCCTGCTCTTCGAGCGGCAGCAAGCGAAAAAACGAAAACAAAGGTCTTGGCAATGCGGAAGGAATGGGTATCTGCCACGCTTACACCGAAGATGGCCGTTGTGTATCGCTGCTCAAAATCCTCCTGACCAACCACTGCATTTTTGACTGTGCCTATTGCGTTAGCCGGAAAAGCAATGACGTGAAACGGGCTGCTTTTACCGTGCAGGAAGTGGTGGACCTGACCATGAACTTCTACCGCCGCAACTACATCGAAGGCCTCTTTCTCAGCTCGGGAATCTTTTCCAATGCCGACTATACCATGGAGCGGCTGGTGCTGATTGCCAAAAAGCTCCGCACCGACCACAAGTTCAACGGATACATTCACCTGAAAACCATTCCCGGCGCCAGCGAAGACTTGATTCGTGAGGCCGGCCTTTATGCCGACCGACTTTCGGTGAACGTAGAAATGCCAACGGAAAAAAGCCTGAAGCTGCTGGCACCTGACAAAAACCGCGAGGACATGATACGGCCCATGACCTACGTGAAAAACGAGATTATTGCCAACCGCGACGAAAAAAAGGCGCTGGCGAAAGTGCCTTTGTTTGCACCGGCCGGACAAAGCACCCAGATGGTGATTGGCGCTACGCCCGAAAACGATTGGCAGATATTGAAGATGGCGGGGCTTTTTTACGACCAATTGAAACTGAAGCGGGTGTACTATTCGGGCTATGTGCCGGTGAGCAATGACAACCGTCTGCCGGCGATCGGTACGCCGGTGCCGATGGTGCGGGAAAACCGGCTTTACCAGGCCGATTGGCTGTTGCGTTTCTACGGTTTTGATGTGGATGAAATTGTAACACCTGGCGATCCTTTCCTGGATATGCAGATTGATCCGAAACTGGGCTGGGCGCTGCGCAATCTGCACCAGTTTCCCGTGGACGTTAACAAGGCCGACCTTGACCTGATCAAGCGTGTTCCGGGCATTGGCATTCAAACGGCGCAAAAGATCGGCGAGGCCCGCAAGTTCCGGAAGCTAACCTGGGACCACCTGAAAAAATTCAACATTGCCGCCAACCGCGCCAAATATTTTCTTAACCTGAAAGCAAATGATTTCCGGCCGAAAGATTATACTCCGGATCAGATAAAGAGCTTTATTCTATCGGCTTCGCAAACGAAATATGCCGCTAATCATTCGCCGCAGCTTCAACTTTTTTAACCATGAAAACCATAGTCTATAACGGAAGCTTCGATGGCTTTTTGTGTGCCGTGTTTGATGTGTATGAATACAAATTCAGCGACGTGAACATCGTGCCTGCGCACAGGCACCAGCCGTCGCTGTTTGCCGAACCGCATGCCGTCAATTCCGACCCGGGCCACAGCAACCGGGTTTGGAAGGGTTTGCAAAAAAAGCTGACCCAGGAAGCACAAGACCAGATACACCGGGCCTTTCTGTCGGAGCTGGATGGCATAGAGAACACGTTGCTGCAGTATATCCAGTACGTATTTGCCACAGAGGCGATGGTGGAAGAAGATTACAGTCATCCGGCCGTGCTGGCGGTGGTGCAAACGGCCAAAAAAGTTTGGCGCGAGAAACACCGGATGGAAGCCTTTGTGCGTTTTCAGCGCACAGCCGATGGTTTGTTTTATGCCATCATTGAACCCGACTATAATGTGCTGCCATTGATTGCCCGGCACTTTGAAACCCGCTATGCCGACCAGCGATGGATGATTTACGATAGCCACCGCAAATACGGCATGTATTATGACCTGAGCGTTACGGAAACCGTCCAGATTCGTTTTTCCGAAGAAGTGGCGGGCGGAAAAGATATGTCGCCGGTTTACGACGAAACCGAAGGCATTTACCAGCAATTGTGGAAGCAATATTTTAAAAGCGTGAACATTGCCGCCCGCAAAAACAGCAAGCTGCATATTCAGCATATGCCGAGGCGCTATTGGAAATTCCTGCCCGAAAAATCGCCCATCAGTGGCACTGGCCTTCAGGAGCGCCTCACCAACTGGACCTATCGCCGCGCCTGAGAACTGGCATTGCCGGGTGGCATTACCCAGAAAGTTGTTTTGAGCAGGTCACGCATGCCTCTAATCGGTCGGCGGTTCCGGCATTGGCCTCATTACTGCCTGATGAAATTGGCCGGCACCTGCAACGCACCCGAGGCACTATCTATTGCTGCCCGAGGACGCTTGCGGCCAAACAAAAACTCGCGGAAAGAATCAAACTCTTTGTTGTACGAAAGGCTGGCGCCGTAGCGCCTTGTTTGCGGGCTGCCGCTGGTGGTAAAACCGTTGAGGAAGTCAACGTTTTGCCGGTAGAAAAAGGTGGCCCGCATGGAGCCGGTTTTGTTCAGCAGGAGTTGCAGGCTGACATCGGGCAGTATTTGAAAGGTCTGCTGCACGTTTGCTTCCAGTGGAATATCAAAGCTGCCGCCGACCGATAAAATGGCGCGGCCGTTGAAAAGCGAGGTGCCCACGCTGATGTTGGAAGTGGCCTGGTTAAACACGCGGATGCCACGGGCGGTGGGGTCAAATAAGTTGCGGTTGTACAGCGACCCTGAAAAGTTCAGGGTGAATTTATTCTGCAGCACCCGCGACAGGATTTGGTTCAGCTCGCGGTTGATGACGTTGAACAGCACGCCGGAGATGGTGTTGTATGCCAGCTCTTCGAACGGGCGGGCCACGGCCTGCGTACTCTCGTAAGGCGCAAACGAATTCGTGACCACAAGAAAAGTCACCTGCTTGGTGAGCTCGTTGGTGTTGCGCTCCAGTTGCTGAATGGCAAATTGAATGGAAGGTTGGGAATAAATAATGCTGTTGCTCGGGAACTCCAGGCGAAAATCAATTTTAGGTGTAAACAGCTTGCCGGTTAAGGTGGCGGCTACGTTTACGTTGGCCCGGAT
Organism: uncultured Flavisolibacter sp.; assembly: GCA_965365435.1. GTDB lineage: Bacteria > Bacteroidota > Bacteroidia > Chitinophagales > Chitinophagaceae > Flavisolibacter. Next base: position 28,111 of record CBDUBQ010000034.1, read on the forward strand.
GCGTGACAGGTTGCTGCGGGCCTGGTCGTCCACAATCAGCGTAGAGGCCAGTGGCGCAAAGCTTACATTCTCGGCTGTGTAGTAGGCATCGAGCCGGATGTCGGCATCATAAGGATCACCATTCCATTCAATATAATTGTTGGCGCCCTTGCGTACAATAAACGGACGCCGGAATACCGACTGGAAGGTGAAATTATAGGCGCCTTCGTCAATGTTATAGCGGCCCGAAATGCGGAGCGGTGCAATGGTGCCGGAGGTAATTTTCAGGTTGCCCTGGCCACGGCCACGGATAATGTCGCCGGTCAGCTCGTCGAGTATCACTTCAATATTCACCAACGGTGTAGCCGTGAGGTTCACCTCATACGTGATGTTGGTTTCGCCCCCGCGTTTTTCGGTTTCCGTCATTTCGCGGCCGTATTTTTTTTCCACCATAAACGAGGCTTCGCCGCTTTCCCGCGTTTGCGCCGGCGGCAGGGTAATAAAGGCGCTGTCGGTGGTAGAGGCCTTGGCATCAATGCCAATGTGCATGTCGTATTGGTAACCAACAATGGCAAAGGTGGCCGAACCGTAAGCCCTGCCGTAAAACTGTTGGTTATCGCGGTAGGTAGTGTTAATCAGTTCCATTTGCTGCGACACGGTTTGCACCGCCACATCAAAATACATATCCTGAAAACCTTTGTGTTTGATTCCCCCGACAATACGGGCCTGGTTGCCGCGCCGGTCGCGGAGGCGGATTTTGCTAAGGTCCAGGTACTCGCGTTGCAGAATCAATTCGGTGTCTTCGATGGTGTAGGGCACTTGTGTAAACACCACTTTAAAGGCCGCATTGCGCAGTTGCAGCCGCCCTAAAAATTCGCGGTCGGTGCCTTCACCCACAATGTTTACGTTGCCGGTAACAGTGCCTTCCATGTCGGTAAACAGCGTGCCGAGAATCCGCTCCAGGTATTTCAACTGAAAATTATCCGGCCGCACGGTAATGCGGTCCTGAAACGTGTTGGCTGAATCCTTAAAATTCATGGCCAGATCAAAATCAATCTTGTGCAGCGGATCAAGATTGTTGCCCTTAGCCGTCAGCAGTCCCGTGAGATTGTTGTACCGGCCGTTTAGGACCAATTCGCCGATAGAGTCGTTGTCAAGCGCCACGGCTTGACCCCGCAGGTCGGCACTCACCACCAGGCGCTCCGTGGGATTTTCGGCAATTACGGTGCCAGACAGCGTTCCTTCAAGCTGCCCGTCTTTGATCAGCAAGGGCGACAGGTCGCCGAGATTGAGGTTTTGCAGCGTTACATGCAGGTCGCTCCACGAGCCGATGTCGGAAGCCACTGATTCGATCTTTATTTCCTGCGGTCCCTCCCGAAGAATCAGTTGCCCGTTTGTCACTGCATTTTTTCGCAGGTTCAACTCACCGCCTTGTTCAATGTTCCATGTTTTTCCGTTCAAAACAAAGGAGGAAGTATCGAAGCGCACCGTCACGCCATCGCTGAAGGTATTGATCCGGGCCGCCAGCGTCGCACGGTTCACCACCTGGTTGGAGATCGTGTTCAGCTCAATGTCAGATACATCGTTGGCAGCTTTTATGCCGAACGTTGTTTGCGGCAGCACCACGCCTTTGCCGTTCGATGCGTCGGTGACGCTACCGGCCAGAACCAGGCTGTCAAGATTGCCGGTACCCTTAAGTTTTACTTCCGTCAGGGAATAGTCGCCAAAACCGAATTGGGGCACATCGGCGTCAATTGTCATGGTGTTGGCCGATGTGTTGAGCGAACCGGTAAGGCGGCTGTTGTTGAGGCCCGACAGCTTCGGGTTCAGCAGCCGCAGGTAATCTTCTACAATGCCGGTCGTTATATCGAACGAAAAATCCTGGGGTGTGTATCGCTCGGGTGCCGGAATATAGGCCGGGTAATAGCGGTTGAGAAAATGGCGAAAGGCGGAGGGCAGTGTCGTCAGGTCGAACTGGCCGGTAATGCGGCCATCCAGCTCGTTGGAGTTGACGGTCAGTTGCCGCACATTGTTGATATAGTACGAGGCAACGTTTAAAAAATCAAACGACAGTTTGTTGCCGTTGGCCAGCAGCTCCGCATTGGAGATACGGGCGGTACCAATCAGGTTCGCCAGGCTGTTGCCCTGCATGTTCAGGTTGAAGTCGCCGCTAAGGCGAATGTCGTCGGGCGTCAGTTGCAGCGCCTTTAGGTTGGCGCGGCGTATCTGTGCGGTGGCGTCAAATACCGGGATGTTTCCGCTAAAATCAATCAGGCCGTTGATCTCCAGGTCGGCATTGGGGTCTTCCACCTTAAAGTTGCCGTTCAACTGTTTCTTCGACACCACGCCGTTGCCGCGAATGTTTTGATAGGTGTAATCCTGGTACCGGATGCGGCGCACAAGGCCATTGATGTTGAGCGACATTTTGTTCCAGTCGAAGCTGTGCCCTTTGATTTCGCCCTCAAAGTCCACGATGCCCAGGTCGGCATTGTTGATAAGGCGGCCAAGCTGGAAGCCACCGGTTTTTAGCGAACCATGATAGACCGCTTCGCCGTTTTTCGGCAGCTTCAGGTTCAAGTCGGTTTTCAGCGTGCCGAGCGCCGTCTGAATGGTGCCGGACGAAACAAAGTCATTGACAAAACCGGTGAAGTTGCCCTGGAACTTTAAATAGGAAAGGGCCCGCACGTTGGGATTACGCACCCGGGCCAGTTGCGGAAAAAAGCTCACCGCGTCCTGGAACGTTGTGCTGAATTCCTTGGCTTCAATGTTCAAAAGGGTTTTGCTGATGTCGGGCAGGCCAATCACACTTACATTTCCGCTGATCACGGTATTGTTGCCCAGCCGCACCAGCAGGTTGTCGGCATTCAGTCGTTCTACAGGTCCCGAAACGTTGCCATTGATGCGAATGGTTTTTTTCCAGCCCTTCGCATCGGGAATAAAATAAGCCAGGTCGTCCGACGAAATCACCGAATTATCAAAATCGGCATCCAAGGTGACGCCACGCACAAAATCGCCAAAGCCACCCGGACCATCGGCGGTGAGCACAAACGAGCGCCGCAGGGTGCTGCGGGGTGTTTTCAGCAGCAGGTTTCGGAAGGCGTATGCCTGCGGCAGAATCGTCAGGTCAGTCCGCAGCGAATCAATCTGAAACCCGCTGCGTTCCGTGGCTGCCAGCGACACCGCCGCGCTGATAGTGTCGCCTTTCATGCGAAAATTCCGGGCGGTGCCCGTGATCTGCCGGAGGTCAATATGGTTGCCGTCGAAATAGGGGACAGAAGCGTTGAAGTTTCCATTGTCGAGGCGAAGCCGCCCGCCGCGGATGTTCAATTGCGCCACCCTTATGTTCCAATCGTTCGGCGAGGAGGTGGTGTCCTTGTACTTTCCCGGATAGGTTAAGCTTGAAAAATAGGGATCCACTATATCCACTTCACCCAGCAGCATTTCCTTTTTACTGGCGCTGATATTTTGCGCATCCAGGTCCAGCGAACCCAAACGTACAACCAGGTCGTTGCCGGTCCAGGCATCGCGTTTTACAAATGAAATATTGTCCAGTTCCACCCGCTTCAGATTAAACTGAATGCCGGCCTCTTTTTTCACCGTTGCCGTATCGGTAGAGGAAAAATAGTTGGCAAGAAAAGCGTAGTTCCAAATAGAGTCGCTGCGGTTGATGTGAACGACGGCGTTTTCCAGCCCAATGTACTGGAGGTCGGCCTTATCCTTTAGAAAAAACCAGTCGGTGATGCGAACGTTTACAGCGCCGGCATAAAGAAGGGTATCTTTTTTCTGGTCTTCCAGGTAAACGCCTTCGAGCTGCAGCCGGTTGAAAAAGCCGATGCTGATATGGCGGATGGAAATTTTTGTTTGCAGTTCTTTGGAAAGGCGTCCGGTGACCTGGCGGGCAAGCCAGTTTTGCCCCCAGTTGGTGTGCGCAAAAACCAGCAATAGCCCAATCAGCAAAAGAAGGGCTAGCAACACACGGCCGGTTATTCTCAAAACTCTCCGAACAGACATATTCGTGTAAAAGTAGGTATAACCGTTTTTCGTACAAGACCGGTATGATGGGCTTTCGTAAAGATTTGTGAAAAGCGGCAACGAAGGTTAAGAAGAAGTTCGCATGTTCACACGTTCACGAGTTCTCAAAAAATTCTTCAAAGTAAGAGGCAACAGCAGGCGTAAGCCTACTTTCAACATCGAACGATGAACAGCCTCACTACCGGCGTAAGCAAACTTGTGTACCCGTGAACGTGTGAACTCGTGAACGTCTCATCCACCCATGGCATATTTGCTGCATACACTACCCGGCATGCAACAACAAACAATTACACTGGCGGTGCATGGCGGGGCCGGCACTATCCTGAAAAGCAAGATGACGCCGGCAAAGGAAAAAGCCTATACCGGGGCGCTCCGGCAGGCATTGCAGAAAGGCTATGACCTGCTGGCAGCCGGCGGCTCATCGCTCGATGCTGTGGAAAGAGCCGTGCAGGAACTGGAGGACTGCCCGCTGTTTAATGCGGGGAAAGGGTCGGTATTTACAGCCGAAGGCAAGGTAGAATTGGATGCTTCCATCATGTATGGCCGCGACCTGTCGGCGGGAGCGGTAGCCGAAATAAGCGGCCTGAAAAATCCTGTTTGCGCTGCCCGGGCGGTGTTGGAAAAAAGCGGCCACGTGATGCTGGTGGGCCGCGGCGCTGAAGAATTCGCCCGCCTGCAGGGTTTGGCGGTGGTCAACCAGGACTATTATTTTACACAGGAACGATGGGATGCCCTGCAAAGAATACGGGAACATGATCCGCACGCCACCGAACTCGATCACGACAGCGGCAACAAACCATCGCCATCAAAAGAAAAAAAACTCGGTACGGTAGGCGCTGTGGCGCTGGACGCTGCGGGGCATTTGGCGGCAGCCACCAGCACCGGCGGCCTTACCAATAAAAAATGGGGGCGGGTAGGAGATTCGCCCATCATTGGCGCCGGCACCTATGCCAATCACCTGTGTGCCGTTAGCTGCACCGGTTCGGGCGAGTATTTTCTCCGGCTATGCGTGGCCAAATCCGTGGCCGACCTGATGGAGTACAAGCGATGGTCGCTAAAGCGGGCTGCCGACGAAATGATTCTGCAAAAACTGCCGCACCTCGGCGGCGATGGCGGGTTGATCGCCGTGGACGCAAAAGGCAACGTCGCCCTTCCCTTTAATACCGAAGGCATGTATCGCGGCTATGTAAAATCCAATGGGAAAATAGTGGTGGACATTTACGGCAACGGTAAACCGGCTTAGGCCCGAAGAGCTGGTGAGTGCTTATCGTTAACTGGCCACACACGTCGTCGAATCGCCCCGCCGTTTGTGGCCCTCTGGTTTTGTTTTTGCCGCGCAAAAATGCGTTGCCTCCTAAAATCGCATTTTGTCCGTCTTTTTTACCAGTTCATTACATCGCCACTTTCTAAGCCGATGTTCTCTTGCCAGATTTGTGTCTCTAAAACAAAACATCATGCGCAGGCTGATTTTAGCCGTCCTCATGGTTCTGCTTTTACTCAACGGCTGGCTGCTTTGGCAGAACCTTGAGCAGCAAACAGCCATCCGGCAAACCTGCTCCGTTCTAACGGATAAATTCAGCTTTTGTATTGAAAAAGCGGGTGCGGCTGTTTTACCCGGATTGGCCGGCATTATTCAGTAAACGAATAATACGCCAAAAGCCATGCGACCGCCACGATTTAACCCATTTGGACAGATGCACAAAACCCGGCCAAAAACGCCGGCAAGACACCGCCACTTTGGCTCCCGGATGTTGAAGGGCATGACCACCAACAGGATCATTCGCCGGTGCGGTAGCGCACGCTATCCTGCTCCATCCGCACCGGTTGATATTGTACAATGGCTTGCCAGCGAGCCTCCGCCTTCGATTCAATAGAATGCCGGGCAGGCTGCGCTGACCACCAAAACCGTTGTTGTATAAATGCTCTTAAATACTTAAATTTCTATCTAAACCAAACCACATGCGCAACATTTCCTTCCCCTTCGCCACGCTGCTAATGGCCGGTGCCGCACTCTATTCATGTCAGTCTGCCACCACCGAAAAAGCCGCAGAAGAACCCCTGGTGAAAGCCGCTATGACCAAAGAAGAAGCGGTAAAAAGAGGCCAGTTTATTGTTGAAATCGGTGGCTGCAACGACTGCCATTCCCCCAAAAAAATGACGCCCCACGGCCCTGTTATAGACTCCAGCCGGTTGCTCTCGGGCCACCCGACCGGATCGCCGCTGCCACCTATTATTAAATCGGCCCTGCAACCCGGCAACTGGGTGCTGATGGCGCCTGACGTCACAGCCTTTGTAGGCCCCTGGGGCATTTCGTATGCGGCCAATCTCACGGCCGACAGTGCCACCGGGCTTGGCGCCTGGACCGAACAACAGTTTATTCAAACCATGCGCACCGGCAAACACCTGGGCCTGGAAGGAGGCCGCCCGGTGATGCCGCCCATGCCTTGGGAAGCCGTGGGCAAATTGTCGGACGATGACCTGAAGGCCATGCTCGCCTATCTGAAAACAGTGCCGGCTATCACCAACCGTGTACCGGGCCCGGTTCCACCTGACCAGGCAGCCGCAAAATAAGTGCGAGACCAAAGACCAAAACCAAAGAGCAGCAAAAGGCTGCTCTTTTTCATTCCGGGCCGTCAATAGCGGTGGCGATGATCCGCCACACCAACAACTTGCCCAAAACAATAGGGTGTCAAACTCCCTTACTGCCGGTGGCGCCGCCCCATTGTTCGTCCATTTTCTGCTTATAGTCCAGCGACTGGCCTATGGGTATGGAGAGCGATTGCCAGTCTGCTTTTCTGCACCACCGCCCCAGGTACACGATTTGTCCTACGTGATAACTGTAGTGGGCCATTTGGCGGTTGATGGCATCTATCACCGTTAACGGCTGTGAGCGGATCGTCACGGTTTTCAACAGGTCCAATTCGTTGAGCGATGCGAATGCCTGAAGAAAGACGGCCCAACCTTCGTTCCACTGGTTAATTATTTCGTCTTTGGTGCAGCTTTGTTCCGCAAATTCTTCATCCCGACGCCGCCAGGGTTTTTCACCGTCTTCGGTCAAAAAATTAGTCCAGCGGCTGCGCATATTCCCGTTCAGGTGTTGTACAATCACCGCCACGCTGTTCGACCATTCGTTTGGCTTAAGCCGGATGTCATCCTCTGTTAAAGCCGCCAGCGTTTTATCGCCAAGCCTTTTGTATTCGTTGAAGCGTGTAATGGCCGATTGAAGAAAAACAGTTCCGGGCGACATGAGAGTTTGTAGTTGGTAGTTTGTGGTTTGTGCTTTTGTCTTGAAGTGCTGGTGTTAGCGTGGTCGCCGGAAATTTGTGGGGTGGTGGGCTGCCACAAGCAGTATGGCAATATTCCGTTGCTTGAAAAAAGACTCGCCGTGCCGATTGCAACAGCATTCATTTTTAAAAACCTTCCGCTGCGTCGTCGCCGCGGCCATCAGCAATGGCCTCGATGGTGCCATCGGGTAAAAGCTTTATCGCTTCCACGCGGCCAATGCCGCCTCTTTCCATGAGTTTGTATCCCATTTTTTGCAGCGCATCTTTCAGGCTTGCCGGAAGGCTTCGCTCTACAAACACTTCGTCGGGCAACCATTGGTGATGAAACTTTGGTTTGTTCACCGCATCGTCCGTGCTCAAGCCAAAATCAATTACGTTAATGATAGTTTGATACACAGACGTGGGGATGGTGGTGCCGCCGGGCGTACCCACTACTAAAAACGGTTTTCCGTCTTTCAGCACAATCGTTGGTGTCATGGAGCTCAGCATTCTTTTGCCGGGGGCAATGGCATTGGCTTCGCCGCCTACGGCTCCGTACAGGTTAGGTACCCCGGGCTTCACACTGAAGTCGTCCATTTCGTCGTTGAGCAAAAAGCCGGCACCGCCCACTACGGTCTTGCTGCCGTAGTTGTTGTTAAGTGTTGTGGTCACCGACACGGCATTGCCTTCGGCGTCAATTACACTGAGGTGGGTGGTTTGTTCGCTCGTCTTACGGGCAACCGTACCCGGTTTTGTCACGGTACTGCTACCCGCTTCACCGGGTTTGTAATCCTGCATGCGGCGGTTGAGGTAAGCCGTGTCCGTAAGTTTTGCCGTGGGCACATCATAAAAATCAGCATCGCCCATGTACTCCGCTCTGTCAGCATAAGCACGCCGTTCGGCTTCTATCATCAATTGCACGGCTAAGGGATTTTGAAATCCATACGTGGCAAGCGGCCGCTCTTCCACCATCTTCATCATTTGGTGGAGCAGCAGCCCGCCGCTGCTGGGCATGGGCATGCCCACTACGGTAAAGCCTTTGTAGGCAAACTGGTGGGGCTCCCGCCATTTGGCCTTGTACGACCGCAGGTCGTCGAGGGTGATGATGCCGTTGCCGCGCCTCATTTCTTCAATCACCAGTTGCGCCGTGCGGCCTTCATAAAAGCCAGCAGCGCCATTGTCGCGTATGCGCTTAAGCGTATTGGCCAGATCGGTTTGCACCAGGGTATCGCCGGGCCTCCACGCCGTTGCTTTTTGAAACGCCGTTCGAACCGTGTTGTATTGTGCAAATTCCTCCTGCAGGTCGTTAAGTGTGGCGGCTTCGCGGCCGGTGATGGCAAAACCTTTTTCGGCCAGATCAATGGCCGGCTGAATCAGCGTTTTCAACGGCAGCTTTGCATACGTCATGCTTTCGAACAACCCTGCCACAGTGCCCGGCACGCCGGCGGCAAGGTGACCGTTGAGGCTCTTGCCGGGCATGACTTTTCCGGCCGCATCGAGGTACATGTCGCGGCGGGCCAGTTGCGGCGCTGTTTCGCGGTAGTCAAGGGCAACTGTTTCGCCATTGGCCCGCCGGGCCACCAAAAAGCCGCCGCCACCAAGGTTGCCGGCACCCGGGTACACAACTGCCAGCGCCAGTTGGGTGGCCACGGCCGCATCAAATGCGTTGCCGCCAAGACGCATCATTTCCACGCCTACTTTGCTGGCCAGCGGATGGGCCGACGCCACCGCACCGTTACGCACCATTGCTTTTTTGTTGATGGTATAGCGGTAGGGGTTCACCGCCGATTCGGGACCAACAAGCCCCTTGGGTGCCGAGCAGCCAAGCAGCAGCAAAAACAGAAGAACAGAAAGAAATCGCATGGCAAAAAGAGGTTTGTACAAACTTAACGCCGGGGCCTCAAATGCCGTTTATCATTTTTGAATGGCAGCGTATGAACGGTAACCGTTTTGGCCTTAACTTACAACCGGTCTTCTCCACACACCAACTGAACTCCGCCCTGTCAAAACTGCTGACTGCCACCGTTTGCCGGCTACACCGTTTTTCGCTTTTTGCCTTACCAGCCAATACTACTTGTTTTGGCTATTGTTTTACTTAAATACTAATGTATGAAGAAAATCTACGCTTCTTTTTTGCCGCTTTTTTTGCTGGTGCTGGCGCTGTTTGCTGCTACGGCGGCGTACGCCCAAAATGTGACGGTCCGCGGTTCGGTTCGTGATGCCAGCGGGCAGGCTTTGCAGGGTGCTTCGGTAACGGTGCAGGGCCGGCAGGGTGGCGCAGTGGCCGACGCCACAGGCAACTATTCACTTGCGGTTCCGCCCGGCCGTTATACGCTGGTGGTTTCGTATGTGGGGTTTGCCACGCAAAATATTGACCTGACGGTGGGCCAGGGCGGCGCCGTGCAGGATGTGATCATGACGGGTGCCCGGGACCTCGGCACTGTAACAGTGGTTGGTTCCCGCAGTGCTGCGCGGACAAGGGTGGAAACACCGGTACCGGTGGATGTGATTCCACTGGCGCAGGTGGTAAACGAGGTAGGGCAGGTGGACCTGAACCAGATCATGAACTATATCGCTCCTTCGTTTCAATCGGCCCGGCAAACTATTGCCGATGGTACGGACCACCTGGACCCGGCGCAGCTCCGCGGCCTTGGTACCGACCAGGTGCTGGTGCTGATAAACGGCAAGCGCCGGCACCAGGCAGCGCTGGTGAATGTAAACGGCACCGTCAACAGGGGACAGGTAAACACGGACCTGAGCGCCATTCCGGCTACAGCCATTGAACGGGTGGAGATACTCCGCGACGGCGCATCGGCACAGTACGGATCGGATGCTATTGCGGGTGTGATCAACATTGTGCTAAAGAAAAAGACCGGCCTGATAGAAGCGGGCAGCAGCTATGGCTTTTTCAACACAAAATACCCGAAGAATTATGGGCTGTTTACCATCCAGGGCAAAACAGATGACCCGGACGTAAAGCTCACCGACGGCGGCACCTACCAGGGCAATATTGGTTATGGCTTTAACGTGGGCAGCGGTTTTCTTAACCTGAATGGCGAATACATTCGCCGTGGCGAAACCAACCGCACCGGCACGTACACCGGCCGTGTATACCCTAACGTGAATGGACAGAACCGCGACGATTCAATCATGTCGGCCCGCGGCCTCAACCGAAACAATTTCGACATCCGCGCCGGCAACTCCCGCATGACGGGAGGGTCTATTTTCTACAATTTCGGCTTGCCGGTCGGCAACTCGGGCGAGCTGTACGCCTTTGGTGGGTGGAGTAAAAAAAATGGTAACTCGGCAGGCCTGTATCGTTATCCCAACACGATTCCCAATCCGGGTAATGCGTCAAAATATGCGGCCAATGTTTTCGGCATTTATCCCAATGGTTTTTTACCGGAGATAGAAACCAAGATCGAAGACTTTTCAACGGCGGTGGGCTACCGCAGCAAGTTTGGCGAATGGAATTTTGACTTCAGCAACAACTTCGGCGTTAACACGTTCAATTTTGGCGTGGACAATTCGGTTAACTACAGCCAGTTTGCCGTAACAGGCAACCCGCCGCGCAGCTTTGATGCGGGTGGCCTGAAGTTTTGGCAATACACGACCAACGTTGACTTTTCGCGGAAGTTCCCGGTGCTGCAGGGCCTGAACCTGGCCACCGGCGCCGAGTTTCGCGTAGACGGCTTCGGTATCCGCAGCGGTGAGGAAGCTTCGTACCGCAACTATGATCCCACGTCCGACGTATCGCCGGGTGCGCAGGTTTTTCCAGGCTTTATCAACACGCTGGGTGGCGACCAGGCCCGTACGGCCAAAGCCGTCTATGTTGACGTGGAGCAGGACTTCAGCCGTAAATTTTTAGCTACCGGTGCGCTGCGCTTCGAGGACTACAGTGATTTCGGTTCTACCTTCAACTATAAATTCAGCAGCCGCTACAAACTGGCCGACTGGCTGAACCTCCGCGGCTCGGTAAGCACAGGCTTCAGGGCGCCGTCGCAGCAACAGAAATACTACACCAAGACCAATACGTTGTTCGTGTCGGGCCAAGGCGGACTGGTACCCGTCCAGGCGGCCACCTTCCCCAACAGCAGCGAACTGGCAAGGGTGCTGGGCATTCCGGAATTAAAGGAAGAAACCAGCCAGAACTTCGCACTCGGCTTAACCGCCCGTCCGCTTACCGGTCTTGAACTAACGGTGGACGCTTACCAGATTGACATTGACCGGCGCATTATCCTTACCAACAATTTCACCGGTACCAATGCGCAAATCACGGCAGCCTTGAACGCAGCCGGCGCCAACCGCGCCAATTTCTTTACCAATGCCATTGACACCAGGGCCCGCGGTTTGGAAGGTGTGTTATCGTACAACAAAACCTTCCGCGGCAAGCATTCGCTGCGTACCGTGTTTGCCCTGAACCTCACCGACAACTCGGTGAAGAAAAATGCGTCGGGTACGCCCATTGTTTATGCGTCTGATATTCTGGTCAACGGCGGTCAACTCGGCAATTATTTCAACCGCGAAGACCAGAGCCGCATAGAAGTGGCCAGTCCGCGCAATAAGATGACGCTGTCGTTCAACTACAGGGTGAGTAAGTTCAGCGCCCTGGTGCGGTTTGTGCGGTTTGGCGAAGTCATTTATCTCGACCCGACCATCAATCCATTAACGCCGGCTTCGTTTCCCATGAACGAGTTTGCCGGTAACCAGCGTCAAACGCTCGACCAGACATTCAGTGCTAAGACTGTGACGGATCTTTCGCTTTCATACCAGGTGTTGAAAACAATCCGGGCAACGATCGGTGCCAATAACCTGTTTGATGTCTATCCCGACATTCAAACACATAGCGGCAACCAAAGCCTTGGCCGTTTCGTGTACAGCCGCCGGGTGCAGCAAATGGGCTTCAACGGTGCTTATTTTTTTGGAAGACTTAATTTAACCCTGCCAACGCGGTAACGGTTCTCCAATGGGATAAACCCAAACAAAAAAGCAGCCACGCGGCTGCTTTTTTGGTTTTTAGAATGATTGACTAATGTTCGATGCTGGTTTGGTTCCATCGCCGCTCATTTGTTTCGCCGGCAGAAATTTGAAGCGGCCGGGTACCGTTACCGTTTGGTGATTACCACATCGCGGACGGTGCGTACTTCGCTGGCCGCTTCGTAGCTATAGCTTCTTTTCGACTTCAGGCCGGTCAGCGTAAAAACGAGCTTGCCGGTGTTTTCGTTGCCGTTTTCCCACTCGAATTTCTTCGTGAAGGCTTTGGCGCTGATCTTTTCCTTGTAGAGAAAAAGCCCGTCCTGGTCCTGTATGGTCAGCAGGTAGGCTTCGTCGGCATCGTTTACAAGATCGAGCTGGAACTGCGCCCGGTTTTCGACCACACCGGTGTGGCGTATCTTTACAAACGGTTCTTCTTCGTTGCCCGGGCCGGCAAAGGCCAAAGAGGCATGAAAGAACAGAACGGCGGCAAGGGCGAAACGGGTGATGACATGTTTGGTGCTGCTAAATACAAATTGCTTTTTCATAACTTTCTTTTTTACTTTTTACACGGTCTTTCCAATCGCAAACCCAATCGTAAGCAGCAAGCAAATTTTACAGATGCATCCGGTTTTTAAAAGAACTCTCTGGTGTTTTCAATATTGATTCCGACACAAACCTAATACGGCGGCAAGGGCCATAATAACGAAGTTTGCGGCAGTAATCGGATAGCAAAACGTTGGTGGCAAAGCCCGAAACAGTTGGTGGATAAGGGTTTCACGCAAAAGCGGCTACCAAGCCCAAGACCTGGAAAATGTCCTGATTTCCCCCAATTACCTCAATTTCAAGCCATGGCTTGCCAGCGATGCGCAACGATTTCGTCGGTTGAAAATGCCTCTCCACGGCGACCCGCAATGAGGTTGTTATGCTTTGATGATGGGTACTGCCTGCTGCATTTCCTTTCCTTGTTGCGGCTATGATTTTCAGAATCCTGGTGGCGGAAAAGACGATACCCACGAGTACAGAACTGGCGACACATTATCGGCAGCGGAACCAGCCATCCTTCCGCCGGCCCCCACAGCGTCTTACCGGATTCTTCCCCGCAGGTCGCTATCGGCAACCGGGTTTGCTGCGCCCTGGCCGATAAACAATCGTCACATTTGAACAAATGTCCTTTACCTTCTTTGGTCCTTTGTTTTGCTCGCCTGATGGGGGTTATGTGCCAACGGCGTAACCGGGAAGCGAAAAGCTTACCACTGACAGGACCAACCTCGCCGCGATACTTGCCATGCCTCATGATGAGACCATGTGGCCCCATCGAAGGTCTGTCGGTCTGCGGTGGTGCAGTCCCGACAGCAAGTTATCCAATGGTACAACCGGCAAACTGGTGTTGCCACCAGAACAGGCAGCGGTCCTGTATGCGACTTCGTTGAGGCCTGGCGGCAGAGGAAAGATGGGAAATGCAGGATTAGGCGCTGATTTTTTTCAAACCCTTGGCCAACGCCTTATACAAATACTTGCAGGTCTTTGCGCCGCCGCCAGTGCATTGTGGTGATAGCCCCTGCGTTTTGAATGATTTATGCTGTTCCGGAATTAATATTGTTCCCAAATCTTTTTACTGCATGCGATTCGTCTTTGCTCTCTCCTTACTTTTTTCGATTGCCTGTTCTTATGCCCAGGTGCCAACGCCCGAGCAGTTTTTGGGTTACAAGGTGGGTACACGGTTTACGCCCCACCACCGGCTGGTGGACTATTTTAAAGCCGTAGCCGCGGCGGCACCATCGGTGGTGAAGCTGCAACCCTATGGCACTACCAACGAGGGGCGCCCGCTGATGGTGGCGTTTATCTCTTCGGCCGCTAACATCAGCAACCTCGAAGCCATCCGCACGGCCAATGTTGCCGTGGTGAACAAAGAAAGCGCCGCGCCGGCTTCGCAGCCGGTGATCGTTTGGCTGAGTTACAACGTGCATGGCAATGAGCCGTCTTCGTCGGAAGCGGCGCTTTTAACGCTTCATGCCCTTGTAGATCCGGCTAATGCGCAAACAAAACAATACCTGCAAAATACCGTGGTGGTGATGGATCCCTGCCTCAACCCCGATGGCCGCGACCGGTATGTCAACTGGTACAATTCGGTGGTGGGCACCACGTACAATCCATCGCCTTCGGCCCGCGAGCACAACGAACCCTGGCCGCGTGGCCGGGCCAATCATTACAACTTCGACCTCAACCGCGACTGGGCCTGGCAAACGCAGACGGAAAGCCGGCAAAGGGTGCCGCTTTACAACCGCTGGATGCCGCAGGTGCACGTGGATTTTCATGAGCAGGGCGCCAACTCGCCCTATTATTTTGCGCCGGCGGCCGAACCGTTTCACGAAGTGGTGACCAAATGGCAACGCGATTTTCAGGCGACGATCGGCCGCAATCATGCCCGTTATTTTGATGAAAAAGGATGGCTTTATTTCACCAAAGAACGTTTTGATCTTTTGTATCCTTCTTACGGCGATACGTACCCGATCTACAACGGCGCCATCGGCATGACCTATGAGCAGGGTGGTATCGGCGCCGGCCTGGGGCTGGTGATAGATAATGGTGATACACTTACCCTTGTTGACAGGGCGCTGCATCATCACACTACGGGCCTTAGCACGGTGGAAGTGGCATCGAAACATGCGGTGCAGTTAAAAAATGAATTTGCCCGGTATTTCGAGGTGGCTAATGCCGGCGTTGGCGATTACAAGGCCTTTGTGCTGAAGCCCGGAAAAAACGACTCGGCAAGATTGGCTTCGCTGCTGCAATTATTGAAGCAAAACAACATTGAATATTATTCCGGCGCCAGCGCTTCGGTTCGCGGCTACAATTACGAAACCAGCAAGGAAGAAACAATTTCGGTAGCCGAAAATGACATTGTGATTCCATCGGCGCAGCCAAAAAGCAACCTGGTGAAAGTGTTGTTTGAACCCACCACCAAATTGTCCGACTCGGCCACCTACGATATTACGGCCTGGTCGCTGGCTTATGCCTATGGCATTAAAACGTTCGGCAGCCGCACGGCCTTGCCGGCGGCAAGGGCCACCCGAATGCCCGACGTGGCGCAACGCGGAAATCCGCTTCCCTCCAACACCGCAGAGCCCTATGCGTATGTCATTCCGTGGAATGGCGTGCAATCCGTAAAGCTCGTTAGCGCTTTGCTGAAAAAAGGCATCAAGCTACGGTTTGCCACTACGCCGTTCGAGTCGGGCGGCCAGCAGTTTGAACGCGGTGCGGTGATTGTGCTGCGCACCGGTAATCAGTACATGCCACAGTTGTGGCAGATGGTGCGCAGCCTGGCCACCGAAGCCGGTGTGCCGCTGGCGGCGGTCAACAGCGGATTTGTGGACAAGGGGCTCGACTTTGGCAGCAGCAGCGTGGTGCCCATGAAGGCACGCAAGGTGGCACTGCTGACGGGCGACGGGGTAAGCAGCCTCGCAGCCGGCGAGGTCTGGCATTTCTTTGAGCAAGTGATCAACTACCCGCTGACACTGATCAATGCCGCTGATGCAGGGCGCATAGCCTGGATCGATTACGATGTTGTAATTATGCCCGATGGCGCTTACCGTTTCCTCTCCGATAAGACCAGCGCCGATGCTTTTCGGGCCTGGATCAGCGGCGGCGGCAACGTGGTGGCGCTGGAAGGTGCGGTGGCGCAGCTCAGCCGCCTTGACTGGAGCATTAAGGCGAAAAAAGCCGATGAGCAGGAGCCGAAAGACCTGAGCGAATTTGTGACCCGCTACGAATCGCGGGAACGGGATGCACTGCGCGGCATGACCCCCGGCTCTATCTTCCGGGTGAAGCTTGACAACACCCATCCGCTGGCTTTTGGTTACCCCGAACAGTATTATACGCTGAAGCAGGATGCCGCCATATACGAATACATAAAAGACGGTGGCTGGAACGTAGGCGTGCTGCAGAAAGAAAAGCCCGTGGCGGGATTTGTGGGCACCAACCTGGCCAAGCGCCTGCAAAATGGATTGCTGTTTGGCGTGCAGGAAATTGGCCGCGGCAGTGTGACGTATCTTACGGATGATGTGCTGTTTCGCAGTTTTTGGGAGAATGGAAAACTGCTGTTTTCAAATGCCGTGTTTTTTGTTGGACAGTGATAATTGTTTGTCGCCTTTCAGAAAACAATTCGGCATCACAAAGGTGTAGCCGAAAGCGGCGCGGATGAAACGTCAACTGGCGAAGAAAAAAAAATTGGCAACCCTAATCATCTAACCGTTTGCTTATGCTGCGGGCTCTGCTTTCGACAGCGGTTTTCCTCAATTTTGTTTTTGCAGCAGCGCAAAACAACCTGCCGAATATTTATACCGGAGGCGCCAGTGATGGGGTGTTTCAATCCGCCAGTTTTAATTAAAACCCACTCGGCAATATCTACAAAGGCGGAACAAACGATGGTTTAGCCAGCCTGGCAAAAACGTCTCAAAACGCTCTTCTATCCATTTACGCAGGCAGCCATACTGACGGCTAATCGTTTATCAACATGGCTTCTCAAAATGCCTGGCCGAACATTTATTCCGGCAGCAGCAACGATGGACATTCGGCCTTCATCGGCCCCGCACAGAACGTGCTTCCAAACATTTAAAAGGGTAACGGCCAGGATGGTTATCAATCGGCACCGGCAAAACTGGTCAATGCGCTGCCGAACATCTACACCGGTGGCGCCGATGAGGGCTTTCAGCGTGTCTTTGCCGTTTCGCAGAATGCGCTGCCGGGTATTTTCAGAGGCGGAAACCGCGATGGCTGGTCCAGCTCCGCCAGTTTTTTTACCTGTCGCTTCACCGGCTCGGGCAACTGGACGTTAGCAGCGAACTGGGAGGGTGATGTCGTTCCGCCATCGCCGCCTCCGGAAGGCTTTGAAATAATCGTTGATCCCTCTGGCGATTGTGTATTAAATGTCGTGCAGGTGATAGCGCCGGGAGCGAAGCTTACGATCAAAACTGGCAAGAGCTTGTTCGTGTTGCCCGTTCAGTAGCGACACAATCGAAATTTTTCAACTACAACCACTAGCGTTATGAAACAAATCCTTTGCTTCTTACTCCTCAGTGTTCAGGTATTTGCCTGTTTTGGCAACGGCATTCAAATCGCCAATATTTCCATTGTAAACAACGGGCCAGGCAATATCCAGGTCAAGTTTGATCTAAGCCGGGAGAACAGATGGCGGGTAAATGTAGGGCCAAACAACTATGATGGCTCCTGGGTTTTCTTCAAATACAAAAGGGGCGGGGGCAACTGGACCCACCTGACGATGACCGGAAACAACAATGTGCTTTCAGCAGGTTTTGAGGTTTACCAAACCAGTGATTTTTCCAAAGCGGGGCAATGGTTTACCGCGATGATACCAACCTGGGCTAATGCAGGCATTGTACTTGAAGGCGGTGCGTTTAATTTAACTAACGACGACATGGCCATTTCGAAACGGCAATATTTTGCGCCGGCAGTAGGCACCAGGGTTGCCGGGGCGGCAGGCCACGGTGTGCTTTACATTCGATAAAGCCAGTCTTTGCAATACCTAACGAAGGTTTAAAATAGTAGAGCGGTTGGCAAGGCAGAGCAACAGTTGCTATATTCGGCCCTTTAAACGATTTGCATGACAACCTGCCGTTTCACGTCGCATTCTTCTCCAGGCCGCCGAATTAAGACTTGTCTCCAAATCCTGACTGTTTTCTTTTTAACAGTACCGCTTTTTTCCGTTAGGGCCCGTGCACAAACGCCTCTTTTTCCCACTTCCGGGGATATTTTCCTTGGGATCAAAAAGCTCAATGTACTTGGCAGCGTGTTGTATATAGCCGCCCATCCCGATGATGAGAACACCCGGCTGCTAACCTATTTTTCGAAAGAAAAACTTTACCGCACCGGCTACCTGTCGCTCACCCGTGGCGATGGCGGGCAAAACCTCATTGGCGAAGAACAGGGCGTGGAGCTGGGCCTCATTCGCACCCAGGAACTGCTGGCCGCCCGCCGGATTGACGGCGCCGAACAATTTTTTTCCAGGGCCTTTGATTTTGGCTTTTCCAAATCGCCGCAGGAAACCTTTACCAAGTGGGACCGCGAAAAAATCCTGAGCGACGTGGTTTGGGTGATCCGGAAGTTTCAACCCGATGTAATCGTTACCCGTTTTCCCACCACCGGCGAAGGGGGCCACGGTCATCACACGGCATCGGCCATGCTGGGGGTGGAGGCCTTCACAGCCGCAGCCGATCCCAAACGTTTTCCGGAACAATTGAAATTCGTGCAGCCCTGGCAGGCCAAACGGATTTTATGGAACACCTTCAATTTTGGTGGCAATAACACGACTTCCGCCGATCAGTTTAAGCTGGATGCCGGCGCCTTTAACCCGGTGCTGGGAAAAAGTTATGGCGAAATTGCCGCCGAAAGCCGCAGCCAGCACAAAAGCCAGGGATTTGGCGTGCCCAGAGGCAGGGGAGAGGCCATGGAATTTTTCCGCACGCTGGGCGGCGATGCACCGGTGCAGGACCTGCACGATGGTGTCAATGTTTCGTGGTCGAAAGCGGTGAACGGAGCGGTGCTCAACGAGATCCAAACGCTCGTAAATGAGCTGGCCGGCACCTTTGATTTTTCCGCACCGCAAAAATCGTCGCCGCGCCTGGCGAAACTGTATTCGCTCCTGAGCCGCCTGCCCGAAACCAACATCTGGGCGCAGCAAAAGAAAAAAGAAGTGAAAGAACTGCTGGCGGCCGCCAACGGGCTTTGGATGGAGGCCTTTACCAACACCGCCGCCGTAGCACAGGGCGATTCGCTGCTGCTGACCATTGCCCTCAACAACCGGCTGGGCCAGGCTATACAACTGAAAGCTTTCAACGGCGGGGTACTGAAGAACGAAATCATCCGTACACCCGACTCCACGCTGCCCCGCAACCGCAACGTGGTATTTCAGCACAAGATCAAAGTGGCGCCCGACGCACCGCTGACGCAGCCATACTGGCTGCAGGAAAAAATGAGCGAAGGCTATTTTAATGTGAGCGACCAGCAGATGATAGGCCAGCCCGACGTGCAGCCGGCCGCCACGGTGGATTTGCTTTTTTCCATAGACGGAGTGCCCGTTCCTTTCACCAACCTGCCCGTACGTTACAAGTTCAACGACCAGGTGCGGGGCGAACTTTACGAACCATTTGCGATACTGCCGCCGTTTACCGTGGAAACAGGCGAAACGACCACCGTACTGCGGCCCAGCAAACCCTGGACGCAGCAGTTTACTTACACCGCCCAGCGACCGCTGGATACCGTTCGGATTTTTGGGGAAAACAGCCTTGTGCTGGCCGGAGGCGCCATGCAGAAGGGTGAACGGCGAACGTTCAGCGGCGTGTTTGACCGGCAGGCTTCGTCGAAAAAATCAGTGTCGTCGCTCAGCTTTTCAATGCCCTATTTTGCGGGGCCACAGCGTACCGCCGCCAGAAGGCTGCATACGATCCGCTACGAACACATTCCGCACATCAACTATTTTACCGAGGCCGAAAACAACTTTGTGCTGCTGGATGTAAAAACAGAAGGACGGAAAGTGGGCTACATTGTTGGCGCCGGCGACAAAGTGCCGGAAGCGCTGGCGCAAATGGGCTACGAGGTGACGATGCTGACCGAGAAGGAGATGGAGCGGACTTCGCTGCAGCAGTTTGATGCGGTAATTGCCGGCGTTCGGTCGTTTAATGCCAACGACTGGATGGGCCGCTATTACGATAAGCTGATGAAATATGTGGAAGGCGGCGGCAACTACATCGTGCAGTATTCGCAGGCCAATAATATCCGCGCTAAAATGGGCCCTTATCCGTTTACCGTAGCCAACCGGCGCATTACCGACGAGACGGCCACGGTATCTTTCCTGCTGCCGCAGCATCCGGTGTTGAATTTTCCGAACAAGATTACGCAGGATGATTTTACCGGCTGGAAACAAGAGCGTAGCCTTTACCATGCTGAACCTTTCGACAGCCGTTATGAAGCTCTTTTCCGTATGAACGATCCGGGCGAAAAGCCGCACGATGGCAGTTTGCTGGTTACAAAATACGGGAAGGGATTTTTTACCTACACCGGCGTGGCTTTCTTCCGGCAGTTGCCGGCCGGCGTACCGGGGGCCTACCGGCTGATGGCGAACCTGATTGCGCTGAACAAAACAAAAGGAATGTAATGGCGGAGAAAAAGCCCAGTAGTAACCGGGGATATATTGCTTTTGCTTTGGTTGTGCTGTTGGGATACATCATTGGTTTTTTTTTGAAGCAGGTGAAGGTTGGCTTGGTGATTGGGCTAATACTGGGTGTACTGGGGTCGGGGTTGCTGAAGCGGCGGTAATGTTTCTCGCGGCGAACGCAGCGGAGCAGCGACGCAACGATAGCAAGATATTTATGAGCCAGAAACACTGTTTGCCATGATGGAGAATAATACGGCAACGCTTGCGTTAGACATTGCTTTTAAAATTCATCGCCAGTACGGACGGGGCTTGTTTGAGTCAGTATCTAGAGAGATCTTTTGTTATGAATAGAATAAACCAATCTTTCGATTCTGAGACAACATCCAGTTCCCGTCATTCACGAAAATATAAAACTTGAAGTGGGATTTCGGGACCATTTGATCTTGGACAATAAAGTCATCATAGAAAGGAAAAGTGTTGAGGCCTTAGCAGTTGTCCATCATAAGCAATTGCTAACTTATCTGAAACTTACCAGTTTGAAACGCGGTCTGCTCATCAACTTCAATGTTGTTTTTTGAAAAGCCGGCATTCACAGAATCGCAAACCACCTTTGATTCGTGGCGTCGCTGCTCCGCTGCGTTCGCCGCGTGAAATAAAAAAAATGAACAACCACGATAAGCCGCCGCTCTTCAAAACCTGGAATGCCTGGTACATTCTTGTGATCCTGTTCCTGGTGCTGCTGATTTTTTTATTTTATTGGTTTACCAAATCCTTTTCATGACTGCTACCGATTGGCTTGTTATTGTAGGAGTGCTTTCCGGCATTGTGTTGTATGGGCTGTACAAGAGCCGTACCACCCGCAACCTCGAAGGTTATTTTCTATCCAACCGCAGCCTGCCCTGGTACGTGGTGCTGCTAAGTATCATGGGCACGCAGGCCAGTGCCATTACCTTTCTTTCCGGGCCCGGCCAGGCCTTTGCCGACGGTATGCGCTTCGTGCAATACTATTTCGGCCTGCCGCTGGCGATGGTGGTTATCTGCATCACCTTTGTTCCCATTTTCAACAAACTAAAGGTTTATACGGCGTATGAGTTTTTACAAAACCGCTTCGACGGCAAAACCCGAACGCTGACCTCTTCGCTGTTTCTTTTGCAACGCGGCCTTTCCACCGGCATCAGCATTTATGCGCCTTCCATCATCGTGTCGTCGTTGTTTGGATGGGACGTTTTTTGGGTCAATATCCTCATGGGCGGCCTGCTCATCATTTACACCGTGAGTGGCGG
Organism: uncultured Flavisolibacter sp.; assembly: GCA_965365435.1. Taxonomy (GTDB): domain Bacteria; phylum Bacteroidota; class Bacteroidia; order Chitinophagales; family Chitinophagaceae; genus Flavisolibacter. Next base: position 49,815 of record CBDUBQ010000034.1, read on the forward strand.
GGCCCGCTCGGTAGCGCATACGCAAAAAATTCAACTGATCATCATCTTCAGTGCTATGATCGCCGCAGGTTATATGGTCGTGCACCTGCTGCCCGAAGGCGTTGGCTTTGCCGATGCCCTGCGCATCAGCGGTAAGGCCGGCAAGACCAACGTCATTACAACGGGAATGACCGAAGAGGGGTTTAACTGGAACGACCGCTATAATCTGCTCAGCGGCATTATCGGTGGTTTTTTTCTGGCCCTCTCATACTTCGGCACCGATCACTCGCAGGTGGGCCGCTACCTCACGGCGCAGAATAACCGCGAAAGCCGCCTTGGACTGCTGATGAACGGCCTGGTGAAGGTCCCGATGCAATTTGGTATCCTGCTCATCGGTGTGCTGGTGTTTGCCTTCTACCAGTTTGTTCCGCCACCCATCTCGTTCGATGAAGCACTGCTGAAGGAGATCAACAATACACCGTATAAAGATTCGGTAGCCCTGCTGCAGCAGCAGTACAACCGGGTCAACGAGCAAAAGCGGGAATCGGCCGCGGCCTATGTGCAGTCAGTTAGCGCCGGCGCTGCCTCCGACTCCGGTGCGGCACGCTTTCAGCAGCTATCGCAGCAGGGCGAAGGGTACCGGAAAGCCTTTCGTGAGCTTAGCCAGAAGGCGGTAAATAAAAAAGGGGAGGACGCCAATTTTGTGTTTTTATCATTTGTAAAAAACTACCTGCCGCAGGGGCTGAAGGGCCTGTTGATCGCCATTATTTTCCTGGCGTCGTGGGGATCCATTGCGGCTGCGCTCAATTCACTAGCGGCCAGCACAGCCGTTGACTTCCACCAGCGCTTTTCCGGCGAAACAACACCGGCGCGGGAGTACCGCATGGCGAAATGGTACACCTTCGGCTGGGGCGTATTTTCGGTGCTGGTGGCCGAGTTTGCGCACAACCTGGGGCAAAGCCTGATAGAAACCGTCAATATTCTCGGTTCACTTTTTTATGGCGTCATACTGGGCATTTTCCTGGTGGCCTTTTATTGTAAAAAAGTAAAGGGTACTGCCACTTTTACGGCGGCGTTGATCGTGGAGCTTTTTATCGTGCTGCTATTCTTTAAAAAAGATTTGCCCTTCTTTAACCAATTGCCCGACGTCAGCTTTCTCTGGCTCAATGCCATTGGCGCCATTGGCGTGGTGGGGGTGGCCTTGCTGCTTCAGGTCTTGCTAAAAGCGAAGCCTGATGCAAAACCGGTGACGTAGAACATCCCGGCCTCATGCCAGTCCACTATCAAGTTGTATGGGTCATCCAGGGAAGGGTGCGGAGCTATTTGAGGTCTTCATTTCGGGTGGTGGGTGTCATCTTAAGCTGCCGTTCTAAATAGTCGCGGTTCAACTCCTCACGGAGTCGGGGCCCTTTCTACATCTGCTTTGCTACAAATATTTAACGCCTAAGGCGTTGGCTAAAGCAACGGGTACACCCTGATGGCGGTTTGGTATCAATGGTTGTTTACTAAAGGATAAAAGCAGAAAAGACACGCAACCGGCGTGTCTTTTCTCCAAGGAATGGTAGGGTACGCTGAACAATTATCCCACGATAAAGGGGTTGACGATGGCCGTCACCTCGGCTTTTGTCAAAGGCTCGTCAAAGGCTTCGGAAGCTTCATTGGCGGCCACCGTTTGCCCTCCTACGTTTACAATGTTGACATTGGCCTGCGTGGTGGCATTTTCGCCATTGTAGATAAGTTGAATGGCGGCATTTGCACCGCCGTTGCCGGTTTCAATACCGGTTTGCGCCTGGGTGATCCAGGGCTGCACCAATACGCCGGTGGGGATCAACTGGCCCAGGTTGCGGCGCATCTGCCGAATATGCGAGGCATGCCGGGCTTCCACTGAATGAATCTGGAGAGCCGCCTGCAACACCGTGTTATTATTGATCAGTCGCGGCGCCTGGCCTTTGTACGCCCGTACGCCGGTATCTTCAAATGCCTGGGCCACCGCCAGCATCACCCCGTAATTAGTGGCGGCAGCAGCAAAGGGCCCTGTGCCGGTTCCTTTGCCGCCCGAGAAATCAAAGGAGGCAGCGGTGTAGGTGGGCACCGTTACATTCATGGACTGTAGCACTGTTTTTAAAAAAGCAACGTGGGCAACTTCGTGGTCGCGAATGGTGGTGAGGGCCGCCTGCGCCGGGCCGGCCGGCACACCAATGACGGTAAAAGTGGCCACCACTTTTTTGTAAAATTCAGCTTCCAGGTTTTCGAGCAGGTAAGCAAACAACAGGGCATCATTTACATCGCTGGTGGTTTGTCCGTAAGCCTTGTTGAACAGGCTGCCGATAGCCGACGGCACGGCCGCCAGGGCAAGCGTTTTTCCAATAAATGAAAAACGGTGCATCACCTTTCTGCGGGTATCGAGCCGGCTGTAAACCTCCGGATCCGCTTTTTCTATTTCGCTGACAATATTCTGAAGATTCATGATTTAATGTTTAGGAAGTTGAAGAACAGATGTTAGGCAGTAGGCAGGCCGCTGATGCTTATTTTTGTTTTGATGAAAGGCGCGGCGGCGGATAATACCTGCGGCGGATCGAGGGCCACATCCAGCCCGTTTTGATTGTTGGCGCCAAAAGGTGCTAAACTATTGAGGTCGGCAAAAGAACCGTTGCTGATAAGATCGCGAAACAGCGCTGCATGGCGGGCTTCCACCGAAACAATTTTACCGGCAATGGTGAGAAAGTCGGGAGACACGAGAAGTTTGCCGGCACCGTTATAAGCGGCCACTCCTAAATCTTCGAACGTACGGGCCGTGTTCAGAACGCTGGTACGGCTGGAAAAATCAATCGTAGAAAAATCAACCTCCAGGTTTTGAATGGCGTTGCTGCCAAGTGCCGCTTTCAGAAACTCGCGGTGCGCCACTTCATGGTCGCGGACATCACGGATGTATTCCTGCTCCAATGCGCTGAAATTTGCACTAAAGCCACTGGCGGCTACCACCTGGGTGTAAAATGCCGCTTCAAGCTGTTCCAGCGCATAGGCATAGTTTAATACGCCAAAGTCACCACTTCCAAGGTTTACTCCGCCCTCATCGTCGTCATCTTTGCTGCAGCTTGCCAGGCCGCTGCCACCAAGCAGTACAGCTGATACACCGGCAAGACCTGAAAAGCGAAAAAACTTTCTTCGTGAAAGTGATGCCTGGCTAAGATCCTGCATAAGGGACGGCTCGTCTTCTTTTTTTGTACGTCTCAAGATTTCCATAAGTCTGTTTTAAGAGTGAGATAAACCGGCTTGATTTCTAAACCTTTTTTCCTGTTTATCAAATAATTGTTAACAGGTACGAGAACATCGGCCGGCCTGGATTGGCAGGTAGCAAAAAATATTTTTAAGGCTGTGGCAGCTTCGGAAGCATGGGGCGGATAAGTGGCAGCCAATGAGTGGGGAAGGGGCCGGCTTCGGGAAAGCTTGGCGTAGATGGAATGCCGGAATAAAGAAGCGCATTCAGCTTTGGCAGAGCGGCGTGCGTCGGTGCTGTACCACCAGAAAATTTTTTTTCAACTGAATTTGCTGCTGCAACGATACTTCTCACAAATTGATGACCGGAAAATCGTTGGGAGGTTCGGTGATGGCGTAGCGACAGTAAGCGTTTCGCCGATGATTCGTAAAAGCCGTTTCAACAAATTTTTCGTGTGGGGCAAAAACAAAAAAACCGCTCCGGATCGGAAGCGGTTTTTTCTGCGGCGAATTCGCCCATTTATTTTAAACCGGCCAGCAGCTTTTCGTTCAGCTTTACATAGTCGTCATTGTTCTGTGCTTTGGCCAGCTCAATGGATTTGTTGGCGGTTTTGCGGGCTTCGTCTTTTTTGTTGAGGCGGGCCAGCGCATTTGCTTTCTGATGGTACACCCAAAAGGCATTTGGGTTTTGTTCAATCGCCTTATCAAACCAGGCAACAGCCTGGTTAAGGTCTTTGCCTGACTCGAGGTAGTACATGGCCGCACCGAAGTACGGGCGGTTATCGTGGTTCATCAGGTCATTGATCTGCGCCATCACCTTGGTATCAATATCGGCGGTCACAGGAATCATCACCGCGGTTTTCTCCCACATGATCTTGAGGTCGGCGCTGTTGGATTTCACATTGTCAAACTGCATGGTGAAGGTTTCCACCGGGTCGTTGAGGCGCACTGCCCGGGCTTTTACCCGCAGAATATCGTCTTCCTGCTTGTAGTTGGTACCCCAGTTTACCGAGCCTTTGTTGATGATGATCTCCCATTCGTTTTCGGCCGGAATCGTATAAAGTGCATATTCACCGGCTTTCAGCGGCTGGCCGGCGATCATGACATCGTCACTGAACTTGATGCGGGTAGCCTGGTTGGCGCCAGTGCGCCACACTTTGCCATACGGCACCAGGTCGCCAAAGACCTTGCGGCCACGCATGCCGGGCCGTGAATAAATCAATTGAACATTGGCGATGCCAAATTCCTGCTGCACCGTTTGTGTGGGGCTGGGCGCCGGTGTTTTAAGCTGCTGCCCATCGGCAACAACAACAGAAAATAAAAAGGCTGCGACAAACAATTTTCGTAGCATAACGTTAGATATTTTCGGCCAAAGATAAGGAACCGCAAGGCATAGCTGTTTGCGTTGGCCCAGGGCAAAAAACCAAACTGGCAGTCTTTATAAAATAGCTAAATCCTGCCGGAATCGGCGCCGTGTTGGCAAGGTGGCCAACCGGCCATTAATCATCGTCCGCAATCTGCAGGCGGTAGCTTCCGCTAACGGCGGCGGGGCCTTTTTTATCCCAAACACGAAAGCGGACAAAGAAATACGGTATGCCGGCCCGGCTGCGGGAAATGACGACCGGCAGGAGCAACCTATCGCCCTCTTTTTCGGGCAGGCCCTGCTGCTGGCCAAACAGGTCGCCGGACGATAAGACACCATCGCCCGATGCTGTTTCCACCTCTTGCGTGGCGCCTAAAAAAAGCCGTCGGTTTTCGGCCATCCAGCCGCCGCCTATCACCAGGTGCAGGTAGGCGGTGTCGCCCCGCCTGAGGGCATTGTCCGGTGGCAACAGCGCTCCGTCGTTGCCGGTAAGATAGGCGGCCGAGAGACGAAGCCCGCCGCTGGTGCTAAGCTGAATATTGTTACGGAAGGAGGGGCCTTGTTCGGTGGAGGTGCTGGCCGGCGGCAGAGAGGGTTCGGGTGTCGCGGCTTTTTGGCCGCAACGGCCAAAAAGCCCGGCCCCTAAAAACAAAAACAACCTGCCGAATGCTGTCATGCCTCACCCGCATGCAATTGGCGGGCCCTTAAAAAAATGAACCCGCAGGCCGGAAAGTGATTACGTGGATCTGCTGATTGGTTTGGTGTTTTTCAGGTGTGGCAGATGTCACGAATTTCCCCGGTTGCGGGCTCGGTGATCAGGAGTATGGCAAATCATTGAATCCAGCGCAGAAACAGGGCTGAAGCGCCTCCGTGATGATCAACTGAAGGGTACGGATCAAGGCCGTATGGCCGGTAGCGGATCGGGCTCCCTCCCTGATCTGACTGGTATAAAAAACGGCGCCGAAGCGACGGTTTCTTTTTTGGTTTAAAAACTGGGGCAACGCATGTTCATCGGCGTTTCGTCGCGGTAAAGCCGCCAGCCAAAGCGCAGCAAAGAAGAGAAAAACGAATCGTTGTTTTTCTTTTGTCCCCTCATTGCTCCATTGTCGGGACGGGCGGCTGCGTTGTAGCCACGGAAGTAAACCTGCTTGGCCACAACGGCATCCTGCGGTGTCAGGTACTTGTCAAACAAGTCGGGGTTAATATAGGTCGTGCTGACGTCATCCACATAATCGGTAAACGTTTTGCGGTGCAGCACTTCCAGGCCCACATAAAAGTCGTCGGTGACATAATATTTGGCGCCAAAGCCCATGGGGATGGCCATTTGCGTTAGCTTGTACTGTTTGCGGTCGGGGTATTCGTCCATGCCCTGTCCCTCGGTACGCAGCGGTTGCAGGTCCACCCAGCGGCTGGTACCGTTGGGCGAATAATAAAGCGTTTGGGGGTTGTAGCGAAACATGCCGATGCCCAGTAGGCCGTAAGGCCGGAACTTGCCTTTCAGGCCATCGTACCGTTCAAAAAACACGGTGGGGTAAAACTCCGCTGCCAGGTACAGTTCACTCATTTGCGCACGAAAATGAAGGTTTCGCACCTTGCGATAGGTTTCCATTCCGCCTTTGTCGTTGATCAGGCTGTCGGCACCTTCGAGGCGGCCGGTGTTGAAGGCCGCTCTGAAGCCAAGCCACTCCGCCGGATGCCAGTTAATGTAGGCGCCTTTGGCCACATTGGTTACGGAAAGGTTCACGTCTTTTACCAGCGTGCTGCCTTTGCCTAAGTTGCCGCCAAGATCGCCAAGAAAAATCAGCGGGCCGATGCCAACGCCGGCTTCTACTTTGCCATAGGCAACTGACTGTGCACGGGATGAAAAAAAGGTGGTGAAGAATAAGCAGAATAGTACGGCCACACGGACACCGGGTACAGAGGGTCTCATAGAGTTTGGATTTAGTACGTTTGGATTACCTGACGAAAGTAGCCGGGTGATTTTTAAAATGCAAGCCAATCGTAAATATTTTTCCGCTTTCAGGTAGTAGTGCTTCGTAGTTTTACCCGTTGGCGGCTGGCGCTTTTTCTACACCCATGCAGATGCCCTGACCGCACGGTACTTATCGTTTTGCAGCCCCGTCCTGACAACTTTTTCTCCACAGGAAACAAAGAAGGCTGGCGGCTTTTGCCCGCCGCCGTTTTCGGGGCTACATTCGCTACGGAGGCCGGCGCACCGGCGCCCTGCAGCAAAGCCTCCTGTTGTGCATGAACAAAAAGCCAGTTTTATATTTTTTTCTGTCGGCCTATATCGTGGGCAACCTGGTGCTCATTTTCATCCAGTACAACTGGGCCAAAAATCTCGATACGCTGATTGACGGAAACGAACAGTTGATTGATGAATTTTCGGTATCGGGCCAGTTGAAAGAACTTGAACGCGACGTGCTGTCGGTGGAAAGCCGCATACGGGGCACCATCAACACCAACGATACCACATTTATCGTGGGTCTTGACGAAGAAATGGCCAATGTGAAAACAAGGCTGTTGCTGCTGCGCAAGGCTATTGGCCGCGACAGCCTGACGCAGCCGGTGAATGGGTTGGAGCAACTGGTAAATCAAAAGCTACAGTACAGCCGGTTGCTGTTACAAACCCTTTACCAAAACGGAAAGGCGGCCGCTGAGGACCTGATTGCCACCCAGCGGGGCAAGCGCCTCACCGATTCTATTTTTCTCACTGTCCGGAACATTGTGGAGGACCGGCAGCAGCAGCTCACTACGCTCACATCGGCTATCAACACCAGCGGCAGCAATGCGCTGCGCCTGGGCCTTGTGCTCATTGCCTCCGTGCTGGTTTCGGGCGCCTTTGCGTTTTGGTATATCATTAATACGGTGCGGCGGCAGCAAAGCCTCATCCGCCAACTCAGCATTTCGCAAAAACGGGAAAGAGAGTCGGCCCGGGTAAAAGAAAATTTTATGGCCAACATGAGCCACGAGATTCGGACACCGATGAATGCCATTCTGGGCTTCACCAACCTGCTGCAGCGCCGGCCCGGGCTCGATGCTGAATCGGTGCAGTACATTCAAACCATTCAGCGCTCGGGCGAAAACCTGCTGATGATCATCAACGACATACTGGACCTGTCGAAAATAGAGGCCGGTATGATGCGCATCGAATCGGCGCCTTTCAGCCTGCGCGGCCTGCTCCATTCGCTGGAAACAATGTTTCGCCCCCGGGCGGGAGATAAAGGCCTGCGGCTTCAGACTTCAGTGGACGAAAGCCTTCCCGATGCCCTGGAAGGCGATGCCGTGCGGCTGACACAGATACTGGTAAACCTGGTGGGCAATGCCATAAAATTTACCAATGAAGGAGAAGTACACGTGATTGTCAAAAGTAGCGGGCAGCAGGGCAATCGCATAGAGGTAAAATTTACCGTCAGCGATACCGGCATCGGTATCGAAAAAGAAAAGCTGGCTTCCGTCTTCGATCGTTTTCAGCAGGCCGAAGGATCGGTAACGCGGCGCTACGGCGGCACCGGCCTTGGATTGGCAATTGTAAAAGACCTGATTGATTTGCAAAACGGCACCATCGGCGTGGAGAGCGAACCCGGAAAAGGCACCCGCTTTTCTTTTGCCTTGCCCTACCAGCTTTCTTCAGCCGAAATGGAACCGGAGCTGGCCGGACCGCTGCAGGCGGAAGCCGAGCCGCAACTGCAAAAGCTGTCGGTGTTGGTGGTGGAAGACAATGAGATTAACCAAAGCCTGTTGAAAACGATTTTCCGGCAATGGCAGGTGAAGGTGGAAATTGCCAACAATGGAAGCGAGGCGTTGGACTGGCTGCAGCGGCAGGCTTTTCACCTGGTGCTGATGGATATTCAAATGCCGGAGATGGATGGCTACACGGCTACGCAGAAGATCCGGAACGAGTTGAACCTAACGGTGCCGATTGTGGCCATGACGGCGCATGCCATGGCCGGCGAACGCGAAAAATGCCTGGGTTACGGAATGAATGACTACCTGTCGAAACCGGTGCGGGAACCACAGTTGCGCAAGCTGCTGCTGCGTTATGCCAATGCCCTTCCCCCTGAGCCGGCAGGGGCGAACGAAGCGGCAACGGAGGCGCCCGCCGGTTACCGGTACATTGACCTGGGTTACATGAAGGAGGTTAGCGGTGGCGACAGCAGCTACGAAAAGCTGGTGACCGAACAGTTTCTGGAGCTGCTGCCAGCCGACCTGGCCACGATGAAAGCGGCCTGGCAGCAGGGCGACCGCGAAACAGTAAAACGAACGGCTCATAACCTGAAGACAACCATTTCGGTGATGGGGCTCAATCCCTTGTTGCAGCCCTACCTGGACGCCTTAGAGTACGGGGAGTTAGAGGAGGATGAGTTTCAGCGAACCTTTGCCTCCCTGGCCAATTTCAGTGCGGCAGCAATGGAGGAAGCAAGCGCCTATTATGCCAGCCTTTCAGGAGGTGTTAGGCCATAATGCCGGGCTGGAACAAAGCGTACTATTTCGGCTAATAAACAAATGCTTCCATCTCAACCCAGGGCGGCCGAGAAAAATTGAAATAGTTTATAAAGGAATGTATTGGGATGAGTAATTTTTTCTGGAAAGGATTTAGTGGTGACGACCGGCATTCCGCCATAACAGCGATTCAACGGGTGGTGTCGGAGTACGGCGACATTGTAGATGTGCGGTCCTTTTCAGATATTTCGCTGAGCCTGACAATTGAAATTGAAGAACACAAGATTGACAGATTATATGACCAACTGACCCGGATAATCGAAGTTGAAAGGACGGAAAAAATAAATTCAACTTCCAAAAAAGAACGGACGCTTTATTTGAATGTCACGTTTACCAAAGGGACCGGCAACCTCAAAATTGAAGTTCCGTCGGTGCCGGGCTGACAGCCAGGAGGTCCGTGACGCCGCTAACACCGGCAGCAAACTGGTTAGATTAAACAACGATGACAATTGCCTGGTGGAGAAAGGTAAATGGCGGATAGATTCATCACCAACCCTTCCGGTATTTTCAAAATATATCATTCTGTTAGCGGATGCCCGGCCGGGTATTATTCCCAGCTTTTCATGATTGGTGAAGCTGGCAACAAATGTTCGGGCTGTTTTAGAAGACCTCTACCGATGCAGCGGCACACAATTGGGTAACATCGCAAACTAAATTGTAAAACAAAAGGGAGTAAAAAAGAACCATTCACATGCGGCAATTAATCTTTTCCACGACGCGTCAGGAAATGAAATGCATTGGCGCCTTCAATACTCACAAAAAGCGTTTATTAAAAGGGATTATACATTTTAGTATTTTCAAAACTCGTTAAAGCCTGCCGGCTACGGGCCCTTTGTTTTTTAAGCAGAAGCTGTTCAATGACTTTTCGGAAAAAAGAAGTCGTCAGTTGGAGCAGGTGGTCAGCAACGAAGACTGAAATGTTATTGGAATTTGCAGAACCCATTCCGGCAAAAAGGAAGCGGGTACAACCTGCCGGTTTAAGGCCCGAAAAAGCGGTTACCATTAAACCATATTGTTCTGGGGATAAGACACAAACAACAAATTCTCAAAAAAAGAACGAACGATCATGAAAGAAAATACCTTCCAAAACCTTACCGATGAGCAACTGCTAAAAAAGCGAAACCAGACCAAAGGCGTATTAATTGGAGCAGGAATCGTTATTATTCTTGTGATAGCGGCTGCGGTGTATCTGCTGGTGACAAAACAGTCGGAAAAAAATCCGGTCTCGCTTTTTCTGCCTGTTTTTATTTTACCGGTCACATTTATGCCCTTAGTCATTAGCTGGAGCTTGCTCAACAAAGAAATGAAGAATCGGAATTTGAAATAAGCGGCATAATCAGAAGGGTAGGCCGGTGCGGATGAGTGGTGAATGCAACCGGCCGCCTGAAGTATTCACGAAACTTTTTTCACCAACTACTAACCGGTGATGCCACATACAGCCTTATGCCGGCGTAAGTTGAAGTAGTCAACGCTTGAAGTTTTTATTTCACCCCAAAAAATAAATAATGAAAACAACTTTTTTTGCCGCCGCCTTCCTTCTCCTTTTTCACATGCCTGCTTTTGCCCAAACAGCCCCAAAGAAAGCTGTTCCGCCGGTGATAGTGGCGCCGGCGAAAACAGCCGTAAAAACAGTAGCGCCGGTGAAAGCCGATGGCTCGCCCGATATGCGGTACAAGGCCAACAAAGAGGCCGCGAAAACAGCGCCGAAACTGAAAAAAGACGGCACGCCCGACAAACGCTATAAGCGCAACCGAAAAACGAAATGACCGGTATTGCTACCATCGGTTGAAAGTCCCGCAGTCTGTGAGGGGCTTTTTGATTTACAGCAAACCCATTCCACCTTTATTCCGCAAGTTGGCGATCATAGGCCTTCCAAAACTTATACACGTCCACACAGGCGATTCGTTTTATTTTACGGCCGCAAACATGGAAAAGCCGGTCGTTGTCATAAAAATCGGGTCGTCTATTCTTTCCAATGAGGAAGGGAATCTGGCGACAGACGTTATTGCCCGCATCAGCGCGGCCGTGGCCGGGCTGATGCAGCAGTACCGGGTAATCCTGGTGTCGAGCGGTGCGGTCAGCAGCGGCAAGGCCTTTTTAAAATCGTACAAAGGCCGCCTGGTAGAGCGCAAAGCCGCGGCAGCCATCGGCAATCCCATTCTCATTACCGAATACAGCCGTTACTTTTCGGCCTACGGCATACAGGTGGCGCAGGCGCTTTTCGAGCGCCATCATTTTTCCAGCCGCCACCAGTTTCTGCAACTGAAAGAAACCATCCATGAGCTGTGGCGCAATGGTATTCTCACCATTGTGAATGAAAACGATACCGTCAGCGATCATGAGCTGAAATTTTCGGACAACGACGAACTGGCCACACTCATGGCCGTTGCGTTTAACGCAGCGTCCATGATTCTTTGTACAACGGCCGGTGGTTTTTTAAATGCCGGTGGCGAAGTGATTCCCCTGGTCGAAAACATTGACGGCGATCTGCTGCAGTTTCTTCGCGATGAAAAATCGGCCCACGGCACCGGCGGCATGGCGTCCAAACTATCGTTTACCCGGCTGGCCACCACGTTGGGCATCCGGGTGGTGATGTGCGGCATTGGCAGCGACAACGCTTTTGCCAGGGCGCTGGCTGGGCAGGAGGGCACCACCTTCCCGGCCAGGCCATCTACCCTGAAAGACCGGCAGAAATGGCTGGCCAGCGGCTCCATCACCATTGGGTCGGTGCAAATAGACGATGGCGCCTACGCGGCGCTCTGCGACCGCAAAAGCCTCCTGGCCATTGGGCTGGTAAAAGTGCTCCGTCCGTTCTCGGGCGGCGAAGTGGTGCAATTGGTCAATGGCGGTGGCCAAATTTTAGGCGTTGCTAAAATGCGGCTGTCGGCGGCGTCGCTCGAAGAAAAAACGGCGCAGCGCAATGTGCTGGCGGCCCATGCCGACGATATTGTGATCTTTTAACATCCACAACCACCCTCTCGCTATGAACCAGGTAGAACGGGCCATTAAACGCACCTACGAAGCATCGGCCACATTGCAGGCCGCCACCGATAGCACTACCAAAAAGGCACTACAGATGCTGGCGGCAGAGCTGCTGAGCAACAGCGCCACTATTTTAAAAGCCAACCAAAAAGACCTTTCCCGGCAAGACCACGCCGACCCGAAAACCGACCGCCTGCTGCTGAACGAAGGCCGGATCAAAAGCATCGCAAAAGCCATTAAAGCCATTGCCCATTTGCCCTGCCCGGCAGGAAAAATCCTGGAAGAAAAAATATTGTACAATGGCCTGCGACTGCAAAAACGGACGGCGCCGCTTGGGGTGGTAGGCGTTATTTACGAGTCGCGGCCCAACGTGACGTTTGACATTGCCGCCCTTTGCCTGCGCAGCAAAAATGCCTGCCTGCTCAAGGGCAGCCGCGATGCCGCCGAAACCAACCGGGCATCGGTGGCGCTTATACGGCGGGTGCTGAAAGCCTCCGGCCTTCCGGCCGACGCCGTAACGCTGCTGCCGCCCGAACGCGAAGTGCTTGAACAGGTATTTACCGCCACCCGGTATGTAGATGTACTGATTCCCCGCGGCTCGGCCGGGCTTATTGAACATGTGCGAAAAAACAGCCTGGTGCCCACCATTGAAACCGGTGCCGGTGTTTGTCATATTTACGTGGAAAAGGCCGCCGATCTGGACAAAGCGGTAAACATTGTCGTGAACGCAAAAGTGTCGCGGCCATCGGTATGCAATGCAGTGGACACCGTGCTGATAGACCAATCCATTGCCCGGCCTTTTTTAAAAAAATTGCTCCCGCTGCTGGCGCAGCACGGCGTGAAAATTTATGCCGAACCCAAGGCCTACGCGGTGATGAAGGGGTATCCGTATTTAAAAAAGGCCACCCGCGAGAGCTTCGGCCACGAATACCTTAGCCTGAAATGTTCGGTAAAGGTGGTGGACGGCTTTGAGGCGGCGTTGCAGCACATCCGCCAATTTTCCACCCGCCATTCCGAAGCCATTGTTTCGGAAAACAAGCAACGTTGCGCACAGTTTATCACTGCCGTGGATGCGGCCGTGGTGTACACCAATGCCTCTACGCGGTTTACCGACGGAGAAGAATTTGGCCTGGGCGCCGAGATTGGCATTTCCACGCAAAAACTGCATGCCCGCGGGCCGTTTGCCCTTGAAAAACTGGTGACGGAAAAATGGGTGGCGCAGGGCAACGGGCAGGTGCGGTAGGGCCGGCATGAGCTTATTTTTTCAGCAGAAAAAAGACAAGGGGCGCCACCAATAGCCACAGGGGCACCAGGGCCCAAAGCCGGCCGCGAAGCAGGTTGTAGTCGGCCAGCATGGCCGAAATGACCAGGCCGCGGAAGAGGCCCATGCCCACTTCAAAGGCGATGGTAAGCACCATCCAAAGAGCTCCGATAACGATAGCCACGGCCGCCGACGCCGGCGGATACAGCCAAAAAATCCATTGCAGGTAAGCCGTTAGCAGCACCAACAGGGTAAGCGTGGACAGGCGGTGGGCAGCGGCATCGCCAACCATTTTCTTAATGATGCTTTCGCGGAAAACGCCATTGGCGATGGCCATTGCAATCATGGGCAGCCAGGCAAGAATATAGGTCATCATACCAGGAAACTTTTCGATTTTATGAGCCGCAATGGATTCTCATTGAAGGCGGCCCCGGCTCTCGACAAAATCCATCCGCTTGCGATAAGCAAAAGACCCGTTGCGCCCATCACCGCCTGCAGGGGATGATACACCTGCGTCCACAGTATTTGCACAACGATCCAGCCGGTAAGCAGCACTCCTTCGGCCAACACAAACAGCGCTGCCGGCCGAAACTTCCACAACAGGGCGGCCAGCGCCGTAAAACTGAAAACGCCCAGCCTTGAAAACAGCACGATGCCTGGCACCAAAAACGAATTGAACGGAGTGTACCGGAGAACGTCCGGGGATACCATGAGATTTTGTCCGGATGGATCGGCTATCAGCAGCCAGCCGCCAACCAGCGCACTGCCGCCGTTAAAAATGAGCAGTATGGCCGCCAGAAAAAAGGCAAAGGATTTCATGGCTGATTTTTGTGAAGATAGACCCGCCGAATTGCTCAGTTGCTGACATTGATCAGCCGCAAACATGACAAAGGCCGGTATGTTTTCGGTAGCAAGTCCAACTGCCCGGCCGCCGGTGACCCGGGTCAAAAGCGAAGGCGTCCGCCAGGTTAAAATTGACCAGGCAAACGGTGATTTCGGAGGCGGGGAAATTTCCGCTGAAAAAATCGGTTGCCTCCATTGCAACAGCCTGTTTTTTATCGGCAATGGAACGGCAGCCGCCTGAAAATGAGTTACATTTACGCCCCTTTCAACAGCCACTATATGAAATTTGTGCCGTCTATGGCCCTTCGTTCTGAACGCGTTGCCGGTTCTTTCGGAAAATTTGCCGCCCTTGTTTTGTTTGCTTTCTCCGTTTTATTTTTTGCCGGCGCCGATGTGGCCGCGCAGAAAAAAACAACCGGTCAAACCAGCAAACCGGAGTACCTGGCTTTGCGGATTTATCATACCAGTTCTATGGAGGGTGTGTCGTCTATTGAACAATACCTGCGGGCTTCGTTGCTGCCGCAACTGGAGAAAGGCGGCTTCCGTCGGCACGGCGTTTTTACCCTGATCGGCAACGACACGGCGGCCGACAAACGTGTTTATCTGCTGGTGCCTTTTGCGGCGCTCAGTCAATTGCAGCAACTGGCAGCCATTAGCGAAAACACATTGACCGATTCGCTGCGGGCCGGCGCTTACACTACTGCCCGGCACAACGCACCGGTGTTTACCCGCCTGGAGACGATCCTGCTGGAGGCTTTCTCCGGCATGCCCAGGGTAAAGGCATCGGGTGTAAAAAGCAATGTAGGCGAACGGGTGTACGAGCTGCGGAGTTACGAGTCGGCCTCGGAGGCGGCCTACCTTAATAAAGTGGACATGTTCAATAGCGGCGAAGTGGACTTGTTTGAGCGCCTTGGCTTTAATGCCGTGTTTTATGGGAAAGTGCTGGCCGGTGGCCGCATGCCCAACCTTATGTACATGACATCATTCGCTAACCGTGCCGACCGCGACGAACACTGGAAGGCTTTTGGCAGCGACCCCGAATGGAAAAAAATGTCGGCCATGCCAAAGTACCAGAACAATGTTTCGAAAATTGACATCACCTTTCTACGGCCAAGCGTCTATTCAAAACTTTGATCATGCTTTTTGGGAGAAAGAATTTTTTCAGCCTGTTGCCGGCGGCTGCCGTCGCGGTCATTTGTGTTTCCTGTTCGCCAAAAACGGTGGCCCGCGGCAGCAGTTCGGCGAAGCCTGCTGCGCAAAGCACCACGGCCGAATCCCGCTTCGCCTCTTCGCCGGTGTGGCAGGATGAATTTGACTACACTGGCGCACCGGACTCCACCAAATGGGGCTACGACCTTGGCGGCGGCGGATGGGGCAACAACGAACTGCAGTATTACACCGCCGACACAAAGAACGCCAGCGTGCAGGATGGCCTGCTAACCATTACGGCCATCCGCGAACAAAAAGAGAACCGCGGCTATACCTCTGCCCGGCTGGTGAGCAAAAACAAGGGCGATTTTTTGTACGGCAGGGTAGAGGCCAGGGCAAAGCTGCCCACCGGCCGCGGCACCTGGCCGGCCATCTGGATGCTGCCCACCGACTGGGCCTACGGCGGCTGGCCGGCTTCGGGCGAAATTGATATTATGGAACATGTGGGGCACGATCCGGCCAGGGTACACGTCACCGTTCACACTAAGGCTTACAA
This sequence comes from uncultured Flavisolibacter sp., assembly GCA_965365435.1. Lineage (GTDB taxonomy): Bacteria > Bacteroidota > Bacteroidia > Chitinophagales > Chitinophagaceae > Flavisolibacter. The sequence continues at coordinate 65,667 of CBDUBQ010000034.1, forward strand.
TCACACCAAAGGAACACAACGAGGCAAGAACAAGGTCATTCCAACAGCTATGACTGATTTTCATCTTTACCGCATAGACTGGACGCCGGAACTTATTGAGGGATTTATAGACGATGAACCGGTATTTTCTTTCCCCAACGAAAAAACAGGGCCCGATACCTGGCCATTTGACAAACGCTTTCATCTGTTGCTCAACCTGGCCATTGGCGGCAACTGGGGCGGCTCGCAGGGTGTTGACGACACCCTCTTTCCGGCAAAATTTGAAATTGATTACGTACGGGTGTACCGGCTGAAACCATAAGCTCTTTTTCTTTTCTTCCGGGCACACCTACCCGGGCCCGTTACAACAAATAAAACGACTCCGGCGTGGCCGGCTTTATCGCCTCTTTTTCTCCTATCAGGTCCCTGATGTTGATTTCGATGGTGCGGGAAATGGCCGTTACCGGAATATCACTTGGCCGGTTGCGGAACGGGTCCTGCAGGTGAAAAGCGGTTTTTTGCAGCAAAAGGAAAATGGCGGAGATCAGCAGCAGTAAGGGCATTTCGTACAGCGGTTTTACATTTTTCAGCGCCAGCGCCAGCACTACTACAAACAGGTAAATGGCGGCATGCAGGAAAAGGCGGTAAGTGACGGGGAATACGGTGTTGTTGATCCGTTCGGCCTTGCCCATCGAGTCGCAAAACCGCACGAGTGTATCGTTCAACTGCACGTAGCTGTAAGCATCAAGCTGCTCCTGCAACCGGAGCTCTTTCAGATCGGCCGTATGTTCCTGCAGCATGGCCAGCGGCTTATTGGCCTGCTCCGAAAGGCGGCCGATTTCACCGGGCTGCAAAAGCGTTTGCGCCGGCTGCAACGCATCGAATCCCCGCAGGGCCTGCCCCAGCGAATAGCACCAGGCAATTTGCCGGTGGGCCATTTGCCGAATCAGCGGATGATGGCCGCCGGCCACAAAGGCCTGCAACTGCAACACAAAGGTTCTTGAGTCGTTCACGATGGCTCCCCAAACCTTCCGGGCCTCCCACCAGCGGTCGTACGATTGGCTCATTTTAAACGAAAGCAAAACCGAAATGGCCGTACCTAAAAATGTCGGCACATTTAGTGGCATTTCCGGCCACTGGCCGCTGAACTTTCGCGAAAGATAGTTGACCAGCCATCCAAGGATCAGAATGAACAGCAGGTCCCATTTGATTTTGCCGAAGATGTAATGAAAGGGAATCTTTTTTTCTAAAATCATAGCCAGGCGTTTTACAAAACCGCTGGTAATGTTGCCAACATGTTGCCACGCTGCAAAACGGCGCAATAACAGACTACAGGCGCTTCATTTTCACTCTATTAAAATAAATGCCGAACGTGGCCGCGGGAAGCTTATACGCAGGCGCCACTTTAAGTGTTGCGTTTTTTCAGCAGGACTTTTAATGGCTGCGCAATGCTTGCTGGCTTGCCTGTCAACTGCCAAACAATGTTAAGTCGCCGTTCATTAAACAAAAAGAGGCTGTCTCAAAAGTAGGCAGCCTTTTTTTATTTTCAGTTTTTGGGG
>CBDUBQ010000035.1:0-66225 GCA_965365435.1 uncultured Flavisolibacter sp.
GGCACGGCCTCGGGAATCGGATAATTGCGGGGCGATACGTCTCTTGCCTGGAAAATATGGCTGTCGCGGTTGTAAACCGAATACAGGTCCGTGGCGCCATCCACCGATTCGGAAGTGCCGAGAAAAAGAAAGCCTCTTGGCTTCAGGGCGAAGTGAAAGGTTTCCACCACTCTTGCCTGCGCCGTTGCGTTCAGGTAAATGAGAACGTTGCGGCAACTGATAAAATGAAGCCGTGAAAATGGCGGGTCCTTTAAAAAATTATGGTGGGCAAAAAGCACCATTTCCCTGATTTCACGCCGCACCCGGTAACTGTCGCCTTCGGGAGTAAAAAAGCGCCGAAGCCGTTCGGCGGAAACATCAGCGGCGTCATTGATGGTATAAAGTCCTTCACGGGCCGTGGCAATGGCCGCTTCGTCTATGTCGGTGGCAAAAATCTGCACTTTAGGCGCATCAATTACATCCTGCATCCGCTCGGCGCAAAGCATGGCAATGGAATAAGCTTCTTCACCGGTGGCGCAACCGGCTACCCAAATCCTTACCTCGTCTTCCGCCGTTTTTTCGTCAAATACCTGCGGCAACACATCCCGCTCAACCGCTTCAAAAGGCTTCGGATCCCGGAAAAAGTTCGTCACAGAAATCAGCAGGTCTTTCAGCAAGGCCACCGTTTCATCGGGATGGTCGTAAAGAAAAGTAGCGTAGGCCGGGAGGTTTGGCTGGCTGCGCAAATTGATGCGCCGCTCAATGCGCCGCAACAAAGTGGGGCGTTTGTAGTTGGTAAAATCGTGGCCCGTACGAATGCGCAACTGGGTGAAAATTTCACGCAAGGCCTGCTGTTGCGGCTCCGGCTCTTTTTCCGCAAACGGCACAATTTGTATGGCACCGAGGCCATCCCGGTAAGCCATGATTTTGGCGGGAATTTCGGCAACGGGCAGCACTTCATCCGCCAGTTCCGTGGCAATGGCATGGCGAGGCATGTCGTTGTACTCGGCCTCCCGTGGATTTTGCACAAAGGCCACGCCGCCCCTTTCTTTAATGCGTTTCAACCCCATGGAACCGTTGGCGCCGGTGCCCGACAGCACCACGCAAACCGCTCTCGGGCCGTGCACATCGGCCAGGTTGCGAAAGAAAATGTCAACGGGTGCCCGCCGTTCGTCAACATGCGTGTTGGGCGATGGCGCAATAAAGCCCTCGTGGATAATCAGGTGTTGTGCCGGAGGCACCACGTAAATGTGGTCGGGTTCAATTTTCGTCTTCTCGTTGACTTGCAAAACCGGTATAGAAGAAGCCGACTGTAACACTTCGGCCAGTTTGCTATCGTGGTCGGGAGAAAGGTGTAAAATCACTACAAAAGCCATCCGTGAATTGGCAGGCACCTGCTCAAAAAATTGACGCAAGGCATGAATACCGCCGGCCGATGCACCGATGCCGACAATCAAAAAGTCATCCGGCTGTTCATCGCCTGTAAATTCGGAAGGCTTTTCTATTTTCATCAGCGGCTATTTTGTTTCAAACTTCGCAAATTCGGCCCGTTATCGTCCAAAAACATTGTTTTGATGGGTCCTCGTTTCTACTCTAATTCGTTTTCGTTTCTTGCTTCGGCTTTCAGGTTAATGCTGCCCGTAGTTAATTGCTCATGGGCGAAAACAGCCTGCCGTACAAGCGCCGCACGGCCTTCGGCTTCGGCCGCTTTTTTAAAATAGGCGGCGGCCAGCTTTGGGTCGTTTTTTTCAGCATAATGATCCCCCAGGTTGTTAAGCAATATGATGCTTTCTTCCACACCGCGAATGGCACTCCACAAGGTTTCTTCAATGTTTTCGGTGATAGACGTCAGCAAGCTGTCGGCAGAATAAGCATGACCGGTATGGCAGCGGTAGCGAACGATGCCGCCGTCTTTAAGTGCGGAAAGCACACCGTGGCATTCGGGACACGCAAACGGTGTTAGCTCACCCAGCTTGAGTAAGCCGTTTTCGAGTGCACCATCTTGCTTGGCGATGCGTACCTCAAGACTTGTTTTTCTATTTTCTTCCATGTCAGGTTCTTTTGGTTCATCAGCAGGTAAGGCCGTTAACTTCATCAACAGCGACCCCATTCCAGCAACAGGCAGTACGTAGTCGGTTTCCACCGAAGCCAATGCACTTTCGGGCATCGAAGGCACTTCGGCATCGGACGGTTCCTGCACAATGGCAATGCCGCCACGGCTTTTCACGGTCCACAAACCAGCCGTGCCGTCGTCCAATGCGCCGGATAAAATGATCCCTATGACACGAGGCCCATAGATATAGGCAGCCGACCGGAATAGGGGGTCAACCGCAGGACGGAACCGGTTTTCCTTTGGCCCACGGGTAATGTGAACAAACCCTTTTTCAAGAATTAGGTGATGGTCGGGCGGCGCTACGTAAATGCGGTTGAAGCAAATTTCCTCTCCATCAACAGCATGTGCCGCCATGAGCGTTTTTTGCTGGTTGAGCACCTGCGGCAAAATGCCTTTAATGTCAGGCGACATGTGCCAGACAATAAAAATAGCGGCATCAAAATCGGGCGGCAGCCCTGCCACTAATTTTTTAATGGCTTCCAACCCGCCGGCCGATGCGCCGATAACGATGATGTTTCTTTTTTTCAAGACATTATTTTTTAGCAGCCTTTCGGGTGAATGGCTGATTGCTTTTGAAGGGTGATGTACGGATGACAATCCGGATGATGATTTGTGATATTATCAGGTGAAATGATGTGCCAACTTCTTACCACCTATCGGTACAAGCAAATAAATGAATGCGTTAGACTGCTTTCCCTTTGCACTTGCTTCGGAGGATGGCCGTTGTTTTGCAGCGGGTATAAACCACCATCCGCTTTGCAGCGATGAAGTCAGTCAATCCAATTATCGAAATCCTTTAATAAAACATTTATGGGCAAGGTATTTTTTGAAAACTGGCAAAGCATCTTACAAGTCTCCATATCCACCATTTTAGCCTACATCGCACTTATTGCCATGCTTCGTGTATCGGGAAAGCGAACACTTGCAAAAATGAATGCCTTTGATTTTGTCGTTACGGTTGCAATCGGCTCTACGTTTGCTACGATTGTTTTGAGCAAAGATGTTCCGCTGGCTGATGGTGCCGTGGTATTCGCTTTGCTAATCATCATGCAGTTTATTCTTACCTGGCTTACGGTACGAAATAAGTTTGTAAAAAACCTGGTGGCCAGCCAGCCTGTTTTGCTGGTATATAAAGGCGAACCACTGGAAGCAGTGATGAAAAAAGAAAGAATCATTATGGAAGACATTTCCGCAGCCCTTCGTAAAAACGGCATTGCCGATTTAAAAAAAGTGGATGCTGTTGTGCTGGAAACAACAGGCGATATTACCGTAATCGCTGCTGTTTTGCCAACAGATTCCACCATCCTCACCGATCTGAAAAATTTTCCGGTTGCAAAGGACAGGTAGAGTTTTGTAGGCATCTGACTTCATTTCTCCATTTAATAGTCTCAGTTGATAACAAAAAAACGATACGGCTCCAACACAAGAAATTTTACCAAATACGCCATTCTTTCCTTGGGATTTTTGTTCGTATTGATAACAATTGCATCATTGGCGCATAACAGCGGGTGGTGGATGCTACGGCTTTTCAATTTTCCCCGCCTTCAATTGTTCATCGGTCTGTTCACCTGCATCATTGCCTACCTTTTATCCAAACCAAAAAGAGGACGATTGTTTTTCACATTTTTGATTTGCCTGATAAGCAGCATGATTATCCAGGGCTATATACTTTACCCCTATACACCGCTATCTCCAAAACGAATTGCATCAACCAGTATTCAAGAAGTTGAACCTGAATCAATCTTCAGTCTTCTGCTTGCCAATGTGTACATGCACAACCGACAATCTGATTCGCTTCTATCCATCATTCATAAAAAAGACCCAACGTTTGTTTTAGCAATGGAAGTAAACGGGTGGTGGGTGAATGCATTGGACGGATTAAATACCATGTATCCTTACCGTCTTATGTATCCTGCGTCCAACACCTACGGCATGTGCCTTTACTCCAAGCTGCCGCTTGCTAAACCCAACATCCATTTTTTCAACGAGGACAGCGTACCGTCTTTCCACACCATCGTCACCTTGCCCAATGGTGTTGCCTTTCAGTTACTGACCATTCACCCCGTTGCACCCAAGCCAAGCAAACACCCTGATAACATCGGTGAGCAAGAAGTAGCGCTGCCGAAAGCAGCTAACCTCATTGCGGGCACGCCATTGCCGGCACTTGTTGCCGGGGACTTTAATGACGTTGGCTGGTCGCATAACGTGAAGGTGTTTGAAAAGCGTAGCAATTTGAAGGACCTGCGGAAAGGGCGAGGATTTTACAGCACCTTCGACGCTACAAATTTTGTAATGCGATGGCCGCTGGACTACATTTTTGCCGATGAGCGTTTCAGGGTCATCGCTGTTGAGCGCCTGCCTTCTTTTGGGTCTGATCACTTTCCTTATTATGCGCAGCTTACGCTGGAAAGATAATCTCCATTCATTTTAAATGTACTGAAGATGACGTCCTGTGTTGGAGCCGCTACTTTACACGTAAACTAATTTTTTCGACGGACAAATTTTTTCACTGTCACGTTTGAACGTCAGGCACATTGTTACACCTGTTTACCCGAAACCTGAAGCGACCGGCATTCTTCATGCAACTTCTTACGCATAGCAGCCGAATCCATTAAAAGCTTTATTTCTGCTTCTTTCAAAGAACTAACCTGATACAAAACGCAGTTTAAAACTGGATAGTTTCGGGCAAAGTCATCCGGCTCTTTTTGCGGTATTCCCTTTTGTGCCAGGTAATTGACAGCAACCCTGTGGCAGAATCGCACCAGCGCTATTAGCACATGGTTTGCGTTGAATTCAAACCGCTTATCCCTTAGCCGAAGAAATGTTTCCAGTAAAATTTCGTTTGCTACCTCCAGGTCTTCAGTGCAACGGAGTATCGTTCCGTACAGTAAAGGTGCGTACGTATCATAAATCCTTTTCCAGGTATCCTCATCTGCAAAGGGTCTAGGTGCATTGATTTTTTTATTGTGATCTGCTTCTTTCACTTTCCTGGACTACACAATGGGTAGCTGTTTACAAATGACCAAAGGCAACCTGATTACCGGCATGGCGTCATATAAACAACTTTACATTTCTGGTTTTCTATTGGCAAATGGTTCGCGGTCATAAAACCGATCGTCTGCTTTCATAGCACCTTTTTCGGGCTCGCTACCGGTATAAATGGCAAACACCTGCATTTCATAGTCACGCTCAATCGGTGCATCTTTCTTATGCCGCTTTGCAGCCCTGAATGTATCACCATTGATCTTGCGACAATTGACTTCCTCTTTCTCCTCATCAAGATCGCTTAGACCAATGGGGATGATCAAATGATTTTCACCTTCCTCGTTCAGAAAACCATGTACACCCTGCTTTGCGGCTGATGCATAAATCCTTTGCTCTTCACCGATGATGCCTTCATCAATCTCCACGTCGAGGTAAACCACCCGTTCGGTGGCTTTGTTTACTAATAAACCTTCCACTTTACCAACTGTGTTTCCCTCTGCATCTTTCACTTTCCACCCTCTCACGTCGGGATAACCGGAAGCCACTTTGTAAGAGGTGAGATCATGCAGATAAAACAGGTTCTTTTGTTCGTTGTTCATTTTTTTGTTTTTAGGGAAAACAATCAATTCATTTTCTGCAAAAGTGTGGCAGCACTATTAAAGAAAGCCTGTACGGAGGCCTTTTGGTTAAGCGTCAGTTCAGCGGGGTTGATAGCCGAAGCAGAATTTGCCACCGCACTCGCTTCTGCCGTAAGCGCTGGAAATTTTTCCGTTTGCAGCCGCCGTAGCGAACCGCTGATTATGACAGCCGCTTTCTTTATCAGATCAGCATGGGTTGTTTTATTCGGATCCACCGTAATTTGATCAGCGCAGCTCTTTGCACTGTCAAGGTCGGCCCTGATGTTAAAATTCACCGCGCCGGCTTTGGCCCGTACTGCGTCTATCAACTTATGCAACGCCTCGCTGCTGTAGGCATGATCCAGCGACATTGCCGTCGTATCATTTTTCACAAAATTGATATAGGCAGCAACGGTACGGTTGTTTTCATTGCCATTTGATTGCATATCGTTTGCGCTTGTTAAGTCCTCATCCAACACATTTTCTGTTTTGTCCGTATTTCTAAAAAGTAGAAAATACAGAATAACGCCGAGCACAATCAGGCCAATCAAAACCCATATCCAAACAGGACTTTTCTTTTCGATTTTTATCTCTGTCATTTTCTTGTTTTTAAGTAAACGAAAAAGCCCGGCAGCATCGTTGCCGTTTTTGTACTACTGTGGGAAATTGGTCGGTTATTTCACCACCAGTTGGTTATCAATTTTAGATGCCTGCAATCCGTTCAATTCAGACATCATGGATTGTAACTGGTCGCGGGCAATGGAACCACGCAATACGACAACGCCATTGGCTACATCCGCCTGCACGCCGGCATACCGGCTTGTTATGCTTTGCACCTGTGTACGCAAGGTTAGGTCAGTGCCCGTGGCAGCCATTGTGAGGCTGTTTTGCACTTCTTCCACGCCTTCAATTTCTTTTTTGTGCCTTTCGGTTTCTGCTACGCAATCATCGCCTTCGCATGTTCCGGTCAGCGTTACTTTTCCGTCAGTAACCGTGGCCGTTACATTTGACAGGGCCGGATTTGCCCGAAGCGTGTCGTTGATAGATTGTTGCAGCTCGCCATCGCTTGGGTCATTGCTGCATGCGGAAAATGTGCAGGATAAAATCAGGATTGTTGCGCTGAAAAAGATTTTAGGGAGGTGTAAAAATTTCATTTATCGGTTGTTTTGTTTAAAAATGGTTTGCGGAATTGAATGTTAGTGCTTTGGCCCAAACGAACAGCAATGGGTACCCGGACAAATACAGCGCTCAACGAAATGCGCTTAAATAAGGTTTTTTTGAAACGAAATAGCATCTTTCCCAGAAAAGTTCACTTTCTCTTGTTCCGAAAGGCTTTTTCATCCATAATTATAATGTCATACGTTCTATTATTGAGCGAACGCAGTGACTATGTACCGGGGTACGCGGAGATATGCTTCAAGTAAAGGAATAGCGTAAACAATCTGTCAGATACAAAGTTGCCATTGTTTGCCGTTGCCGGCTTTATACAATTTTGAGTAAACCTTATATAATTCGCAGCCGAAGGTTCAATAAATGAGAGTTGGCCTCTCAATCGAAATGACGACATACCCTATTAGAGAAAAATCGATTTTCCCATCAGGAAATCGAATTGATTTCATGGGAACTGTTAGTAATATATAGCCCACAGAAAGCAGGCATTTGTAACCTGCAATTGCCTCAATATAGTTGTCGCCTTTTTAGTTTGCTGAAAATGCATGGCAGAGACAAGATTGTTTGGTATAAGGGATTCTTAAAAATTAGAATTGGTTAAAGCTTTGTACTGTTGATTAGAGACTTTAACTGATATAGTAACCGCAATTCTTCTTGGTATTGGTTCGATAATTCTCCAATGTGGGGCACAGAATCGGAGTTTAGGCAATTCTTTTCAGAATTGCCTTTTTTGTTTTTCGCTGAAAATCTCTCTAGTGGCCGGATTTCAGCGAAAATGGCGGGCGTTCATACGGTTCGGACTTCGTTATTTTTCTTGTTATGCAGGATACCCTCGGGCAACACTATCCATTGCAGGCGTTGTTTGTTTTCATAGGAGGCCGATAGCCACGCCCTGCTTAGGTTTTCAGCAATTGAGAGGCATTTTTCTATCGCCCTTTCCAAATTCGAACTTTCAAATTCGCTCTTTTCATTTTCTGATTGCAATACCGTCAGTTCTTTTTTGTATTTTAACGAGAACCTCTGATAGAGAGCTTGACTTATTTGCCGGCCCGCTCCATTCCGCCAGAGGTGTAAACGGCTTAGCGTGATGCACTGAGCACATTCATATACCCAACAACTTGCCGGGACAGATTTGATTAAAGAAAAGCCGGTGAAAGAAGCCTGTTGTTCCAATGAAATTGAGTTTTTGGCTTACCCGGTGATGAACCGGTGTTGAGGCAGGCTACCTTTTCTTTTTCGCCCACGCTATAAATTATTTTTCTTCGTAGCCCGAAAGGCCTACCTTAAAAACCTCAAAATCATTCCATTCAATGAAATTATTATTACTCGGCCTCTTTGTGAGCCTGTTGACATTCACCGACAGTTTTGCACAAAATAAAAAGCAACTGACGCCGGCCGACTATGGCAAGTGGCGGTCGCTATCCACCACCGACCTTTCGCCCAATGGCGATTGGATGCTTTACAGCGTAACGGTACAGGAAGACAATGACACCCTGTTTGTGGTACACCGCACATCGGGCAAAATCCATAAGCTGCCGTTTGCCACTGCACCTGAATTTTCGGACGATAACCAATGGCTGGCCTACCGCATTGGCCTGCCGTTCAGAGAAGCCGAGAAGCTTCGTGACCAGCAAAAGCCAGTGGAGTATAAAATGGGGCTGCTGAACCTGCAGACCGGCAAAATAGAGGAGATTAAAAATATTAACCGCTTTGGTTTTAGCCGCAACGGAAAATACCTGGCTGCCTACCTGATGCCGCCCAAAGAAAGCAAAGACAAAGGCGCGGTGCTGCTGCTGCGCAACCTGGCCGACGGCACCACCCGTACCATCGGCAATGTAACCGAGTATGCCTTCAATAAAAAAAGCGATTACGTGGCCTATATCTTGGAATCGGCCAACACTGCCGGCAACACCATCGAGTTGTACAACCTGGCCACCAACAACCTGAAAGTGCTGGCCAGCGATACCTCCCGTTTTTCGAAGCTTTCCTGGCAAAAAGACGGCGATGGTCTGGCTTTCTTTAAGGCCTACCGGAAAGACCGTTATGAGGAAGACAACGCCATGGTGTACACTTATTTCAACCTGTATAAAAAACCCGAATTAAAAATCTTCGACCCGGAAACAGCGGCTGGCTTCCCCAAGGACAAACGAATTTATACAACCTCTAACCTGGTGGTGAGCGATGACATGACCACGGCGTTTTTTGGCCTGAAGCCCTGGACCTACAATGAGCTGGCAAAAAAAGAAGACCGCCGTGCCGGTGACAGCATGACCAAAAAAGACACGCTGCGGATAGACAGCACCAGGGCCGTTATTGCAGCCCGGAAGGGCGCTTCGGCAGATAAGCTGGCCGGTGTGGAGATCTGGCACTGGAAAGATCCGGAGATTCAGCCCCGCCAGAAAATAACACTGGGGCAGGACACGCTCCTAAGCTCGATGAGTGCCTGGAACGTTGACAATAACAAGTTCTTTCGCCTGACCACCGATGAAGCACCGCTGGCCCAACTGACCGGCAACCAGAAGTACGCGGTGGTATATACCAACAACAAATACAAGCCGGCGTTTAAAGAAGACTATGCCGATGCTTACCTGGTGAATGTAAAAACGGGAGAAAGCAAGCTGGCGTTTGAAAAGATACTGGCCGGCGGCAACAATTTCCCCCGCACCTCGCCCGACGGAAAATTCCTCCTGTATTTTAAAGACAAACATTGGTGGACTTACAACATAGCTACCGGCGCCAATCTCAACATCACCGAAAACATCAAAACTGATTTTTGGAATGTAAGAGACGACCACCCGGCCTCCCGCCCGGCCGTGGGCACGGGTGGCTGGCTGAAGGGCGACAAAGAAGTGTTGCTGTACGACGAGTACAACGTGTGGGCCGTAAAGCCCGATGGCAAAGGTTTCAGAAAGCTGACGGACGGTGAAGCAACAGAAACCCGCTACCGGGTGAACCGGCTGGATTTTGAAGAGCCATATATTGACGACACCAGGCCCATTTACCTTAGCCTGTACGGCGACAAAAACAAAAAATTCGGATACGGCAAACTGGAAGGCGGCAAAGTGGAGCCGCTGGTGTTTGAGGACATGATGGTAAACCGGTTGGTGAAGGCAAAAAATGCGGCCAGCTTCCTGTATGTCAAACAAGACTACGACAAATCGCCTTCGCTGCACTACACCGGCAATTTTAAAGACAGCCGGCAGGTGGCCGCCACCAATCCGCAGCAGGCCGATTACCTGTGGGGCCGGAGCCAGTTGATCAGTTACACCAACAAAGACGGGAAAAAGCTGCAGGGCGCCCTGTTTTACCCCGCCAACTACGAGCCGGGTAAGCAGTACCCGATGGTCACCTACATCTACGAGGAGCTGGCGAACACTGTACATGGTTATGTGCCGCCCAGCCAGCGCAGTGCCTACAATACCACCAATTTTACCAGCAACGGCTATTTTGTTTTCCGCCCCGATATTGTTTACAAAATCAACGACCCCGGTGTTAGCGCCGTTAACTGCGTGGTGCCGGCCGTGGAAGAGGTGCTGAAGACAGGAATGATTGACAAAGACAAATTGGGACTGATGGGCCATAGCTGGGGCGCCTACCAAACCTCGTTTATCATCAGCCAGACAAATCTGTTTAAAGCGGCGATAGCCGGTGCCCCGCTCACCAACCTTATTTCGATGAGCAACTCCATTTACTGGAACACCGGTACGCCGGATGCAAAGATTTTTGAAACCAGCCAGGGCCGGTTTGACGGGCCCTGGTACGAACGTATGGAAGAGCACATGCGCAACTCACCCATGTACCAGGCGGCAAACATCAAAACGCCCTTGCTGGTAGCCTTCGGCGACAAAGACGGCGCGGTGGACTGGCACCAGGGCATTGAAATGTACAGCACCCTGCGCCGTATGCAAAAGCCACACATTATGCTGGTGTATGCCGGCGAAAACCATGGCCTGGCAAAGAAAGAAAATCAGATAGACTACCAAAAACGGCAAAAAGAATTTTTCGACCACTACCTGCTGGGCAAAGCACCGGAAAACTGGATCAGCCAGGGCATGAGTCAGCAGGAAAAACTAAAACAAAAGCCCGAGGCAGAAGCGGCGCCCAAAGCGTTTTAAATTCTCGACATCTTTTTGCAAAAGCGGGACCATAGCGTCCCGCTTTTATTTTGCCTACGGTTGGCGGAAAAAAAACAAGCCAAACTTCTGTCATCCAGCACCGAGGCGCGGCGATGGATGCTAGCGATAAATTGCTTTTAATGCCCTTACTCGAGACCTTTCGGCAGCTTCAAACTTGTTAGCCAAACTGCGGGAACTGCCAATCAGGAATCAAAAGTTTTTAAATGCTGGTCGGGTTCTCCTTTAGGAGTTTGACGTTGACAAAATTTGAACTCCAAAAAAAGGAAGTATGATGTAAAGAGGCGTACTCCGGATTGCCACCATAAAATTTATCGCTTTGCCATTCACTCTTCTGCCAAGCCATCCATCACGCTTCCACTGAAGTTCGTTTAACAGCACTGGTCTTTAGTGGCAAAAAAATGGTAAACGCAGCGCCTTCTTCTTCATTGCTTTGCACCGATATTTCGCCACCATGAGACTTAATGATCTCATACGATAATGACAGTCCCAGCCCGGTACCATCGCCCGTTGGTTTGGTGGTAAAAAAAGGCTGGAAGATTTTGGACATGACTTCTTTCGGAATTCCGTCGCCGTTGTCTTTTACGGTGATTTCAATCCTTCCGTTTTTTTGTTTCGTGCTGATGCTGACAACAGGGTCGTAAATTTTTTCCGATTTCTTTTTTTCAAGAACGGCGTAAAATGCATTGTTGAGCAGATTCAGCAAGACTCTGCCTACCTCTTGCTGCGTGATATCCAGCTTGCCAATGTTTTCATCGTAATAAGACTCTATCACAACATTGACGCCGTTGTTTTTTGCACGCAGCCCGTTGTAGGCCAATTGCACGTGTTCCGCAACAAATGAATTGATGTCAGTGGCCTGACGGGTGCCGGAGGTTTTTTGGGCATGCTGCATCATGTTCTTCAGGATGGTATCGGCCCGCTTGCCGTGATGAACCACCTTCAGTTCATTTGCCCTGATGGCGGTGGCCAGCTGAATGGCTTCCTCCACATTGCCTTTTTGCACTTCGTGGGTTAATTCTTCCAAGAGTTCGGCATTGATTTCCGAAAAATTGTTAACGAAGTTGAGCGGGTTCTGAATTTCATGCGCAATGCCGGAGGTAAGCTCGCCTAGGTAAGCCATCTTCTCCGACTGAATCAGTTTGTTCTGGGTTGTTTTCAAATCATCCAGCGCAGCCTGTAGTTCTTCCTTTTGCCTGTCGAGCACTTTGTTCAGCCTTGCTTTTATACGGTATTCCCGGAACACAATAAAAGCCGTCACCATCAACAGGCAAAATCCAATCAGCAAGGCCGTTTTTGACTGGCGCTGCAACCGGAGTTCTGCTTCGCTCATTTTCTTTTCGTTCGTCAGCAATTTTATTTCCCCTTCTTTTTTCAGCAGGTCAAAGTCAAACTGCAACCTCCCAAGTTTCCTGGCCGTTTCCACGTTGTACAGCGTATCTTTTATGTCCGCGTATTTTGTTTGATACAGGAAGGCATTTTTGTAGTCGGCTTTCACGGCGTAGGTTGTCGCCATTTCCTGGTACAGGTCTTTCAGTTCAACATTGGCATTGATCTCTTCGCCGATCTTTTTTGCCCTGGTGAAATAGTCTAACGCGGTTGGATACGCCTGCTTCAGGTAGTGTACGTTGGCAAATCCCTTCAGGGCCCGTAATTGCTGCAGTTTGTCGCTCACTTTTTCGGCTATGCCCAGGGCTTTCGCATGATTTTGAAGGGCGAGGTCGTAGGCTTTTTTCCGCAGGTAAATCTTGCCGATGCCGTTGTAGGCAAACGCAGCGCTGGCATCGCTGCCGTCTGTGGCAATGGCTTCCTCAAAAAAGGGAAGGGCTTTCGTGTCGTTTTGCTGATCATAAAACACTTCGCCAATATTGCCGAGCAGCACGGCGTGAGATTCTTTGTTGCCGGCTTCTTTGCTGATAGGAAGCGCCTTCATCAGGTAGTCAATGGCCTTTGGATCTTTTTTATTGTGATAGATGCTGGCCACCGTGGTTAAGGACGCCATCATGCGCATCTTATCGTTGGTTTTTTCGGCCAGTGTCAATGCCCGCAAACAATACTCCAGGGCCCGTGCGTCGTCGCCCTTGTCCATGTACACAGCGCCGATATTATTTAGCAGGTTGGAGATGCCCACTTCGTCCTTCAGGTTTTGAAAAAGGGCCAGCGATTGGTTCCAGTAGTCCAGCGCCTCCACATATTTCTGCTGAAAATAATAGCCCACGCCAATGTTCTTCAGCGCTGTTGCTTCGCCTTTTACAAACCCCAGCTTTGCCGCCAAAACCTGCGCCGCTTGTGCAAGGCCGACGGCTTTGGCGGGGTCCTCGCCAAGCAGGCCCTTGCTCCTGGCCAGCAGCTCGTTTACGGTTGCCGTATCTTTTTTCACCGTTTGGGAAAATCCGCCGGTAACAACCAGCAGCAACAGAAAAACAAGACCAATGGTTCGGAGCCCTTGTGCTAACGGGATGGGGCATTTTTGGTGTAAAGTCATTGGTTTCAATTTTTGGTTCACAAGTGCCGGCTTCAAAAGGTAAGAAAATTACCCGTGATTAAAGTTTGGTAAAGCGAATGGTGCGGTATCCTACGTTGGTTTTCAGGTGCACGGTATAAAGGCCGGACGGCAGCGTGGCCACCGTCAGTTCCAGCGTAGAGCCATTCAGTTTCCGGGCCGGCAATCCTGTTTGCGCCCTGCCGGCGGCATCAAACACAAGGGGTGTATTGCCCGTGATAACGCCGTCTTCAACGTGCAACCTTACCTTGTCACTTGCCGGGTTTGGAAAAGCGGCTACCGCCAAACGCTCTTTTTCTTCCAACTCAGGTTTTGGCTTTGCCATAGTGATCACCGGTGCTGTTACCGGCGCCTTTGGCATATCGTCCGTATCCCTGTTGTTAACCACATAACCCTGCGGTGGGGTGGCTGAACAAATGGTGATCTTGCTGTTCGGGTTACCCAATCCGTCGGCGTCGGCGTCGCGATAATAGGTTTGCATCCAATACACCTTTGCATCCTGGTCGTTGCAGTCCAACTGGTTTTTGACATAGCCTGCCGGCGGAACGGATGAACAAAGCACAATCGTTTTCCCGGCATCACCGTAGCTGTCGCCATCCGAATCGCGGTAGAAGGTTTGCAGCGAATGAACACGGTTGTCATTATCGTTGCAATCCCCGGTTCTGCTGATATTGCCGCAGGGGATCATTTTGGCAGTGCCCCAACCATCGTTGTCTTTGTCCTCATACGTGATTTTATAGTCGTTGCAATCGAGTTTATTGGCGGCATAGCCAGCCGGCTGCGACACTGCTCTTTTCATGCTGGCCGGATTACCAAAGCCATCGCCATCAAAATCGCGGTACCAAACAGTGCTGGTGCTGACGTTGTCGGTTAGTCCCGGAAGGATGGTCACATCGCCGAGGCCGTACGACACATCAAGGTTCGGATGGTAGAAGGTGCCCGGAATCAGCTTCTGTACACCCGGATTCAGCCCGGTGATGGTATTAATGGCAAACAGGCCACCCAGTGCGCCATCCTGTATGGCCATATCATCGCCATCCATAATAACGGCTGCGTTGGAATTGCTGGTTTGGCTCACGCCGCCAAAATTATTGACCACCGGTTGCAACTGGCCGTTTACTACTGCTCTTAACTGACCGTTCAAAAGGTCATACGAAACGCCGTTGACAACAGCTCTTAACTGCCCGTTGGTGATGGTGACGCCATCAACACCTTGCAAGGTGCCGTTGACAACCGCCCGCAGCTGTCCGTTGACCACAGGGTGCAACTGCCCATTCACTACGGCCCTTAGTTGGCCATTGAAGACCACAAAGGTCAGGTAACCGTTTACCACCGCCATCAATTGGCCGTTGACCATTCCCATCAACTGTCCGTTCACAACGGCCAGCAACTGACCGTTTACAATCGGCTGGAGTTGCCCGTTTACCACACCACGGAGCTGTCCGTTCGGCAACACTTCTACATTTTCAACCGCCACTAACTCGCCGTTCACGACGGCCAGTAACTGCCCGTTCACTACGGGTTGCAATTGTCCGTTCACCACGGCCCGCAATTGACCGTTTACCACTGGCATCAACTGCCCGTTCACCACGGCTTGCAGTTGTCCGTTTACGATGGCCAGTAGCTGGCCATTGACAACCGCCTGCAGCTGGCCATTGACCACAGCCATCAACTGGCCGTTCACGACGGCTCGCAATTGGCCATTTTCCACGCTCAGGTCAACCGTTATGCTTTGGCCGTCAATCGTTGTTTGAATTTGCCCGCTGGTAGCCACCACCCATGCGCCATTGACCACGGCCCGTAACTGGCCGTTGTAAAACATGATGTCGTCTGCGTTTTGCAACACGCCATTGACAACGGCACGCAACTGGCCATTGACCACCGCTTGCCATTGCCCGTTCACCACCGGCAACAATTGGCCGTTCACCACCCCTCTTAGCTGCCCGTTGGGTAAAGAAGCTTTTGCCGTGCCGTTTGCCAGTGCCCGGGCGCTGATCAAACCTCTCCATTTGTCGTCGGGTGGCGCGGGTACCAGTTGGATGTTGGCCGAATCATTTTTATAGTTCGTGAGCGATTGCGCGGCCAGGTCAACCAGCATTCGCTGGCCCGCCATTTGGTCATCCGGAATTGGGCCGCTGGCCGGTGTCAGAATACCATTTTGCAATAAGAACTTCCGCGAGTTACGGATGGCCTGGAAGCTGGCCATGGTGCTCATATTGTTGGCAATGCTTAGCGTGGTCGAAGGCACAGGAGTTGGCAGGCCATTCACAACCGCAAGAATGTTGTCGGCGAGGTACGTTTTGTACGTGGAGTCAATGGACTTTTGGAGCGAACCGGGAATGGAAACGCTGCCATAGTCAAAGTTGTAATCAACGGCCGCAGGGAAGTCGCCATAGCTGAGGGTTTGGTTTTTTGGAGTGATTTTCACCGGCAGCTTTTGAACGGTCAGTGTTCCGGCTTTAAACTCGAAGGTGTATTTGGCCAACAGCGCAGAGTCGGCCGAAACAGACGGATTGAGGGGGGCAGCCCTCACCGGCGTAACGCTGTAGTTGGCCACATTGCTGATGGCTTCGGCAAACGTATTGAACTGCACGTTGCTGCCATCGAGTTTGAGGTTTTGCAGTGTAAGCGCCGTGTTTGACATCGGCACGCCGTCAATAGTAACGGTGAACGAAAAAGCCGGTAGTGATTCACCGTACTTCTTTGTCTTATTGTCGGCTTGTATAATCACCCTTTGTTTATTGCCGAAGAAGCGCACTGCTTCCGACAAGCCACCATCCAGCCCGCTGGCACTTTTGGGTGGGTTGTAGAGTTGAATGGCCGGGTCGTCAGCGATTGGACCGGTGACGGTAGCCGTTACCGTTGAGCTGTTGACAAAATTGGTGGGGATAGACTCGCCACGGATATAGATCTTTGTTTGTGCATTCAAATAACGGCCTCTTACCGTTACTTCAAACGGAACGGCATTATCGGGAGCCAGGCCGGGCGGCGCCTCTAATGAATTGATTACCGGCCTTGCGTTGGCGATCGTCAGCATGGCAGAATCGGCCTTAATGGCGCCGGCGCCGCTCTTAAAGTCGAAACCCGGTTCATGAAGGTCCTGTGCAGTTGATTGCAGCATGTTTTCAATTTCGGCGGGGGTAACTTCTGCCTGCAGATTGAATTTTTTCCTGCCTTCTATCAGCAGGGCCACAACACCCGCGGCATGTGGCGCGGCCGCCGACGTTCCAAAGAAATTCGGGAACGGATCAAGCTCAATATTGGTGACCGGATCCTCATTGAGCGTGACGGTGGTATTAACGCCGTTCGGTGCAACGAGGTCAGGCTTTTGCCTCACCAGGTTATTGACCGCTGTGCCGCCTCTGGAAGAAAACGAGGCTACACTGGGGTAATCGGGTACAATGTTGTTGACATTGTCGTAGAGCATGGCGCCCACGCTGATGGCTTTTTCGGCATTCGCCTGCCCAACAATGGTGGATGAACCAGCGTGGCCTTCGATGGTGGCCTCGCCGCGGAAAATGATGTATTTAAACTTCACATTGGCTAACCCGCCGGCTCTTACAATCAATAATTCGGCGTCGGTATCTTCATTTACATTAAACGGCAACACTTCAATGGGGTCGGCCGTGATGTTGTTGCGGTTAAAGCCGAAATAGCTTCCCGTTGCCGGCTGCCAGAGAAAAAAGTCAAGATCAACTGCCGCCCCGGCGTTGCCGCCGAGCGAATAAAACTGATCGTCCCACTGCAGCACAATGGTGTAATTGCCCCGTTTCAGGTGAAGCTTTTGCGACTTGGCTCCGTTAAAGCTATGGGCCACCCCACTGATGCCCGAAGGAAGCACGGCGCCGCTTAGCGGGGTGAAGGTGCCTTCAAATGATTTGCTGCCGAAGTTGCCGGCCGAAGTAATGTAAGTGACTTTTTTGTTTGTCACTACATCGTTGACAGACTGTGCCACCATTCCGTCTTTTAAAAACGGCTCCGTGATATAGGTGATGTCGTCAACAATCACCTGGCAGTTGTAGCCTGGTCCGGCCAGTTGCTGAATGCCCAGGGCCAGGTCCAGTGGCGAGGCGCAGCCGGTGCGGAATACCAGCTTAGCTTTTGGTGCCACATCGTGTACGATCTGGGCCATGGCCCGCCCTTCATCAATGCCCGATACCGGAAATGCCGGTACCAACTCCACGTCGGCCGGAAGATCGCCTTCGAGTATGTCCTGTCCGGCTCCGCCACGGCTGTTCCAGCTATCCGACAGAATGCCCACTTTCACCCCGGTTCCTTCAATGCCAAAGCGGGAACGCACCAGGTCCGAACGCATGGTCGCGTCACCCTGCGACGTCACCTGGCCGGCATTGTTGATGGGCTGATAAAGCGGCCGCACATGGTCAATGTCCGCCCGCCCGTTCATGTTCACCAGCCGGCTGATTGGATAAAAACCGGTCAGGGTCAGCCTGTCCGGCGACTGCGAAACCAGTTCAAAGCCGTTGGAGACGAGATGAGAAAGCAGGGCCTGGTCGTTCGGCGATATGGCAATCACCTCGATCATCACTTTTTGGGTAACGGTATCAATGCGGAACAGGTTGTTGTTGGGGATAGCGGAAATAACACCGGGGTTCTGGCTGATGGAAGTCAGCTCGGCCCCGATCTTGTCGCCCACTTTGCCGTCTGCCGGCGGTGGAAAATAAGGGTCAATGAGCACCGGGGCGAACTGAAGGGGAATAAAATGCAATTGAACATTTTCGCCCACAAAAACCCGTGTTTTGCTCCACAAGGCACCTTGCATCACCAGGTAGGTCGTTCCCCTTGTGCCGGTTTGGCCAAGGGAGATACTGCCATAGGGAGCATACACCGTACCGGCCCAAAACGAGCTGGTGACAACAGTGCCCGTTACATCGCCAATGCGGAAGGCGTGGCCGCCGGTGGCGGTGCTGCCTTTGCCATGCACTTCCGTATAAAGGCGGGTTGCCAGCGGAAAATCATCGTTTTTCAACGGCCCTCGGCCATTCAGTAAAATATTGTCGCCGTCTATCGCAACATCTTCATGTACAAAAATTTTGTATTGGTCGTCGTTGCCGGCAGGAACTAGAAAATTGATCGTGGCACCGGTGCTTCTGATGGTTCGAAAAACATAGGTACCGGGCACCGAAAAGGTGATGGAGTCTCCGGGATTTAAAAGCAGGTCGGCATAGCTTCCCGGAGCGATGGTTTGCCCGCCGGTAGCATTTCCCCGGCCAATTGCCGGGAAGTTCGTTGGAAAGGGGAGGGCGGGCATCTTTGGCGCTTCTAAAGCGTCCCGTTCTTCCACAATGCCGGTAGTGGGCACGGGGCCGCCATAGCTAAACGGCTTGAGCAGGTAAACCGGTCCGCGAACACTGTTGTTGTCATTTATTTCAACAGGGCCCCTTGCCAGCAAAGCGCCGTTCCGGATGGGGCCGAAAGAGTTGGCATCGCCGGGTGCATAAATGACGTTGAAGCCTACACGGGCATCGTTTCTTGCCGCTATATTCCCATCAATAATGTTGCTGCCGCCAAAGGCCATCCGGTTACCGCTATACACATGGCTTAAGACTCTGGCATCGGAACCCACCTGGATAAAATAATTGCTTCCCACAATGCCACCCTGCACCAGTGAGTTGTCGGCCATCCATACTCCAAAGCGGACCGAATCGTTCATGCCGGGGTGATTGCCCTCGGCATAAATGGCATATTGCCTTGCCTGTGTTTCTGCCGGAAAAGGCGAGGGTGGAGCTGTTTGGGCCGTTGCGCCCAGGCAGTAGAGTAGAAAAAAGGCGGAAAGAAATGGTTGGAAAAGCAGTCGCATTTTCATTTTCATAAAATGAGAATTAAATAAAGGTTTTTCCGGCTACGATAAGCAAGCGAAGGTGGCCATTGGAGCGAAAGGGGCAAGGCGAACTTCACAGGTTATGCAGGCCGCATCATAGGGGAGCAGTTAGGAAATTCGGTGAAGGATAATCAGGATTTGAAAAGAATAGCTCTAAAATAAGGGATTTTGCTATCACAGCAGTATGAATTTAAATATGTTATAAAAGCCGTGGGAGACCCGTTTCCGGCGTAAAAGATCGCTGCCGCCACTTCCGACTTATCAACCTGTTGAGAATGAATTTTCGAAGGGGCGTTTGGACACCAAAACCAAAGAAGCCGACGGTTACCGCTACCGATCTGTCCATTGTAATAAATTGCAGCGGGCAGTGGTTGATGCCCTGTCTGGATTATCGGGCATTTTGCAAAGGATCGTCACTACTTTCGGGTGAAGTTTAATATTCCGTTTTTCCAAAAAAGCCGGATGCTCTGGCAAACCACGAAGCCAGTCAAGGGTGTCTGGAAGATTGCAGTTTTGTCGGTTTTGATAATGGCGAACAAAGGGCAATGCGCTGGATATCGCAGGTGGTCAATAAAGGCGACCGGTTACCGGCAGGGCAGGCGCAAAACACTGGATTCACGGGCCTGAACAATTGCGTCGAAAGGAAATTACCGGGCAAAGCCTTCCGGCAAACCCGGAGCGTTTGTTATGACTGATTTCAGCAGGAGTTGACCCTCCACCAACAGCAAAATGATAATGACTCAGTGGAACTTTGTCTGCGCACTGGTGTATTTGCAGCCGCCACCCATCACACTTCGGCCTTTCCGATTCAGCTAAGAGTTTTTGCCTATTCTTGTGGATTTACGGGTGGTAACATTGCAAGTTCTTACGGCCGCGGTTATCTTGCGCACCAACTAATAATCCTCTACCATGAAAAACGTGATTCTGCTCGCACTGGGCCTTGCTTGCTTAAGCGCCGGCGCACAGGTGAGCATCGGCACCGAAGGTTTCTCCGTTCAAAACGGCACAACATTTTCCGCCGATGGATTTGTTCTGATCCCCTCGGCTCCCGCAACTATCACCAACAACCTGCTGCAGAAAAGTACAACACCCGTTACCATCCGGGACCACGTCAGCAGCATCGCCATTCTCAGTACGTTCAGCAACCCCATCACGGTTAGCGGCACAATAAGATTTTACTACCAGAATGCCAATCTCAATGGCAATCCGGAAACAGGTTTAACGCTGGCCTATTTCGATGGTGCCGTGTGGCGCAACACTTCGGGAGCGGTAGTGAACACCGTGGAGAAATACATCGAAGAAACGGTGACCAATAAAACCTTTACCGGGATATCCGGATCCACCTACATTACACCGCTACCCGTTTCCCTGCTATCCTTCACGGCGCGGTTGAGTGTTACCAACACCGTGCAGGTACAATGGCAAACCGCTTCGGAGGCAGCTAATCGATATTTTACCATTGAACGCAGCGGCGATGGTCGCCGTTTTGAAGCGATAGGAACTGTGCAGGCTGCAAGGACAACAGGCGGTAACAGCTATCAGTTTACTGATGCACATCCGGCCAGCATTAATTATTACCGCCTGCGGCAGCACGACAACGACGGAAAAGAGCACCTTTACGGTGTGCGGCTGGTAAAAATGAATGAGAAGAGCGCAACGATCCTGTTGCAGCCCAATCCGGCTACACACGGCTTTACGTTTGATATTGGCCGGGCCGTTACCAAGCCAGTGCCGTACTCGGTCATCAATGCAGCCGGGCAAATTGTGCAGTCGGGCACCCTCACCAATCAGCGCCAGTGGGTGGCTACCCAGCACCTCACGGCCGGTTCTTATCTGCTTCACCTGGCTACCGGCCGGTCCATACATTTTCAAAAGCAGTAACTGATTTTTTATTCCAAACCTGTAAATACCAATTCACATGAAAAATCGAATTTTAGCCCTGGCATTTCTCTCTCTTTCATTGGTTTCCAAAGCCCAGGTGGGCGTTGGTATCGTGTCGCCCGATGCCAGCGCACAATTGCAAGTCGAATCAACCAATAAAGGCATCCTGATTCCGAGAGTGGCCTCTACGGCCGACGTGGTTAACCCGGCAAAAGGCTTGTTAGTGTATCAAACCGGAGGCACGGAAGGCTTCTATTTTAATAAGGGCACAGCCGGCGCCCCGCAATGGCAAATTATTGCCACCGGAGCCACCGCCGTTAATAGCGGTACTGCTCCGTTTCAACTTTATACAACCGGCTCTGCCGCTCCGTATAACCCGGTGGCGGTGAACCTGGCGGGCGACATTTATATTGACCAAAATGCAACGGTGAGCGGAAATCCCAATCCGTATTTCGGGCTGTCCAGAATTAACAACAATACCATCACAAACGCAATGCTGCAGGCCAACTCGGTTACAACGTCGAAGGTGGCAAATGGTACGGTTACTACATCAAAACTGTCAGATAGCGCTGTGTCGGGTTTGAAGCTGCTGACCAATGCCGTACAAACAAAGCATATTGCTAACGGACAGGTAACGATGAGTAAGCTGGCAACAACAGGCACTGCCGATGCCACGACTTTTTTACGGGGTGATGGAACCTGGGCACCCGCTTCGGGCGCCCGGATTGCCTTAGACGCTTACAATTCAAGTGCGCAATCGCTGCCAACCGGAGGTGCTGCCGTTGTGCCAACAACAGTGCTTTTCGGTACGGTCATTTCGCAGAATACTGCCCTGGGAGTTTATAGCGGCAACAGCAGCTTTACCGTCGGTACGGCGGGTATTTACTCCATATCGGCCACCATGGCCGGCACCGTCAATGCGCCAATTGTGCCGGCTATTTATCAAAATGGTTCTCCTGCCTTTTATGGCAGTAGCTCCAACTCTACCAATATGGCCGCCCCTATTGCCAGAGGCTCAGTGAGTGCCACGCTCAACCTGGCCGCAGGCGACGTCATCTCGATAAGGGCAAACAATACGTCCAGTGCGTCAACCCAGCCATTGACCACTGACGGCACTACCCGGTTGATCATTACCAAGCTGTAACTTACTTTTTTTTGTTTTTTAAGAGGCTGTCCCAACGAACAGGGACGGCCTCTTTTTATTTCGATCAATCCGCAAAACAGGCTGTGGTCATTGCGATTTTCGTTTCCTTAAAAAACGGTATCACAACCCGTTGCCGGCATTTCCGTTTGCAACTAAAATAGTGAGGCTTTTTCGGTGCAATCGGCGGGTAAGAAGGTGCCGGTGCCGGAAATAGTTGTGGGGATTTTTTACTGCCAACGTCAACCGGTGGAATGACTGCCGAAGTTGCCACAAATCATTCGTCGGGTGCTTAGTGCCGATCCAGCATTTTGACCGTTAATCCCACCATCGTCGGCATGAATAACCTGCTCCAAAAGCACGTTGCCCTCACTAGCGGCCAAACGTTCGCATCCGCCGCGATTTTTTGACGGCCGCAGCATGCTCTTCTTCCACTACAGGGTTGTTTGGCAAATGTCCCGTGCATTGCCGGAAATTCCCTTACTTCAACGATAAATTCCTCTCACCATGACCATGCGATTGTTTACGTCTTTTTTTCTGTTTTTCCTTATTGGCAGCGCAGCCATTGCGCAGGCGGATTGGCAGCCGGTGGAAGGCAAAATCGCTTCTCCCTGGGCGGCACAAGTCAACCCGCAAGCAACGCTGCCCGATTATCCGCGTCCGCAAATGATACGCGGCAACTGGACAAACCTCAATGGCCTTTGGCAATATGCCATCCTGCCGAAGGCAGAACAAACTGTTCCGCATTCCCTGCAGGGTGCTATCCTGGTTCCGTTTGCTGTGGAATCTTCACTCTCGGGTGTTGGCAAAACCGTTGGGAAGGATAGTGTGCTCTGGTACCGGCGCACAGTTTCGGTGGCAGGCGCAAAAGGCAAAACCGTGCTGCTGCATTTTGGCGCGGTGGACTGGGAATGCACCGTGTTTGTCAATGGAAAAGAAATAGGCACCCATCGCGGCGGCTACGATCCCTTCAGCTTTGATATTACCAGCGCCTTGCGCAAAGGTGCGGCACAAGACCTCGCCGTGAGGGTGTGGGACCCCTCCGACGACGGCCCGCAGCCCCGCGGCAAACAAGTGAAAAAGCCCCACAGCATTTGGTACACACCCGTTACGGGCATATGGCAAACGGTGTGGGTAGAGGCAGTGCCACCAGCCTATATTGCTGCTACCAAACAAACGCCCGACTTTGATCAAAACAGTGTGCGCCTGCAAGCGAATGTAGTAGGCGCAAAGGCCGGCGATGAAGTCAGGGTTTCGGCGTGGGACGGCAACACCAAAGTGGCCGAGCAGACAGTAGCTATAAATACAGAGGCACTTCTGCCGGTGGCCAACCCAAAACTGTGGACGCCGCAATCGCCTTTTTTGTACGACCTCCGGTATTCATTGGTGCGCAACGGCAAGGTAATAGACGAAGTGAAAAGCTATTTTGCCATGCGTAAAATTTCGATGGCGCCCGACAAGGCCGGCATTCAGCGCATGCTGCTCAATAACCAGCCCGTTTTTCAATACGGCCCGCTCGACCAGGGCTGGTGGCCCGACGGCCTTTACACGGCACCAACTGATGAAGCGCTGAAGTTTGATATTGTGAAAACAAAAGAGATGGGCTTCAACATGATTCGGAAACACGTGAAAGTGGAGCCGGCCCGCTGGTACTACTTCTGCGACCAGTTGGGCATGCTGGTATGGCAGGACATGCCCAGCGGCGATTTGGGCAATGTATGGGAAAGCCGGCCGGGGGTGTTTGGTCGGGCAACTGATAAAGAACGGACGGCAGAGTCGGAAGCCATCTTCCGCAGCGAGTGGAAGGAGATCATGGAGGACCTGCATAATTTTCCCAGCATCGTTGTGTGGGTTCCTTTTAACGAAGCCTGGGGCCAGTTTAAAACAAAAGAAGTGGTGCAGTGGACAATGCAGAAAGATCCTTCGCGGCTGATCAACTCGGCCAGCGGCGGCAACTTCGAAGACGTCGGCCATATCATTGACCTGCATAATTATCCCGATCCCGCCATGCCCGATCCCGGTTTGTTTGGACGAGGCCGGGTGTTGGTGTTGGGCGAATTTGGTGGCCTTGGCCTGCCGGTGGAAAACCACACCTGGCAAGACAAAAACAACTGGGGCTATCAAAGCTTTAAAACAACCGGTGAACTCGAGACCCGTTATGCCGAGTTTATCGGCCGCCTGCCGGCACTGATCTCGGCAGGTTTGTCCGCCGCTGTTTATACACAAACCACCGATGTGGAGGTGGAAACCAATGGGCTTATGACCTACGACCGCAAGGTGATAAAAATTCCAGCCGCAAGGCTGGCCGAGATACACCGGAAGCTGTACGATCCATCCTTAGTGGTGGCTGGCCGGTGATTGCTTTGCTGGCGCAATAGAATTGTAATACGAGCGCTGAACAGGCCCTGAAAGAGACGTTGGACCGGGCTTTTGTTCAGCGCTTTTTGTTTTTGCATAAATGCATTTTGGCCGTTTCCACCATTTGCGCTGAAAAGACCGCTGCAAGAAGCTAACTAACTGAAACACAAATTTGTTTTTACAATTAATTTGTATATTACAGCGATATTTATTTCTGCTTTTCTGCTTTGCAAAATCCGGGCTTTTTAAGCACCGGTAGATGGCAAAAAAGTGTACTGAACGAAACCTAACCAACGGCCGGCATTTTCATCTGGCAATTATTGTTTACCGGCAGCGAAGCCGGCCTTTCGTCTGGGTTTCCGCACGGTGCAGCAGCAGACGGGTGCCCGTGTATGCGCAAGGCAGAAATAGAACAGCATAGCTTTTTACTGCCATAATTTCTACCCTGATGACCTGGCCAAAGAAGGTGCTCAAACGCATGTTTTCGGCCCGGCAAACGAAAACAGTAAACCAATAGGCAACAGGAGCCATCAATGGGCAAATGCCTTTTTGCAATCCCGGTTTTAAAAAAAACAAGCGGATTGGTATAAATAACTCCTCACTGAAAAACACCGCAGGCCACATGGCTTGGCAGATTCACCGCCACACGGCGGACATTGCCAGTCCCTCCCCATGAAACGTCGCAGAACAGATCACCCTTTGGTTTTACATAACTAGCAGTATGAAATTTGAAAAGGACGTTTTTATCAGTTATGCCCATCTCGACGATAAGCCGCTTGACCAAACGGCCAATGGATGGGTCAGCGATTTTCATCATCTGCTGAAAATAAGGCTGGAACAAACTGTTGGCGCCGACATGAACATCTGGCGCGACGAGCAGCTTGCCGGCAATGAAATTTTTGCCCCGGAAATAGAAGCACAACTCCCCAAGCTGAAAGTGATGGTTTCGATTATTACACCCCGGTACGTACAGTCGGACTGGTGTCAGAAGGAGCTCAATTATTTCTATAAGGCGGCCAATGAAAACGGTGGGATCGCCATTGGCAATAAGTCACGGATTTTTAAAATCATCAAAACACCGGTGGACCAGGACGCCATACAGAAGCTGCCGGATAGCCTGCAGCGGATTTTTACCGACATCCTGGACTATAAATTTTACCGGTGGGAATCAGATGGTCGGTTTAAAGAATTATCCAGCTCTGGCCGGCCCGAGATTCGGCAGGAGTATATGGATAAGGTGGACGACGTGGCGCAAGACATTGCCAACCTGATAAAAAAACTGAACAGCGGTACCAGCGTTGAAGCAGATAAAGGAAAAATTTTTGTTGCCGAAACGACCTACGACCTGCAGAATTACCGCGACAATCTTATTCGCGAATTGAAAGAAGCCGGCTTTGCTGTGTTACCTAACAAAAACCTGCCGACCGTGGCAGACCGGTTCGGGCAGGAAGTAGAAGCCTGCCTGGCTGAGTGCATTCTGTCCGTTCACTTAATCAGCCCGACAAACTACGCCGTGCAGCCCGAGGGCGCCGATAAGTCAATTGTGATTCTCCAAAACGAAACAGCCGCGGCCAAAAGTGCAAAAGATAATTTTTCACGGTTGATTTGGATACCACCCTCGTCACCGGCTATGAGCACGAACGAAAGGCTCGTGGCCCTGCAAAAAGAATTTGTAGAAGCCCTCCGCCGCGACCCCGCCCTGCAACGTGGTGCCGATATACTGGAAGGCCCGCTGGAAGAATTGAAGCTGGCGGTTTTTGACACCGTTAAGCGGATTGAATTTGAAGAGAAAGCGAAAAAAGAGGCGGAAGAAAAAGCAAAAAAGGACGCCGAAGAAAAAGCCCTGAAGCTGGCGTCGGCACCGGTGAATAGTGCGGCCCAGGCCAACGCACCATCGGGCGGGCCCAGGACGGTTTACCTCATTTGCGACCCACGCGATTTGAGCGAAACCCAGGCGCTGGAAAACCTCATTTTCGACAATGGCCACGATGTGCTGCTGCCAACGTTCGATGGAGACCAAAAACAATTGACGGAGGAACATAAAGCAAACCTGACCATTTGCGATGCCGTGATCATTTATTACGGTGCCGGCAACTTTCGCTGGGCGGGAAGCATGCGAAATGACCTGCTTCGCCTTCCGGCCCTTAGCAACAAAAAGCTGTTGGCAAGCGCCGTGTACATTGCGCCGCCAATAGATGCGGAAAAGGAAAATTTCAGGGCCAATAATCTGGAGATCATTCGAGGAGGAGAGGAATTTTCATCGGGACTATTCGATGGCTTTTTTCAGAAGCTTAAATAAAAACCGATGCGCAAAAAACCAGAACAATTGCTTACCAACCCCTTTGTCGGTTTAAGGGCCTTTGAGGAAAACGAAGACTACCTGTTTTTCGGCCGCAGCAACCAAATTGGCGACCTCCTTCGCATCCTGGGCGAAAGCCGCTTCCTGGCCGTGATCGGCTCCTCAGGCAGCGGCAAATCATCGCTGGTCAAGTCGGGCCTTTTGCCGGCCATCTACAGTGGCTTTATGACCGTGGGCAGCAACTGGCGGGCCGTGACCATGCGCCCCGGCGAAGACCCCATCGGCTATCTCACCAAAGCACTGGCCGCCGAAGGCATTCTGCACAAAACCGAAACCGACAGCGATATTCCTTACGAATGGTTTATTGAAACCAGCCTGCGGCGCAGCGAGAACGGCCTGGTGCAGGTGTACAAAGAGGCGCAGTTGCCGCCAAAAGAAAGCCTCCTGGTTGTGGTGGACCAGTTTGAAGAACTGTTCCGCTTCAGCCGCTACGAAAAAGAAAATAAGCTGGGAAAAAGCGATGCCATCCACTTTATTCAAATCCTGCTGGCGGCTGTGCAGCAAAAGGAATTTCCCATCTATGTGCTGCTGACGATGCGGGCCGATTTTTTGGGCGATTGCGCCGAGTTTCGCGGCCTGCCCGAAGCCATCAATGACGGGCAATACCTGATACCGCGGATGAAACGCGATGAGATCCGCGAAGCCATCACGGGTCCCGTAGCGGTGAGTTCGGCAACCATCAGCCAGCGGCTGGTAACGCGGCTGCTCAATGACCTCAACAACGACACCGACCAACTGCCCATTCTGCAGCATGCGCTGATGCGCACCTGGGATGCCTGGTACAAAAGGGGCGACCACCAAACGCCGATTGATTTCGAAGACTACGAAAAGATCGGAACGATGGCGTCGGCACTCTCTATTCATGCCGACGAAGCCTACGCCGAGCTGGCGCCCGCCACGGAACAGAAAATTTGCGAGCTGATGTTCAAGGCGCTGACCGATAAAGCCGCTGACATCCGCGGCATCCGGCGGCCACGTAGCATTGACGACCTGACGGTACTCACTAATGGGAGCGAAGAGCAGGTGAAAAAAGTGGTGGAAGTTTTTCGCAAAACAGGGCGCACGTTTTTAATGCCGCCGCCGGTGGTGCCGCTGGCGCAAACATCAATTATTGATATATCGCACGAAAGCCTGATGCGGGTGTGGGAGCGGCTGCGCAAATGGATTGACGAAGAAGCCCGCAGCGGCGATATTTACCTGCGGTTGGCCAACTCGGCAAGGCTGAAGGAAGAAGGGCAGCGGGGCTTGTTGAAAAATCCCGAACTGGCCATTGCCCTTCGATGGAAAGATGTCAACAACCCCTCCGCCAAATGGGCCGAAGGCTATAAGGCCGATTTTGTACAGGCGATGGCTTACCTGGAAGCCAGCCGGGTTGAAGACTTGGCCGAACAAAAAGTGCTGGCGGATAAAGAACGGACACGAAAGCGCCTGGTAAGGGCCGTTGTTTTTCTGCTAAGCATACTGGTTGTTGCCGGCGTCATTATCGGCATTATATTAAACCGGGCAAGGGAAAATGCCATCGCTGACAAGATCAGGGCCGAGCAACTACAGAAGGAAGCCAACGCAGAAAAAAAGAAAGCCGAAGCAGAGCGAAAAAGGGCTGAAGCGCAGCGGGTCATTGCCGATACCTTAGCACAGCGGGAAAAGCGATCCGCGGATGAGGCAAAAAGTGCCACCGACGCCAAACAGCTCGCCCTTGACCTGGCGGAAGAAAGGGAAGCACAGGCAAGAACCAGCGCAGCCATCGCCAGTCAGAAAACGAAAGAAGCACTTGATGAAAAACAAAAAGCAAACGACCTGCTCGAAAAAACAAGACAGCAGAACCTGAAAATTGCCGCCAACGAATATGCTCGCCTGATCCGTGAAGGCCCGTCGGACGAAAACAGGAACCGGGGCGATTTTTACGGCAAAAATTATTTTCTTCTTTACGCCAGATATTTCAACGAACTGGATAGCCTCACGCAGGGCGACGACCATGAGGCCTACCGCACACTGCGTGAAAAACTCTATTACAACAACGATCTGTACAAACGCATTTATGAAAATGCAAAACACCTGGCTAACGATCAGAAAAAAGATGAAAGGGTGATGGATTCGTTGCTTCTCGAATTGCCCAAAAGCGGACCCCCGCCGAGGGGCACCGATGCCGCCGTAGGCCTGCAGCAGAACGTGATTGCGCTGCGCAGGGGCACCCAAACGCTTACGGATACCCTACGCAACAAAGGGCAGGAATATGTGGCCTACACCCGCAGCAAACGGGCTGGCCGGTTGCTGTTTGCGTCCACCACCGACAACTACATTTTTGTGTATAACGACCGCCTGCAGCGGGTGGATACCATCAACATGGGCGCACGGGTCACAGCGCTCGATGTGCTGGACGAAGGCGATAAAAAAAGCATTGTTTACTTCGGCACCGCCAACGGCTATATCGGCTACATTCAATACGAAGCTGACAAAAAAAACCAGCCGGTGTTTGAAAATAAGCTGGACTCGAAGATCACCGCCATCGAACTTTTCTCGCGCCAGCCGCCGAAGGGAAGGCGAGGCGGCGCCACCGCCGGCCTTGAGTATTTCCTGCTAGCCGCGGGCCTTACCAGTTCCCCAAGGGTGTACAAACTTGACCCAGCCACGTTGACGCCCAATAAAGTTCTTTTGGGCAATGAGCTTCCCTACCAGCGGAGGGTGATGGGCGAGATCAGATTTGCCAGTTACGATGGACGGCGGGTGCGGCTTTACACTCCGGAACACACTTATTTGTGGAACCCCTTTGCCGATGAACTGCTGCGGGAACTGAATAATACTGTGCGTGAACGGAACAAGAATGTTGACTTGCCGGATGTTGCCGGACTCAAATTTTATGAATGAGTATGAAAAAGCTTTACCCGGCATTGGCCTTTCTGTGCGCCCTGCTGTTTTCTGAAAAGCTGCGGGCACAGTGTTCCGTGACCATCGAAACACAAGGGCCTTCACGCATCACCTGCAATAACGATGAGGTAACGCTGGTGGCCATAGCCACCGGTGCAGGAACCGTAACCTATCAATGGAGTACCGGCCAAACAACACGGACGATTACGGCCGGCAGTGCCACGACGTACACGGTAACTATAACAGATACCGCCGGATGCACGGCCACCTCGTCATTTACTGTTGTCGAAGATCGTACGCCGCCAACCCTGACGATCCTGGCTTTTCCGGAAACGATTTGCAAAGGCGATTCGGCGACATTAATTGTGATTGGCGCTGGCGAACATCAATGGCAGGACGTTGCCGGCGGATCGGTGATCCGTGTGAGCCCGGAAGAAACCACGCGGTACGTTGCTCTTGGCAGAGGCAACAACGGCTGCGTCGCAACAGAAACATTTGAGCTGGTTGTTCGTCCGCTGCCAACAGCCAACATCAGCGGTACCAGAACAGTTTGCCAGAATGCCAATCCGCCACAGATCACGTTTACGGGTTCGGGATCAACCCAGCCGTACACATTCACCTACAGAGTAAACGGCGGCGCCATTCAAACCATCACCACCACGGGCGCCAATAACGCCGTGACGCTGGATGTACCTACAGGCCTGCTGGGTACACTGACTTACGAGCTTTTATCGGTAAGTGCGGCCGATAACTGCCAGCAGGCGCAGACCGGCGCGGCTGCCATTACGGTGGCAAGAGGGCCGGTATTGACAAGCCGGAAGGACACCAGCATCTGCAGCAACAGTTCCTTTAGTTACACGGCTACCAGTTCGGCGGCTAATACCAATTTCCGGTGGATGCGATCTTTTGTGCCGGGCATTCAAAACCCGGGGGCAGAAGGAAGCGGTAGTGATCTTTCGGAAACGCTTCGCAATACAACTGATTTTCCGCTGCCGGTATATTATGTTTTTCAGTTGACCACCGCCGGTGGCGCCTGCGAAACCGTGGACTCCCTCCGGGTAGTGGTCAATCCATCGCCCCGCATCAATGCTCTACGAGATACCAGCTTTTGCAACGGCAGCTTCGTGGTGAATGGCCTGCCGTTCACCAGCCCCACGCCCAACGCGGCTTTTACCTGGTCTGTCACCGGCGACGACATTGGCCTGCCGGCCACCGCTGGTTCAGGCAGCCTTCCCGCTTTCGTGGCAAAGAATGAACAGACGGATGCAAAAACAGCGAGGATAACGGTTACCGTGAGCGCCGCCGGTTGCATCGGAAGCAGCACGGCCTCATTCACCATCACTGTTCGGCCAGGCCCGGCGCTGACCAACCGGCGCAGCCGTAGCATTTGCACCAATACCGAGTTTGCCGACACTGCCCGGAGCACAGCGCAAAGCACCACTTTCGTTTGGTCGAGGGCCGCCGTGCAGGGCATCAGTAACCCGGCGGTAACGGGCAATACAGGTCCTGTTATCAGGGAAACACTTGTTAATACCACTTCGCTTCCGATTGACGTATTCTACAGGCTTACATTGTCCACAGGCGGCAGCGACTGCCAGGCGGTTGATTCCATCCGCGTTACCGTAAATCCTACACCGGTGATCAACGATATTGCTAACCTTACGGTTTGCAATGGCGCTTTTGTGCTGAATGGTGTACCCTTCAGCAGCCCATCGCCAAACGCCACCTTTACCTGGTCAGTTTCGGGTCCGGATATTGGCCTGCCACAAAACCGCAGCGGCAGCATTCTTCCCTTTAATGCCCGCAACACCACCACCAGCCCGGTAGTGGTAACGGTAACAGTGTCGGTAAAGGCAGGCGCCGATAGTTGCGCCGGCACGAGCACAAAAAGTTTTACCATCACTGTGCTGCCCGGCCCCGCCCTGACCAGCACAAAAGATACCAGCGTTTGTCATGGCGGTTTTTTCCGGTACACGGCCACCAGCTCGGCGCAAATACCCACTATTTTTTCGTGGCGGAGAGCCGCCATTGGTGGCAATGCCGAATTTTCCGGGACAGGACCCGTGATTGAGGAAACGCTGCGCAATAGCTCCGATTCGCCCCTGGTGGCAGTTTATCTTTTCACGCTTTCCACCGGTGTTGGTTGCATCACCGCGGATTCGGTAAAAGTGACGGTGAACCCAACGCCCCGCATCCGTGCAATCAATGACACGGCCTTTTGCAACAGCGCTTTTGTGCGCAATGGTATTCCCTTCAGCAGCCCTTCGCCAGGTGCTTCGTTTAGCTGGACGAACAGTAATCCGGCAATTGGATTACCATCGGGTGGCCGCGGCAATATTCCTCCGTTCAATGCGCAAAACGCAACGGGAAACCCCATTACGGCCACCATCAGGGTTTCGGTAAAAGCAAGCGCCGATAGCTGTGCCGGTGCCGATGAAGTTTTTACCATCACCGTTCGACCCGGGCCGGCGCTGATCAGCACGAAGGACACGACTACCTGTGACAGAGCTGGTTTCAGTTATAAAGCAAGGAGCTCGGCGCAGGGAACCTCTTTCAGTTGGCGGCGGTCGTTTGTGGCCGGGATCAGCAGCGATTCGGCCCGTGGTTCCGGCGATACAATCACCGAAACCCTGCAAAACGGCACCGACCAGCCAATAGCGGTTTATTATGTCATTACCCTGGCCACCGGCGGGTCCGACTGTGAAACGGTTGACTCGGTGAGAGTCACCGTTAATCCAACGCCGCGAATCAACCGGATAATAGATACCACGGTCTGCAATGGAGCTTTTTTGCGCGACGGGATTCCCTTTACTTCTACTTCGCCTAACGCGGCTTTCAGTTGGACAAACAGCAATGCTGATATCGGCTTGCCGTTGGGTGGCCGTGGCAACATTCCGCCGTTTAACGCCCGCAACACCACCGGCAGCCCTATCACCGCCACCATCAGGGTTTCGATAAAAGCCAGCGGCGATAGCTGCGCCGGCGCCGATTCGGTGTTCACCATCACCGTGCGTCCCGGGCCGGCCATGCGGAATGCCCGCAACCGTACCGTTTGCAACCGCACCGAATTTGCCGATACGCTTCGCAGCACCGCAGTAGGAACAACGTTCTTTTGGAGCCGCGACTTCCACCCCGATATCAGCAACCCGGCTGCACCCATGCTGGAGGATTCGGTAATCAGGGAAACACTGGTGAACACCTCTGTTGATCCCGTGGATGTTTACTACAAGGTGCGTTTATTTA
Organism: uncultured Flavisolibacter sp.; assembly: GCA_965365435.1. Classification (GTDB taxonomy): domain Bacteria; phylum Bacteroidota; class Bacteroidia; order Chitinophagales; family Chitinophagaceae; genus Flavisolibacter. Next base: position 33,187 of record CBDUBQ010000035.1, read on the forward strand.
CCGGTGGCAATGATTGCGAAACGGTTGATTCCATCCGTGTCACGGTTTATCCGACACCGCGGCTTGTCCCTTTAAGCAATGTGGAATATTGCAACAACGCCATCATTCAGCCCAGGGAATTGAAAAGCCTTACCTCCATTGCCGTGCTCACCTGGACCGCCGACCGGTCGGTTGGATTTGGCCAGGCCGGCACCGGAAACATCCCGGCTTTTATCACCAGCAATCAAACCGACAGTGCTATCACCACCACCATAAAAGTATCCAGCACCTTAGGTACCGGCTGCATTGGCGACTCTACGTTTTTCCGCATGACGGTTTATCCAACCGCCACACTCACCAGCGTACGTGACACCAGCGTATGCGATACGATCCCCTTCCGCTATACGCCGCGGAGTTCGGCCAGAGGCACACGGTTTACGTGGACGAGGGCAGCCGTGACCGGCATTGCCAACGGCAACGGCACGGGCGTGGACGTACCGGTAGATGAACGGCTTGATAATACCACCTCGCAACCGGTGGATGTTTTTTACGTGTTCCGGCTTACCACCGGCGATAACTGCCTGACGACCGAGACAGTGAAGGTGACCGTTAACCCCACACCCGTGATTGACACGCTTCGCAACCGCACCTTCTGCAACGGTGTACCGGTGAGTGGCATTCCGTTCAGCAGCGCATCGCCGAATGCAGCCTTTACCTGGACAAACACGAATACACGGATAGGCCTGCCCGAAAGCGGCGCCGGTAGCATTCCCACCTTTACGGCTACCAACAAAGGCACCACACTCGATTCGGCTACCATCCGTGTGTTTATCAGCGCCAGCCCCGATAACTGCGTGGGCCTTTCCGATTCGTTTAAGATTTACGTGATTCCCTCGCCGCCACGTCCAAGCTTTACGTCGTCGAACGGTGTTGTGGACAGCCTTCCGCTGGGTATTTGCAGCCAGTCCGAGAATATCAACTTCAATGTGAACATTCCGGTTCCCGGCGTGTCTTACCGCTGGTCGTCTGTCTCGGGCAGCCCGGCCGGCTTTCTTATCCGAAACCCGCTTTTCCCCAACACACCGGTTTCGTTTTTTACCGAAGGACGGTACGAGATACAGGTGTTGGCCACCGATACGGTAAGCCGGTGCACCGACAGTGTGCGGCAGGTGGTGAACATCGGCCGTGAATCGAACACGAATGGCAAAGAGAAAATTTTTGCCATGCAGCCGGGCAACCTGTTGGTATATCCCGACAATTCGCTGAGGTCGTACCAATGGGGTTTTGATCCGGTAAACCGTACGCTGGCCGACCGCGATTTTGGCAAGCCACAGGCGATACCCGGGCAAACGCAGCAGTTTTTTGTGCCCGACGGACCCACCATAGACACCGCTCGCTTTCTGTACTGGGTGATGCTGACCAACAACCTCAATTGCAGTACCAGGGTTTATTACAACGGACCTTTTGCCAACCGTAGGGTGGCGGCCGATGTGCCCGACAACCAGGTGGTGCTGCAGGTGATTCCCAACCCCAACACCGGCCAGTTCCGCATGGCATTGAAAGGGAATATTTACGGCACGGTAGAGGCCCGTATCTATAATTCGCTGGGCCATGCAGTGCACCAGAAACGGTTTGTAAAAACGGTGCCCGAGGTGACGGAGGCGTTCGACGCCAGGCGCCTGCCGGCTGGTCTTTATTTCGTGGAGCTGCAAAGCTCCGACCTTAAAAAAGTGGTGACAAGATTTGTTATACAGCATTAAACGCAACCGGACATGAAACACTGCCTTGGCTTTCTTCTTTTTCTTTTGCCGGTGTTTGCGCTGGCACAGGTACCGCCTTCACCGGGGGCGGAAGCCTGGCGACGCCTCGATGAATTGAAGGAGTGGTGGACGCTCGGCGTGGACAGCACATCGGAGTCGGTGGACATCCCTACGTTCAATAAATTTAAAAACCTGTTCCGGAACGATGCCACGATCACCGATGCATTCTCGGCAGGATATTCTATTGGTAAGGACGGCCGGCGAGCCTACGTCCGCGACCAGGTACCCAAATCGTTCGATGTGTATGCACACGATGTAACGTTGCAGGTAAAAACCATTCGGGTGGACCGCTTTGACGTGCTGCAGGCCGATACGGCCAACCCGCAGCGGATGGTGTTTGATATCGCCACCGGCGTGACGTTTCGCAAGCCCCGCAAGTTTGTGCTGCCCGATGACTTCGCCCGCCAGGTATTGGCAAGCCGCCCTGATATTACGTATGATAAGGGCGAAAATGAAATGGTTGGCCACAACCGCCTCAATGATTTTATCGAGCATACCCAGGATTCGATGTACGTCTTTTCTTACAGCGATACTTTGCGCATCGTAATGGTGAGTGACACCGGCGGCCCACGCATTGAGTCAATCACCACACGCCTGGCAAACCTGCAAACGCTAAATGATGGCGATGGTGATGCCGTGCTTGACACCGAAGACAGCCTTTCCGCTAAAGAAAAGCCAGGCGATTTTACAGCGCATGGCCGGCCCGACTATGACCTTGACGGGGAGCCCGACGCCACCGATCGTTGCCGCACCACCTACGGCACCGGGAAGCTTGGCTGCCCGCCCACGTATTTTGTTACCCGCAGCCGTATTGACATGTTTCTCGGCTTTCAATCGCACCAGCAAGACATTGGCCTGCCCGAGTTGAACCAATTGGGCTACGTGGACGCTGCCGGTGCTGATGCCATGGATGTGCTGCAATCGAAAAAAGGCGCTCTTTCGCAACCCGGCCGGCTTACCGGTTTTTTTGCCGGTGGCAACTATGCAATCTTCTTTGGCAGGCGAAAAAAGAAAACCGGGGTTTCTATCGGGCTTACCTACTCGAAATTCGCCGGCAATTATGAAATGACCGATCCGGCGGTGTACACCTACAAAGCTTCGGATGGAGTAAACCTTTATCGCCGCCAGCTTTCCTTCCGCAGCCTGCAGGAAGAGATCAGCTTTACGGCCATCAACCTGCCGCTTCTCTTAAACCACCGGATAAAGCTGGGTGCGGCCGATAAAACCGTACTGACGCTGAAAGCCGGCCCGTCTTTCCTCTTTTTCAAAAACGTGTCGAACTATGCCGCTGTTGTTGATTTTGGCGGCTTGTACCAGATAGATACCGTCAGCAGGGACCGTATCACCTGGTACGACTTCTTCAATGAAGGCTCCCGGTATAACCTCCAACTCACCTCGTCGCGAATCAACTCCAGCAACCTGCCCGGCCCCGGCGCCGACAGTGTTTTCAGCCGGTTGCTGGCGAAAGGGTACGATTTTGCGGAAAATAAACCCTTTAGCGGCGAGCAATCGCTCAGCCGGTCGGCCATTGCGATAAATGTAGCGGCGGACCTTCAGCACCGCGTATCGGACGGGCTGACGGTGAAAGCCGGTTTGCATTATGTGTCGGCACCAAATGTAAAAGGCACGCAGCGCTACAAGCCGGTGGATAAAACCACCGACGAATTCCAGTCGGTGTACAACAGTAACCTCAAAACAAAATACAGCTCCATCGGGCTGAACGTGGGATTTGTGTTTGATTTTTAGCGGAACCATTGTTTTGCTTTTCGGGCTGAGTCGTCTTTGTCCGGCAATCAACGACTGCTGCCAGGGGGTATGCTCGTCGCCAGCCATCCCACAAAACGTCCGGCACAAAAACCAATTCCCTTTGTTTTACCGCTGGCCTGGCCGCACTGTTTTACCTTGCGGGTATGGAAAGAAGATGGTGGAGCCGTATTTGGCAACAGGGAAAAGGGGTACCAGAGGCGATCGGTGGCCAACAGTTCCGTTCGAATTTATTGCAGGCGATCCCGTTTTGGGTCGCTTCTCTTCTTGCCGGCCTGACAGCGGTTGCCTACTCAAAGGTTTTTGGTTATGCCGAAACCCTTTTGCTGAAAACAATGCATTGGCACCAGTGGCTGATTTTTGTGTTGGCGCCGGTTTGTTTTGTGCTGGCATGGATTTGTGTGAAGGCGGTAGCACCCAATGCCCGCGGAAGCGGAATTCCGCAAGTGATGGCGGCCATTGAGCTGGCCACGCCGCGCAACGAAAAGTACCTGGGAAGCCTGCTTAGCCTGCGCATACTTTTTACAAAAATCATTTCCAGTTTTTTGATGGTGCTGGGTGGCGGCGCCATCGGCCGCGAAGGACCCACGATTCAAATTGCCGGCTCGGTGTTTTATGTGGTTCACCGTCTCATTCCCAAATCCTGGCCACGGCTGTCGAACCAGGCCTTTATCTTAACCGGTGCGGCGGCCGGCCTGGCGGCTGCCTTTAATACGCCATTGGGCGGGGTGGTGTTTGCCATGGAAGAACTCGCCCGGATTCATATCCGCTTTATCCGCACCGCCTTGTTTTCGGCTGTCATCATCGCCGGCCTTACGGCGCAGGGATTATTAGGCCCTTACCTGTACCTGGGCTACCCGGATGTAAAGAACCTGCAGTTTGTTATTTTCTTTGGCGTGGCTCTTTGCGCTATCGTAGCGGGCCTTGCCGGCGCGTTGATGTGCCGGTTGATCTTAGCCTTGATGAATTGGAAAAAAAACTTCAGTGCCATCCAAAATTTCCTCTTTATCGTGTTTGCCGGATTGCTGCTGGCTGCCGTTGCTTTTTACCTGAGCGAACGGGTGCTCGGTTCGGGAAAAGAGTTGATGAACGAGGTTTTGTTTACCAACGAAAAAGACGGCTCGTGGCAGGTGGTGCTGATGCGGGTGCTGGGCCCGGTGCTCTGTTTTAATGTGGGTGGGGCCGGCGGTGTATTTGCGCCTTCGCTGGCTGCCGGTGCCTCTATTGGCTCTTACCTGGCCGGCCTGCTTCAATTCGCCGGGAGCAACGCCAATATTCTGATCCTTGCCGGCATGGTCGGCTTTCTTACCGGCGTCACCCGCACGCCGTTTACATCGGCTATCCTGGTACTTGAAATGACCGACCGACACAGTGTTATTTTTCACCTGCTGCTGGCCGCACTGGCCTCCAATGTGGTGGCGTTGCTGGTTGACAAACATTCGTTTTACGACCGGCTAAAAAAAGGCTATATCAGCGATGCCCTAAAAACGAATGGGTCGGGTAATAACCTGGGGACGGGCAAGCCCGCTTCCGATGCAGCAAACAATGCTCCGCCTTCCGCCTGATGGATAAATTTTCTTTTTCTGTGTTGGTCTCTTTTTTTCCGGAAGGGCGGCCTGTCCGGTGATTGGGAGACGGACTATTTAACGGCAGCTTTGGCCGGCTTTATCCCACGGCGTTAATCACCTTCCGTACCCTGCCGGCAACTACTTTTTTTGCCCGCCTGTTGTTTACATTATTGTATTTGCTTTTGTTTTCAAAAGTGTTGTAACCGGCATACACCACTTTCATTGTTGGTGTGGATGGCAAACGCCTGCGGCTTGCATTTTGCCACCTGCGAGGCAGCTATTTGTTGTTCGATGCCGTTGCTGCGGTTTCGTGCAAACCATCGGCATGCTGCACGACCGGTGCAATTGTTTGCTTTGGTTTTTTCACTGCCGGTTGTAAAGAAATCTTTAAGGCGACTGCATTTTTATCCAGGCCATGAAAAATGACAATCGCTTACAAACCGAAACAAAGGAATTGCTGGCGCATAGCCATTGAAACACCTGGTGGAAAAGCGGCCATAGTTTATTTAAACACACAAGTCCTTGTTCGTTTATTCGGCTAAGATTAATACAATGAAAGGTTACCGGGTCTTTCGCATTCATGACGAACGGCCGCTACCGAAGTACACCGAACCTGGTGTACTTCAATCAATCGTCACCCGTCAATTGCTGGAAGAACAAAGACTGCCTGCGTTTGTATTTCGCAGGCAGCTCTTTTGGCCGGTTTTCGTATTGTTCGTGCAAAGGTATTTGCCGGTGGTACCGGCTTAGGAGCCGGGGCTACAGCACATAATACGCCGGCGCTTTTACCGCCCCATCGCCGTCGTCGTCCGAACGGTCAACCGGGTGACCATTAGGTTTCGCAGTACGGTCGCCTTTTACATAAGCGGCTGTCAGGTGCCGGCCGTTCTGTGCATGCAGTTGATAAAGCTGCATCAGGTTTTTCTCAATGTTCCGCGAAATGGTGGTCATGGGCGTATCGGTCGGTTTATTCTCAAAGGGGTCTTGCAGGTGAATAGCCATTTTTTCAATCAGCAGAAAGCAGGCGGAGATAGCAATCACCAGGGGCACTTCAAACACGCCAAAATATTCGATGACGCCAAACGGAAGGAGCACAATAAATAGCATCAGCGAAATATGAATGTAAAGGCTGTACGTGGCGGGAAACACGGTGTTCTTAATGCGTTCGCATTTGCCCATGGCATCGGTTAGCCGCGAGATGGTGCGATCGAGTTCCACCTGCTGAAAACGGTTGATCCATCCCTGCTCCAGCGCCAGTTGCAGGTCGCGGCCCATGAAGTCGAGCAACGCCGAAGGAATATTGTCCATCTGCAACGCCTGTTCGTATTCTTTTCGGTCGAGGTACTGCTCCAGTCCTTTAGAAGCGTTCTGCCCTCGAAGGTGCCGGGCCAGACTAAAGCACCACCCGATCTGGCGCCGGATGGCACGACGGCAAAAAGCATTCACCAGGCCCGACTCATCGTCGGATGGTACAAAGCTGGTGATTTGACGGGCAAACGTTCGGGAGTCGTTTACAATAGCGCCCCAGATGTGCCGCGCCTCCCACCAGCGGTCGTAGGCCTGGTTGCTTCGGAAGCCAAGCAGTAGCGATATCACAGTGCCAAGGATCGCCGGTATCGAAACCGGGATAGAGATGTGGCGAAGATGATAGGTGTGGTAAAGAACAGTGACAAGTATTGTATAAAGCGTTATCACAATGATCTCGTAACGAATCTTTCCAAACACATACCCGAAGGGAATATTTTTTTTCAGCAACATATACTTGTCTTTATTGGTGGAACGGCCGGCGGCGAGAGGCCGCTTCCTGCCGGCCAACCCGGCAGTATAGCGGCCTTCCTTACTTACCGGGCCGACATTTGCATGGCGGGGAAATATCCGTCGTTTTCAAACACAGGCTCGGTGCGTTTGCCGGCAACCCTCAGCACCGGAATGCCGCTTTGCTGGAAGAAGGCAAGGGGATTGAGGCTGCGCTGGTGCACCGGCGCAAAATAAAAATCGTCGGGGCAAAAGATCAGGTCTATGTCGTTGGCATCGGCAAAGTTGCGAAACACCGAAGTGGTGCTGCCAACCATGCAGCGAACGATGATTTTATTCACTTGTTTTCCATAATCGTCTTTCACCTGCTTGCAGGCTTGCCGAAACGATTCGGTCACCAGCTCCACCGACGGATCGCGGCGGGTAGCACCCAGCAGGTCAAACGGATCGGACGGCAGGGCAAAGGCATGAAACAAGATCAGGTTGCAGGGGTTGCCATTGTTGTTTTTCAGGGCGCTTACGGCCAGTTTCAGGGAGGCGGCGGTGAAGTCGGTTGGCACTAAAATGTTGGTCATACGATTTTCATTTTATACCACAAAGCTGACCCGCCGCCTTTAAGCTGCACTAAGAGCGGCGTGAGAGATGGCTTAAAATGTGATTAGAAGGCGATTAAAAGCCGGCGCCCTTTTTAAAAAAGATTAGGATTGTTGACTTTTCGCGGCCACGCCTTTGCCAGCCGTTGTACGCAAGGGTAAATGCACCTTTACTTCTGTGCCCACATCCACAACGCTGTTCACCTGGATGGCGCCCTGGTGCAGGCGGATGATGTTGTTCGAAAGCGGCATGCCGATGCCGTAGCCTTCATACGTCTTGGTGTTAGAGCCGCGGAAAAACGGATTATAGATATATTTCAATTCGTCGCCGGGGATGCCGATGCCGTCATCTTTCACAACAATCATAGCCTCGTATGGCCGCAGCACCAACCGAAGGCTCACGGGTTGGTTGCCCGAATATTTGCAGGCATTGAGCACAATGTTGTTAATGGCAATTTTCAGCAGGCTATAATTACCGCTGATGCTCACACGCTCTTCATCGGCCGGCAGGTCGTCCACCTGTACCTGTATCTGATTGCCGGGGAGAATGGCGTCGCAGTCGGCCTTTACATCAAACAGCAACTGGTCGAGGCGCACATTTTGCCAGGAGTCGGCCTTGCCGTCGAAGCCCGTTTGCGCCAGCGACAGCAGACCCTTTGAAAGCGTTTGTAACTTTTCGGCCTGCTGGGCAATCTGCCGCAGGCTGTACCGGTAGTCGTCGGCTGTCCGTTCTTTCGACAGGGCCAGGTCGGCTTCGCCAATGATGGCCGTCAGCGGTGTGCGCAGCTCGTGGGAGGCATGGCTGATAAAATTGTTTTGTGCTTCAAAAGCCGTTTCCAACCGGTTCAGCATCTGGTTGAAGGTGCTCGTTAGTTCGGCAATTTCGTCGCCGCCTTTTCGTTCGGTGAGGCGCAGGTGCAGGTTGTTCTGGCTGATGCCTTTTACCCGGTTAATGATGTCGCGAATAGGCTGAAAGGTCTTGCGGGCAAAATAAAGTCCCACGCCGAAGATCAGCAGCACGGCACAAACAAACTGCACCACTTTGATAGTGCGGAGGCGCTGCATCATCCTGCTTCCGTATTGGTTGGTGGCGGATTTGATCACCAGGTAACGGCCGCTTTCGTCGTTGTACAGAAGCCCGGCAAAATGGCGGAAGTTGTTTTCGTAAAAAACGGTATTGCCACCGGCCTGAATGATTTGCCGCAGAAAGGAAGGCGGCACCACGGTAGGCGCAGCCTGCCTGAACCGTCCGTTGCTGTCTATCTGCAGGATGTAAGCTTTTTCTTCCGGCAGCTTTTCGAGGTATTGCCGCTGGATCTGTTGAAAGGCCTGGGTGGACAGATGGTCCTGCTCGAAACGGAACTTTGCCGAAATACGGGCCCGCAGCTCCACCCGTTTATCAAAATCGCGGTGGGCATACGAGTCCACAACCAGGTAAACCGTTACGCTGAGAATTAAAAAAATGGTGGCTGTGAGCACCGTAAACAGAATGGTTGTTTTTGTTTGAATCTTCATGCCGCAACAATTATCCCTTTAAAATATATCCCATGCCGACAATTGTCTGGATCAGCTTTTTTTCATTGTGGTCATTGAGTTTTTTGCGCAGGTAGTTCACATAAACGTCCACCACGTTGGTGCCCATATTAAAATCAATGCCCCACACTTTTTCAAGGATCTCCATCCGCGAAACCACCCGGTTGCGGTTGCGGAGAAAAAACTCCAGCAAGCGAAACTCGGTGGAGGTCAGCGGCACCGGGAGCCCGTCGCGGGTAACGCTTTTGGCTTTAAAATCCACGGCCAGGCGGTCTATCCGGTAGGTTTCTTCTTCTTCGCCGGCCATGGCCTTGCGCCGAAACAGGGATTTCAGCCTTGCTTCCAGCTCGGCAAACTTAAAAGGCTTCACCAGGTAATCGTCGCCGCCGGCATCCAGGCCGGCCACAATGTTTTCGGTGGTACCGAGGGCTGTCAGGAATAAGATGGGTGTGATGTTTTTGGCCAGGCGCAACTGCCGGCACACCTCCATGCCGTTCATACCCGGCAGCATAATATCGAGAATAATCACGTCGAAATCGTGTTGAAGTGCCATCTGGTGTCCCATGGTGCCGTCGGGCGCCACGGTAACACTGTAGCCGTTTTCGTTGAGGCCGCGGTTGATAAGGCCCGCTACGTTTGGCTCGTCTTCTATTAAAAGAATCTTCATTTGGTGGATGGTTTTGGTGACGGCTGTAAAGTTCTGTTGGGAGAAAGACAAACGGAAGCCAAAAAAGTTAAAGCATGTTAACCCGTTGGTAGATCAGGCAATCCAGGGAGAAAGGCCTACCCAATTATCCACCGGAGCGTTCCTTTCATGGCAGCACAGCCCATTCCTGCTCCGGCACGCCATGTCGTAGCAAGAAAGCGGATGTGCATAAACCACTTACGCCATCGCCGTATCAGATTATTTTCCCGCGGCGGCTTTCCGGGAGGCACGGCCTCCAAAATATGATTGCACTCGTCCCTACTGATTTCATCCTTTATTGCTACCCGCTTTGTAACCGAGCGGCTTTCTGTACTTTATCTTTCCCTGAAAATGGTAACCCAGCCAACGTGATTAGCCGATGGATAAAGGATATTTATTTCCCTACGCTACACCGCCGGGAGCCAACGATTTGATTCTGCCCGCCGCCTTCTTTGTGTATCATTGATAAGCCGGCCATGATGCCGTTTTTCAATAGATTGAAGAAAGATTTTTACGCAGAGGCCCTGGCTTTTTTTGTCCGCAGGTAAAAGCCTGCAGTGATGCCGGTGTCCATTTGGGCAAACAGAAAATCTTTTCAACCGGAACTATTCTTTACCTTAACCTCGCAACAACCAACAAAAAACCTTGCTTGTTTTTTCCAACCTAAAACCACCTTATCTCCATGTTTATTGAAGCCAATGAAACAAAAAATGCGGCAGCCCTGCCTGCTGCCGGTAATCCGGCCTATGTCTTACGCATTTCGCTGACCGCGGCACTGGCGGGGTTCATCTTCGGGTTCGATACCGTGGTGATTTCCGGAGCCAACCTTCCCATCAAAGAGTTGTGGCAGACCACACCGCTGTTTCATGGCTTTTTTATTATGTCCATGGCGTTGTGGGGTACGGTCATTGGCGCCATCTTCGGCGGCATTCCCACAGAAAAATACGGCCGGAAGAAAGTGCTGTTCTGGATCGGAGTTCTCTTTACGGTTTCGGCTATCGGCACGGCTGTAGCACCGGAGCCGTACAGCTTTTCACTGCTGCGTTTTATTGGCGGGCTTGGCATTGGCGTATCGTCGGTGGCGGCACCCACCTATGTTTCGGAAATTTCCACACCGGCCACCCGGGGGCGCCTGGTAGCGTTGTACCAGTTCAACATCGTGTTTGGTATCCTCATTGCGTTTCTTTCCAATTATTTTTTGGAAGGTGTTGGCGGCGACAACGACTGGCGGTACATGCTTGGTGTGATGGCCGTGCCGTCGTTGCTGTATTCTTTGCTAGTGACAGGCGTGCCCGAAAGTCCGCGGTGGCTCATTGCCAAAAGAAGCGACCTGGCCGGCGCTAAAATCGTGATGCAAAAGCTGGGCGTGGCCAATGTGGATGCGGAGGCCGAAGCCATTCAGGAAAGCAACCGCCACGAAAAATCAGGCGCCGGCGGCACGGGGCTTTTCGGAGTAAAATACAAGCGCATCATGTGGCTGGCCTTTTTGGTGGCCTTCTTTAATCAGTGGTCGGGCATCAATTTTATTTTGTACTACGCTCCCGAAATTTTGGAAAGGGCAGGGCTGGCATCGAAAGAGTCGCTCCTGAACTCGATTGCTATCGGCGGCACCAACCTGATTTTTACCTTTGTGGGTTTGTACCTCATTGACCGGATAGGCCGCAAAACGCTGCTGGTGATTGGTTCCATTGGTTATATCACCAGCCTGGCGGCCGTGGCCTGGTGCTTTTATGCCGGCGCCGGCCCCGGTTTGCTACTCCTGTTTCTGCTGCTCTTTATTGCATCGCATGCCATAGGGCAGGGTGCCGTCATCTGGGTTTTTCTTTCCGAAATTTTTCCAAATAACGTCAGGGCTTTGGGACAATCATTTGGTGCTTCGGTGCACTGGGTGTTTGCGGCTATCATCACCCTCATCACTCCCTTGTTTCTGGATGCGCAAAACGGCATCTTTAAAGACAACCCCTGGCCCATCTTTGGTTTTTTTGCCTTTATGATGTTGTTGCAATTGTTTTGGGTGGTCACGAAAGTGCCGGAAACCAAAGGGGTGTCGTTGGAAGAGTTGGAGAAAAGGTTGGTGGAATAGTACGGGGCTAGGGGTTTCGAAAAACGGTAAAGGGTAAAACAAGATTGTAAAAGGGACACTTGCGCCGTAGGCGCCAAACCCTGGTAGAAAAAGAAACCCCATCTTGTTTACCGGCGGCTTCATAAGAGCCGGACATAGGCCTCACCCCCGGTGCCTCTCCAAAAGAGAGAGGAGTCGTGGGCCGATAGTTTGGCGATGGTTGGTGCCGTAAAACGGAAAAGCAAGGGAGCGTAATAGCAGCATTGAAAGACAAAGGAAACAGGCCTGAAGGGCTGGGTAAAGAATGGTAAAAAAGACACCATCCCCTGAAGGGTGGTAACATCAGCGCTGTGATGATTTCACCCCTGTTTTTTCAGACAATCGAACCTTCGCTTTTCTCCCGCTTTGGCGGCACCGCCTCACCAGGCAGCCGCGTCGCGTCCGCTGCAGTGGTCAACGCCTTTGCGTGCAACGTTGCGTACAGCAGGATGCGTTTTTTGATCCTCAAAGATCAGAACCCTGAATGGAGCGTCGCCGTCGCAGTTCAATGGTATTCTGTCGCCGGTAAACAAAAAATTGTTTTTATAGATGGATCAAAAGAATTTTTTTCTCAGACCGACATTCACCGGTAAAAATGGCGCCGGCCTTGTGCAATGCCCGCAACATGGCGATGAAAAATATTTGCAGTGCTCGAAATAATCATCACTAACGATCAGGGGTCTGTCGTTTATTGGCCGGAACGCCTCCTGCGCCGACATAATCAAAAAAAGCGGAACCCCGATGACAATACAGTTCCACCACTGAAACTAAATTCGACATGCACCGGCAATTTTTTACTTTTTATGAATACCCTACTTCGTTACACCACCATTGCTGCAATGCCTGTTGCCTGCAGCCAACCTCAACAAAAAGCAGCAACGGTGCCCGCTACCACCGAACCCCACCGGCCGCAGGTTCATTTTACCCCCGCCACCGGCTGGATGAACGACCCAAACGGAATGGTGTATTATAACGGCATGTACCACCTGTTTTATCAATTTTATCCCGATAGCACGGTTTGGGGGCCCATGCACTGGGGACATGCCACTACCACCGATTTGGTAAACTGGCAGCACCAGCCCGTTGCGCTGTATCCCGACAGCCTGGGTTATATTTTTTCGGGAAGTGCCGTTATAGACAGCAGCAATACCTCCGGTTTCGGTATCGGCGGCAAGCCCCCAATGGTTGCCATCTTCACTCACCACAATCCGGCTGGTGAAAAAGCCGGCCGCATAGAGTTCCAGTACCAAAGCATTGCGTATAGTAACGATGAGGGCAGGTCCTGGACAAAATTCGCCGGCAACCCGGTGCTGAAGAATCCCGGCATCAAAGACTTTCGCGACCCGAAGGTGATGTGGCACCAGGAAACCGGCCGCTGGATCATGACGCTGGCCACGCTCGACCGGGTGACGTTTTATTCTTCACCCGATTTGAAGGCATGGACAAAAGAAAGCGAGTTTGGGAAAGATGCCGGCGCCCACGGTGGTGTGTGGGAGTGCCCGGACCTTTTTCCGCTGGCGGTGGATGGGGGGCAGGTTTGGGTGTTGCTGGTCAGTATTAATCCGGGTGGTCCCAATGGCGGTTCGGCGACACAATACTTTACGGGCCGCTTTGACGGGCACCGTTTCACACCTATGCATACCGATACAAGGTGGATAGATTACGGGCCGGATAACTATGCCGGCGTTACCTGGTCGAACACCGGCGACCGCAAAATTTTTATGGGCTGGATGAGTAACTGGCAATATGCCCAGGTGGTGCCAACTGACAAATGGCGGAGTGCCATGACCTTGCCACGGGAATTGCATCTTCAGAAAAAAGATGAACAGGTTTACCTTGCTTCGCTTCCGGCGAAAGAGCTCGACGCTTTGAATGGAGAGACCGAGGTGTTGCAGGACGTTGCCGCCGCCAATTTTAATCTTTCAGGTAAGACGGGCTACAAAGGCGGGCCTTGCCGGATCCGCTTGCGTGGCGCTGCGCTCAACGATTTTTTCCTCATGTTTTCCAATTCAAAAGGGCAGAAAGTGGTGGCGGGTTTTGATAAGGCGGCAAATCGCTTTTTTCTCGACCGCACTGCCTCCGGTAAAACTGATTTTGAAAAAGGCTTCGCGGCAAAGCATACGGCTCCCCGGTTGTCATCCGACACTGCGCTTGACCTTACGCTTATCATTGACCAATCTTCCATAGAGCTTTTTGCCGATGGCGGTCTTACGGTAATGACGCAACTGTTTTTTCCAGATGAACCGTTTTCCTCCATCAGGTTACAGGCACCAACACTATTCACCTTCCAATCGGTGGAGCTGACACCACTAAAGCCTGCAAGGTTCACCGGCCCGGGTAAATAACGGGCAACCAGTGATGCCATTTTCACAAAAGCAGGATTGTATTGTATGACTATCGGCATTGTGGTTCCTGCGCAAAGCCGGATATTTATAGAAGATGGATGGGGAAAGATGCTTTCAGTTCCAAAAGGAGCTACGTGTTTCGCCGGCATCGAACACGGGGCTCCTTCTGGAGCCTTGTCGTTACACTTTACACGGTTCTCCTATAATCAGGGCGCTCCTGCCGGAGCGAAGCATCACTTCGATACTATCGTACTGAATTCGTAAAAACTGCATAATACCTTTACAATCATTGGTGTGGTATCTTACGATTGATAGCTTTTTTGCTCCGGCAGATTCTGTCCCGTATGCGGGAAGCCCGGATTTTTTAGAGCGAGGTGATAAAAGACGTTGTTTGTATTCGCCATTGAACAAATTTTTGCTTTTTGTGCGGCGTTCACGAGTTCACAAGTTTACTTGTTCACGAGTTGGATTCAGATAACGTGTAAACTTGTAAACTTGTGAACCCGTGAACCTCTCATCACTTGCGCAGAATAGCTCCGGCAGGCACTGCCTGTCCGGTCATTGTAAAATCCGGTGCACCCTTCGTAGCGAAAATATTCAATAACATCTTCCCGTCGGATTAACTGCAACAAGCAATAAAACTGCTGCTTGAAAACAAAAAAGAGGCAGACCGCCTCTTTTTTTTGTCGCCAACTGTTGCCGGGTTTTATGGTTGATTCATGCCATCAGTTTTTTTGGCAATCTCGACCTGCTTCATAAAAGCGCCGGTATCTTCGTCGGAATAGCGGCCGTAAGCATCCGTTAACGTGCCTTTGCTGCCGTCGCAGGTTTCAATGGCATATAGAATGCTCATGTCATCCGGATCGGCAATGCCTTCGAACCGGTAAAAGTTCACGGCCTTTACGTCCTTGTGCTTGTACTTTTTCTTCGACGTCATTCCTACCAGCCTGTCCTTTTCCACACGGAACTGTTCGGTATAACCGTATTTTTCAAGGTTATCCTGTACTTTTTGCAAATCCGTCATAAACGTCAATCGGTCATTGGCTTCATCGTAGTTGCCCGTACGATTGTCTTTTTCTTCAATGTTGTCGGCGTTATATTTATTTGTATTCTCTTCCATAAAATCTATTTAGAGGTGATAATGCAGTTTTTGTGCCTATAAAAGCCATTTCCCCTGTTTTGTTGCTAATGTGGATTACGCCTGAATAAAAACACCCCAACGGCGATGGAAGGGGTGTTAAGGATTTTGTCAGCGGCCCCCTTCCTGTTTCAGGTAGGCTTCCACTTTTTTCCGGTCATTACCCACCGCATGAATCGCCGTTCTCACCTCTTCTTCGCTTACACCCAATTTGTTGGCGAGGTACTGCACCTCGTAGTCCTCATCGCCAGCCACCCTCGACCGGTCCTGGCGCCCACGCAAGTCTTTGTCGTCTGCCATAAAAAAGGATTTGATGAATAAATAAAAAGAACAATTCGTATGCTAGGGTTTTTGAGGTTAACTGCTGAAACTCTTCTACAGAACGAAGGGTTACACCGCCCGCCGCAGGTTCGAAAGCTCCCGTTCGTCCAATTGCTGGTAATTCAGCAGGCATTCCGTTACTGCCTCCACATTGTCAACCAGCACCACCAGCAGGGACTTGAGCTTGCGGAACTGCAGCGCCTTTTCCACCGCTTCGCATTCGTGGCCAAAATAAGCCACGGGCAAGTCTGCATTGACCCGGCGAATGCCCGTGGTGAGCAGGCGGTCCACTTCATCCCAGGTACGGCCGCGCATGTCGGTATCATGCCGGATAATGATCTCATCAAAAATCTTCGCGGCCTCCTCGCCAAGCGCCGTAATATCTTCATCCCGCCGGTCGCCCACGCCGGTAATCACGCCAATACGGGTGCTGGCATCGAAGGTTTTTACAAACTTGCCAAGTGCCCTTAGTCCATGCGGGTTATGGGCATAATCGAGCAACACGGTAAAATCATTGAACTCATAAATATTGATCCGTCCCGGCGTGGTTTCTTTTGATGGTACAAACGAGCGCAGGGCCTCCCGAATGGTGCCAAGCTTTATTCTGCATGTGTAGGCCGCCAAGCTGGCCGCCAGGGCATTGGCAATATTAAACTCAGCACGGCCGCCAAACGTGATAGGAATGCCGGCGGCTTCCTCAATAGGAATGTAATGGTTGCCGATGCGCAGCAGCAGGTAGCCGTTTTCGTAAACCGCCGCCAGCCCGCCGCCGGCGCAGTGTTGCTCTATGCGGGCATTGTCGGCAAAAAGCGAAAACAGGGCCACTTTGCCACCCACGTTTTCCCGCATTTGGTACACCAGGTCGTCGTCGGCGTTCAGCACAGCGTAGCCATTGGCGTGCACCGTTTCGGGTACCACTGATTTCACCCGCGCCAGTTTTTCCAGGCTATCAATACCGCCAATGCCAAGGTGATCTTCGGCCACGTTCGTCACCACAGCGCAGTCGCACTGGTCAAAGCCAAGGCCGGCCCGGAGCAGTCCGCCCCTGGCGGTTTCCAGCACGGCAAATTCCACTGCGTTATCCTTCAGCACCATTTGTGCCGACGAAGGTCCGGAACAGTCGCCCTGTTGCACCAGCTCGTCGTTGATATACACCCCATCGGTGGTGGTGAAGCCGGTGAGGTAACCGGCTGACTTTACTATATGCGCCAGAAGGCGGGTGGTGGTGGTTTTGCCGTTGGTGCCGGTTACTGCAACGATCGGAATGCGGCCGTTGCCTTTTCCTTTAAACAGCATGTCCACGATGGGCCCGGCCACGTTGCGGGGCGTGCCCTGGGTGGGTTCCAGGTGCATCCGCAGCCCGGGGGCGGCATTTACCTCCAGCACGGCGCCGCCGTTCTCTTTCAGCGGCGTGGCCAGGTCAGGCGCCATCACATCTATGCCGCAAATGTCGAGGCCGATGTTGCGGGCCATTCTTTCAAACAGCATCCTGTTGGCCGGGTGCACCTCGTCTGTTACATCGGTGGCGGTGCCGCCGGTACTCAGGTTGGCGGTGGGCTTCAGGTATAGTTCTTCGCCCGGCGCCAGCACTGTTTGCAGGGTGTAATTTTTTTTACGCAGCAGCTCCAATGTCAGTTCGTCCACTACAATTTCTGTCAGCACGTTATCGTGGCCGCAGCCGCGCCGGGGGTCAAGGTTGGCCTCGTCAATCAGTTCCTGCACAGAGCGCCGCCCATCGCCGGTAACGGAGGCCGGTGTACGCAACGCGGCTGCCACAAATTTGTAATTGACCACCAACACACGGAAGTCGCGGCCGGCAATGAACTTTTCAACGATTACCTCATCGCCGTATTTTTTGGCGCGATGAAAAGCACAAAGGGCATGGTCCCAATCTTCGATGCCGATGGTAGCCCCGTTGCCGTGATTGCCGTCGAGCGGCTTGATGACAATGGGATACCCGATGGCTTCGATGGTTTCTTTCAGAGTTTCGGCCTGGTGAACCACCTGTCCAAAAGGAACCGGGAAATTGGCTGCCGTAAGAATCTGTTTGGTTTTGTCCTTGTCGCAGGCTACGTCCACGGCCAGTGAACTGGTATGCGAGGTGATGGTGGCCTCAATGCGGGTTTGGTTGCATCCATAGCCCAATTGCACCAGCGAATCATTGTCGAGCCGCATCACGGGTATGCCCCGGCGCTTCGCCTCCTCTACAATGGAGGCAGTGCTGGGGCCCAGCTTCTCTTTAAACCAAAGCCGCCTGATCTCCGCCACGTCTTTTTGCACGTCGTAGTTGTCGCCGCGGATCAGCGCCTCCGCTATTGCCAGTGCTGCCTGGAGGGCATGGCGGCCTTCGGCTTCCTCGGCACATTCAAACACGACGTGGTAAACCCCTTCTTTCCCGGTGCCCCGCGTTTGGCCGAAGCCAACGGTTAGGCCGGCTAGATTTTGCAGCTCAATGGCAATGTGCTCAATTACATGGCCCATCCAGGTGCCGCGGCGTACTCTTTCAAAAAAACCGCCCGGCTTGCCCACACTGCAGCGGTGTTCGTGGAGAGAAGGCAACAATTGCTGAAGCCGTTGTAAAAATCCGGGTATCTCATTGGTAGGTTGGTATTCGAGCTCCTCAAGGTCCAGGGTGAACTGTATTAGTTTTTGCCGTTTAATTGACCAAAAGTTTGGCCCTTTCAGCATTTTGATGTCATTGACTAACATGCAAGCAGGTATTAGATACGGTATAGTCCGTAAAATTTTGGGCCAAAATAGTCAGTGGCCGGGCCAATGCCGGTAACGCCAGGTGGCGGCAGGACATCGGCCTTGTTTGAAAAAATTTAACGGTGCTGCCGGCTTCATTTTGCGATAGCATAGGTCGGTATTAGCCAGACTTAAATCCGTCTCTGCCAGGCTATTTCCCGGTGCTTCTTTTTCAATGGCATCACACCACCCGGTGCTGGTTGCAGCGCACAGTTGTACCCACCCGGCAGAACGGTATCGGAGAGTGATTGATTGCCCGGCTTAACCAACCCGCCTTGATGGCATGTTTTTTCTTACTTGCAGTCCATGCAGTATCCAAAGGGAGTCTTAATTGCTGTTGGTGGTGCAGAAGACAAAGGCTCGGAAATAGAAAAAGAAAGGCAGAACAGTCTTGATTTTTTTAAGGAAGGCATTCTGAACCAGATTGTGGGGATTTGCGGGAAAAAAAGCGATCCGAAGATAGAGGTGGTTACCACCGCATCGTCTATTCCCGATGAAGTGGCAGCCGTGTATAAAAAAGCGTTCAAGAAACTGGGCTGTATCGAAATCGGGCATTTGAAAATTTCGCGCCGCGAAGACGCCGATACCAAACGCACACTCGAACGGCTGGAAAAATGCAATGGCATTTTATTTTCCGGTGGCGACCAGCTACGCCTTTGCTCCGTGCTGGGCGGCACCGATTTTATGGACGTGCTGCGGGAACGATACGAAACCGAACATTTTGTGATTGCCGGAACCAGCGCCGGTGCTGCTGCCATGAGCAATACCATGATTTGCGGCGGCGACGAAACAAAAGCTTACCTGAAAGGAAAAGTCGAGCTCGGCATTGGGTTTGGCTTTTTGCAGGAGGTTATTTTCGACACTCATTTCGATGCCCGTGGCCGCTTTGGTCGCCTCGTGCAGGCCATTGCCGCACAGCCCGGGGCGGTTGGTATTGGATTAGACGAAGACACCGGCGTGATCATTGAAAAAGGCACTCGCTTGCAGGCGATTGGTTCAAGCAGTGTTGTCATTGTTGATGGCACCAGCATCAGCCACAACAACATTGCCGACATACGCAGCGGCATGCCCATATCGGTGGCCAATTTAAAGGTCCACATTATGACGCACTCAGATGTATTTGACATTAATGCAAGAGAATTCACCGGCGTGAGCTCGCCGGTGCATGCCCATTAATGGTAAAACGCAAAGGGGTAAATGGTTTAATGATTTTTGGAACCAGCCCGCCACGAGTGCTGGCGGCGTTTACAGGTGTAAATAATAGGGGTGAAGCAAGGCCACAAAATCAGGTGTGTATTGCCCGTTTTCATTTTTGATAATGACCTGCTGAACAGGTACCGTTTGCGCCTTTTTTTTACCTCCCTGCAGCATCACCCTGAAAGGCGGGTGCTGGCTGGTTTGTTGCACCCTTCGTTTTTTTTGTAAAAACAATCCGGCATTCAACAGCAGCAACTCCGCTTCGGCTTCCCGCTTTACCGGCAGTAATAAAAAAAAGCGGCCTTCATCAGCAAGGTGGGCCTCGATAAATGAAACCAGCTCGGCGAGGCGGAGGCCCTCGTCGTGGTGGGCTTTGTTTTTGGCGCTGCTGGCCGACCGGAGGTCTTTTTGGTAGAAAGGCGGGTTTGAAAAGATGACGTCGTAGCGGCCCGCCGGTTTCCATTGCAGCAGGTCATTGTGTAGGACCGCAAGACGATCGCTGTAAGGCGATGCCCGGCAATTGTCAGCCGCCTGCTGCGCTGCTGCTTCGTCAATTTCAATGGCATCAATTAAGGCATTTGTTTTTTGTGCCACCATCAACGCCAGCAGGCCCGATCCGGTTCCCACATCCAAAAATTTTTGCTGGCCACCGGAGCTATCATTATTTCCCAATGCATTTTCCCCCGCAAGCGTTCTGGCCACCCAGGCTCCAAAAAGACAGGCATCGGTGGTTACTTTCATGGCGCAGTGGCCATGATGAACTGTAAATTTCTTGAACCGGAAAAAATCGTTTGGCATGCTGGAAAAATCTTAGTTGGCAGCAATCAGTACGCGGCGCGGCCCATGACTTCACCCACTCCTGGAAACCGGTTCAACCAAAGTGCCTAGCGGCAAATATTTTTATTCCTTGAACCGGCTTTATTGCCACCCGCCTCTTGCCGACGCACTCACGGAAATTGGGGTGAAATCCCGGCTTTGATATTTATACCAGGCCGTGATGGCAATCATGGCTGCATTATCGGTGCAGTATTCAAACGGCGGTAGAAAGCCGGTCCAGCCCCTGGCCGCACACAGGTCGGTAAATGCAGAACGGAGGCCGCTGTTGGCCGAAACACCGCCGGCGAGGCAAAGTTCGCGGATGCCTGTTTGCTCGGCCGCCCTTGCCAGTTTTTTCAACAGGATCGTAATGATTTTCTCCTGAATGGAGGCGCAGAGGTCGGCGAGGTTTTCGGCTACAAAATCCGGGTTGGCCCGAACTTCTTTTTGCAAAAAATAAAGGATAGACGTCTTTAGCCCGCTAAAGCTAAAATCAAGTGCGGCGATTTGTGGTTCGCCAAACGAAAACCGGTGCCTGTTGCCCCTTTTTGCGTATTGATCCACCAGCGGGCCGCCGGGATAAGGCAGGCCCAGCAGCTTGGCCGATTTATCAAACGCTTCGCCGGCGGCATCATCGAGCGTTTCGCCAATCACCCGCAGGTTCGCCGGGCTTTCGGCCACCACGATCTGCGTATGCCCGCCGCTGACAGTAAGGCAAAGAAAAGGGAAGGAGGGCCTCCGGTCAGGAATCAAATTGGCCAGTACATGTGCCTGCATGTGGTGTACGGCAATCAGCGGTTTGTTTAGCGCCAGGGCCAGCGATTTGGCAAACTGGCTTCCCACCAGCAGCGATCCAATCAGGCCCGGCGCCTGCGTAAAGGCCACGGCATCCAATTCCGCCAGGTTAGTGTTGGCTTGCTTCAGCGCCACATCCACTACCGGCACAATATTCTGCATATGGGCCCGGCTGGCCAATTCCGGCACCACACCGCCATACTGTTCGTGCACCGTTTGGTTAGCGATGTAGTTCGATAATATTTTTCCATCGTGGCAAACCGAAGCGGAGGTTTCGTCGCAGGACGATTCAATGGCCAGGATGGTTCCGGCCCCCTTTTCCCCGTTGGAGGGCCTTAGGCCGGTGTTCAAAATTTTTTCGTCAGGCATATCTCAGGTGGCGGCGTTGCTTTAATAAATCGAATGTCAGTAGTCGCACAAAAACTTTTTTCTACTTTTTCTGGAAACCACTTACTTGTTTAACGGCATTTGTCGTAAAGGATTCAATACGATCCTTCTGCAGGGTTCTGAAAAATCTGTGCAAAGTAACAGCGGGAAGGATTTGTAAACTGATCCACTAAAGTTCCCGCCCGGGAACAGAGGGGCTAACTTCGTATGGCCTCTACCGGGTTCATTCTCGATGCCTGGATGGCAGGTATTATTCCCGCTGCTATGCCGGCAGCCATGCAGATACCAATGGCGATGCCGATGATGCCAGCCGAAAGGAAAATGGGGAACTGCAGCAGGGCCGTGGCGATTTTTGTCAGCACGTAAACCAGCAAAAGGCCAATAAGGCCGCCGACGATGCAGAGAAAAGCTGACTCCAGCAAAAATTCTGTTAGGATCACCGAGCGTTTGGCGCCAAGGGCTTTTTTGAGCCCAATCTGCCCGGTCCGTTCTTTTACCGTCACAAACATGATGTTGGCTACGCCAAAAATGCCCACGATAAATGCCAGTGCGCCGATTATCCATCCGCCCAGGTTGATGCTGACAAAGACCTGGCTCATCACCTCGCTGAAATCGGAGACATCGTTCAGCGAAAAATTATCTTCTTCGGCCGGCCGCAGGCGGCGCAATGCCCGCATGGTGCCGGTCAGGTCTTCCTTCAACGCTTTGCTGCTGATGGCCGCCTTGCCCTGCACCAGAATCAGCGGGTCCGCCCTCGATTCGTTCATGATGGTGCGGGCAAACCGGTAAGGCAACACAACCGACTGATCAAAACCCCAGCCGCCAATGAGCTGCGTACCCTGTTTTTTCAGTATGCCCACTAACCGTACCCGCTGGCCTTTCACCGTCACCGTTTTGTTCAAGGCCGCTTCGGCGCTGCCAAATAGCGTTTCCGCCAGGGTGTGGCCGGCTATGGCGGCATTGCTGCCACGCGAAAATTCGGCTTCGTTCAAAAACCGGCCGTACCGGATATCGAAGGGCTGAATGTTGGAAAAATCCTGGCTGACGCCGTAGAGGCGAATGCCCGCAGCCACGTTGCCGGCCGCTTCTACCGGGCCCGAAGCATTGATTTTAAAGGCTACGTACCTGGCCGCCGGCGTACGGGCCCTGATTTCGTCAATTTCGCCGAAAGACGGCACCGGACGCTGCACATATTTCCAATACGGATAATCCGGCCCGGCGCTGTACTGCCATTTGTCCACGTAAATGGTGTTATTGCCGAAGGACTTGATTTCGCTTTGCAGATTTTTTTCGAGGCTGCCCACGGTGGCCAGCACGCCAATTATGCAAAAAATGCCAATGGTGATGCCAAAGAGGGAAAGGAAGGTGCGCAGCTTGTTTTTCCACAACTCCAGAAGGGCTATCCGCAGGCTGCTTCCTGCTATTTCGGCAAACCGGCGCATGCCGCAAAAATAGCCGAAATGGCGGCTGTTTGTTAGGGCAGTCTCGATGCAATACCGTAACCGAACTTTTTATAATTTCGGCGCATCCGCCGCACCTTCCGAAAAAATCGAATGCAAGCTATATGAAAAAAATACTATTGATTGATGACGATCCCGATGTGCGTACGGTGCTGCAGCGAACCTTGCAGCAGCAGGGTTATGTGGTGGACACCGCTTCGCGGAAAAAAGAAGCCTGGGAAAAGCTGACCGCCTGTCGGCCTTCGCTGGTTTTGCTGGATGTTTTACTGTCTGGTGATGATGGCCGTGAGCTTTGCCGCGAGATAAAGGCGTCGCCGGCTACCAAAGATATTCCCGTGATCATGTTCTCCGGCCATCCCAGCGCCGGTGTGCAGTTTCAAACCTGGGGCGCCGACGACTTTATCGCCAAACCCCTGCACACCGCCACCCTGCTGGAAAAGCTGACGCAGCAACTGGTGCGGCAAACCTGAACCCTTGCCAGCCGGGGAACACAAGCTTACCTACCCGGGATGGACGGATAGCCCGGTATGTTTCGGACGGATGAAAATGAAAAAAGTCTCTTGCCGCGCAAGAGACTTTTTTACTGCTGGAGCACAAGGATCATCCTTCGTCCGGTCTGTTCGATTCTTTTCGCTCATCATTCGGCCTTTTCCTGCTTATGTAATTTGGATTGTAAGGCTGGCGAAACTGCTCGTAATTCATGCCTTCAAACCCTTCATAATTCTTTCGCTCGCCGTTTTCATTGGCCGTACGGTTTATGTCCCTGTCCCCACCCATCTTGTTTCTCGACTCCTGTGACATAACATGAAATATTGCTTGGTTTTCTTATCTAAAAAATAATACCAGTTTTTCGAGAAGCCTGCATTTCAGGCCATTAAAGGCTGTTTTGGCGGGATAGGCGGCGCCGGCCACTCCAGTTTCGAGTGGCATTAATTCCACAAAGTTTTAACCTGTTTTGCCTGCTTAAAACTTCCTTAACAAAAAATGGGGATTTGTTGTCCGTTTGCTTCCAGATGGCCGGCGGCGTTGGCTGGCGACGGGTGCTACGCCCAATGCCGGCGAACCAGGCAAATACAGTTCTACCTTAACGTTGGCGGCTGTACCTTTGCGGCGCCGAAAACAGGGGAGCAGGAAAATTTGGTGTTGATCGGATCATTCGGGAAACAGCGCGACGGTGTGCCCGGTCCCATTTTCTGTCGGCGCCGGTTTTCATCCGCCTGTTTTCAACTAATAGAATTTTCACTTTGTATCAATGAATTACGAGAACGAAATACAAAAGCGCCGCACGTTTGCCATCATCTCTCACCCCGACGCGGGCAAAACCACCCTCACCGAAAAGCTGCTGTTGTTTGGCGGCGCCATTCAGGTAGCGGGTGCGGTAAAGAGCAATAAAATTAAAAAGGCTGCCACCTCCGATTTTATGGAGATCGAGCGGCAACGCGGTATCTCGGTGGCCACCTCGGTCATGAGCTTCGAGTACGATGGAACGCTCATTAACCTGCTGGACACGCCAGGCCACAAGGACTTTGCAGAAGACACCTATCGCACCCTGACGGCAGTGGACAGCGTGATTCTGGTGGTGGACAGTGTAAACGGGGTGGAAGACCAAACCCGCCGCCTGATGCAAGTCATCGCCATGCGCAAAACCCCAGTGATCGTTTTCATCAACAAAATGGACCGCGACGGCAAAAACCGCTTCGACCTGCTGGAGGAAATTGAAAAGGAGCTGTCTATTTCGCTGCACCCCATGACCTGGCCCATCAATCAGGGAAAGGATTTCAAAGGTGTTTACGACCTCCACCACAGCAGCCTGCGCTTGTTTACGGCCAATACCAAGGCCGGCGATGACGATACCATCGCCATCGGCGATCTGGCGTCGAAAGAACTGGACGAACAAATAGGCGACCGCGATGCCGATGCGCTTCGCGAAGATGTGGAACTGATCCAGGGAGTGTATGGAGAGCTCGATTCGGACACCTATCTGAAGGGCGATGTGGCACCCTTGTTTTTTGGTTCGGCCATCAACAATTTTGGTGTAAAGGAACTACTCGACACCTTTATCCGCATTGCACCGGCACCGAAAGACCGCGAAACAAATACCCGCAAGGTGGCTGTGGATGAAGACAAATTCAGCGGCTTTATTTTTAAGATCCACGCCAACCTCGATCCCAAACACAGAGACCGCATTGCCTTCTTGCGGGTGTGTTCGGGAAGGTTTGAGCGAAACAAATATTTCCACCACGTCCGGCTCGACAAGGATGTACGGTTCAGCAAC
Organism: uncultured Flavisolibacter sp.; assembly: GCA_965365435.1. Lineage (GTDB taxonomy): Bacteria > Bacteroidota > Bacteroidia > Chitinophagales > Chitinophagaceae > Flavisolibacter. Next base: position 58,467 of record CBDUBQ010000035.1, read on the forward strand.
CCGTATTCGTTTTTGGCAAGGGAAAAAAGCGTGGTGGACGATGCGTTTCCCGGCGATGTGGTGGGATTGTTCGACACCGGCAATTTCAAAATCGGCGATACACTGACGGAAGGCGAGAAATTTTTTTTCACCGGCATCCCCACGTTTTCGCCGGAGATTTTTAAGGAGGTGGTGAACAAAGACCCGATGAAAACAAAGCAACTGGAAAAAGGCCTGTTGCAGTTGACCGATGAGGGCGTGGCGCAGCTATTTACACAGTTCGGTGGCAACAAAAAAATCATTGGCTGTGTGGGTGAGCTGCAGTTTGAAGTGATCCAATACCGCCTGCTGCACGAATACGGCGCTTCCGTAGTGTTTAACTCCCTGCCGTACTACAAAGCATGTTGGATTACCTCCAACGACCCGAAAAAACTCGATGAATTCATCCGTTTTAAAAGCAGCAATATTGCTGAAGACAAAGACGGGCACCTTGTTTACCTGGCGCAGAGCGAATGGTTTCTCAATACGGAAAGGACGAATAACCCCGAGATTGAGTTTCATTTTACCAGCGAGGTGCATAAGTAAGGCTAAGAAATCTGTAATCTTTAAATGATAAGCGGACAGGAAAATCCTCGAACATTGATTCTTGTAAACCTGCTTCTATTGATTTCAAATCACTGCGATTGGGTATGTGCGGCAATTCATATTTGCATACATTCGCGGAACTTTAAAATTCATAAACCTAAGCTCCCATGAGGAAATTCAATCTAATTTCACTGTTCTTTGTTTTATTACCACTTACCTTCCTATTTACTTCTTGTCAAAAGGATACACCTTTCAATAAAAGTGAAAAGTCCTCCCTATCTGAAAAAATAGTTAATTGGCTCGATAAGCAGAAATTGGCTTATGGTCACAGAGTAAATGAACTTAATGAAACTGGCCGGGTCAATAGCAACAATAATCAAGATATAATAGAACTTATCAAACAAAATCTGCTTTTTGAAAAAGCAAACGTGGAAATTGACGAAAAAACTATCAATTACATAGCTGTTCCTATCAGTGACAATATTAAAAATCATAAAAAGGTAGATAGAAATTCCACCCTTCATTTGATCTTGATTTTGGATAGCAAGGGTGTTATAAGAACGGGTAATATTCTTTATTTTATACCGTCAGATGGAAAAAAAAGAGTATCACTTTCGTCCAATACTTTCAGAAATGTGCTTTATGAGAAGCCTGCAGGTGACAATGGAATATATAAGCTTCTTTCGATTACTGGTCGCTGGATTTCCCAAATCCAAATAAAAGATGGCAAACAGTATTCCCTTGGCTTTATAAGGCCAAATGGTACAACAGGACGTAGTCAAATCCAACGTACAAATGGATGTATAGATTGGTATTTAGTTACAACTTATTACTATACTGATGGCACTAGTGAAACAACAAGAGATTATGTTGGCACAACTTGTGAAGGGTGTGACAATGGAGAGCTTGTAAGTCTTTGCAGAAATCCAGATAGCGATGGAGGTGGAGGAGAAGACATACAAGAAGAAGATATTGAAGAAAAAGTAGGTTCTTCCGAACAAACATTTAATGAGACAAATTATTCTCAGAATGATTTTGCTACGTCTTTTAACGACCCAGTGCCGTATTCTTTTCGAAGCTCCGTAGGATATGTATATAATTTGGCTTGAGGAGAGTTCAGGAGTGTTTGGTCGAACGGTGTAGTTGCTGACCCTACCACGTCCAGTTACTTCTTGAATGGACGACCTATAGTCAGGAACATTAACTGCCCCGGAGCGACTGCCACATTTTTAGGACAACCCGTGATAGGCATCGGGAAGGTTCGTGTAAATTTTTTGGTGGTCAGAGTCTATACCTGGACGGATGTGAATCAAACAAAATCAGACGAATATCCAAAATCTTATACACAGACAATTCAAGTCTTTTAGTAAATGCAAAAGGGTGGTAGCATGGCTGTATGGTTAGAGTCGTTATTGGAGGAGAAACACAATTCATACTTGCGAACCGCTCATTGGACTTTAATTTCTCTTTTTTGGAATCTTGGTAGAGAGATGAATACAAGCTTGGAGGAGCATCAGTCCGAAGAAGAAAAAGTTGATGTATTAGGTAGCCTATCGAGACTTCTAAGTGTCAGTCATGGCCCGCATTTCAGATTGGAAAATATAGTAAGGATGAAAAAACTTGCGCACAATTATCCCGAACTAATGGATGTAGTAGGGCTGGCTGGCGCATTAAGTTGGGAGCAAATTTCGTGTCTGCTTCTTTTTGATAACTTGGAAGAAAGACAGTATTATACTTTTCTTACACTAAAAAATGAATTGAGGATAGACGAGTTAAAAGATAGAATAACGAAGAATGAATTCAAAACGAAGGTGTTCGAATTTGGAAATGAAACTTCTATTGATCTCAGCATTCAAGAGTTGATAGCTAGCAAGACAATATTAGTCAACCACTTTAAGGAACCGTTGAATTCCTCCTTTCGTCCGCTGTTAGAACGTCGAAAAGCTCCTCTAACCTTGAATGAAAAAGAAAACTTTCCGACGGGTAAAAGCAGAGCGTTGTTAAATACCCTGAATTTGCATATTTCGGATTACCAGAATTGGTTAAATGGCTGGTTCAATTCGGCCCTGAATGATTTGTTTTGGCAAATAGGAAGTGAAATCAACAGCCGGGTAAAAGCCAGTGCCGGTGAATTTAATAAAATGCATTTAATAAGCCGGCTGGCAGAAAAATTCAGTTTTAAAGGGGAAGGATTATTTGGAAACGATAGCCTATCAGAAATGGCCTGGTTCGCAGAACAAATAACTGATCCTGCTATTGCCCGGCATATTGGTTCGCTGATTCCATGGTCTCATATAGTTGAATTAATAGGCGTTGCAGAGCTGGAAGCAAAGCTTTTTTATGCCAGGCTTTCAGCCGAACAGAATCTGGGTGTGGGGGAGCTAAAAGTCCTCATCAGAGAAAACAAATACCAACATACAGTCGGAGCAAAAGAATATGAACAACGTCAAGTTGAATCAATTAGAAACCCCATCATAAAATCAAAACTTCAGCTACGTGCAGAACTGGGAGATTCAACGCAAGAGGAAATGAGCAGGAAGTTAATGCGGAGTGTGAGGCAAAACCGCATTAATGTTTTCCAAAATCCCCATTTTATGTCATTTGTAACGGCGTATGGTTGAGTGGTAGTGGTGCTTAAAATCAATGCAGGAAGCATACTTCTTCGAACCATCGGAAACAGCAGGCTTAAATGACGCTTTGCATGGCAAACAACTTATTGATTTTATATTTCGTAGTACTGGTCGGTAAAAGAGCCTAAGGCTTTTAAGAGACTTTTCGGTCTGCTAATGTTGTAGCATCTCCGTTTTCACTTGTCCTTATCTTGCGCTTATGAAATTAGACATACTCGCCATCGGCTCTCACCCCGATGATGTGGAATTGGGTTGCTCCGGTACGCTGATCAGCGAAGTGGCGCGGGGCAAAAAGGTTGGCATTATTGATTTAACACAGGGCGAACTGGGAACCAGGGGCACCATTGAAACCCGTTACGAAGAGGCGGCGGCGGCGGCAAAAATCATGGGCATTCATGTGCGGGAAAACCTGAAGATGCGGGATGGATTTTTTAAGAACGATGAAGCCCACCAGCTACAACTCATCAGCGTTATTCGTCGCTTTCAGCCGGAGATTGTGATTGGCAACATACTGGAAGACCGGCACCCCGACCATGGCCGCGCCGGCTGGCTCATTTACGATGCCTGCTTTTTTTCCGGCCTGCGGCAAATTAAGACCCTTGACGACAACGGGCAGGAGCAGGAAAAATGGCGGCCCAAAATGCTGCTGCATTATATACAGGACCGGTTTTATGAGCCGGATATTATTCTTGATATTTCGGATGTATGGGAGCAGCGCATGGAGGCCGTAAAGGCCTATCGCACCCAATTTTTGCCCGATGGCAGCCAGGACCCGCAAACCTATATTTCTTCGCCCGATTTTATGGAAGCGTTGTCGGCAAGGGCGAGGCTGTTGGGCAAACGGATAGGCGTAAAATATGCCGAGGGTTTCCTGTCGAAAAAAAGCATTGGCATTCGCAATCTCGATGCGCTGGTGCTAAAGGAAACCTGATGGTGGTTTAGAATGAAGCAGGCGCCAGCCGTCTTACAAAAAATTCCGGCGCAAGGGCGGCATTTTTTCAGGCTTGTTTTCGCAGCTCCGATAAGGGGTAAAAACTGTCGCGCCAGTAAATGCCGCCCTGCCTCAGCGTCAGCAAAGCCGATCTCACGATAATATACGTCATCACCAACCCGGCAAACGGGATCATTATCGCATGCCACCACTTTGCCGTGAGGCCTTTGCCAAAAAGCAATACGGCCGTTTGGGCCAGCAGAATGGCAGCCGCGGCTAACGGGTAAGGCCACCCGCATAAAAGCAGGAGCGGCACGGGCAGCACCAGGATGAGAAATGTGGCAAGGGCCATGGCCAGGGCGGTGGGCAGGTGGTAATTGGCAAACGAGAAGGTGTTTTTCATTAGCCCGCCAACAAATTGCGACAGGCTCGAATACCATTGCAAAGACACCTGCCCGTTGCCGTAAAGCACATCCGCCCGGCCACCGGCCCGCTTCATGTGTTCGCCAAGTTTCAGGTCGTCGTCGGGGCGAAGCGAGAAGGCTGCATGCGTACCGGCTTTTTCATACACCGTGCGCCTCACCAGGTTAAAAGCCCCAATTCCCATCGCCGCTTTTGATTCCGGGTCCGACACTTTCCAGGGCCGAAGTTTGATCTGTAACATCAGGGCGAAGGTGTTGACAACGGCGCCAAACAATTTCGACTGTGTGGTAATCTGCGGCAATACGGTTAAATGATCGAGGCGGCGCTGCAACACGTAGTGCATAGCCTTGCCAAGCGCATCGGGAGCAAACAAAACATCGGCATCGGTAAACAGCATCCATTCAGCCGAGGCGGATTGATAGCCCTTGTACAAAGCGTGGTTTTTGCCCAGCCAGCCTGTTGGCAATTCTGCTACGGATATCAGTTCAATCCGGTGGTCTTTCGCCGCCATTTTCTCTAAAATCACCGGCGTGCTGTCTGTTGACCGGTCGTTGATCACCACTATCCGGTAACGGCTGTATTGCAGCCGGCACACACTGCGCAGGGCTTCCGCTACTTCGGCCTCTTCATCTTTTACAGCGATAATAATATCCACGGCCGGCTGCTGCGCTGGCGGCAACACCTCTTGATCGTTGAGGAAAGCAATGCGGTGCGAATAAACGAGCAGGTAAACACTCGATGCCACCCAAAGCAGGAGCATCAACAGGACGTACACCATCAAAACCATGCGGCAAAGCTACAGCGTGACAGCGGGCCAATGGCGGTGACCATTTGAAAGGGACAGCCGGTTGGTTTACAGTAAACTGGAAATTAACGTTTGGTGATTAGGCCTCCGGCGGTTCCACATCGTTTTGCCGCTCCAGCTTTTCCTGCACGGCCCGGCTGCGGGAGCGCAGCACCTGCCATTGCATCGGGCTTGCCTTGGGCTTTTCATCGCCCAGCAGCACACCCCATTGCTTCAGCGTTTCCGACCGGTCGAAGATGATTTTGAGCACGGCAATAACCGGCAGCGACAAGAACATTCCGGGAATGCCCGCGAGGGCACCCGCCACAATCACGGCCACGATCGTGGCCAGCGCATTGATCTTAACTTTCGAGCCTACAATGCGGGGCATGAGGATATTGTTGTCGAGAAACTGCACCACGGCAATGGTACCCAATACCACAAAGATGGGCCACAGCTCTGTGGTGGACGATACCGTGAGCAAAACGCCGATGATGTTTCCGAAAAGGGCGCCGACATAGGGAATCAGGTTCAGGATAGCGAAAATAACCCCGATAAGGATGGCGTGCTTGATGCCGATGATGAGCAGAATGCCGCCGAGGAGGATGGTCATGTAAGTAACCTGTATCAGCAGGCCCACCAGGTAGCTTTTTATGATGATCTCCGTTTCCCGCATGGATTCTTCCACCTTTTGATGGCTTTCTTTCGGAAACCATAAGAAGACAAAACGCAATAACAGGTTTTTGTAATACAACAGCAGAAAAATATAGATTGGTAGCAGGCCGATAAAAATGAGCACACTGCTTACCGACGAAGCCACACCGCCCAGCAGGCCACCGGCCCAGTTCAGTAGCTTGCCGTTATAGTCGGCAATCATTTGTGTTTGCCGCTGCGCCGAAATACCGAACGACCGGCCCACCCAGTCGCGAAGCGAATTCAGGTGGGTTTGCACGTTGGCTTTAATTTGCGGGAAGTCGGACATAAGCCCGCTGACCTGCGATGAAAAAAACCAAATAATGCCGCCTACCACCACGATCAGCATGAGCAACGACAGCGAAATGCTGAGGCCTTCGGGCAGCCCTTTGCCCCGAAACCACCGGTAAGCCGGCAACACGATGATAGAGAGAAAAAAAGCCATGACCAGCGGAGTAATAACGCCGCGGCCAATAAAGATCAGCCAGCCCAGAAAAAAAATTCCCATCACTTCAATGGAGCGGCGGACAGTTAGCGGCATTGTGTTTTGATTCATAACATCTCGTTGTAATAAAATTAGACCACTCGGTGCCTTTTTGCCGGATGGTTATCCATGACAAAGTAAAGCTTCCGGCTGTCGTTACTATTTGCCCAACGTTTGTTTTCAGCCAAACGAAATTAAAGACACACGCTGTTTACGTCCAACTGCACCGGTGGCGTGCGACAAGCCCCGGAGCCTGCAGGTTTGGGGATGGACGGCTCCTCCGTACCAAACACACCATTTACTGGTGCGGCCCTTGCTGCCAACGACATGCTGCTGCGGACCGATGGAAAAGAACAAGAAGCAACAGGCGCCAGTGGCGCGGCCCAAACATGAAGTCGTGGGTTTCGATAGTGTGTCATCGTTGCAGGCAACAGGAAGAAGAGAGGCACCCGGAGAAAAAGCCGACTTTCACCCATCTGCCGCTTACCGTTGCAGCAGCGCACCTGAATGCGTTTGTGGCTCGTTGGGTTGGCTCGCAGCAAATAGTTTAAGCTGACTGGCTCACCTTCAACGGCACTGTTGCATGGGCCGCAAAAACGGTCGTTTTCAATACCGGCCATTCGTCTTTCAAAATGCTGTAATAAACGGTGGTACGCCGAAAGCCGTCGGGCATAACGGTATGGCTGCGTAAAGCTCCCTCGTATTGGCCCCCAATTTTTTCAATGGCGTTGCGGGAAGCCGTGTTGCGGGCATCGGTCTTGAATTCCACTCTTTCAAAACCCAGTTCTTCAAAAGCGTAGGAGAGGAGCAGGTGCTTGCAGGCACGGTTAAGGCCTGTTTGCTGAAAGGTTTTCCCTATCCAGGTCCAGCCGATCTCAAAGCGCCGGTCTTTGTTTGAAACATTGGCGATGGAGGTGCTGCCAGCCCAGGCGGCGTTTTCTTTGTCGTAAATGGCAAATGGGTAGCGAATGCCGGCATCCTGCTCGGCCAGCGAGGTAGCGAGGTATTGGCCCAGCAAGTCTGCTGTATGAATTTTGTACGGCGAAAACAGCACAAGATCGGTGTGCGCTGTAGCCACTGCCTGCAGCAGATGGCCGTCGGTGGTTTGCAGCGGCCGCAGCAGGGCCCGTTGGTTTTCCAGCTCAACTTTTTTCGTAAAATCAAAATCCATGACTATGGTATTGCCATGCAAAATAAAAAGAGGCTGTCTCAAAAGTAGGCAGCCTTTTTTTATTTTCAGTTTTTGGGGT
>CBDUBQ010000036.1:0-65651 GCA_965365435.1 uncultured Flavisolibacter sp.
AGAGCGCTGCTTTGACAGAGCAGAGGTCGGCAGTTCGAGCCTGCCACAGCCCACAAAAAAAGGCCTTGTTTTTACAGGGCCTTTTTCATGTCCACCGGCAACATCGGGCGTTGATCCGGCGATTATGAGTTACGGTTTTTGCCATATAGCTTTGTCGCCCATCCACCGTTGCCCTTTATGAAAAAAGTTTACCTGCAATTCCGTTCCAAAACCGACCTGCTTAGATTTCTTGAAAACACCCGCAACCCGCTTTGTGTCGTAGATACAGAGAAAAACCGCATTCTGTGCCAGTTGTCGGAAGAAGATATTTTGTTTGCCCAGTCGAAATACAAAGCCAGCATTTTACCCGATCATCCCTGACGCAGCGTTCAGGTGGTGGCAGCCTTCACTTCTTCCCGAAGGGTCTCCGGGTCCCAGCCGGCATCCATGAGGCCGGGTCCCTGGGCATCGGCCTGCACAATCAGCTCAATTTCTTCGATAAACTGCCGGGCGGCGGTAATGTATTCGTCCTGGTTGCGGATGGCTGCCAGCTTCTTCAGGTTTTGCTCATCCAGCTTCAAAAATGTTTTGGCCAGGCGCCGCGCCGTGTAGCTGCGGTAGCCCAGCAGCTTCATGGCATCAATACCCAGTCGCACGCTGGTGTCCACCGACTCGCGGTACACATGCAGCATACCCGCATTCATGAGGTCATAGGCATCGTAGCGGTTAGCGGCACGAACCAGGATGTGCAGGTGCGGGAAATGCTTTTTCACGGTTTCCACCATCTCCAACCGTTTTGCCGCATGATCAATGGCAATAATGATAATACGGGCGTCGGTGGCTCCGGCGGCATGCAGCAGCTCGTGCCGCGACGCATCGCCATAAAAAACTTTAAAGCCCATGCGACGCAGCACATCCACACGGTCGGAGTCAATATCGAGGTAGGTGGCCCTGATGCGATTGGCCCTTAAAAACCGGCCAACGGTGTTGCCGAAATGCCCGAAGCCGGCAATGATCACCGGGTTTTTTTCGTCTATTTCATCGGCCGGCTTTTCTTCCCGCACTTCGGTGCCTACCCGGGGCAAAAGCAGTCGTTCATTGGCCAAAATGATCAGTGGCGTGAGGCCCATGGTGATGGCTACTACGGCCACAAAAAGATTGACGGTTTCGGGCGGTAAAATGCCCTGTGTAAGGGCAAAAGATAACAGCACAAACGCAAATTCGCCCACCTGGTTCAGCGAGGTGGAAAACGTCAAATTTTGATCGGTGCTAAGGCGGAATAATCGTCCCAGCAAAAAGAGCACAATGGTTTTAGCGGCAAACAAACCGGCCACCCAGGCCAGTACCCGGAGCGGTTGCGAAAAGATAAAGGCAAAATCAATGGAGCTGCCTACGGCAATGAAAAAAAGCCCCAGCAAAAGCCCTTTGAATGGGTCAATATCGCTTTCCAGCTCGTGGCGGTATTCGCTGTTGGCCAGCACCACGCCGGCCACAAATGCACCCAGCGCCGGGCTCAGTCCCACCAGCGACATCAACACCGTGATGCTGACAATAATCAGCAGGGCCGAAGCGGTAAAAATTTCGCGGGAGCGTGACCTTGCCACAAGGCGCAAAAGCGGACTGACCACAACCCGGCCCGCGACCACAATGGCAATAACGGCCGCCAATACGATCAGGGCATGCAGCCAGGCCGGAAAGGCCTCCAGCCATTTGGAGGAAGAATGGCCATCGGCACCCGACGGCGGCAGGGTTGCCAACAGGGGGAAAAGGGCCAGCATGGGAATAACGGCAATGTCCTGAAACAGCAAAACCGAAAAAGCACTCTGGCCGGCTGAGGTTTTCATCAACCCTTTTTCCCGCAGGGTTTGCATAACAATGGCAGTTGACGACATAGCCATGATAGCACCGGCCGCTAGCGCCTGCTGCCACGGCATGCCAGTCAAACCGGCAACCAGCCCAACCAGGAGCGTAGTGCCCAACACCTGCAGGCTTCCCAGGCCAACGATGGACTTGCGCAGCCGCCAAAGCAGGGCAGGCTGCAGCTCCAGGCCAATGAGGAACAACATCATCACCACACCATATTCCGCCGCATGCATCAGGTCTTTTCCCTCGGTGCCGATCACCCCTAAAATGTACGGACCGATAAAAATGCCGGCCAGCAGGTAGCCCAGTACGGAACCCAGGCCCAGCTTTTTGGCTATTGGCACGAACAGTACAGCCGCTGCCAGGTAAATCATTGCCTGTATAAAAAAACTGTTCTGGTCCATGGCCTATTGCGTTAGGGGTTGTGGAATAAGGTCATTCATCAGCGCCAGCGATTCGATTTCCTGGTCAGAAAACAGATCATTTACGAGGGCGGTCAGCAGGTTCTTAAATTGGTTGGCATGCAGCCGAATGCTGTCTGCCTCCATTTTGTGTACACCCGAAACCCAGAACGGTGGCCAATACTGCATCTTGCACAGTTCGGCCGTACGCTCAAAGGGGCGCAGGTAGTCGGCCAGCGGGTACTTGTTGAAGCCTCCGGGGTGGTAGGCCTCGGCGCTGCCGCCTGAGCTCATCACCTGAAACACTTTTTTCCCGGCAAGGGCCGTACCCTGTTTGCCGTAGGCCCAGCCATGCTCCAGCACAAGGTCCTGCCATTGTTTTAGCAGGGGAGGCGAACTGTACCAATACAAGGGGTGTTGCCAGATGATGATATCATGATTTAAGAGCAATTCCTGTTCGCGGGCAATGTCCACATCAAAATCCGGGTATTGGTCGTACAGATCGTTGATGGTGATTCCCCTGACCGATTTAGCGGCTTTCAGCAATTCTATCTGAACCCTTGATTTCTCGAGCCGGGGGTGAGCGAAAATGATTAAGATCCTGGCCATGGCAAATGGATAAGAGCCCTCAATTTACTGTGAGTTCATCTGCCGCACAAAAGAGGCATATTGGCGAACGCTTTGCTTCCAAAAAAACAGCGCCCCTGCCTGTTCATTAATTGCATGGCGCCCTGCAAACACTAACAGCCACAAATGGCCAAGGCAGCTGCGATGGTAAAACCAATGCCGCAAGCAAGAAGGGAAAGCTGTTAGTAAAAAAAAGGCGTTGCCTCCTGTGGCCATCGGCCGGCGGATGCTGTTCTTTTAAAGAAGAGAGGCCCGGAACATCGGGCATGGGTGAACAATGGCAACCGTCCATGCCTAACTAATAGCTGCTGGCTTGTTTTCATTGCCCTTTTGCTCCACTGGCGGGCATTGGCACCTTTATGGCCTTTGCTTGCTGGTATCGCCTGTGTTAATCTCCTGGTTGTTATTCGATTGGTCGTTGGCCGTATTGGGTGGCGGCGTAGTATTGGGCGCCACGGCGCTCGATGTGTCAACACCCACACCAGGCTGTGTTTTGGGTTGCGAGCCCGAAGTGTCGGGAGAATTTGGATCGTGCTGTGCACAACTGCCCAGAAAGACAAGGGAAAACAAAATGCCGGTGCTGTAAAATAGCCTTTTCATAATCTGATGATTTACTTGGCAAACAGTCAACTTTCTTGCCAGATGGCGACGGGACACGGCAACACGCTTTTTTTGCCGGCGAACCGGTGCCGGCAAAAACTGCGTCCACAATACATGGCGGGAATGCGCATCTTATCCCGTTTTTCCAGCAGTCTATAACTATCGCCATTGCCTCCGGGCCGCCCTCATTGCTATTTTGGCACAACACAACCCCGCTAAAGCTTTAGCCTGGGCACCGAAACCAATTTTAATTACAACAAAACCAAGCAGTTTATGGCAACAAAAAAAACAATCCTCGTTACCGGCGCTACCGGCGCACAGGGCGGCAGCGTGGCCCGGGCCCTGCTGCACCAGGGACAATACCAGGTGCGGATATTAACCCGCAATCCCGGCTCAGAAAAAGCGGCAGCGCTCGGGCAAATGGGCGCTGAAAATTTTGCCGGCGATTTTTCAAACCGCGAAAGTCTTTTGGCGGCCGTGCAAGGCTGCTACGGCGTTTTTGGCCTCACCAATTTTTGGGAGCATTTTGAAAAAGAATACGAGCTTGGGGTAAACCTGATTGACGCGGTGTCGGCTGCCGGCGTGCAACATTTTGTGCTGCATACCCTGGCCGATTACAATGCCCTGAGCAATGGCCAGTTTCCGGTGCCGCACTGCGATATGAAAGCGGCGCTGAAGCGCTATACAAAGCAAAAAAACCTGGCGGCCACATTTTTTGAAGTAGCGTTTTACTACGAAAACTTCTTTTCCTTTTTCCCGCCGGTGCCCGACCAGTTCGGCACCTTCCAGTTTGGTTTTCCGCAGGGCAACACCCGGCTGGCCATGGTGAGTGTGAACGATGTGGGCGCTGTTGTGGCAGGGATATTTGCCGAGCCCGAAGCGTTTGTTGGCCGCACGGTAGGGGCCGTAGGGGCCGACGATACCTGCCACCACTATGCGGCACAAATGACCCGCATCCTGGGCGTGCCGGTGCAGTACAACTATATTCCCCGCGACCTTTATGCCTCTTTCGGTTTTCCCGGCGCTGTGGAGCTGGCCAACATGTTCGAGGTGCAGCGGCTGTATATTCCGTCGCGCCAACGCGACCTGGAAGTATCGTACCGTCTGAACCCCGCCATGCAAACGTTCGAAGACTGGCTGCAAAAAAATAAAGCCGCCTTTTTGGCCCGGCTGCAGCCAAAAGAGTTGGCCGAACCGGTGTATTAGGCAGGGTGGCTTTCGATCAGCAGGCCCATGCCATCCATGGGAGGCTTTCGCGGCAGGCGCACCAAAGCGCAGCCGTCGGCCGCCTGTATAATAGCAACAGCCATCTCCATCCGATTAAATGAATTGACTATCTGCCACGCCATGAACCGTTATCATCTTTTTTATTGCCTCCACAAACAACTTCGTGTATCCCTCTACGAAACAAGCCTCACGCTTCAGCGCACCGACTTTGCCATTGATGCTGAGGCGCATGAAGCTGATGGCCGGGTAAGAGCATCGCTCGAATTGTTCCAACACTATCAGGAAGCCTTCGATGCCCATCTGCTGCCGGCTATGATGGACTACGAGCCGGGAGTGGCCGACTGCCTTCGGCAGGAAAGGACCGGCCTTCTGCCATTTATACAAAAGCTCAATGCCGTACTTACACGGTTTCATCAGGTTTCGCTGCCAGCGGTGCAAATGGCGGCGGGGGACGAGTTGACTGCCGTTTTTGAAGCCTTCCTGCTTTTTGCCTTGCACTACCTGGGAAAAGAGGCCCGGCTGTCCAACCCGGTGCTGTGGCGGTTTTACACCGATGTTGAACTGGAACAAATGGCCGCACAGCTTTTTTTCGAAACCATGCCACCGGCTACGAAACCGTTTTTGATCATAAGAGAAGACCAGCGATATCCTGCACGCCCGGGTTCCTCAACCCTGCACAAACGAGCCAAACCCGCAAAAAGCAGCCGGCGGCAAAGCCTGCAGGAAATTTATTAAAAAGCGAGGCCGGTCAGTCAGTACGAGACCACAGAAACATGATAACCGAAGCAGGTTTGCGCAGCTATTTGCCCGATCATTGTCATTTTTAGCCATACAATTCATCCGCGGTTTTTCTCAATTCATACACCGCAACACCGGAACGGCCGGGCTAATTCGGCCACCGTTGGGAAAAGTGGTTAATTTGGCTTTGAATGAAGATCAGGCTTCCCCGATACAGCGGCAAGGACTATATGGTTCTGGGCATTATCATTTTGCCCTTTACCATTGGGTTAAACTGCGTGATCTTCGGCAGCCGGTATCTTACCGAAGCCGCCATTTTTCTGCCGGCAACCGCCATCACGGGCTTCCTCTCCGCAACCGATTATATTTTTTGCACCGCGGTAGGCGCCTTTTTAAAGAGGCGCATGCCCCGGGAGGAGCAAACCACCCGCCGCATGCTGTACATGATCGGCATTCTGATTTTGCTCAGCGGTTTTTTTCTCATGACCGTTTTCCATATCTATGAAATTTTTCCCTCGTTTCGCTATACGTTCAATGAAAAAGGGTTTATCTGGTCGTACATGGGCATGGCCATCATCAACATTTTTTTGTCCATGCTGCTCGAAGGTATTTCCCGCTACGACGACTGGCGGGTAAGCCTGCAGGAGACCGAACAGTTGAAAAAAACCTTTAAGCAAAGCCAGTTGCTGGGCTTGAAAAGCCAGGTAAACCCCCATTTTCTTTTTAATAGTTTGAATACTTTGTCGAGCCTTATTTCGGAAGATGAAAAGCAGGCCGAAGCGTTTTTGAACGAAATGAGCAAGGTTTACCGCTACATGTTGCGTGGCGACGATGAGCAATTGGTGCCGCTGCAAACGGAGATCCGGTTCCTGCATTCGTACATTCACCTTTTAGAGCGCCGCTTCGGCCACAGTCTGCAGGTTCAAGTGAACATCCGCGAAGAAGACAAAAGCAAGCTGGTGCCGCCGCTGAGCCTTCAGGTGCTCATTGAAAATGCGTTTACCCAAAATACCATGAGCAAAACGGAGCCGCTGGTGATCCGCATTTGCTCCGACGGCAATAACGAGGTGGTGGTGCGCAACAACCGCAACCCGAAAATGGTGAGCAACGCCATTGATTTTGAAGCCGGCCTCGATAACCTGGTCACCAAGTACAGGCTGCTCAACTCGGCCGAAGTGGTGATACGGGACGAAGATCAACAGCGAAGCATTTTTCTGCCGCTGATCGAAAAAGGAGGGCTGTCATGAAGCCCGATCTGAAACCCACCCGGCTGCAGGTGTTCACCTTTATTTCGTCCATGCCGGTGATTGATGTGGTGCTGAATTATATTTTGTATGAAGAACGGCTTTTCCACGACGGCCGCATTTGGCTGGTATCGTTCCCGCTGCTTTACTTCATTGGCGTGGGATCGTGGCGGTCGCAGGTGGGCATTCAAAACTGGGTGCATTACCGTTTTCCGGGACTAAGACAAACCAGCCGCCGCATTGTGCTGCTGGCGACGTTGATTGTACCGGTGATGTCGGCTTCGGTCATTATTATTTTATACCTGTGGGACTATTTTTCCATCCTCGGCTACACCATCAAGGCCGATGACATGCGCAACGTACTGCTGGTGGGCTTTAGTGTAAACCTGATTTTTGTGACCCTGTACGAAGTAGATTACGTGATGGAGCAATTGAAGGAAACAATGGTGGAAAAAGAAAGCCTGAAACAGCAGGCGCTCCAGCACGAATTTGACGTGCTGAAAAACCAGGTGAATCCGCATTTCCTGTTCAACTGCTTCAACACCCTTTCGTCGTTGATCTCGGAAAACAAGGAAAAAGCGGAAACCTTTTTGAATGAGCTGAGCAAAGTGTACCGCTACCTGCTGCGCAATAACGAGGACGGCCTTAGCACGTTGGAAAATGAAATTAAGTTTATTCGGTCGTATTACGGATTGCTAAAAACCCGGCACGGCGACGCCCTGGAAATGATCCTCGACATTGACAAGCGCTATCATCCCTACCTGGTGCCCTCACTGACGCTGCAACTGCTGGTGGAGAACGTAGTAAAGCATAATCAGCTGGCCAAAAGCCAGCCGCTGGTCATTGAAATTTTTACCACCGCGGGCAATAAGCTGGTGGTGAACAACAACCTGCAGCGGCGCACGGTAAAGGCACCCAGCAATAAGGTGGGCCTTGAAAATATTAAAGCCAAATACGAACTTTTAAACCAAAAAGGCTTTCAGGTGATGGAAGACGGCAAGAACTTTACAGTTGTGCTGCCCCTGATCTGGAACAACCAGTTGGAAAACCGGAACACCATCCTGAAAGAAATAAAAACTGCCTGATATGAATATTTTAATCGTTGAAGACGAAGAACTGGCGCAAAAGAAATTGCAGAAAACCCTGGCCGCCGTTGACCCTACGGCCAATGTGGTGGGCATTACCGACAGCATACAAAGCACCGTTGACTGGCTGCGGACCAATAACAGCGCCGACCTCATACTGATGGATATTGAGCTGGCCGATGGCCAAAGCTTTGAAGTGTTTAACCTGGTGGATGTAAAGGCGCCGGTCATCTTTACCACGTCGTACGATGAATATGCGCTGAAGGCTTTTAAGGTGAACAGTGTGGATTACCTGCTGAAGCCCGTGCAAACCGAAGAACTGCAGGCAGCCCTGGCCAAATACAACAAGCTGGCCGGATCGTCGAAGCCGGATGTGAACCTGGAAACCCTGGTGAACCAGATAAAGCAACAACTGCAGCCAAAAGAATACCGCAAGCGCTTTTTGGTGAAGCATGCGCAAAAGCTGGTGTCGGTGGATGTGGAGGAGATTGCCTATTTCTACAGCGATGGCCGCCTCAATTTCTTCAAGACCTTCGACAATAAAAAATTTGTGGTGGATTATACCATGGACGAACTGGAGGAGATGCTCGATCCTTCTTCTTTCTTCCGTATTTCCCGATCGTTTTTTGTGGCCATCAGCGCCATAGAAAAGATTGACGACTATTTTGGTAACCGCCTGATCTTGCAGCTCAATCCGGCCGTGGACAAAGAGGCGCTGGTGAGCCGCGAAAAGGTGAGTGATTTCAAAAAATGGATGGGGAAGTGATCGCCCTGGTCCCCTAAGGGGAGATCGGGGGATTACAATGGCAGCTGCAACATAAACACCGACCGGCTCTTATGCAACTGCACATCCAGCTTGGCATGGAGCGCATCGAGGCGTTCCTCCAGGTCGCGGCGCTGCAGCAGGTTGTTCAGCTTGACCATGTTGCAATGCTCTGTTTCAAACTCAATGGTAAAAAGCAACCGGCCACGTTCGGCCGTCAGGTGCACCACGCAGTGTTTGGTGCCGGCATCAATCAGGCTGCGGAGGCCTTCTTTAAACAGCAAAAACGCTTCGTGGCGCAGCTTCATATTCAGTTGCAGGCGTTCCACTTTCTTATCAATCAGCAGCTCAATCACTGCACCTGACCGCTGCATCAGCGCATCGGCAAATTCGCGGATGCGTACCACGGTTTTTTCCATGGCGTCGTTGTCCGGGTCGAGGCTCCAGAGCATGTCATCGAGGGCAATGATCATGTTGTGGCTTTTGTCGTGTATCTGCTCCAGGTATTCTTTTGCCTTTTGCGGCTCGCGTTCTGATTTCAGGCGGGCAATTTCGCTGAGGATGTTGATGTTGTTGAGCGCTGTGTTCACCTCCTGGTGAAGCCCGGTGGCAATATCGGTACGCACTTTTTGCAAAACGGCCTTTCGCTTGGTGCGCTGCTTATCGAACCATACCAAACACGCCGACAAGCCAATCGCCAGCAGGCTGTAAAACCACCAGGTTTGATAAAATGGCGCCTGGATCACGATCTTAAGTTCGGTGGGCCTGGAGGCCACACCTTCCGCATTGATGGTGCGCAGCAGCAAGGTGTATTTGTTGGGCGGCAGAAAAGGGAATGACGCTTTTTTGTCTTTGTCGGCTGTGCGCCACTCCTGGTCTATGCCCTCCAGCTTATACTGGATCAAAGACATGGCAGCATACGAAAGCGACGAAAATTCAACGGTAATGGAATTGTCGCTCGGCCGCAGCACCAGGGCATTCAACCGGGCTATCGAATCCACCGCCAGGTCGCGTTTGCCCACCTGCAAACCCGTCAGGATCACATTTTGCGCCTCGCTGCCAAAACGCACTTTCGCCGGGTCGAAATAAATGAAGGCATTGTCCACGCCAAACAACATTCGCCCGTCTTTTAACGTGTAGGAGGCGGCTGTGATAAAACGGTCGTTCAGGATGCCGTCCTCGCGGTTGAAAAAAAGCAGCACCCGCTTTTGCATATGGTAGCGATAAAGTCCGTTGGCAGTGCTGATCCAATAAAAGCCCTCGCGGTCTTTTTCAATAGCCGAAATAGCACCGAGCAACGGCGCCGGCAATGTAATTGGCTTTAACAGGTTGGTGTTGCGGTTGAACAAATACAGCCGGGAAGCCGTGCTGAAAAGAACGGTGCTGTCACTGTTCAGCAAAAGGCTGGTGAAGCCTTCAATGATTTTCATGCTATCGGCCGCCGGCCGGTTGTTCCAGTGAAAACGGATTTGGCCGGTTTGCACATCAAACGCATAAATGCCTTTCTTCTCTGTGGTCACCCACACATAGCCTTTTTTATCGGCTACGAGTTTTGTCACCAGGTCATTACCGATCTGCGGAATTTTCACCAGCGAGTCTTTTCCATTCAATGGGTTCAGCCATTTAAACAAGCCAAAATTGTGCATCCCCAGCCAAAGATTCCCACGGGTATCTTCCACTATCTGGCGCACCGTTCGGTTTTGCAGGGGAGGCGGATTGTATTGGGTAAAGGTTTCTTGTTTTGGCCGGTACGCCACTACGCCCGGCTGGCTGCCCATCCAAATGGTGTTGCTGTCGGACGAGTAAGCCATGCTCCAGAACATCATTGAGCGTTTGCGATTGGTATAACGGCCGCGGAGAGTCACCGCTTCTAACCGGCTGTTGTACCGGAACAAGCCATCGCCCCAGGCGCCCACCAAAATATCGCCGTTTTTTGCTTCGAGGAAAGAAAGAATGCTGCCACTTCCGGCTTCGCCGGTCTCCTGGCTTATGTGCAGCATATTACCGAAATATTGCTGCGACGGATTGGTACGAAACATACCATAATTGCCGGTGACCGCCCAAAGGTTTTGTTCGCGGTCTTCCATCATGGTATAAATGTGGTCGTACACAATTCCCAGCCCGCTGCGATCGTCGCTCGGCACCTGGATAAATTGTTTTTTGGCTTCGTTGTAATAAGCCAGCACACCAGAGCCATACACCCAAAGGCGGCCGCTTTTTTCCTCCAGGAAACCTTCCGTCTCGTGATAGGCCTTTAATTGCGAAAGCAGCTCCAGTTCAGTGACGGCCGGGCGGCGGCTGTTAAAAGATATAATACTAGGATAATAGCCGTTGACCCAGGAGGTAAACCAAAGGCGTCCCTTCCGGTCGAAGCTGAAATGGATGGGCGAGGGAAAACGCCGCAGGCTGTCAACGGCCGGTTCTTTTTCCAGGTTGGCGAATGCATGGCTCAGCTTTTTCGTTTGCCGGTTGTAGATAGCCAGTCCGCCATGATGGAGGCCCAGCCAATATTTGTGAGTGCCGGGCTGATGGGCCAATCCGCTCACCAGCATGCCGGGCTTTAGCTGGAAGAAGCCGGCCGCCGAGGCAAACTCCATTTTTTTGCTGTCGTACACCAACAATTCGGCCGCTTCCATCAGGAAAAAAAGATGGCCCGCTTCGTCTTTTACCAGGCGCTTAACGGCCCAGAGCGAACCAAGTCTTTCGGTTCTGACGCCAACCGGCGTATAGGTAAATTTCGATTTATCGAAACGGCCCACCTGTCCGTCCGAAAAAAGTGTCCAGAGCTGGTCGTCGTTATCGAGCAGTAGTTGAATGATAAAATTGCCGGGCAGGCTGGTGGGATCGTTATCGCGGTGCTGAAAGGTTTTGTAGTGAACGCCATCAAACCGTTGCAGGCCATTATTTGAGGCGATCCAGAGGTAACCCGTGCGGTCCTGTACAACACTTCTGATCTCGTTCGACAGCAGGCCCGTGGACATCGTGTAGCGGGAGAATGTGAACGGTATCACCGGTTGCGCCGAAATCTTCATCCCAACACTCCACATAAAGATGAAAAGCAGGCAGCGATACAATGGTAGCTTTGTTTTCTTCAAATGTACGGGTTTAGCCTGCTGGGAAAAACTGCCGGTGCACCCGGTTACAATCTTTTAACAGGCGTCTGATGGTTCAAATTTTTTTGATCAGCACGGGCCGGCGCCGCAAAATTCATGCGCAGAAAAGGTGCGGTACCGGCGTTTCATGCAGGCCGTTTGCCAGTTCATGCCATGTACTGTTTTTTTCTGCGGCGGTGCCATCCATCTTTGAACTGGCAAACCGCACGAAAGATACAAAGCAATTGAAACCTGGTCCTGCTGAACGGATCTTAACCAATGGAAACCGGTCATTGGAACGGCCTGGCAAAAAACACCAACTGAATTTGGTGGCCCCGTAAGGCCACTGCCTGCGAAACCAAACCGCGGCAAAAAGCCCCGTAAGGCTTGTCTGCCGTTTTGCCCGCTCCAGTTTTGAATTTTCCTGCAGGCCCGCTAAGGCCTGCAGGTTTTTTTTGCTTCGTCGGGATGCCGTTGGCGGTGAGAAACTTGTTTTTGTGCAAACGGCACTCCACTATACTTTTACCGCAGATACCACCGTATGCAACAATACCAGCAGCTACTTCAGCATATACTGACCAATGGCAGCGAAAAAACGGATCGTACCGGTACAGGCACCATCAGTTGCTTCGGTTACCAGATGCGGTTTAATCTGCAGCAGGGTTTCCCATTGGTGACAACCAAAAAAGTACACCTGAAAAGCATCATACACGAATTGCTTTGGTTCCTGAAGGGCTCAACCAATATTGCTTACCTCAAAGAAAATGGGGTCAGCATCTGGGACGAGTGGGCCGATGAAAACGGCGAGCTTGGCCCGGTGTACGGCAAACAATGGCGAAGCTGGCAGGGCGCCGGTGGCGAGGTCATTGACCAGATAACGGATGTAGTGGCGCAAATCAAAAAAAATCCCGATAGCCGCCGCCTGATCGTGAGCGCCTGGAATGTAGCCGAGCTGCCGGCAATGGCGCTGATGCCCTGCCATACGCTGTTTCAGTTTTATGTAGCGCCCTCCAACACTCCCGGTGGGGAAGGAAAGCAAGCCCTTAGCTGCCAGCTTTACCAGCGCAGTGCCGATGTGTTTCTGGGTGTGCCGTTTAATATCGCCTCGTATGCGCTGCTGACGATGATGGTAGCGCAGGTATGCGATCTGGAACCCGGCGATTTTGTTCACACTTTTGGCGACGTGCATATCTACAACAATCATCTGGAGCAGGTGAAGCTGCAGCTTAGCCGCCAGCCGTTCCCGTTGCCCACCATGACGTTAAACCCCGGCGTAAAAAACATCTTTGATTTCCGGTACGAAGATTTTACGCTGGAGAATTATCACTGCCACCCGGCAATAAAAGCACCCGTTGCCGTATGAGGTTAAGTCTTTTACTGGCCGCTTCCGAAAACGGCGTGATTGGCAAAGACAATCAGCTTCCCTGGCACCTGCCAAATGATTTAAAGTATTTTAAAAACCTTACCTGGGGCCTGCCGATCCTGATGGGCAGAAAAACTTTTTTGTCTATTGGCAAACCACTGCCCGGACGAAAAAGCATTGTGATTACCCGCCAGAAAACCTGGCAGCACCAGGGTGTGGATGCCGTGCATTCGGTGAAAGACGCCATAAAAAAAGGCACCAATTATGGCGCAAAAGAAATCTTTGTGATTGGCGGTGCGGAGATCTTCCGGTCGTCGTTGCCAGAGGCCGACCGGGTTTATCTTACCCGCATTCATCAATCCTTCGAAGGCGATGTGTTTTTTCCGGAGCTGGACAAAACGGAGTGGCAGTTAACGTCGGAGCGGTTTTGCGCAAAAGATGAAAAGAACACCTACGATCATACCTACCAGGTATGGGAACGGATACCGGCCAATTCAAACGGCCTTTGACCCACCAGGCGCATGTATTCTCCTTTTCAGTTAGCCCGCAACTATATTCGTTATTACCTCACGGCACTCAATGGCAAAGGGCACGGCATGCATTCGCCGTTTGTGTTCCGGTTTATTCTGCATGTGCTCAATAACCGTTCGGCTTATTTGCCTCCGGCAGCTGTTGCCGCTTTACGTAAACGTTTGCTGAACGATAACCGGCTGCTGCAAATGGAAGACCTCGGCGCCGGCTCAAGGGTACTGCGGAAGAAAGAAAGAACTGTTAGGGAAGTCGCCAAGTCGGCGTTAAAGTCTGAAAAATATGCCCACCTGCTGTTTCGTTTAGTCAGGTATTACCAGCCGGCAACGATACTGGAGTTGGGCACCTCGCTGGGTGTAACCACTGCTTACCTGGCAAAAGCCAATCCCGCCGCTACCGTATTGACCATTGAAGGCAGCCCTGCAATAGCAGCGGTAGCTACGCAAAACTTTGCTTCGCTGCAAACCGGCCATATTCAACAGCTCACCGGCAACTTCGACGACCTGCTGCCAGCAGCCATTCAGCAGCTATCGCGGACAGACCTTGCCTACGTTGATGGTAATCACCGGTACGAACCTACGGTGCGTTATTTCCACCAATTATTACCCTCATTGCATAATGATTCCATCCTGGTGTTCGACGATATTCACTGGAGCGCTGAAATGGAAAAAGCCTGGGCCGAAATTCAACAGCACCCGGCGGTGAAATGCACCGTTGATATCTTTTTCCTGGGCTTTGTTTTTTTCCGGAAAGAATTTATAGTGAAACAGCATTTCACGGTACGCTTTTAAAAAAAACTTTTTCGTTTAACACGGCAACAGTTTTACGGAATGACGTCAACAGCGAAAAGTGGAACACTCCCCATTTTCATTTTTTGTTCATTAGCGAAAAGAACCCTGAAAGGAGCGTCGCAACAAAAGTCCAATCGCTATTCGGACGCCGGTAATAAAAAGAAAAGCCTCCATCAAAAACTGACGGAGGCAAAAAGCAGTAGCATTGCAAAGCAGGGTTCTGAGCTCAGGCCTCCCCTCCACCGGAATGGGTGGTGAGGCCAGGCGCCGGAGCCCTTAGGTCAGCGTCACACCTGCCAACTGCAGGCTTACTTTTTTGATAGATTGCTGCACCAGCGATTCTTTTTCAATGATGGCTTCCGGCTGCAGGATCACGGATACCGAAGGGTCATCGAACCAGGTGGCCGCCCGCAGTTTTTCCGCATGAATAATGCCACGGATGTACTGCCTTTCGGCGGTGCTGTGGTATTCGTTCACCTGCTCAAAATCCCATTTGTTTACGTCGGCCCAGGCCGCAAATGATACAAAAACATCCAGGTAATAATCGTGGGCCAATGCCGGCGTTTCCTTGCGCCGCAGCTTTTTGTATTCGTATTGATAGTGGTAGCTGAATGCCGAAATATCCGAGATCACTGCCGACGAAGTAGGATAGCGGCCGGCACCTTTACCATACAAAAACTGCTTGTCGGCAAGCTTGCTTTCTACAATGATGCCGTTGTATTCATTCG
Source organism: uncultured Flavisolibacter sp. (assembly GCA_965365435.1). Taxonomy (GTDB): domain Bacteria; phylum Bacteroidota; class Bacteroidia; order Chitinophagales; family Chitinophagaceae; genus Flavisolibacter. The sequence goes on from CBDUBQ010000036.1 coordinate 15,030, forward strand.
CTACATTGAACAACTGGCTCTCTGCTTTTACAAACCGCGGCAGCACGAAAGATGCCACTTTGCCATTGGCTAATTTTTTTGCCTGCGCCACCAGTTTTATACGATAACCTTTTTCGCCGGCATACGCAGCGTCCCGGCTATGCAGGTTGGTAATGCCTTTGCGCAGGAGGTCTGTTGGCCGCGTGACAATGCCATAAGCATGGGCCAGCAAAATCGTGAGCTTGTTGGCAGCGTCCCAGCCTTCCACGTCAAGCGCCGGGTTGCTTTCGGCAAAGCCTTTTTGCTGTGCTTCCAGCAACGCTTCGGCATAGGTGAGGCCTTCGCCCAAACGGGTGAGGATGTAATTGGTAGATCCGTTGACAATGCCACAAAGCCCCTGCAGCAGGTCATTGTCGAAATATTCTTCCAGGTTGCGGATAATGGGAATGGAACCCGCTACGGCTGCTTCGTACAAAAACGAGACGCCGTACTGGTCCTGCAAGCGAATGAGTTCCGGCAGGTGTTCGGCAATAAGCTTTTTGTTGGCGCTCACCACCGGCTTGCCGTTTTGCAATGCGCCGGTCACAATTTTGTAGGCCTGTTCAGCATCGTCAATCAGCTCCACAATCAGGTTGATCTCGCTATCGTTCAGCAGCTCATCGTAGTTGGTTGTAAACAGTTCTTTCGGTGCCGCTCTTTCTTTCAGCGGGTTTTTGATGCAGACTTTTTTAATGCGGGCATCCAGCGATGGGGTGGAGTTGATGACGTGGTAAATGCCTTCGCCCACAACACCAAATCCAAAAAGGCCGATCACAACGTTTTTCTTATGGCTCATGCGTTCAGTTTTAATGATGATAAGGAGCCTTTTGCTCCCTTTTGCGGTGATAAAAATTCGTTGAGCAGCATCGTCAGCTTTTCAAATTCCAGCAAAAATCCGTCGTGTCCGTACGATGAATCAATAATCGTAAAACCAGCATCGGGAATCAGCGCCGCCAGTTCTTCCTGTTCTGTTGTGGGGAAAAGGATATCGGACGAAATAGAAACAACCAGTGCCCTGGCCGTGATTTTTTTCAGTGCTTTTTCCGTGCCGCCGCGATCACGCCCTACATCGTGCAAGTCCATGCTCTGGCTCAGAAAATAATAACTGAAGGCATCGAAGCGCCGCGCCAGTTTTTCGCCCTGGTAGCGCTGGTAGGTCTCGGCCCTCGAAAGCGGCGGCCGGTATTCGGAAACATTTTCTTTCGCGTGCCAACCTTGCTGGGTGGCCGTGTAGGCCGTGTAGTTGCGGTAAGAAAGCAGCGCAATGGCTCTTGCCGTTTTCATTCCCTGCCGGCCGGCTTCGGGTGTTTTTTCCACCCAGGTTGGGTCCTGCTCAATACAAAGGCGCTGCGTGGCATTAAACGCAATGCCCCAGGGCGAATGTTTGTCGTTGGTGGCAATGGGGAAAATATGGCGAAACAGTTCCGGCTCTTCCACGGCCCACTCCAGCAACTGCTGGCCGCCCATGCTGCCGCCAATGCCGGCAAAGATGGAATGGATGCCTAAGTTCAGCCGCAGGTGTTGATAGGCCCGGATCATATCGCGGGTGGTAAAAACAGGAAAGCTGTGATACCAGGGCTCATTGGTAGCCGGGTTGATGTTCAGCGGCGAAAGGCTGCCGTAGCAGCTTCCGGGCATGTTGACACAAACGATAAAATATTCCGCCGGGTCAAAAAATTTTCCGCTGCCAATCAAGCCGCTCCACCAATCTTCCGCATCGCTGTTGGCCGTCAGGGCATGAAAAACCCACACCACATTACTGCCCGTAGCGTTCAGTTGGCCCCAGGTGTTGTAAGCTAAATGAAAGCCCGGCAGCCGGTAACCCGACTCGAGGACAAATGGTTCTTTATGGTAAAAAATTTCGGTCATAGAAAAAAGGTGGGACCAACCCGTCCCACCGCTTACAACAACTCTTAGGCAAGTTCTTTGGATAATACTTTTTCGAATGCCTGTTCCAGGTCGGCCTTTATGTCGTCTATATGTTCGATGCCGGCAGAAATGCGTACCAGGTTGGCCTGCACGCCGGCCGCCACTTGCTCTTCGGCGGCCAACTGCTCGTGGGTAGTAGAAGCCGGGTGAATCGCCAGCGTTTTTGCATCGCCCACGTTGGCCAAATGGCTCACCAGTTTCAGGCTGTCAATCAGCTTGCTGGCCTGGGCTTTGTCGCCTTTCAGGCCAAAATTGAGAATGCCGCCAAAGCCGCGTGGCAGGTATTTTTTTGCCAACTCATGATAAGGACTGCTGTTCAATCCGGGGTATTGCACATATTCCACCGCATCGTGCCCTTCCAGCCATTGGGCCAGCGCCAAGGCATTTTGCACATGGCGGTCCACCCGCAGCGAAAGGGTTTCCAATCCCTGCAGCAACAGGAAAGAATTGAACGGGCTGATGCTCGGCCCGAAATCTCGCAGGCCTTCCACCCGTGCCCGGATGGCAAACGCAATGTTCGGCAGGCCAAGCGGGTTGCCTTCGCCAAAAATGTCCCAGAACTTCAGGCCATGATAGCCTTCGGCCGGATCGGTAAACTGCTGAAATTTGCCATTGCCCCAGTTGTAATTGCCCGCATCAATCACCACACCGCCAATGGATGTGCCGTGGCCGCCAATCCATTTGGTGGCGCTTTCCACAACAATATTGGCGCCCCATTCGATAGGCCGGAAAAGATAGCCGCCGGCACCAAAGGTGTTATCCACCACCAGCGGTAAATCATACTCTTTTGCCAGTTGCGCAAACTTTTCAAAATCGGGAATATTCAGTCGGGGGTTGCCGATGGTCTCTAAATAAATGGCCTTTGTATTCTTGTCTATCAGGGGCACAAAACTTTCCACATCATCGCCGTTGGCAAAACGGGCTTCAATGCCCAGCCGCTTAAACGAAACCTTGAACTGGTTATACGTGCCGCCGTACAAAAATGAAGTGGAAATGAAATTATCGCCGGCCGACAGGATGTTGCTCAGCGCTAAAAATTGTGCTGCCTGGCCCGACGAAGTGGCCACCGCCGCCACACCGCCTTCGAGAGCCGCCATGCGCTTTTCGAACACATCGGTGGTGGGATTCATAATACGGGTGTAGATGTTCCCGAATTCTTTCAGGCCAAAAAGATTGGCTGCATGCTCTGCATTTTTAAAGGCGTAAGAAGTGGTTTGGTAAATGGGAACAGCCCTTGACCCGGTGGTAGGATCAACGTCCTGGCCGGCGTGCAGTTGCAGGGTTTCGAAACGATAGTTGCTCATGATAAATTTTTTGTGGGTGAGAGAATGATGATAAGGAAACCGGTTTCAGGAGAACGGAGCGGTAACCGGCGCCCGTGGCTTCGCAACCGCTGGCGGCCGGCATTGAACAGGCGTTTTTTGCAGAACGATATTGGTTTCGGTCATTCATGAAGCGATTACGAATGTAGCGATAGAAAAGAATGCGTCAGGCAACAGATGGCTGCTTTTTAACATTTGTTGCGATGGTGGCCTGCGCCAGCGAAAAAGCCTGCGCCAGGTCGCGAACGAGATCTTCCGGCTCTTCCAAACCAACCGAAAGGCGCACGAGGCTGTCGGCTACGCCGCTGGCCCGGCGTTTTTCGGCCGGAATGGATTTGTGCGTCATGGCAGCCGGGTGGCTCACCAGGCTTTTTACGCCACCTAGGCTTTCGGCCAGGTGAAAAAGTTTTGTGGATGTAACAAAAGCCGTTGCTGCTTCGGCCGTATCATCTTTTAAGGTGAAAGAAATAACGCCGCCAAATCCTTTTGCCTGCTTCGCCGCCAGGGCATGATTAGGATGGGAGGGAAGCCCCGGATAAAAAACGTTTTCCACTGCCGGGTGCGAGGCCAGGTATTCGGCAATCACCTGCGCCGACTGGCAGTGCTGCTTCATCCGCAGGTTCAGTGTTTCAATGCCGCGAATCACCAGGAACGAATCGAAAGGGGAGAGGATGGCACCACAGGCGTTTTGTATAAACCGGATCTGCTGCCCAAGCTCAGGATCTTTTGTAACCACGAGGCCAGCAATCAGGTCGCTGTGGCCACCGAGGTATTTGGTAGCCGAGTGGAGGACAATGTCAGCTCCCAGCGCCAGCGGTTTTTGCAGGGCAGGAGAAGCAAAGGTATTGTCCACGCAAAGCCAGCACCCCGATGCTTTGGCAATTTTGGCAATGGCGGCAATGTCGGAAATCTTCAGGGTAGGATTGGTGGGTGTTTCAATCCAGATCAGCTTTGTTTTGGGGGTGATGGCATGAAACACGTTTTCGGCATCGGTGCTGTCCACATAATTGACGGTGATACCGAATTTTTGATAGATCTGTGTGAAGAGCCGAAACGCACCTCCGTATAAATCATCCACCGCCAGAATTTCATCGCCGCTTTGCAGCAGTTTCACCACGGCATCTATGGCCGCCAGCCCGCTGCCGAAGGCAGCACCCACCGTGCCTTCTTCCAGGCTGGCCACCAGATTCTCAAGGGCGGCCCTGGTCGGGTTGCCGCTGCGGGCATAGTCGTAGCCTTTGTTTACGCCGGGGGCCTCCTGTACAAATGTGGAGGTTTGGTAGATAGGCACGGAAATAGCGCCGGTGTGCGGATCAACGGGAATACTTTGCAGGATTTGTGTGGTAGTGCTCATGATTGCTAAATTTTGCGCCGGTGGCGGTAATCAAATTTTTGATGAAAACTTAGCAAGAGAGCCGAGGGAAATGTCCTTACCGGGAGTGCTTTTATGTGTGGTTGGCAGACAACAAATAAAAAAGCTCTCCCGATAAATCAGAAGAGCCTACTATGTTGGATAAAACCAAGTAAAGCTTTGATCTGACTTATCTGTCTCGCCAAAGGCGAGATGGAAGTGGCACCTTACATCACCGCGTAAAGCGATGTGCAGGTTGTCAAGGCGTCAAAGGGCCATATCCCTCAGCCTTTCTTGATAAGTAAGTCTTGTAAAGAACTGGCGCAAAGATAAAAGAGAAAGTTTTTGATCTGCCAAATTTTTTTTGGGCAATAAGGCATCGAGGCACAAAGCCATCAAGTAAAAAGGCAGAAAGAAACCCGGGAAATGCAATGAAAATATTTGTCCTTCCACTTGATGCCTTGTTCGCTTTGTGCCACGTTGCCTCCTCACTACACATTGAACCTAAAATGCATCACATCCCCATCCTTCACCACGTATTCCTTGCCTTCAATGCGGAGGCGTCCCACTTCGCGGGCAGCCGCTTCGGAACCGTATTTTACAAAATCATCGTAGCTGATCACTTCTGCTTTAATAAACCCTTTTTCAAAATCGGTATGAATAACGCTGGCGGCCTGCGGCGCTTTCCAGCCTTCGTGAATGGTCCATGCCCGCACTTCCTGCACACCGGCGGTGAAGTAAGTCTGCAGGCCAAGCAGCTTGTACGCCGCATGAATCAGGCGGTCCAGCGCCGGCTCTTTCATGCCGTATTCTTCCATAAACATTTGCTTGTCTTCGGTGCTGTCCATTTCGGCAATCTGCGCTTCAATGTTGTTGTTCATGATCACCACTTCGGCACCTTCGTCTTTCACCGCCTCCTGCAAAACCGTAGAAAATCTGTTCCCGGTATGCATCGAAGCTTCGTCCACGTTGGCCACGTACAACACCGGCTTGGCCGTTAGCAAAAACAGGTCGGCTATAGCCGGCTGCTCTTCTTTGGAAAGCTCCAACCCGCGAATACTTTTGCCCTGCTCCAGGTGCGCTTTGCAGCGATGGAGGATGTCGAGTTCGGCCTTTGCTTTTACATCGAACTTGGCTGTTTTTTCCAGGCGTGTCATTTTCTTTTCCACGCTTTCCAGGTCTTTCAACTGCAGCTCCGTATCAATGATCTCTTTATCGCTAACGGGGTTGATGGCACCTTCTTCCCGCAACACGTTTTCATCTTCAAAACAACGGATGACATGAATGATGGCATCCACTTCGCGGATATTACCCAGGAATTTATTGCCCAGGCCTTCGCCCTTGCTGGCACCCCGCACCAGGCCGGCAATGTCCACGATCTCGATCTGCGTGGGCACAACCCGATTGGGCTTTACCAGTTCGGCCAGCTTGTTCAGCCGCTCATCGGGCACGTCCACCAGCCCTACATTGGGGTCAATGGTGCAAAACCGGTAATTGCTGGCCTGTGCCTTGGCGCTGTTGCTCACGGCGTTGAAAAGGGTTGATTTACCCACGTTCGGAAGTCCTACGATGCCTGCTTGTAAAGCCATGTTGTTTCAATTTGCAATGGGCAATAAGCAATTGGCAAATTGTCGGTTGCCCATTGCCTATTGGTTCAAAAACGGCGGCAAAGATAAGGAGATGGTGTAGCCCAAATCTGAAGGAAACGTTTATCTTGACCCCGAATCGTAAATCGGGAAAGGCTTATGGCGTTAAGCAGAATCTGGTCGGCATTTATTGTAATAGCTGTTTTGGTAGGGGCCATCCGCCTTGTCGGCGGCGAAGAAAAAATTTTCACCCGGATGGTGGTGGGCAAATCATCAGATAAATACGACAGCGTTTTTTATGCCGGCATCGGGTCACCGCAAAACCTGGGCCTGTCGCCCCGGTATGCCGACTTCTTAAAAGAGTATGGCTATTTTCCGGCCGATTCGCTGCACACGCCAACTGTTCTGCTCACCGATAACCTGGCGGCCGACTCCGTACGCCTGCTACAAACAGCTTACCCTGATGCCCGGCTGCAAACGTATGTAACGGTGCAGGGCAGCCTGCGCCGAAATGTGGACGGCGTGATTGAAACCGCCAAGAATGCGGTACTGGATATTATTTTGCCGCTGATTGGCATTATGGCCCTGTTCATGGGTTTTTTAAATATTGCCGAGCAGGCCGGTGGCGTAAGGCTTTTGTCAAAAATTATCGGGCCGTTTTTCTCCCGGCTTTTTCCGGAGGTTCCCCGCGGGCATCCGGCCATTGGCCACATGGTCATGAATTTTTCGGCCAACCTGCTTAACCTCGATAATGCCGCTACGCCTTTCGGATTAAAAGCCATGCAAAGCCTGCAGGAGCTGAACCCCACCAAAGACGTGGCCTCCAACGCACAGGTCATGTTCCTGGCCCTGCATGCCTCCGGGCTAACACTGATACCGGTGACCATCATCGCCTTTCGATCGGGGTTAGGCGCGGCCGACCCAACGGATATTTTTATCCCTTGCATGATTGCCACCTTCGCCGCTACCATGGCGGCCATGTTTATCGTTTCCTTCAAGCAAAAGATCAATGTTTTTCACCCGGTGATTCTGGCCTGGGTGGGCGGCTTGTCGGCCGTCATTGCCCTGCTGGTGGTGTTTGTTCGGCAACTCGATCCGGCTGCAGCGCAAGTGTTTTCGGCCAAACTGAGCAACGGCATTATCCTGCTTATATTCTTCGCCATTGTGCTGGGCGGCGTTTACAAAAAGATCAATGTCTTTGATGCTTTTGTGGAAGGTGCAAAAGGTGGCTTCGATACCGCCGTTCGCATTATTCCTTACATCGTGGGCATGCTGGTGGCCATTAGCCTGCTGCGCACCAGCGGCACGTTCGATGTGGTGATCAATGGTGTGAAGTCGGTGTTTGCCGCATTGGGCACCGACACCCGTTTTGTTGATGGACTGCCAACGGCGCTTATTAAACCAATGAGCGGCAGCGGCGCCCGCGGCATGATGCTCGACACCATGAAAACCTTTGGCCCCGACTCCTTCGCCGGCCGCCTGGCCTGCGTACTGCAAGGCTCTTCCGACACCACGTTTTATGTGGTGGCGGTTTATTTCGGCTCTGTTGCGGTGAGGGATACCCGTTATGCAGTGGGGGCGATGCTGCTGGCCGACCTGGTGGGAATCATTACCTCTATTTTCCTGGCTTACCTGTTTTTTGGATAAGGGATGATGAGTGGTTGCCGTGGGCGGACGGCTGCTGTTGCCGGCAAACCTACTGGTTAGATCATTCAAAAAAATCAGCAGAAACGGTGATGAAAATGACCGGCCGAAAACATTTGAATAGTGCGGAGCATACGGCCAGGAGGCCGGAAACCCGCAACATCGTCCTAACCACTCGCCATAGTTGCTTAATTTCACACCGGCCGCAAGCTTTCACCCTTTTATTAAAAACGAAGTCATGCCGGAAAAGCCAAAACGTTGTTTTGTTGTGATGGGCTTTGGCGTTAAAACCGATTACGCTACAGGCCGCAAACTGGACCTCAATAAATCGTATCGCTTACTGATAAAACCGGTAGTGGAGGAGCGGGGGATGGAATGCATCCGCGCCGACGAAATCCGCCATTCGGGAAGCATTGACCTGCCGATGTACAAAGAGCTGCTGAAAGCCGATGTGGTGGTGGCCGATCTTTCCACGGCCAACGTCAATGCGTTTTACGAGCTTGGCGTGCGGCACGCTCTCCGCCCTTACACCACTGTGGTTATTTCGGAAGACAAGCTGGCTTATCCCTTCGACTTGAATCACATCAAGATCACGAGCTATACGCATCTCGGCGACGCCATTGATTTTGATGAAGTGGAACGCTTCCGGAAAGAGCTGGGCAAAACCCTTGATGCGGTGCTGCAGGCCGAGGCGTTTGACAGCCCCGTTTATACCTATCTCGACGGGCTGGTGCCGCCAACGCTGCAGGACCAGTTGCAGGAGGCGCTTACCAATAAAAACGCAAAGCCGGGTGGACGTGGGCGCAAAAAGGGAAACGCAAAAAAAGACGAGACCCTTTCGCTGCTGGCCGAACAGGGCGAAGCCGCGATTGGCGAAAAAGCTTTTGCCAGCGCCAAGGTGTTTTTCCACTCGGCGATGCAAATTGGCAAAACCGCCGGCGATGCCGGTGTGAGCCACGACTCTTACCTGATACACCGCATGGCCTATGCCACGTACAATGCAAAACAGCCCGATGAAGTAACGGCGCTGTACGAGGCGCTGAAGCAATTGGAGCAACTGAGCCTGTCGAACACCAACGATTCGGAAACGGTAAGCATGGCCGGCCGCATTAAAAAGCGCCTCTATTTTGCCGGCGAGGGCGACCAACATCTTTTCGATGCCATCCAGTTTTTTGAACGGGCGTATTTTCTGCTCCACAACCGGTACAACGGCACCAACCTGGCTTTTCTCATCAACTACCGGCCCGAGACGGCCGACTTCAGCCAGCAGCAGGATGTTGTTGCCGACCTGGTGCTGGCCAACCGCATTCGCAAGGAAATACTGGGCATGTGCGACCGCGAATTGAAAAAGCTGGAGGAGAAACCAGCCGGTGCCATGGACAAGTTAACCCAGGACGATCCGGCACTGGCCGCCAGCCAGCAGCAAATGGAAAACGACCAGCGGTTTTGGATCCTGGTCAACAAGGCCGAGGCACATTTTGGGCTGGGGGAGATGGAGGCTTACCGGGCCGCGGTGGAAGAGGCAAAGGCCATGCCGCACGAGCCGTGGATGATGGAATCTTTCAATGACCAGGTGATAAAACTAAAGGCGGTGCTGGCGAAACACGGGCACCTGCTGCAGCCGCCCTGGAAGGAAAGCTGAGAGTGGCGTTTTTTCACTTTTTTCACACTAATTTTTTTAGCAATCTGTTCGGTAAAATGGCGTAACTTGCTGTTTTAAATAAAACAGCAGCACAAAAGATACCATGGCCTATCCCGCATCCGTCATAGCTTATGCCTTCGTTGAAAAAGGAATTGAAGAAGGCTGTTTTGTTACGCAAATGAAGTTGCAAAAGATGGTCTATTTTGCCCACGGCTATCACCTGGCCCGTCATGGCGAACCGCTGGTGGTGGAAAAATTTGAAGCCTGGAAATTTGGGCCGGTGGTGGAGGATATTTATCAAACCTACAAGCTATACGGCAGCGACCTTATTACCGACACCATCTTTCTGCCAAAGCCGCCACGGGCTTACCGCTACAAGCCACTGACCGATGCCGCCACCGAAGCCATTGAATATACCTGGAAGGTTACCCGCAACCTGTCTGCCGCACAGCTCTCACAATGGTCGCACCTCGACGGCTCGCCCTGGGCCAAAGTGTATGACCCCGCCCAATCATCGAGGGTCATTCCCGACGAAGAAATCCGGTCTTATTTTCAAAAACTCCTTTACGAGCAGGCGGCATGAGCAAGGGAATGAAAGAAAAACTTCCCGAACAAATTCTTGCCGAGTTTCAGAACAAACTCCAGACCGGTCATTCCACGAAAGTTGACACCGAAGAAGCCGTGCTGGAAGAAAAACGGGAGCTGCAGGAAGGGAAGATCCACGAGCTGGAAAAGCAGTCGCTGGAACTGCAAATGCTGAAAGCCCAGATCCGCAAATTCGAAGACGACAACACTGGCAGGAGAGAGTTCAGCCGCAGCATTTTTACCGTCACCGTAATTTGGATGTTCCTGGTGCTGATGATCGTGATTCAGTGCGCCAACGGCAAATGGCGCCTGGATAATTCGGTGCTGATAGCGTTGATTACGACGACCACCGCCAATGTCATCGGCATTTTTATCATTGTGGCGAATTATCTGTTTAACCGGGCCAAATCTACCTGACCAAAAGCGTTATGCGTCAGTAGTTCATCTTACCTTTCTCAAAAATTTATTATGAATACCGCTCCCGTTTTGATCGTGGATGATGATTTGGACGACCGCGATTTTTTGCAGGAGGCGTGGACCGAACTGGGAATGGAAAACACCCTGGTTTTCTTTAGTAATGCGGAAGATGCGCTGGTCTATCTGCAGGCCGGGCACCAGCCACCGTTCCTGATTCTTTGTGATGTGAACCTGCCCAGGATGGACGGGTTTGAACTGAAAAGAAAAATTTACGAAAATATTGAGATGAATTACCAAAGCATCCCCTTTGTGTTTTGGTCATCGCAGCCTTCTAAAGCGCAGATACAAAAAGCCTATGACTTAGGCGGCAACGGCTTTTTTGTGAAAGACAATAATTTCGATGCCCTTAAGCAGTCGCTGTACGAGATTGTGCAATACTGGCGCAAGTGCATCACGCCTTACTGACCGGGGGCCCGCTTCAAAAACCGATCTTCCAGCGCACCAGGCGGTAGTCGCCGAAGGAGTTAATCGGTTGCTGGTAGTTCCGCGTCAGGTCTTCCAGCTTTTTTACCGGGAATAATTTAAGCGCAGGATAATCCAGCACTGGCTGCTTTACCAGATTGGTTAATGCCTCGCACCAATTCGTGTTTTTTGCCCGGATAAAAACGCCTTCCTTCAGTTCGAAGACCAGAATTTCATCGGTGATGGACAGTTCGCCTTCCGAATCGTTTGCCAGGTATTTGAGAAAGCCGGCCGTGTTTTCGAACGAGGCATCGGAGGTGTAGGCCTCATCGGGAAACAGGGCGTAGCGGCTGATGTCGGGTAAATTTTCGAACATGGGATAAATTTACGGAGGGAGAGAAGTTTGGGGAGTTTCGGGTTTGCGTAGCCAGCTGTTCCGGTATTTTTCATCTGCGGAGCATAGGCTTGAAAAGCCTATCCATCAGCCCGAAGAGACGAAAGAGGACGGATGGCTTTTGCCTCCCAGTCGTAAAAGCGAAGCCGCGGCACAGAAGGAGTTCCCTTCCAAATGTAATTTCTCTTCGAGTGCTTGTCGGGGCGGCGCCCGATACTCTTTAAAGTACCCAGCAATTGCTTCGCTTGGCAGCCTAAACTGTGGTTAAAGTCCATCCCAAGAGGCATGCCCTTTAATGGCATCTTCAAGCGGCTCAAAAGCTTTTAATGCGATACTTACAACGTCATAAAATGATATTGACGGCCAATCTTTTAGGATAGGGAAAGATTTATTTATTGTAAGAAATAAATTTTCTTTTTCGCCTTTAGGTTCACCTGCATGAATCCCGCCGAGAAAATGAGAGTAGTAATCAATTAAATCTCCAACATTATAAGTGTGCCCATCCCATAATGCAATTGGTGTTTTTATAAATGTCTCACGATTAACTTTCTTTATTTTTCTGTCGGAAGCCATTGCAAGATTTAGCCATTGCCTTGGCGATGTCTTATCTGAACGATTTGAGTGGTCGGCCACTTCATAAACTATCTTCAATTTATGTCGTTTGTTCGCCAAATCAACTAATGATAGTTTGCCATCCATCAATAGCTGCCTTAACATCCCAGCGCATCGAATGCAATCATAAAGTCTCCCTTTCCCTTTGACCCGCCTTTCACGAATGTCGTCAAGTGTGCATAAAAACAATTGTTCTATAAACTTTTCACGTGAAGTCATAAAGAGCAGGTTTGCCAGCTAAAATAGGCGTCTTGCACAGAATCACCGCGCTTTGCGGTGCGTGGGCAAAAAATACCGGAACAAGCAAAGCCCTGTGCGGAGCGCCTGTTTAACATAAAATTTTCTTATACGAAAAGCCGTTGCCGCTTAGGTTTGAAGGAAAATTTAAACACGCTACATTCCATTTCCTTAGCGTTTAAATTTTCCTTCAAACCTAAGCGGCACAGTCGTGTCATGCGTTACGCAGCTTGCCAGGCTTTTTGTATAAGAAAGTATTATGTTACTCAGGTTGGCGGTGCGAAGGCTTTTTGCATAGCTTTTGTGGCAGGCAAAAAGCCTTGCGGTTGTGCGGATGGCGGCTGTTCCGGTATTTTTTCATCTGCGGAGCATAGCCCTGAAAGGGCTAATCATCGTTTAAGGGGAACCGTAGGCTCCCCTTAAACGAAGGAGGCAGGGGGCTTTGCCGCCCCATCGCAAAGCGAAGCCACGGCCGAAGAGTATTATGTAACACGCTGTAGGCGTTGGCTAAGGAACGGCGGCATTACTTTTTAGTTGTATTGTTTTTGGAAGTGTCGACAGTCACCCGGTAAGCCGAATCGCCTTGGGCGGTCTTCGGCACTTCGACGTTACGATTTTGATAACTTTGTTTCTGTTGTTGTGTTTCTATTGCCGATTGTAGCTTGTCTATTTTTTCTTGCATTCCTTGCACTTTCGTTGCTGAATATACTATAGACCCAACAGTAGCAATCAGCGCCAAAAACGGGATTATCCACTTAGTTTTGTCGTAAAGCCTTTCGTTTAATTCTTTTCGTCCCTGCTTCAACCAATATTCATCCATATAGGCAGCTAAGCCAGGCTCCAGTAATCCAACGTAAGCCTCTCGTTCCTTTGTTGTACACAGCAGTTGATTATGTTCAGCATAGTGCATAGCAACGTGAGCTTTATAGAATTCATCCTCGGTAACGCCTAAGCCGCTGCAAACATCTTCATACGACACGTTGCTTTTATCTAAATCAATCTTATGAGCTGGGTTTATTATTCTGCTCATTCGCTCTTCTGTGCGTTTATACAGGTATTCTAATATTAGATGCCTGAGTTTATATTTTGGATCGGCTTGCAAAAAACGAAATAATCCCATCAACAGTCGGTTTGTCCTTTAAAAATAGGCGTCTTACACAGAATCACCGCGCTTTGCGGTGCGTGGGCAAAAAATACCGGAACAAGCAAAGCCTTGTGCGGAGCGCCTGTTTAACATAAAATGAAGTTATCGGCGTAGCCGGTTGCCGCTTGGGTTTAAGGATTTTTCAAACACGCTAACATATCATTTCCTTAGCGTTTGAAAAATCTTTAAACCTAAGCGGCACAACACGAACACCGTAGATATAGGGAAACGTAGGCGAAGCCGATAACTCTATATTATGTTATTCAGGTTGGCGGTGCGAAGGCTTTTTGCATAGCCTTTGTGGCAGGCAAAAAGCCTTGCGGTTGTGCGGATGGCGGCTGTTCCGGTATTTTTTCATCTGCGGAGCATAGGCTTGAAAAGCCTAACAAAGCTCCGTTAGGAGCTAAGAGGTAGGGTGCTTTGCCGCCCCATCGCAAAGCGAAGCCTCGGCTGATAACAAAGAAAATAGCCTGCTGTGAACAGGCTATAAACAATTTGGCTGTGTAGGTCAGCCGTAACAAAAATAAGTCTGTTATGGCAAAAAGAATTCTATTCTGTGTGGCAACTGAAAAAGAACAATGTTGCACTGATGTAAAAAGGGGCGGCAGCTTTTGGTTTGCGAAACGATATTTGGTTTTATTCGGAATTAAGATACCGCTACTGCCTAAAGTGGTTTGCCGCTAAGCTGACCACCATGATTCTTCGCCTTTTTCAATTATCTCGTAGATAACGACAAGCGTTGTCCCCTTGTTTTCAACGCTTAACGGCTTATCACTAAGCAATAACTTTTTTTCTTGCTCATACTTTCCCTTATCGAAAGATGCTACAGATAATTGTGATTCAATATCTTTAACTGTTAGTGTAATAATTGCAAATGCCATAAGTGGTTTTGATTTAGTTCTCTAAGATACCTGTAATCACCGCGCTTTGCGGTGCGCTGGCAAAAAATACCGGAACAAGCAAAGCCTTGTGCGGAGCGCCTGTTTAACATAATATAAATTATAAGGCAAAATTTGCCTTTAAAAAACAACCGCCCGCAAATCAATTCCTCCGCATCCGGCCATCCGTCCTTGCCGCCCGTTTCCGTAAACGATCCAATCGAATTCGTTGCAAACCGCCGCCGGAAAATTGCCGGTCAATCCAAACACTGTCGCTGGCAGCAAAACTGTTTTGCTCAAACCTTCCGAACAATTCCGGCTCGTCGGCAGCGTATAATCTCAGGTACAACGGCTTTTTGCCCATCAGGCGGTTACCGTTGACTTCCAGGCCGCGTACCCGGCCAGCCTGGCTTTCAATCAGCAAGATGCTGATTTGGTGGCCGTACACCAGGTTGCCGCTAAACCGGGCCTGGCCGGTGTTGTTCACAAAAAATCCCGCCCAGGGCCCATGCCCGATCACATTGTCGGCCACCACTGTATTTTGGCTGTTGCCGTCGAGGTAAATGCCTGCCGCCTTGCCATGGGCCTCGTAATCGTACGATTCGGCGCCGGCAAAGGCGCCCACCGCATGCAGCACAGTGTTGCGCCGCACCTGGCGGTTCACCGCCTTTACTCCTTCGTTTTCGTAGTTGTAAATGCCGGCGCCATCGTCCTTAACCAGGCAAAAAGAATCTACCGTGTTTTTTTCCACCACCACATGGCTGCCGCTGAAATGAATGCCGTTGTAGCCGGTCCGCACTACCCGGCAACCACGAATCACCGTGCTGTCGCCCGAGATGGAAATACCCTGCTGGGCGGCATCGCCGCTGCGGCCGGCACCGGCCAGCGTACCGCAATCGGCCACCAGCAGGTTTTGCAAAAGCGTGTTCCGGCCCTGCCACTCTACCCAAATGCCATTGTTGCGGCAATGCTGCACCACGCTGTTTACCACCGTCAGGCCCCTGGTGCGAATGCCGTAAATGCCCGTTTGGCCGTGAAAACGAAACCGGCAGCCGGTAAATGAAATGTCGCGGCTGCCGTCCATGGCGATCGCCTGCCCTGTGCTGCCTTCAAAATCAATCTGCGCAAAGCTGATCCCGGCCCTGGCGCCAATGTTCACCAGTTTTGGAACCACAGCCGCCTGTACCACCTGCGCTGCATTATCCAGCACCATAAAAAGCCGTTGGCCGGCTTTATCGTACCACCATTCGCCCGTTTTATCAAGGGTTTGCAGGTGATTCTGAATAAAAAAGCCGTTGCCGTCCACGCCATGCCGGTCGTGGTAACCGCCATCGGGCGAGCCGGCACCAAACTGCAGCCTGTCCCCATTGTGAGCGGTTACCCAATGCCGGTCGAGGATCCACCGCTCTTTCCGCACCACTGCCCCGGCACCGGCCGCAGGAAACGGCAAAACCGCGATGGCCGGTCCGGAAATAGAGCGGGAACCCGAATGCCCGGTGTACGGCAGGTAACCGCTGTTCGGAAAACGACCCATCGCCACCGGCGCCCGGTTCAGCAGCACCATACCCACCGCTGCGGCACCGAACGGCGCCACAAAAACACGGCCGGCGTAGCTCCGCCAGCCGGTTACGGTTTGCAGGCCGGAAACTACCGGGTTGGCGCCATTGCCCCAGGCACCGTAGTGCACACCGCTGCTAACCGGCAGCTCACCAAAAAACACATCGCCGCGTTTCAGCAAAACGGTGTCGCCGGCCGCCAGCCTCAAGCCCGGTAGCTGGTCATAACCAAGGGCTGTTTTACCGGAACGCCCATCGCCGGAGCCGCCGTTTCGGACTAAATAGGTGGTAGCGCCGGCCCGGATTGATAAAAGGAGTATAAAAAGGAGAATGTTAACCGGCATTTGGTGCAATAAAAATGGTGACTGGCGCAACTTACAAAACTTACTCAGTAACCAAGCTGTCTTTGTAAGGGCCGGGAGAACGCTGCCGGAACTGCAGGTAATCGGGTATGTTGTAATACTTTACATACATTTCTTCTTCGTGGTGCGCTACGTATTCCTGCTGGTCGGCGTCGGCTAGTTCAAAACGGCTAAAGGGTAACACTTCGGTTGCAAGCTTTTTGGCATATTGTCCCGAAGCATTAATGGCAGTGATTTTTTTATCCAAGATCATTTTCTCCGCAGGTGTGCGGTAGAAAGCAACAGACCGGTACTGCGGTCCTACATCGGGCCCCTGCCGGTTGACCTGCGTGGGATCGTGGCTGGCAAAAAAAGCATCGGCCAGGGTTTCAAACGAAAGCCGGGCCGGGTCATAATAGATATTTACACTTTCGGCGCCCGCCGCATAGCCCGACACCGCATCCCTCACTCCTTCCAGGCTTTGAAAAACAATTTCCGTGTGCCAGTAACAGCCTTCGGCAAAAGTGGCCACCGCTTCATTCTTAAAAGGCACCGTATCTGCGGGCGGAGCTTTAAACACAAACGATTTCCGTTTGCCGCAGGCGGCAACAACTAGCACGACAAAAACAATAAGTCTCCAGGAAAAAAAGCGCCGATGCATACGATCGAAATTCGGTAAAAAACCGTCACCGTCCGGGCTATTTAACTTTTTCAGGTACAGGTACTAAAGATTTCGCGGATGGCCGGCGCCAGGTCCGGAAACTGGAAGCGGAAGCCACCATCGAGCAGCATTTGGGGATAAACCCACCGGCTTTTCAGTACCAATTCCGGCTCGGTGCCAATGATAAGGGCACCAATGTCGAGCAGCCACTGCGGTGTGGGCAGGCCCACCGGGATGCCGGCCGTCTGCCGCATCAGTGCCATAAACTGCTTGTTATGAACAGCTTCGGGGGCCGTTATATTATACGCCTCCCCTTCCTTCCCCTGCCCTGACAGCCAGTCAACCGCACGGGCAAAGTCCTGCTGGTGAATCCACGATATGTACTGGCGGCCCGAACCCTGATGGCCGCCCAACCCGGCAAGAACCAGGTTTTTCAACCGCGGGAAAACGCCATCGCTGCGGCCAAGCACTAATCCTATCCGCAGTGCCAATTTGCGGGTGTGCGGCGTTTTGGCCTGCCAAAAGCAATTTTCCCAGGCCTGGCAAACCTCGACGGAAAACCCGGTACCGACCTCCCCTGCTGCCTCCGTCTGCGGCCGGTTTTCGGCATGGCGATAGATGGTAGCGGAAGCCGCATTGATCCAAACTTTTGGAGGGCTGGCCAGGGAACTGATGGCCTTGCCCAAAAGCGCTGTGGGCAGAAGCCGGGAGTTCAGAATTTCTTTTTTCGCCTTGGTGGTATAGCGGCAATTCACGTTTTTGCCGCAAAGGTTAATAACCATGTCGGCGCCCTCAAGGCTGTCAACCCAGTGGCCCATTGATTCTCCGTCCCAGACCACCGTCAGTACATTTCCGGGCCCAGGGGCTGCTGCTTTGCGGCTCAACACGATAATTTCCTCCGTTTTGTGGCGAAAATAGTTGGCCAAAACCTGGCCCAGGTAACCGCCGCCGCCGGCAAGAACGATCTTATTCAGCATAAAAAGGGATTAGGATGATGGTTAACACAAGCACCCGGTACAGCACCCAACTGGCTGTGAGCGTTGGGGGAAGACCCAAAAGCGAGGTACGCCGGATGTGCTCCACGAGCATCAGCGATACAACGGCGCCAAAGGCCAGTGCATAAAAAGCTGGATGGGTAAACTGAAGAAGACTGCCGGCCAGCATAGTCAACCCCAGTAAAAGCGAGCCCGCCAGGGAAATAGTCATCAGGTTACCGAGGTAATCCCAGGCTTTCTTTTTAGCAAAAATTGACACTACCAAACCCTGCCACAACAGTTGCCCGCCGCAGACCGATAGTTCACGCAATAGCCCGCCGGCTGGCAAATAGTCATCAAGGCGGCGGCTATAAAACGACAGGATAAAGGATGTAACCAAACAGGTAAAGATCAGGTAGGCCGTACGATAGCCTTTGCGAAAGGAAGGTTCGCCGGCACCGCTGCCGGACTCAGTTTTTTTTGCAGGTATGATTACCCGGCGGTTGAAGGAGATGAACTTATAAAGGCCACCGCTTATTTTTAAAAAGATAGTATTCTGAAATAGGGGTTTCAGTTTTGGGAATGAATGGCCAATAATCTGTAACAAACTATCCACCCCATAATAGACTTTGCCGCCCTGCCTGTCCACAAGGGCAATCTCATCAACAAACCGTTTTTGATCAACCCGGCAAGCCAGGTTGTCAGGCATGTTTTGATATGGCAAGCGGCCATTTTTATCGAGCATGCCGGTGCTGAGGAAACCCTTTGTATAAAGCCGGCAGAGCGGACAAGCCTGGTCGTACAGGATCACATGATCTTTCAATGTTTTCATATTTTCAATATTTTTTGAAAATTTATGAGAAAAAAAAGTTTATCGCAACAGTTTCAGGATAGCACCAAAAAACCAATTCTCGTCGGCTTTCAGCATCGTCTCTACGCTTTTGTCAATTTTGCCCGCAAAGCTGTTGATGTCTTTCACCGTCTTTACAAATTGTTTCGCTTCGGCCGAATCGTCCTCTACGTTTTCCATTTGCGACAACTCCCGCAGCAGCGGCTCGATTTCCCGGCGTTTCCGTTCGCGGGCAATGCGCTTGGCCACTTCCCAAATATCTTTTTCGGCCCGGTAATATTCTTTTCTGTCGCCCGGGACTACGTCGCGGTACACGAGGTTCCAGTTCATCAGTTCCCGTAAGTTCATACTGGCATTGCCACGCGAAATGCTTAGTTCTTCCATTACATCGTCGGTGCTTAGTAGCTTTTCCGTTACCAGCAGTAAGGCATGTACCTGCGCCATGGTACGGTTAATGCCCCATTCGCCGCCAAGGCGGGCCCAGGTTTGAATAAAATTCTTTTTGGCTTCAGGCAGTTTCACAAATCAAAGAAAGAATTGTTTTTTGAATTTTCAAAATTTATTGAAAAATAAATTATTTGCAGTTGGCAGAGCAAATGCACCCGGAGGTGTAAAACCAGGTGCGTCTGCGTTTGGTAGTGCTACATTAGGCCAATGAAAAATTGGAGCAAACGGAAAAAAATCCTCCTTGGCTTTTTTCTGGCCTTTGCGGTGGCACAGGTCATTCAGCCGTCGAAAAACCGCGGCCCGGTTTCCGGCCCTATGGATATCACCAAATCCGTGGCGGTGCCCGAAAACGTGTTAGCCATTCTAAAAAAATCCTGTTACGACTGCCATTCAAACAACACGGTTTACCCCTGGTACGATAACATTACGCCGGTAAACTGGTGGGTGGCGTACCACATTGACGAAGGAAAGCTGGAATTGAATTTTACCTTATTTGCCGGATACACCCGCCGGCAGCAGGCTGAAATGATGGAGGGCATAGGGGAAACGGTGCAAGACGGCGCTATGCCGCTGAAATCTTACCTCCTCGCCCACCCCGATGCCTCGCTTGATGCCAGGCAAAAAGACCTTTTGGTCAATTGGGCCAGTGCCGCCAGGCTGCACCTGGCAGGTAAGCCGGTGTTATGATCAGCGCTTAAAATCAGCCGCCTGCTTTAGATCTGCCGGTGCCGCCATGGGGGTAGGAGCAGCTATTGGCCCACTGGCCGGGTTTGGCGTTGCTAGGGGTTGCCCTTCTCCGGTCTTTTGCCTTGGCCGGTAAAATTCCCGGAAAATAAGGCGTAAGCTCTGGTCGTAAGTCAGGTAATTGTAGATCCAGTTGATGAACACCACAATCCGGTTTTTGACGCCGAGTATCAAAAAAAGGTGCAATCCCATCCAGATCAGCCAGGCGGTAAACCCTTTCAGGTGCATTTTTGGTTTGGGCACATCCACCACCGCTTTGTTGCGGCCTACAGTTGCCATCGAGCCTTTATCGTGGTATTCGAAATCGTAAAAATCGTCCAGCTTCCGCTCCAGACGCTTCAGGTTTTGCGCCAGCAGGTCGGCCTGCTGAATGGCCACCGATGCCACCTGCGGGTGGCCCTTAGGCCATTTGGGCGTTTCCATATAGGCCAGGTCGCCCAGCACGTAAACGTTCGCTGAGCCTTCCATCCGGCATTGGCGGTTTACCTTCACCCGGTTGCCCCGCACCACCAGCGATGGGTCAATGCCGGCCGGCACGTTGCCTTTGATACCAGCCGCCCAGATCACTGTGTTTGATGAGAGGGTATTGCCGGTGGAGAGCGTCACGTTGTTGCCGTCATAATCTTTTAATACGGTTTCTTTCATCACTGTCACGCCCATTTCCTGCAGGTAGCGGGCGGACTCCTCCGAAGATTTTTCGCTCATCGAAGCCAGGGTGCGGTCGCCGCCATCGAGCAGGAAAATGTTCATTTTAGAAAAATTCAGCTCGGGGTAATCTTTCGGCAGTACATACCGTTTCATTTCGGCGATGGCGCCAGCCATTTCCACGCCGGTTGCGCCCCCTCCCACTACCACGATATTCATCAGGCGCTGAACTTCGTCCGGCGAATCGGACAGCAAGGCATCTTCGAAGTTTTGGATCAGCCGGTGCCGGATTTGAAGGGCTTCCACGGTTGACTTCATGGGAAAAGTCAGTTCGGCCATTTTTTGATTGCCGAAAAAATTGGTGTCGGCGCCCAGGGCCAGTACTAAAAAATCGTAGGAAATTTCTTCGGTATCGGTCACCAGCTTGTTCTGGCCGGCCAGCACTTCCCTAACCTCTTCAATGCGTATGCGAACGTTTTTACTTTTGTGAAAAGCCTTGCGGAGCGGAAACGAAATATTGGACGCATCGAGGGCGGCGGTGGCCACCTGGTAAAACAGCGGTTGAAACTGGTGATAGTTATAGCGATCTATCAACAACACTTCGAAGCCCGGATGATTGTTCATCTTCCGGGCCAGTCGCAATCCGGCAAATCCGGCCCCGACGATAACGAGTTTGTAAGGCATATTGTAAAGTTTACAAGTTCACAAGTTCACTGGTTCCAAAGTTGGTCTGATAATACAACTAACTCGTGCACTTGTGAACTTGTAAACTCGTGAACTCCTTAGTACAACAATCGCACCTTGATGGTTTCCGGCACATCCCGCAGGAGGCCTTCGGCTTTTTTGGAAAGCTGCTTGTCCACGTCCACCACCACATAGCCAATTTCTTCGTTGGTTTTAAGGTATTGGCCCAGGATATTGATTTTATGCCGCGACAGTTCGCCGTTGATGGCGGATAAGACACCCGGCACATTGCGGTGAATGTGCAAAATGCGGTGGGCGCCGGCCTGCGGAGGCAGCGAAAGTGCCGGTACGGTATGCGAGCCGAAGGTGATGCCTTTGTCCAGGTAGTTCAACAATTTATTGCTCACATCCTCGCCGATATTTTGCTGGGCTTCTTCGGTAGATCCGCCAATATGCGGCGTTAGCAGTACGTTGGGCAGGCCCTGGAGCGGAGAGGTAAAAACATCGCCGTTTTTTTCGGGCTCCACCGGAAAAACATCCACACCGGCACCGGCGATCTGTCCGCTTTCGATGCATTTGGCAAGGGCCGGCAGCTCAATCACTTCGCCCCTCGCATAGTTTAAAATAATAGACCCTTTTTTGCAGTATTTCAGGTTGTTTTTGTTCAGCAGGTTTTTTGTTTGATCGGTCTCGGGCACATGTAGCGTCACGATATCGGCCTGGCTCAACAGGTCTTTCAGCGTCCGGGCATCGGAAGCATTGCCCAGGGGCAGCTTTGTTTCAATGTCGTAAAAGATCACCTTCATGCCAATCCCTTCCGCCAGCACACTCACCTGCGACCCGATATTGCCATAACCAATGATGCCCAAAGTTTTGCCCCGCAGCTCGTAGCTGCCTTTGGCGTCTTTCATCCAGTCGCCTTTATGGGCGGCGGTATTCTTATCGGGTATGCGCCTGATGAGCATGATAGAGGCGCCAATGACCAGCTCGGCCACCGACCGGGTATTGGAATACGGCGCATTAAAAACCGCCACGCCGCATTCGGTGGCGGCCGCTATGTCCACCTGGTTTACGCCAATACAAAAACAGCCAATGGCTTGCAGCTTTTTGGCGGCCTGCAGCGCTTTTTTCGTAATCTGCGTCTTCGACCGGATGCCCAAAAGATGCACGTCCTTTATCCTGGAAATAAGCTCGTCTTCGGAGAGGGCCTTGGTTAATTTTTCAACCTGAGCATAGCCGTTTCTGGTAAAGTTACTGACGGCCGTATCGCTGATGTTTTCGAGAAGTAATATTTTGATTTTTTCTTTTGGGTAACTCGTGGTTTCCATGGCGCAAAGATGCAGGAAGATGAGTAATTACCATTAACACGCGGATTTTTTGGGGTGGTTCCTTTTTTGTAAGGGATAAAAAAATACTTTTACCCACTTTTCTGAAAAAGTCAATCTACATCTTTTGAAAAACAAGACCTTATCCTTTATACTACTGGCGGCTTTGTGCAGTTGCCATTCGCAGGAAGCCGACCTGCAGGCCCTGCAAGCCGAAGCCGCCATCACCGCGCCGCCGGTAAAAACCATTTCCCAAGCCGAGCTAAAAAAATACCACGACAGCGCCGAACAGATCCTGCAACGCCACCTGCTTCGCGGCAGCTTTAACGGCGCCATTCTGCTGGCCAAAGACGGCCAGATTGTGTACGAAAAATACGTGGGTCTGCAGGACCCGAGAGTAAAGGGAAGCGATACGCTGACGGCCGAAACACCATTTCAGATTGCCTCCACCGGCAAAACCATGACCGGCGCCGCCGTGCTCAAATTAGTGGAAGATGGCCGCCTGAGCCTCGATGCCGAAGTCAGCCAGTTTTTCCCCGGCTTTCCTTATCCGGGCGTTACGGTGCGCACCTTGCTGAACCACCGCAGCGGCCTGCCCAACTATCTGTATTATATGGAAAAAGGCGGCTGGAAACGCAACCAGCAGGCCAGCAACACCGACGTTTTAAATACGTTGATCCAATGGCAGCCACCGAAGGCCGCCACCGCCGATAAACGTTTCCAGTACTGCAATACCAACTATGTACTGCTAGCTCTGATTGTGGAAAAGGTGAGCGGTGTGTCGTTTCCCGATTACCTCAAAACAACCTTTTTTCAGCCGCTGGGCATGGACCATACATTCGTGATAGGACCGAACGAACAGCAAAACCACCTTCTTTCTTACCAATATAGCAACAGCCTTTGGTCGCTCGATTTTTCCGACGGGCCTTACGGCGATAAAAACATTTACTCTACCCCCCGCGACCTCTTGAAATGGGACCAGGCCATTACCAACGGCAAAGTTTTGAACGAGGCAACGCTTGAAGCTGCATACACGCCCTACAGCAACGAAAAACCGGGCGTGCACAATTACGGGCTTGGCTGGCGGTTGCTGTTTTTTCCGGAGCAGAACAACAAAAAAGTCATCTACCACAACGGCCACTGGCACGGCTTCAATTCGGCTTTCTCGCGGCTGACCGACGAAAACGCCACCATCATTATTATTTCGAACCGGTACAACCAGTTGGTGTATAGCGCTGCCAAAAAACTGTACGATGTTTTTGGCAATTATGGTAATGGGCCGGAGAACGGTGAGGAATGAAGAAGCATTACAGGAACAGGTTCTTTTAACGCTTCTGTTGTGCGCAACTTGGTTTCAGCCCGCTGTTAGTGCTGTAGGCCGATAAACTAAAAGACTTTTAAAACATCTTCATGGGTCAAGCCTCTGATATATGTTTAAGGACAAAACTGTCATTTAGATGCTATTGTCGTACATGCTCTTCCAACTAACTCATTATTTCAGGCGCTGGAGCTTTCTTTTGCATTGATGTTATCGCCTACGTTATTGCAATTATTTATTCTGCCTCGAAATAGCCGGGAGCAAACAAAAAAAATGGTAGCATCAAGACTTCTCCCGATTTGTTGACCTTGTTTTTCATGCCCAGGCTTTTATTGTTCTGATGCCTAACCGCCACCAGGCTGTATTGGTCATTCAGGGAAAGGTGCTGATGTGTTCTGTTCGGGTGGTTAGTGTACTACTAAGCTGCCTTCGAATTGGCGCTGTTCGACTCCTAACGAAGTCGGTGGGCTTTTTACATCTGCTTTGCTACAGCTATTCAACGCCGACAGCGTCGGTTGAAACCAATGTTGGTGCAAGCAGATGTGCCAATTGTTTTTTTCATCATGGCAACAACCAGCATGATTGTGACTTTATTAGTGACCAAGTGATTTGGCTGTTGGATGGAAGAAAAACACAAATAATTCAATCAGCGAAAAACCTGAGTTGCGTTTTCGCAACGGCCAGGGCTACGCACAGATAGGGTATTTCCATTAGCCGGGCGGGAAATTCTTAAGATCGGCTTCTGTTCGCTGGTCTGCGGCGATCAGGGCAAGGGTTATTTATTTAGCTGTTGAAAATTTTTCCTGCGTTCGTCTTTTCATCGCCATTTGCTTTGGCGGAACGAAATCGAAAGTTCCTGGTATCGCAAATACCTGTCTGTTTCGACACCATAATTGTCCAATAGCTGCAGAAAAAAATGTCTGTGCGAAAAATAGTTTCCGGTGGAGTTCAACAGCAGCGTATTGCACTGTTCGACTCCGCTGGAGCCAGCCTCTCTTCGCACCTGTTCTCTTTAAAGATGTTGGACGCAAGCGGCGGCCGGCTTTCCAAATTCGACGGCTGCCCGTAATGCTGTCCGGCATCAATGGAGGCGATTGCAAGTTTGGCTGTTTTTCCCGCTGTATTTTTAGCTGTGCAAATACTTTCGGCAGAACAAATCAGGGCCTGGGATCAATACACTATCCAACACGAGCCCATCTCTTCCATTGACCTGATGGAACGGGCGGCGGCCCGCTGTGTTGCTTGGATAAAAACCCGGGGCTGGCAACAAAAACGAATCCTTATTTTTTGCGGCAAAGGAAATAACGGCGGCGATGGTTTGGCCATTGGCCGGATGCTGCTCGCCAGCGGTTACACCGTCACTTTTTTTATCCTTGAATCCGGCAAAATCGGATCCGACGACTTTCAAACCAACCTTCAGCGCCTTCACAAAATTCCGGGTGCCGACCTGCATTATCTGCAAACAACCGACAGCTTTCCCGCTATTGATAAGAGTGACATTGTTGTGGAAGCGCTGTTTGGGACGGGCCTGAACAAACCGCTTGCCGGCCTGGCCGGGGAGTTGGTACAACACCTGAATGCCGCAGCCGCTACCGTCGTTTCCATTGACCTTCCGGCCGGTTTATTTGCCGACCAGGACTCTGCGGGTAATCCAGTTGTTTGTGCCGATCATACGCTGACTTTCCAATGTTACAAAACCGCTTTGCTGGTGCAGGAAAATGCGCCGTTTATTGGTGCCGTGGAAGTGCTGGATATTCAACTGCACCCGGGATTTTTGGCCCAAACGGCAACTGTGTTTCAATTGGTAGATGCCGTTACGATTAAGCGGCTGTGGCAGCCCCGCAACCGCTTTGCCCACAAGGGAAGCTTTGGCCATGCGCTCCTGGCTGGCGGCAGTTACGGAAAAATGGGCGCCATGGTATTGGCCACAAAAGCCTGCCTGCGAACCGGCGCCGGACTGACAACGGTTTTGATTCCGCGTTGCGGCTACACCATTTTGCAAACCACTGCGCCGGAAGCCATGGCGGTGATGGATAGTGGCGAAGAAATATTGTCTTCTCTTCCCGATGAAACCGATCGCTACTCGGCCATCGGCATTGGACCGGGAATGGGCACCCGGCCCGAAACGCAAAACTTTCTTTCCTTCATCGTTCGCCGTTACCATAAACCCCTGGTGCTGGATGCCGATGCGCTAAACTGCCTGGCGCAGGCCAGGGAATTACAGGCGCAGCTTCCGCCCGGCTCTGTGCTGACCCCGCACCCGAAAGAATTCGATCTTTTGTTTGGCGACCATGCCTCCAGCTTCCATCGCATAAAAACAGCTCAGGAAAAAGCAAAAGAGCTGGGCCTGGTGATTGTGTTGAAAGGGCATCACAGCTTAATCGCCACCCCAACGGGAATGGGTTGGTTCAACAGTACCGGCAATGCCGGCATGGCCAAAGGCGGCAGCGGCGATGTGCTCACCGGCATCATAACGGCGCTGCTGGCGCAAGGCTACGGGCCGGCAGATGCAGCCATCCTCGGCGTTTATTTGCACGGCAGCGCCGGCAATGCGGCGGCCCGGCGTTTTTCGCAGGAGGCCATGCTGCCTTCTGACCTGGTGGACTGCCTGCCGGAAGTGTTTTTGAATTTAGCGCACCGCAATTCAAACGCCTGACCTCACCCCACCGACATGGCCTGCAGGGCCTGCACCACCCGGCTCACCGGCAAGCCCATGACATTGTAAAAATCGCCGCTGATGTGTTTAATGCCCACCACGCCAATCCACTCCTGAATGGCATAGGCGCCGGCTTTGTCGTAGGGGCGGTATTTATCTACATAAAATTCCAGTTGCTCTTTGGTCAGCGGGTGAAATTCCACATCGGTGACATCGGCAAAAGCTGTCTCCTCCTCTCCCTTCCACAGCACCACACCGGTGATAACGCGGTGGCGGGCGCCGCTGAGTTTTTGCAGTATGCGAACGGCATCATCGCGGTCGGTGGGCTTGCCAATGATCTCGTTGCCCAACACCACAATGGTATCGGCGGCTATAATGGGCTTTTTTGTTTTCTGCCGCACCGCTGCTGCCTTTTGCCGGGCAATGTGCACCGGCACCTCCTCTGGCGCCAGGCCGTCGGGCCAGGTTTCAGCCGTTGGTTCCACAATAATTTCAAAGTCCACTTCGGCCCACTCCAGCAACTGCTTGCGGCGCGGCGACTGCGAGGCCAACACAATTTTTGCCATAGGGCTAAAAATAAAAAAGAAAGAAAATCATAGACAAAATTCCGCTGAGCATGATCCATTTGGTTTGGCGGCTAAGCACAGCAAAATCCCGGGTGCGAAAGGCCGTGCGAAGCCCCTTTAAAACAAACCCCAGTGGCGCAATAACGAAAGCCGTTCCGTACAGCACCGAGTGCCACCACCCAAGCTGCAAAACGTACAACTGCAGAATAACAAGGGTGGCCATCAATACAAAAACCCAAATGGCTGTATAAATTTTTGTGGTGCGGATGCCGGTGACGATAGGCAGGGTCTTACAACCGTACCGCATATCGCCTTTTATATCTTCCATGTCCTTGATGGCTTCGCGAATAAGCGAAATGATAAAGGCAAAGCTGCCGTAAAGAAAGGCAAACTTAAAGAAGGTGGTTGACCGCGTGTCGGTGGTGTTGAAGGCATTGCTCGGCGACGAAAAAGCAAAAAACAGCACCAGGATGGTCCAGGCCGTGAGCAGCGAGATCACAAAATTACCGATCAGCAGCCGCCGCTTCAGCGAGGTGGAATAAAACCACAGCAGCGCCACGCAGGCCGCATTGGCCGCAATGAGGTACCATTGAGCAAAACCCACGGCCAGCGCCGTAAAAAAAACACCGGCAAGGCTCAGCATCAGGTGCAGCAAAATGGCCCATCGCCGGGAAATGGCCTTGTCCACCACCAGCTTTTCGGGCTTGTTGATCTGATCTATGTTCAGGTCAAAATAATCATTGATGATGTAGCCGGCGGCCGCAATAAGCACCGAGGCGATCATCAGAAAAAGCAGCCGGGCAAAGTGATGAACGCCGTAAAGCGGATAATAAATACAGAAATAAAATAGGGCCTGTGTCAGCACAATGAAGACAAGGTTTTGCCAGCGGACAAGTCGGAAAAAAGCGGCGACCACATTCATGCAAAACAGGTTATCGGGACGAAACGGCGGTGGTGTACTGCCAGTGATCATTCAGCTTCAGCACTTTTTCTATCACATCCCTTACGCAACCACGGCCGCCACTGACAGGTGAAAGATAGCGGCAAACGCTTTTTACTTCGTTTACCGCATCGGCCGGGCAGCAGGGCAGGCCAACTTTTTCCAGCACCGGAATGTCCGGCAGGTCATCGCCCATGTAAAGAATTTCGTTCCACTCCAGGTGGTATTGTTCCCGGATGCCTTCAAAGAATTTGATTTTGTCTTTCAGCCCTAGATGCACTTCGTCAATGCCCAGGTACTGCAGGCGCCGAATGACCGGCTCTGACGTGCCGCCGGAAATAATGATGACCCGGTAGCCATGTTGCAGGGCCATCTGCAGCGCCAACCCGTCTTTGATGTGCATTTGCCTGGCCTGCAGGCCGTTTTCGAGAAGCAGTACGGTGCCGTCGGTCATTACGCCGTCCACATCGAAAACAAAGGTGGTGATGGGTTTAAACAGCGTCAAAACGTTCAGGCTGGTGGATTCTGTATTCATATAAAAGATGGCGGCGAAAATAGCACCATAAACGCATTTGGCCGGAGGAATCAGCAGCCGGCCCCGTCTTGCCGGAGAGAAGCCTGCCGGATGCTTTCGCTGAGTTGTCGGTACAGGGCCTGTAATGGCGGATGCTGATCCAGCAAGGCCAGGTGCTTTTCCACCGTGGCCACATCGCCCCGAACGGCCGGGCCGGTTTGCAGCCGCGAGGGCGAAAGATCGCCCATTCGCGACACCGTTTCGGCAATCAGCGGCAGCAGCAGCGAAAACGACAAACCTTCCCCGTGGCAATACTGTTCGGCCAAGGAATAAAGATGGTTGGTAAAATTGTTAACCACCACGGCTGCCAGGTGGGTTTTCACCCGTGTAACGTCATCTGCCTCCGCCACCTCCGTGCCAATTGACTGCGCCAGCGCCCGCAGCAGGCTTTTAGTTTTGTCGTTGCTGGCATCAATCAAAAACGGAATGGCCGGCAATTGCACGGCCTCTTTTTTCAGGCTTTGCAATGGATACAGCACGCCGTAATTGGCTGTTTTATCCCGGAGCACATGAACCGATACAGAAGCGGCCGTATGAACGATTGTTTGACCGGCAAGCGGCAAGGCCGCCGCAACGGTGGCAATGGCGCCGTCTGCTACGGCAATGAGATACAGGTCGGCGCCGGTGCTGATGGAAGGCCATGTATCGGTGGCGTCGGCTTCCCACTCATCGGCCAAAAACTTTGCAGAAGCCATACGCCTGCCGGCAACCTGCACAATTCGATGACCGGCTTTTTTTAATTTGCGGCCCAGCACGGCGGCAGTATTGCCGGTGCCAATGATCACAATGTCCATACAATTTTCTTCGGCCGCTAAAGTTCGCGGTTTTCAATGGCAGAAGCCGAAGAAAAGATTGGCCGGAAGCCGGTTGTTGACTTAACGGAATCATCATCTTTCAACTACCTTCGGCACCGGTTGCCAGGGCAACCAACTTCAAACCCGAAACCTCCATGCGTATTGCAAAACGATTGGCCGTACGATACATCCGAACCAAACTGGCCCTGCTAAGTACCCTGTCGAAACGGAAGGCGGCCGAAAAAGCCTTTGAGCTTTTTACCACACCGCCCTCCAGGGTAAAAAAAGAGCCACCGGTGCTTTTTCACAAGGCGGAAAAGATCAGCTTTCCTTTTCAGAAATTTCACATCGAAGGCTTCCGTTTTAACCATCCGCAGCAAAAAAAATTGCTGATCCTGCACGGCTTCGAATCGAGTGTGATCAATTTTGACAAATACATTCCGCCGCTGCTAAAAAAAGGCTACGAGGTACTGGCCTTCGATGCTCCCGCCCATGGGCGCAGCACCGGTAAGATCATCAATGCTGTAGATTACAAAAATTTTATCCTGCATATTCTTTCCCAATACGGGCCGGTGACCAATTTTATTACCCATTCGTTTGGCGGCCTGGCGCTAAGCCTGGCGCTGGAGGAAATACCGCACGACGAAAGCTGGAAGGTGGTCTTTATTGCACCGGCTACGGAGTCGGTCCGGGCCATGAACAATTTTTTTGAGTTTGTCCGGCTGGATGACGAAGTGAAAGCCGAGTTTCAAAAACTGATTGAAGAGGCCAACGGAAAACCGCTTTCGTGGTATTCGGTGGCCCGGGCGGCCGAGAACAATAAGGCGCAGGTGCTGTTTTTGCAGGACAAGCAAGACAAGCAAACACCTATTGAAGACGTGGAGCCGATCATCAACCGTCGGTACCCGAATTTTCGTTTTGTGATCACCGACGGGCTGGGTCACCGGCGCATTTATAAAGATGCCTCTTCGGTTAAAACCGTCACGGAATTTTTCTAAAACCTAATTCACCCTTCCATGCACCGACAGTCCACTTACCTGGCCCTTGGCGATTCTTATACCATTGGCGAATCAGTTCTTCTGCATGAAAGCTTTCCCTACCAAACCGTGCAGCTTTTGCGAAAGGCCGGCCATGACACAGCCGCGCCTGAAATGCTGGCCCGGACCGGCTGGACGACCGAAGAACTGCAGACAGCGATGGCCGCCTACAGCTTTTCGGCCCGCTACGACCTGGTGTCGCTGCTGATTGGCGTCAACAACCAATACCGCCAGCAGCCGATTATGCTGTACAAAGAACAATTTGAGGCCCTGCTGAACCGGAGCATTGAACTGGCCGGCGGCAAAAAAGACCATGTTGTTGTTTTGTCCATTCCCGACTACAGCGTAACGCCCTTTGCGGCACAGATGGACCGGGAAAAAACAGCCAAAGAAATAGTGGAATACAATAACCTTAGTATGGCCATTTGTCTCCAGTATAAAGTTGCCTACCTCGACCTTACGGCCCAAACCCGCGAAGCCGCCTCCAATGACGCGTTGCTGGCTGCCGACGACCTGCATCCCTCGGCGGCAGCCTATCGCCGGTGGGCCTTGCTACTGGCGGAAATAGTTCAGAAACAGGTCAAAAAGTAAGGCGCCACCAGGTGGCGCAGCCAACGCCTGAGGCCGGCTTGGAGTCTTTTCGTTACCTCACTGCAACCGCCTGATAGCAAACCTCTTTTCGGTGCAGCCAACTAACATTTTTAGCAAAGCCCTAATGCAAACAAATCCCTCTTAATTTGTTTTTGCACTATACTTGCATGTTCGGGGAAGGATCAAGCCAACCCCGGCAAAGGAAATATGCCGAAGAATTTGCTGATCGTAGAGTCGCCTGCAAAAGCTAAAACAATCGAAAAAATCCTGGGTCCCGATTTCGAGGTGAAAAGCTGTTTTGGGCACATCCGTGACCTGAAAAAAGACGACATGGGAATTGACATCCATAACAATTACCGCCCTACTTATATTGTACCCGAAGAAAAACAAAAGGTGGTGAGCGAATTGAAAAGCCTGGCCAAACGCAGCAAGGAAGTGTGGCTGGCAACGGATGAGGACCGGGAGGGCGAGGCCATTAGCTGGCATCTTTGCGAAGTGCTGGGACTGGATCCGGAAACCACTAAACGGATCGTTTTTCACGAAATCACCAAACCGGCCATACAGTCGGCGGTGGCCCATCCCCGCACGTTGGACATGAACCTGGTAAATGCGCAGCAGGCCCGCCGGGTACTCGACCGCATTGTAGGTTTTGAGCTGAGCCCCGTTCTGTGGCGCAAGGTGAGCGTTCGCAATAACCTGAGCGCCGGCCGTGTGCAGAGCGTTGCCGTGCGGCTTATTGCCGAGCGGGAGAGAGAAATCAATGCTTTTACTACGCAAAGCTCTTACCGGGTGGAAGCCACCTTTACGGCTCCCGATGCCACCAACCGCACGGTGCCGTTTAAGGCGGAAGGCACCCGCTTTTCGAAAGCCGCCGATGCCGAAAAATTTCTGAATGAATGTATCGGCGCTACCTATAAAGTAAAGGATGTACAGGTGAGACCTACCCGCCGGTCGCCGGCGGCTCCTTTTATCACTTCTACCCTGCAGCAGGAGGCCAGCCGCAAGCTGGGTTATGGCGTAAGCCGCACCATGCTGCTGGCGCAAAAGCTGTATGAAAGCGGGCAAATCACGTATATGCGTACCGACAGTGTGGCCCTCAGCCAAACTGCCATGGACGACATTAAAGGCGCCATCGAAAAAAGCTTCGGCGCCCGCTATCACAAAGGCCGGCAGTTTAAGAATAAGAGTGCATCGGCACAGGAGGCGCACGAAGCCATTCGCCCCACGTACATGAGCAATACAACCGTTGACGATCCCGATACCCGCCGCCTGTACGAGCTGATCTGGAAACGCACCATGGCCTCCCAAATGGCCGATGCCGAACTGGAAAAAACAACGGCAAAAATTGGCATATCCACCAACGGCGCCGAACTCACCGCCGAAGGCGAAGTGCTGAAGTTTGAAGGTTTCCTGAAAGTGTATCGCGAAGATGTGGACGATGAAGATGCCGAAGCCGAAGAACAGAGCGAAGGCATACTGCCGCCCCTGCGCCCCGGCCAGGTGCTGGATTTTAAGGAAATGAAAGCCACTGAGCGGTTCACCCGTCCGCAGCCGCGTTATACCGAAGCTTCCCTGGTAAAAAAGCTGGAAGAACTGGGCATTGGCCGGCCGTCCACCTACGCCCCTACCATTTCCACTATCTTAAAGAGAGGATACGTAGAAAAGCGGGATAAGGAAGGCATTCAGCGGCAATACAACGTTTTTCTGCTTTCCGGTGCCACCGTACAGCCGGTGGTGACAAAAAAAGTGGAAACGGAAAATACCGGCGCCGAAAAAGGAAAACTTTTTCCGACCGATTTGGGCCTGGTGGTCACGGATTTTCTAAAGCAGCATTTCGATGATATCATGGACTATAGCTTCACCGCCCGCATTGAAGATGAATTTGACGAAGTGGCGCAGGGCAAAATGCGGTGGAGCAAAATGATAGACGACTTCTACAATCCTTTTAAAAAAGATGTGGAGGAAACCATTGAAACGGCGCAGCGGATCAGCGGCGAACGTGAAGTGGGCACCGACCCAGCAACCGGCAAGCCGGTGATTGCCCGCATGGGCAAATACGGGCCCATGGTGCAGGTGGGCCGTACCGATGACGAAGAAAAGCCCCGGTTTGCCAAATTGAAGCCCTCACAGAGCATCGAAACCATAAGCCTCGACGATGCCCTGGCGCTGTTTCAATTGCCCAAAACACTGGGCGAATGCGACGGATTGGAAGTGGCGGTGAACAATGGGCGCTTTGGGCCGTATGTAAAATGGGGCGAAAGTTTTGTTTCGATCCCAAAAGGCGAAGACCCGCTGGAAGTGGACCTGGAAAGAGCCATAGCACTGATTCGGGAAAAACAAAAAGTGGATGCGCCC
Source organism: uncultured Flavisolibacter sp. (assembly GCA_965365435.1). GTDB lineage: Bacteria > Bacteroidota > Bacteroidia > Chitinophagales > Chitinophagaceae > Flavisolibacter. The sequence goes on from CBDUBQ010000036.1 coordinate 48,309, forward strand.
ATTGCGCAGTACCAGGGACAACCTGTGACGAAAGGCAAGGGACGTTTTGGCCCTTTTTTGAAGTGGGGCGACCTGTATATCAACATCCCCCGGGCTTATAACTTCGATAACCTTTCGCAAAGCGATGTAACGGAATTGATTGAAAAAAAGCTGGACAAAGAAGCCAACCGTTATATTCAACAGTGGCCCGAAGAAAAGATCAGCATAGAAAACGGCCGCTGGGGTGCTTTCATCCGCTTTGGCAAAAAAATGTTGAAATTAGGTAGAAAAGAAGGCGGCGAAAAATTCACCCCCGAAGAAGTTGGCGCCTTACCTTTAGACGAGGTGAAAAAAATGATTGAAGCCCAGGTGCCGGGTGCCTTTGCCAAAAAGGTGGCGGCTAAAAAAGCGCCGGCTACCAAGGTGGCGGCAAAGCGGCCGGCCGCCAAAAAAGCGGCGGCGAAAAAAGCAGCCGCCAAGGGAAAAAAGTCCTGACGCCGGGTGTCAATTGATATAAATACGCTAAAACCAAAACCGGCAGCAATGGCCACTTTGGTTTTTTTGGAGGCTTGTGGTATATGAACGAATCCAGAGAAATATCAGCCCTTTTCAAGCTGCTCGACGATCCTGATAAAGAAGTGTTTGGTGCGGTGTCGGATAAGTTGGTGCACTACGGAAAACCCATCATTCCAAACCTGGAGCACTTGTGGGAAAACACACCCGACGAACAGATCCAGGAACGGATCGAAAACATTATCCACCGGCTACATTACAACGATCTTTCCGAAGACTTCCGGCAGTGGAATCTTTCAGGCCACCACGACCTGTTGCTGGGTGCTCTACTGGTTTCCAAATTTCAATACCCCGAGCTGAGCTTTGCACCCGTGCAGGTGGAGGTGGAAAAAGTGCGCCGGAACATTTGGCTGGAGCTCAACGCTTACCTGACGCCGCTGGAGCAGGTGCGCATTGTTACCGGTATTCTTTACAGTTATTATGGCCTGAAAGGCACAGAGATTAACCCGGCAGAGCCCAACGAATATTTTGTGCACAAGGTGGTGGAAAGCAAAAAGGGCAACCAGTTGAGCTGCGGAATCATTTACCTTATTCTTTGCGAGCTGCTGGATATCCCGGTGCGGGCCATCAACATTCCCAAACAGTTTGTGCTGGCATTTTTTAAGCCCGGCTATGGCGATGAGGAAGGCCGCGATTACATTTCCCGCATTGAATTTTACATAGATCCATCCAGCGGAATGGTGTTTACGCATAAAGACATTGAAAGCTACTTCAAACGTATTTCGGTGCCGCCGGTGCAGTCGTATTTCAAGCCGCTTTCCAACAAAAAAGTAGTGCAGTACCTGCTGGAAGAAACGGCCCGTTGCTTCGACACGGACAAAGACCAGTACAAGCGGGAAGAATTGCGTAAGCTCTCCGATCTGATGGATTAAGCCGCGACAGTTTTTATTAATTTACGCCCATGGATTCTATCAGCTGGGCCGATTTTGAAAAGATTGACATCCGGGTGGGAACGATTGTAGCAGCGGCGCCATTCCCGCGGGCAAAAAAGCCAGCCTTTCAACTCACGATTGATTTCGGGCCGCTCGGCATTCGTAAGTCGTCGGCACAAATTACCCACCATTATGCCACCGATCAGTTAATTGGCCAGCAGGTGATCGCCGTTGTCAATTTCCCGCCGAAAAATATTGCCGGTTTTCAGAGCGAGTGTTTGGTATTGGGGGTTTACGACGAAGAAAACCAGGTGGTGTTGCTTGAACCGAAAAGCGCTGTTTCAAACGGACAAAAAATAGGATGATGTACTACTCCGCAACGATCTCCTCCCCGGTGGGCGACCTGAAAATTCAATGTACGGAAGAACACATAACCGAAGTGCTTTTTCTCAAAGAAGGCCAGGAACAACTGCGTAACGATCATCCGCTGCTGCACCGTTGTATAGGGCAACTGGAAGAATATTTTGCCGGAACCCGGCAGCAATTTGACTTACCCCTGAAGCAGGAAGGCAGCATTTTTCAGCAAACAGTCTGGAACCTGCTGCTGACAGTGCCTTATGGCAAAACGCTTTCGTACCATAAGCTGGCGGCGCACTACGGCGACCTGAAAGCCATACGGGCCGTGGCGGCTGCCAACGGCCGGAACAAGCTGGCCATTCTGGTTCCCTGCCACCGCATCATTGGGTCGGACCATTCCCTGACCGGGTATGCCGGCGGCCTGTGGCGAAAAAAATGGTTGCTGGAACACGAGGCCAGGGTTAGTGTGGGCGTGGAGCAAATGGGGCTTGCCTTCGGCTGACTTCAATTATATCCGGATGGGCGAATGCCGGGCTTGTAGGGATTGTCGTACCAGGAAGCATCAATTTCCCGCACAATGGCTTCTATCTGCCCGTCGGTAGCGTCCTGCTGCCAGTTGTAGCCCTGCTTTAGGCTGGAGCCAAAAAAGAATGCGACAGTTTGGTAAAAGCGGGCTTGCAAACCCCCTTTGTATTCCTTGATGATTTCGTAACAGTTGTTGCCAGTTTGCCGGTTGATCAGCTTCATCAATACCTTGCCCTGGTACACCGATAAGTTGGTCAGCGGCTCGGTGAATTGCTGGCGCAGCTCTTTTTCCCGGGTTTTGATAATTTTTTTCCGTTGGCCTTTTTCGCTCACGCCCATCATGCGGGCATTGATGTCGTTAATGGTGGCGCCGGCCAGGCGGGCAAACGGATAAGTAACAATCACCGCATTGCGCAAGCGATTGTAAGCCGCCAGTTGTTTGGCCATTTTTTCGTATGAGCCATTGGTTAGGTAAACGGGTTCCAGCTCGCTGTACGGATAACTTTCGCCGTCCACGATAATGGCTTTCACCACAATAGTATCGTTGGCTCCCCATTTGCCTGGCGAGGACGAACTTTCCTGTGCCTGTACGGCGGTGAACCCAATGATGAAAAAAAAGAGAAAAAGGTACCGGCGGAGCATAGCTAAAAATAAGCAAGTATTCTGCTTACCCAAAAGACAATTACCGACTTTAAGACGCTGTTTAGAAAATGACAATTTTTCGCAGGCTTCGAGGTTTTCAACAAACCTCCGGCGTTTTTAGAAAACCCGGAGGTTTGTTGAACACTTACGCCTCCACCTGTTGCCCGGCCGGTTTTCGCACCACCTTCAACGAACGGGCAGCCGAGCGGCCCTGCTGCCGCCGGTAAAACAGGCTAATGATAAAGCCGATCACCGTCAGGATGGTACCCAGCCAAACAAGGTTGATAAAGGGGAATTTGTAGGCCTTCAGCGTAACGTACTGCATGAGGGCATCCGACTCTTTTATTCCAAGCTGAATGTTTTTGCCATCCACCTTTTGTAATTGCACCAGAAGGTTTTCGGCCGTCACCGTATCGGGCTGCGGAAAGGCGCCACCGTCTTTGTTGATCAGGATGGGCCGCCCGGTGTACACAGAGCCGGTTTTGGCAAAAATCTTCAGCGTGGCCACCGAGGCGCTGTCGTTGGCGCTCAGCGGTACATTCGGAATGTCGCGGAAAGAAGAGACTTCCTCTACCACCGCAAAGCCTTTCGAATAAAAGACCGTATCGCCCAGTTTTACGTCCACCGTTTTAAACGAGGTGGTGTCGGCTTTTTTCTCCGGATCGGGCAATGACGTAATGTAGGTGAAAATGTCGTAGTTCCAGTAATGCCGGGCGTCCGGGTTGGCCATCAGTCCCTGCTGCTGCTTGTAGTTGACAAAGGCATTTGGTGTTAGTGTAAAGGCCTCTTTTCCGTCTTTCCGCTCAAAATTCAACTGGTAATACCATAGCGGCTTTTGGGTATGCACCGAGTCTTTGGCGTACGTCACCCAAAACTTACCCATATCGGTCTTTACGTCTTTGATAAGGGTGAGGTTTTCGCCGGATTTTTCCTTGCTTTCTTTTCCAAATTCCATGAAGATGCCGGACGTGTTGTACGACAGCACTTCCTTCTTCGACGACGAAATAAGGATGCCCACCAGCAGCATGGCAAAACCCACGTGGCTGATGGCGCCACCGGCCCGCTTCAGGCTGCCCTTCAGGCCACTGACAATATATCCGGCATTGGCCACCAGCGAAAAAACCGCGGCCACTACCGCAAACCAGATGGCTACCTGGTAGCCGGCCGTTTTTTCGGCGTAGTTAATATCGCCAAAATAAACAATGAGCCCGCCGGCCACCACGCCAACGATGGCAGGCACCATCAGTCGCTTTAAAAAAGAGCCGGCAGTACTGCGATACCTGAAATACATGCCGATGCCTGTAAGAGCGCCAATAATGACCGCCACAAACACCTGGATGCGGTTATACGAGTACGCAGCGTCTTCGCCAACGGCCAGTGGCGTAAACAACTGGGTATCGGTAAAGAGCGACGCAAGTTTATTCACCACTGGTATGGAGGTCATGGCAATGATCAGCAGCGCCGAAAGAAACAGCACCAGCGAGCCGATAAACATCCAAAACTCCCGCGAGGAGGCTTCCTCTTCCTTTGCAATGAAGGGAATGGATTTGTACCGCTGGAAAAAAAGCCCAAAGGCCGGCAGGGCAAACAGCAGCAGTAAGGCCCGTAGATGCCATTTGGTGATGCCCTCGCCCGTGAATGCATGCACGGATGTGTCTTGCAGGTCGCCGCTGCGGGTGAGGTAGGTGGAATAGAGCACAAACAAAAACGCCAGCAGGAAAAACAAGAATGTGCTGCGCAGGGCATTGCCGGTATGCCGGTAGATCACTTGTGTGTGAATGCCGGCCACCAGCACTATCCAGGGAACAAGGGAGGCATTTTCTACCGGATCCCAGGCCCAGTAGCCGCCAAAGTTCAGGGACTCATACGCCCAGGCAGCGCCCATCATAATACCGGTGCCCAGCGCCGCCGCCGAAAACAAGGACCAGGGCAAAGCCGGCTTCGTCCACTCGCCGAATTTTTTTGTCCAAAGGCCGCCCACGGCAAACGCAAACGGAATGATCACAGAGGCAAAGCCAAGAAACAATACCGGCGGGTGAATCACCATCCAGTAGTTCTGCAAAAGAGGGTTCAGGTCATTGCCGTCTTTGATCAGTGTAAGGTAATCCTGCCGGAACGCCCCTGTCATATCGCGAAATACCGGCGCATTATCCAGCACGCCGGAATTGCGCAACAGCACAAAGGGATTGGAACCAATCTTCAGCGAGCTGAAACCCACCAGCATGGTGGCCAGCAGCACCTGCGCAAAGGAAATAACGGTCATCACCGGGCCTTCCCATTGTTTTTCCTTCCAAATAAAAACGGAACCCAGGATGCAGTGCCAGACACTCCAGAGGAGGAAGCTACCCTCCTGCCCTTCCCAAAAACAGCTCAGGAGGTATTTCGATTCCAGGGACCGGCTGCTGTGCTGCCAGGCATATTTGTATTCGAAATAGTGGTTGGAGATGATGTAAAAAAGAATACCAAAAATGAGAAACACCGAAACGACCTCGGTGAAAAAGAAGATGCGGGCCAGCTTTCGCCAGGCGGCTTTCTGCCCGGCCTCTTTCGTTTGCACGTGCAGGAAATAAGCCACCGTGGCGCCGATGGAACTAACCAGGGAAAGTAGAATAAAAAAATGTCCAAGCTGCCCCGGAACTAGATGCTCACCTATATAATTCATGCTTGCTTAATATTGAGAGGTTGCCGTGGTGGGTAGGTTTTTTTGCGCCGCGTTCATATCGTCTTTGTATTTCGACGGGCATTTCGTTTGGATCTTGTTGCACTCGAAGTAACCGTCACGCATATAGCCGTTCAGGTCGAGGCCTTCGGAGCGTTCCATGTCGGTGATCTTGGCATTGTTGTACACCACCTTCTGGCGTTGCCCATCGGCGTCGAGCGCATAAAAAACCGTCAGGTTGGGGTTTTTAACGGCATCGTATTCAATTGGGCTACCCTTGTCGAGCTTTGTTTTAATTACCACGTACTTGTCCTTTTTTCGCTGCGCCGACTGAAAGGTTTCCTGGGTGGTGAGGTCTTTAATAAAAAACGACATGCCGATGATAGCACCCACTACCAGCAGAAGAAGAACGATGTGAAGCTTTTTCATGTTTTTTCCGGATGGCCTTGGCAAAGGTAGAGCAAATTCGTCCGCAGGCAGGCGGCAATAGCCTGATTTTCCTCAGCAGCAATCAGTTTTCACAAAACGGAAACGGAAACGGAACCGCCGCCGTTTTTTCATTCCTCCACTTCTTTCGTGCCGGCTGCGGTAGCCGGGATGGCTGCCCACCAATACCCGGCGAAAAACGGGCATTTCCCCACTTGTGAACACAATGCGAATTGGCAAGGCCACAAACAAGATTCGCCTTTAACTTTGTCGGCCTTTTAAACAAAAAACAATGGTTGATCTTTCAACATTCGACCCGAACAGCGCCGGCAATCCAAACTTCAACATTTTTGGCCTGCCGTTTTCGGAAGAGGATGCTCGGCTGGTGGTGTTGCCTATTCCCTGGGAAGTCACAGTCAGTTTCGGCTCGGGCACTGCACGGTCGGCCGAGCAAATTATGACCGCTTCCCTTCAAGTTGACCTGTTCGACCCCGCCTACCCCGAAAGCTGGCAACAGGGTTTCTTTCTGCGGGAACCCGACAAAAAAGTGTTGTTGAAAAGCGATTACCTCCGGAAAGAAGCCGAGCTCTACATTGATTATATCTCGAAAGGCGAGGTGGTAACCGACAACCAGTTCATGTGCAAAACACTAAAAGAAGTGAACGAAGGTTCGGTGTTTTTAAACAACTGGGTGTACCAGCAAGCCAAAGCCATCCTTGAGAGCGGCAAGCTGATGGCCGTGTTGGGCGGCGATCATAGTACGCCATTGGGCTACATGAAAGCCATTGCCGAAAAGCACGGCGATTTCGGCATTATCCAGATAGATGCGCACTGCGACCTCCGCGAAGCTTACGAGGGTTTTCATTATTCGCATGCCAGCATTATGTACAATGCGTTGAATGAAATTCCGCAGTTAAAAAAGCTGGTACAGTTGGGCATCCGTGATTATTCGCAGGGCGAACACCGGTTTATCCAGGCGGCCGGCGACCGCATCCGCACCTACTTCGATGCCGAGATACGGGTGCGCCAGTACGAAGGCGAAACCTTCCGGCAGATCGTGGAGGAGGTGATCAGCCAGTTGCCCGACAAAGTTTATGTTTCGTTCGATATTGACGGCCTCGATCCAAAGCTTTGCCCCAACACCGGCACGCCGGTACAGGGCGGCTTTGAAACCGAACAGGTCTTTTACCTTTTGGATAAAATTGCGGGGGCCGGCAAACAGATTATCGGCTTCGACCTGAGTGAGGTGAGCACCAGCGAAAACGGCTGGGATGCCAACGTAGGCGCACGGGTGTTGTTTAAGCTGTGCAACTTGATGATTGCCTCAAATCCTGCGTAAGATGTACACCGTAGCCGTAAGGATAGAAGGAATGGAAAAACGCCGCCGCAGTGCCGGGCTGGTACACGCCATTGTGGGCTTTTATCTGCTGCTTAAATCCTTCGATCTGTATCAACGGCTTATTGAAAGCAGCCTGGTGCCGGTGCTGCCGTTTTTGGCCATTGGCGTTTTGTCGCTTTTTTATGGGTTTTTCCGGGGCCGGGTAGATGCAGCGGCCAGGCACAACCCCGCCATGCGCCTGTTGCAAACGATTACCTTTTTCAGCCTTGGCTTTTTGCTGTTGCGTAGCGACAGAAGCATCGAATACCTTTCGCCGTTCCTGTTAGGCCTGCTAACACTGGTTTTGTTTTTTTCCGAAAAAAGGGTATTCAAGGATACTTTTCTAAACTTTCTGGAAAACGGCATACTGATACCCGCCTCCTACCGCGATTACCTGGTGAGTTGGGAGACGCTGGAAAACGTGGTGGTGCGCCACGACTTCATCACCCTTTTTCACCGTGGTAAAAAATACCTGCAGTACCAGGTGCAGCAGGACCTGTCGGAACTGGAACTGGTAAAAATGAATGCTTTTTGCAGGGAACACATTGAAGCCACGGGTACAGCGGAAGAAAAAGCCGGCGCGGAAAAAGCAAACAAGGAGCAGGGAATTTAGCAGGAGCCTGCCCGGTCAGGAGCTGGCTTGTTCCAGCGACTTGCACAATAGCTGGCCCCGGAAAGAGTGCCGTTTGCAAAAAAACTTTTTAAGAAATGAAGCGTAAACAAAAAAGCCTGACCCCTTACCTATTATACTCCGACGGCGCCGGAAATATTTTTGAAGACACCTCCCTGTACGTGGTGGGCCGTACCGGTTGGGATGCGATGCCCATTCCGGGCGACGAATGGATTGGCCTGCCCGAAGGCGGCCAGCTGTACGAGCTTCCAGGCCGCCGTGGAATCGGTATTGATGTAAAGACCGGCGACATGCGTCTTTGCGAGAAAGGTTGGGCGGTGGCCGCCTTTGTACCGCCGGCGCATACCGCCTTTTATATGGCCGCTTACGAAAGCGAAGCCAATGCGCCTACGCTCCCGCTGTTTTGTTATACAGCTGTAGGCTGGCACAACGATAAGTTTTTTGTGCCGGCCGTCCGCATTGAGCAGGACATACGCCAGGAATGCGGCGGCTTCGATGATAAGCAAGTGGAACAGGGTATCGCTGATCTGCGCAAGGCGTTTCCGCACAACCGCCTGGTGGAGCACCTGGCCGGTAACTGCGCCCTTACCTATCACTGCCCGGCGGCCCGCAATTATTTTATGGGCCGGTGGGAATGCCCTATCCCCTCGTCGCCGGCTTGTAATGCCAATTGTGTTGGCTGCATTTCCTTTCAGCCCGAAGAGGAAACCATCGTCTCCACGCAGGACCGGCTGACCTTTAAGCCGACGGCCGAAGAAATTGTGGAATACACCGTACCGCACCTGGAAACCGCTCCCTACCCGATTGTAAGCTTCGGGCAGGGCTGCGAGGGTGAGCCCCTGCTGATGTGGCGCACCATCCGCGAAGCGATTATTGAGATCCGGAAGCACACTCAAAAAGGCAGCATCAACATCAACACCAACGGATCGGACCCGGCCGCCGTGCGGGAGCTTTGCAAGGTGGGCCTCAACTCCATCCGGGTGAGCACCAACTCGGCCCGGCCGGAACTTTATACCCCCTACTACCGTCCCAATAACTACGCGTTTGAAGACATTATCGAAAGCCTGAAGGTGGTGCGGGAATTCGACGGCTGGACCTCCATTAACTATTTTGTTTTCCCGGGCCTTACCGACAGTGTGGAAGAATATGAGGCGCTGCGCAAGCTTATTGCCAACACCGGCCTGTCCATGATCCAATGGCGCAATTTCAATATTGACCCGGATTGGTACCTGGGCAAAGTGGGCATTTACCAAACCGGCGAGATACTGGGTGTTAAGCAAGTGATGGAGTTGTTGCGGGAAGAGTTTCCGCACCTGAGATACGGCTATTTCAACCCGCCAATGGAACGCATTAAAGGCAATTTCGAACACGATTTTGCGCATTGAGGCCAGCCCCTGTTTCAATAAAGGCATCCTAACGCCCAGGCACAGGCTGTTTTTATTACCCGAAATGTTTTCCTGGCAACGGCTTGCTCGAGGCATTTTAACCCGGTCCTTTCCTTCTTTTTTCTTTTATTGCCGCCATGGCCAAGCCTGCTGCAATTTTTAATTTTGAAAGGGCCTGACGGCCATTGTACCTTTACGATCGGTTATCGGGGCCATTAACGGGAAGGGCCAACCAGCATCATGTCGTCAGCATTTGTAGAGTTAATGTCCCATTTTTAGAATTCCTTGCTTGTCAGCTTATTCTGTTAGTTGAGCCGGGTGCTTACCCCTTTTGCCATTCGTGGCCTTTCAAAACATCATCTTGTTAACGACTTACGTCACAGGGCAGCCAAACCAATCAACAGAAAGTGGCAGACCGCTACTTATATCATGTATGGAAGCAACCTTCAGCGGTCGTTGGTTTATAGGAGTTTTCGGCATCCTGCAGGCCGGCCGGGGGTGCGGTTACATTTTTGCACAGCATTAACCGGCACTAAAAAAACAAACCCGCCAGAAATCCAGATCGGAAAAACTTTCGTTTGTTATCTATCCAGCTCCTCTCCAAAACCGTCAATCCCTGTCCTGCCCTGTAAAACGGTCCTTCACTTTTAAAAACTAAAAACGTATGCGAAAGAAAGTTCTACTCTTTTGCGGATGGAAATTCTGTCTTTCCGTCTGCCTGGCGCTGCTCAGCCTTTCCGTTCAAGCCTCGTCGCACCGGGAAGCGCCGTTGATCTCGAACGATCCGCTTGCCGACAACACTGATGTTTATGCATTTATGGATCCCAATGACCCTGGCAACGTCATCATCGTAGCCAATTTTATCCCGTTCGAATTGCCCGATGGCGGTCCGAATTATTACACGTTTGGCAACAACATCCGCTACGAAGTTCACATTAAAAACAAACCGGATTTTCCGGGCGAGTCGGACATTATTTACCGCTTTACCTTCAAAACGGTCAATCAGGATCCCACTACGTTCTTTCGCATCCGTTTAGGGCAGGAGAACTGGAAAACCACCTACACCTGCGAAAAAAGTGTTGACCGCGGGCAAACCTTCCGCACCATCATCACCAATGGCATGGTGCCGCCGCCCAACATCGGCCCCCGTTCTATTGAAACGCCGGTGGGGCTCAACACCAATTACAACACGCTGATGAACCAGGCCATTGCCACGGCGCCGGCCGGCGAGAAGATTTTTTGCGGGCCAGTGGACGATCCCTTCTTTGTGGACCTGGCGGGCATCTTTGACCTGGGCAACGTGCGCAAGCAAACAAATATGATGAACCCGCCCAAAGACGGCCTGGCCCGGTACAACGTGCATACCATTGCCATGAAGATTGCCGTACCGCGGATTCAGAAGTTTGGCCGCGACCTGTCGCAGGCGACCAGCATACTCGATCCGAACTATGTCATCGGCGTGTATGCATCGGCCAGCCGGCCGCAGATCCGCACCATTACCAATAGTTTTTACGGGTATTCGGGGGCGTGGACACAGGTATCCCGCCTGGGCATGCCGCTCACCAACGAAGCCGTGATTCCCATTGGAATGAAAGACAAGTGGAATGCCGTGAAACCCGGCGTTGGCGACCAGCAGTTTGAACAATATTTTGTTAACCCGGAGCTGGCGCTTTACATGGACGATTCCAAATTCGGCTCGGCTGTGCCGGCCCTTTGCGACCTGCGTATTCAGTCGGCGTCTTTGGGCCAGTTTGACTTCCGCAACGGCCGCCCGGGTTTATTCCCCTTAAAAGGCAATCCGGCTTTGAATGGCACAGCGCTGGCCGATGCGGCGTTTGGCAACTATCTTTTACGGCCCAATGCTCCGCGTTCGGTTGACCTGCTGCCGATCTTCTATACCGGCGTGCCCAACCTGCGGCCCTACCAACTGGCTACCGGCAAAAACGGCAACCCGCTGGCAGCCGGCAAACCCTTTATCAACAACTTCCTGCCCACCTTTGGCGATATGCTGCGCCTGAATATGGCCGTACCGGCTACGCCGCGTAACAGCGCCGACTTCAGCTCACTGGGACTGGTGCAGGCAGCGGTTTTGGGTTTGACCGATCCGCGGTTTAACGGCAATGCCAACCTGGAGTTTATCCCCAACATGGATGGCTTCCCCAACGGTCGCCGTTTGGAAGATGATGTCACACGAATTGAGCTGCAAGCCGTGTCGGGCGTTGTACTGGCCGCCATTGGCCTTTGGTACGATGATTACACCATGGGTGGCAATCCGGTGACGCCAAGACTGCAAAGAGTGTTAGGCTTTACCGCCGGCCCTACGGCAAACGACACTACGTTCAAAAACGCTTATCCCTATGTGCAAACGCCGTGGAGAGGTTTTGACTACACCCTTAAACCAAGGTTCTAACCACGTAAAACATGAATTATGAAAAGACTCTTTAATACTTGTCTTACTGCCTTGGTTTGTTTACTAATAACACAAACCAGGTCCTTTGCCTCGTCGCACCGCGAAGCACCACTCATTTCGAACGATCCGCTGGCGGATAACACCGATGTGTATGCGTTTAAGAGCCCGAACGATCCCGACAAGATCATGCTCATTGCCAACTACATCCCTTTTGAAGATCCGGCCGGGGGCCCCAACTGGTACACATTTGGCGAAAACATCCGGTACGAGATCCATGTAGAAAACAATGGCCTTGCCGGCGACGATATTGTTTACCGCTTTACGTTTACTACCGTTAACCAGGACCCTACCACGTTTTTCCGCATCCGGCTGGGGCAGGAAAACCTGAAGACCTCTTTCACTCTTCAGCGTAGTGTCAATGGCGGGCCGTTCATGACGATTGTAACGAACGGACGGGTACCACCGCCAAACATTGGCCCGCGTTCGGTAGAGAGCCCCGTGGGTATCAACTCGCCGCTTTACGAAAGCCTTTGGCTTACCGGCCGTACCACAGCCAGCACCGGCGAACGGGTTTTTGCCGGCCCCATTGAAGATCCCTTCTTTGTGGACCTGGGCGGCATTTTTGACCTGGGCAACATTCGCCGTGGCGCAGCAGCCCGTGACGGACTGGCCAACTACAACTGCCATACGCTGGCGCTGGAAGTACCCATCAGCACCCTGCAGAAAGGCGGCAAAACGCTGGCGCAGGCCAGCAACATTCTCGATCCCGATTATGTCATCGGCGTGTACGCATCGGCCAGCCGGCGCACCATCACTACGTTCGATGCCAACACCGGCCTTGAGTCGGGTTCAGGCGACTGGATCCAGGTATCCCGCCTGGGCATGCCACTCACCAACGAAGCCGTGATTCCGGTGGGCCGAAAAAACGAATGGAACTTTACACCAACCAACAACGAAGCAACGTTTGAACAATACTTTGTTAACCCGGAGCTGGCGTTGTACATGGACGATTCCAAATTCGGCGGTGCGGTTCCCGGCTTTGCCGATCTGCGCATTCAATCAAAGTCGCTCGGCCAGTTTGACTTCCGCAACGGCCGCCCGGGTTTATTCCCCTTAAAAGGCAATCCGGCTTTGAATGGCACAGCGCTGGCCGATGCGGCGTTTGGCAACTATCTTTTACGGCCCAATGCTCCGCGTTCGGTTGACCTGCTGCCGATCTTCTATACCGGCGTGCCCAACCTGCGGCCCTACCAACTGGCTACCGGCAAAAACGGCAACCCGCTGGCAGCCGGCAAACCCTTTATCAACAACTTCCTGCCCACTTTTGGCGATATGCTGCGCCTGAATATGGCGGTGCCCACTACCCCACGCACCAGCCGCGATTTCAGCTCACTGGGACTGGTGCAGGCAGCGGTGCTGGGTTTGACCGATCCGCGATTCAACGGCAATGCCAACCTGGAGTTTATCCCCAACATGGATGGCTTCCCCAATGGCCGCCGTTTGGAAGATGATGTCACACGAATTGAGCTGCAAGCCGTGTCGGGCGTTGTACTGGCCGCCATTGGCCTTTGGTACGATGATTACACTGTGGGTGGAAGCCCGGTGACTCCGCAGCTTTTGAAAGTGCTGAGCTTTACGGCCGGTCCGACGAGAAACGATACCGCCCGGCGGGCCACTTTCCCGTTTGTGCAAACGCCGTGGCGCGGCTTCAGAGGCCCATCGGCACAGTGCGACCAGCAGAACATTCCTTTGCCGGTAAATTATGTCAGCTTCCAGGCCGAAAAACAAGGCGAGGCGGTGATGCTTCGCTGGGATGTGGCCGATGCTACCAACAACGAATGGTTTGAGATAGAGCACAGCACCGGCGGCGCCTTCCGCAAAGTAGGCACTGTGGCTTCGGGCGAGCAGATCCGCTACGAGTTCCGGCATGGCACACCCGCCACCGAAGGGCAAAATAGCTATCGCATTAAGCAGGTGGACCGCAACGGAAGCTTCACCTACACGCCCATCCGCATGGTGAAGTTCAATGGCAAGGCTGTATTTGCCATTACGCCCAACCCGGCTACGAACTTCATTCGCATCAATGCCGATGGCAATGACCTGACCATTCATCTGTACGATGGCAATGGCAAGCGCATTCAAACAAAACAGTTGACCAACAGCTTCCAACAGCTTGATATTTCGAGGCTGCCAAAAGGCATGTACACAGTAATTGCCGAAAGGGACGGCCAGCAACTGGAAGCACAGAAATTTGTGAAACAGTAAACCTTTCCCGAAACAGGGCCCGCCAACCGGTGCGGGCCCTGTTTTTAAAAAAAGCAATATGAACAAACGAACCAACTATTTCGCCTATTTTGTTTTTGCAGGCCTTTTCTTTTTGCTGGTGAGCAGTTGCGGCATGGTAGCCGGCGAAAGCACCGGCAAAGAAGTGAGCGAAACGCAAAAAAGCCTGGAAATACCGGAGCTGTTTCAGCGTACCGGCGAACTGGCGAAAGCCGCCGAATGGCAAAAAACCCAACAAAAAGTAGAGGAGCTGAAAGGCCGCCTTGCCAAAAAACCCGACGATGTAAAAGCCCGCCTGCAGATTGCCACCATCTATATCTCCGAGGCCCGCATCACCGGCGAACATCCCTACTACTACCCGGCCATTCACAAACTGCTTGACGGCGCTCTTTCGATGGAGCCATCGAACTTTGAAGCCACAGTGCTGAAAGCCTCGGTCTATTTGTCGCAGCACCGTTTTCAACAGGCAAAAGAGCTGGCTGAAAAAGCCCGAACTATCAACCCTTCTAACGCCTTCCTCTACGGCATTCTTGTAGATGCCAATGTAGAATTAGGAAACTACCAGGAAGCCATTGCCGCTTCGGATAAAATGCAAACACTGAAACCCTCCCTGGAGTCTTACTCACGGGCCTCCTACCTGCGTGAAATACACGGCGATTTCAAAGGCGCCATTGAAGCCATGAAGCTGGCGGTGGAAGCCGGCCTGCCGGGCTCGGAGCCGCAGTGCTGGAGCCGCAATACGCTGGCCGACCTGTACCTGCGTACCGGCGAAACCGACAAAGCCGAAGAACAATTTAAAGTGAACCTGGTGCTGCGGCCGAGTTATGCGTTTTCGCTGGCGGGCCTGGCAAAAGTGGAAGAAAAAAGAGGCAACTACGACATGGCGCTGCAACTACTGGACTCTGCTGCCGCCATCCTGCCCGAATTTTCGTTTCATGAGCAGATGGCCGACATCTACGTGGCCCAGGGCCAACGTCAGAAAGCAATGGATAAATACGATGAGGTACGCGGTATGCTGGCCGAGGACGAAGCCTCCGGCCACACTGTGGCGCTGGAAATGGCAAAGCTTTACAACAAAATGGACAAATTGCCCGAGGCCGAAAAATATGTGCTGCAGGAATACAAGCTGCGTCCGGCCAATATTGACGTAAACAAAGAATTCGCTTCTATCCTGTTCAAAAAAAATGAAGTGGAAAAAGCCCGCGAACACCTACGCGTAGCCAAAAGCACCAATAGCAAAGACCCGGAACTCCTCCACATAGAGAAGAAAATTGCCAGCTTATAATGCTGACATTCCCCAAGGATCCAAAAGCGCTGCCTGCCGGTAGCGCTTTTTTTTGTCGCAAAGGCGGCCGGCTGTCAGAATTAACTGCTATCAAGCTATCTAGGTCATCCATGGAGGGGTGCAGAGCTAGTTGTGGTGTTCTTTTGGTGTGGTGGGTGCGCTATTAAGCCGCGGTCCAAAATCGTCGCTGTTCGACTCCTGCCCGAGCCGGGGCCCTTTTTACATCTGCTTTGCTACAGCTATTCAGCGCCTACGCCGTCGGCGGAAACAACGAGCCCACCTTGATGCCGGTTTGGTATCACCTGTCGCCCTAGTCGGCCTCAATGCTTTCGGTTCGTTTTGCTTTGCGCCATTGCCAGGGCGGCGTTGGCCGCTGGCTGTTCCAAAGTCCTTTCTGCTGCCGCCGGGCCTCGGCCTGCAGCCCTGCCCACTGCGGATTTTTGTCGTATTCGGTGTAGTGCCAAACTAAACCCTGTCGCAACAATTCCTCGTTCACATTGGTGCCGTTTACAAACACAATGGCAATAGTGCGTCCGTAGCGGTCTTTGCTTTTTTGCACCACCTGCACCGCTTTCGAAAAAACAAGGTTGCTTAGCGCCTGCCGCGCCTGCGTGCCGTAGTCCTGTCCTTTTTCTGGTGCATCCACACCGTGGAGCCGCACCCGGATGGTTTTGTATTCACCGGTCAACAGGCGGAAAGTATCGCCATCGCTAATGCCCACTACATTGCCGGTAAGCAGTTTACCGCCTTCGCTGGCCAGGCGCAGCTCTTCCTTCACCTCTTCCGCGTTCTGTTTGTCATTGGCACAGGAAACCGCCAGCAGCAGTGCCAGCAGGAGAAAAAAAATACGTAGATCGTGCATGGCTCAGTCAAATGTAGTTGTGCCGGATGCCGTCAAAACCAATGCCACCGCATGCGGATTCCTTTTGTTAACAACCTATGCCTTGGCGATGGCGCCCGCAGTTGCCGGGAAAAACGGCCCGGCGAAAAACATTTCCTGTGGCAGTGGCAAAAAAGAAAATTGGAAAAAGAAGAAGCAGAAAAACGAGGCAGCGGCCAATGCCGATGACAGCGATATTGCCCGGGCGGCCCCGGTGACAAAAAAGCTCCCGGGAGGGAGCTTCATCCGGCAGGATCGCCTTTTATTGCATTGGTTTCAATATCTGTAACGGTGAAGCAGAAACGGCCTTTGCATAGTCGTTCTCGGCGCTGACGTTGTTGCCCGTTTTTGCACAGAGCGACTGGTATTCGAATAAGGTTTTACGTTTTTCAAAAAGGTCAATTTTTTTGGTTTCTTCCATGGAGGTGAGAAAATCAATGACCACTTCTTCAAACGGCGCCCAACTGGTGCAGCGGATGGAATCGTAATTTGTTTCGGACATCTTCATTTCCTGCAGCTCAATTTCACCCTTGCGGCTTTTTTTAAAAAACGCCGTAAATAGCTTGAACGAATCGAAATAAAAATCAATGGCTGTGGGGTAAAAAAATTGCATCCTGATTTTGCCGGCCGCCTGCTGCGTCGTCCACTTTTCATAGTCGCCTTTATTCACCATCAGCAACTCCAGCATTTCCTTTTGCCCTTTGGAAACGGTGAGCGACAGGATTTTGGGATAAAGGAAGTTTTTCAGGCTACGCAGCATATAGCAACGGTTTGATAAAGACTAAATTTAGCGGAAAGTTTTTGATCTGCCCAACGCGGGGTGTTGTTTTTTCCAGCGGCTGTCATCGTCAGCAAATGACAGCGGTCTTCCATTTTTCACTGTTCCTCTCCCGCTTTTGCCTTTTAGTAATGCCAACGGACAAACGCTTCCATGGCTGCATAATGGGTAAGCCCTAATTGTGCGTAGGCATCGGCGGTAGCCGCATTGCGTTCCTCGGCCCGTTGCCAGAATTCGCGGGCATCGCTGCCCTGGAAGGGCACCATGTCTTTCTGCGACT
>CBDUBQ010000037.1:0-65473 GCA_965365435.1 uncultured Flavisolibacter sp.
AAGTGACCGTGACCAAAGACGGCTGCTCTTCGACTTGTTCGGTGGTGGTGAAGGCTGGCAAAGTAGAGTGCAAGATTGAAGGCAACACCAACCTTTGCTACAACGGCAATGTGTGCAACTACACGACCCTGACAGCCAGCGGCGGCGGCACCTACAAGTGGACAGGCCCCAACGGCTTTACGGCGACTACCCAGGCCATCAACGTCAACGTACCGGGCGAATACAAAGTGACCGTGACCAAAGACGGCTGCTCTTCGACTTGTTCGGTGGTGGTGAAGGCCGGCAAAGTAGAGTGCAAGATTGAAGGTGATAACGTGATCAAAGTAGGCGAATCAGCAACATTCACAGCCAGCGGCGGCGGCACCTACAAGTGGACAGGACCGGATGGTTTCTCCGCTACCACGGCCACGATCAGCGGATTGACCAAACCTGGCGAATACACAGTAACCGTAACCAAAGATGGATGCACCAGCACTTGCAGCCGCAAACTGATTGTAGAACCACCGGTTGTGTGTGCGTATGTGGTTGATTTGGAAAGTGTCTCTTATGTTTTTGGGTTTACCATTTTCAAATGGAGCGTGTATAATCCTAACCCGGGCAATGGCTATAACGGCACCATCCAGGACCTGAGCCATTTCGGCATTGTGCTCCCCGATTGCGTCGCTGCCTGCGATGTCATCTCTAAGGGTGAGTACGGTGTGGACAGGAGTCAGGATTGCTACAAAGAGCCTTACTTGAAATTCGATTACGGCACCGAGGGCAAAGACAAGTCGTATTACATTGTGGCCGTAAAAGGAAAATACACCATCGGCAAAAACCTCGCAGTCTTTAAAGCAGGGTATAAAACAGGCTGCTGCGTGAAAGAGATCAAAGGCATTGGTTGCAAAGAAGAAGAATGCCCAACCTGTGAGATTGAAGGCGAGCCGGTGATCTGCAACGATGGCTCCACCGTTGGCAGCACCACACTGCGGGTAAAATGCACAGGTCTTACCGGCCCTGCTACCTACCAGTGGAAAGACCCGAACGGTAACGTCATCGGCATGAACGAATCGGTTGTTATTGACGGTGCATCCGTTCCCGGTGTTTACACGGTAGAAATCACCAGTGGCAAGTGCAAGCAGGTGCTGAGCAAAGAAGTGAAGATTACCAACCTGGCTTGTGTTATCGAAGGCAATCCGGTGGTTTGCAATGATGCTTCTACTATTGACAAAACAACACTGACCGTAAAATGTACCGGCAACAATGGGCCAACAACCTATGTATGGAAAGATCCGAACGGAAAAGTAGTGGGTATGGAAGCATCTCTCCAGATTAACGGAACTGGTTTCGTACCCGGCGTTTACACGGTACAAATCACCAGCGGCAAGTGCACGAAGGTGCTGACCAAGGAAGTGAAGATCAGCAATAGGCCGGAATGCAAAATTGTAGGCGACACCAAAGTTTGCTTCGATGGTTCTTCGCAAAATTCAACCATACTGACAGCTGCGGAAGGCGAAAGCTACTCGTGGACGGGTCCTGGCGGCTTTACCGCTACTACCCGCTCCATTACCGTAACAACCGTAATGATGCCAGCGGGTACGTACACGGTCACCATTACCACAGGCGGTTGCAGCAGTACCTGCTCGGTGGATGTAGAGTACATCAATTGCCCAACTACACCACCACCCGCACCAACCATCACCACCCGGAAAGGTGCCGATGCGATGGCTGAGCAGGCAACCGATGCTTCTACCACCAAGTTGACAGTGATTGCCGGGCCAAACCCCTTCCAGGACCGGGTGCGGTTTGTCATCAAGTCTAAAGTATCGGGCAAAGCGGCGCTTGAGTTGTATAGCATGACGGGTGCCCGTGTGAAAACGATCTATCAGGGTTATGTCACAGCCGGCAAAGACCAGGTGGTTGAATACTCCCTGAAAGGCCTCGCCCAATCGAACTTTATTTACAAAGTGCAGGTTGGCGGCGAACAAGCAACCGGAAAGCTGGTCAGCATCCAATAACGCGACTGGTCATTTAACTGTACCCATTCTTTTTTTGAAGGCTGCTCCCTGGAGCAGCCTTTTTCTTTGACAAGACTTCGAAAATCCACGGCCGGGTTGTGCGCCGCCAAATTGGTCTCAGGCTCTCCTGAAAGCATTGTTCTGCCTCAAATTGGGAACTGGCATAGCGTATGCTCTTAAGTCATGATTGATGAATTGTGAACCGAAAACGTGAAGACATGAAAAAGATGATGGTAACCCTGGTTTTGTTCTTATCGCTTGGACTGATGGCAGAAGCACAGAAAATATACAGTTTCGATAACCTGAAAGGAAGCTGGCGCAACCGCAGCGGCGCCGGCCTTGACATTGTGGACAGCACAACGATCTACATTGTTTACGGCACCCAGCGAAAACTGGTCAACTATAGCCGCGCCGACTTCAGCAAGTCACCGGTATGGCTTGACCTGGCGGTAAAAGACTCCGCCCGTGTAACAACATTAAAAAGCCTCCTGCTATTCGTTAATGACGACCTTCTGCAATGGCAGGTTTTCGACACTGAAACAAGGCCGGCTTATTTCAGCACTTCAAAGGGCGACATGCTGTTCCTGAAGCGAGTAACGGAAATGATCAATTAGCAGGCCGCCGGGCCCGGGTTTTCACCGGCTACTGCGCCGATTCCTTACGCTTTTCAATTTGTTGTTGCTCCTTTAAAAACGCCGTTCCAAAGCTTAGCTTTTTCGCTGTAGTTGATTTTTCATCAATCACCCGCCAAAAAGGTGTAATGGCTTTTGCCGGCTTGCCGTTTTCGTAAGCCTCGTAAGCCGCTTCGGCTACAATTCTCAGAAAGATACCAGTGGTGAGGGGGCAGGTCACTTCGGCACCGTGCTCAAGTGCAAGGTCCTGCCGGAGAGTAGCCATATCCACGCGTTGCCCTTTCGGTATCTGCCGGATGTAGGCGTCAATCAATTGCGGTGTGGGAATCAGCATCCGCTGCCCGGCTTTTATTCCGGCAAAATCTTTTGTTGAAACTTCCACCTGTGGCTGGCGGCCGTCGGCCATTTTTTCCTGCCAGCTTTTACGTTTGTAAGGAGCCATACGAACAATTTGCTTTAAAATTACTCCGCCGGTTTTTTTCTTCCGCCGATAAAAAATAGAATTTTTTAAATGACACCGTCGCTCCTGTTTTCCTGAGCCTAGGGGTATTCAGACGCTACTAATATTTTACCTGACAGGTGGGGCAATAAAACGTTCGCCGGTCGGTTTGGCCCAAATGGTCCTTACAAATTTGGGCTCCATCCCTGAGACAGATTTTTTTGCCGTGAACCGCCCAGTGTTGGCGCAGCACGCCTTCGCGTTTCCATGCCAAAAACCGGTGGCTGTAGGCAGATGCCTGGGTTGCCAGTTCGGTGAGCTTCCGCGGCGGTATAGCACCTATCGGGCTAAGCGGGTGCACCTTTACCAGGTGCAGAATTTCATTCTTGATGATATTGCCAACACCCGAAAAAATCGTTTGGTCAAGCAGGGCGTCCGTAACCGTGGTCTCAGGAATCGCCTTTAGCTTTTGGAGGGCAGCTTTTGCATTCCAATGGTCCGATAATACATCGGCTGTCCAATCGTACAACTTATCCAACGGTTCTTGCAGCAGCCTGATGGCGCAGGCATAAAGATTTAGGTAGTCTTTTTCAAACCGGATAAAAAGCTTTGGCACCCGGTCCTTTTCGGCGTTGAGGTAGTAGGTGCCGAACATCAGGAAATGGATCCGCAGCGTAAACCCGTCGAAGCACCACAGCATGTGTTTGCCCCAAACCTTTATGGTATGAATCTTCTTTCCCACCAACAGTGGTTGGTCAATTTTTGAACTCCCCGAAACGGAAAGAATACGCTGTTCCACCAGGGGCAGCAGTTCTTCGCGAAAAAGAACCAATGAGGGGCCTTCGGGCATAATGTGGAAAACTAAGCAGTGAGAAATGCTAAAATTATTAGTATTTTGCACACCGGAAATACGACCGGGTTAGTCGGTATTCTCCATGTTGTTTGTTGTTGTCAAAAAGGCCATCCGCAGCTTGCGAGATGGCCTTTTTGTTTCCTCAGAACTTTTTGTCGTGATGGGTAAACTGTCCTGTTGTGGCGTGTTGCCCTTCCGACAATTCTTCCAGCATTTTCCGGTTAAATGCTTCCAGGTCATCGGGCTTTCGCGATGTCACCAGCCCGTTGTCAACGACCACTTCTTTATCTACCCAATTAACGCCGGCATTTTTCAGGTCGGTCTGCAGCGAGGGGTAAGAGGTCATGGTGCGGCCATCAAGCATGCCGGTTTCAATGAGGGTTTGCGGCCCGTGGCAAATAGCCGCCACCGGTTTTCCCTGCTCCAGAAAATGCTGCGCAAAGGCTATTGCCTTTTTGTTGGTACGCAGCGTGTCGGGATTCATTACACCGCCAGGCAACAGCAGCATGTCGTAGTCTTCGGGGCTGGCACTGTCCAGCACTTTGTCAACCGGCACCTCTATGCCCCAGTTGTCTTCGTTCCAGGCTTTCACCTTATCCTGCTGTGGGGAGATCACATGAACCTCCACTCCGGCTTGCTCCAGGGCGTTCATCGGGCTTGTCAGTTCTACTTCTTCAAAACCGTTTTCGGTTAAGATGGCTACTTTTTTTCCTTTCACATCTCTTGCCATAAAATTCCATTTTATATTAAAGAACATATGGTCCAAAAAGTGCAAAAACCAAACCGTTGGACCGTAGCGGGCGGCTTCCGGCGGCATTTCTTTTTTCTGTAGATGAATGGTTTTCTTCGGTACATTGCCGGTTCAACAGAAATTGTATGCGTTACCTGCCAGGCACCCTCGCCGGCTTTTTTTTGATGGTGCTTTTCTACAACTGCAACCGGGGTCCGTATGCGGCCACCAACAAACAACACAGGCGGCAGGCAAAACAATACGCCAACCTGCTGAAGCAGGCCCCGCCACAAGACAGCTTACCGCAGGTGGTGGGCAACTGGGTGGGCACCACCAATTTCAACCTCCGCAAGCCCAACTTTGTCGTTATTCATCACACGGCTCAAAACAGCTGCGATCAAACGCTTAAAACCTTTACCCTGCCCCGCACGCAGGTGAGCGCCCACTATGTTATTTGCAAAGACGGCACTATCCATCACATGCTCAACGATTACCTGCGGGCCTGGCACGGCGGGGTATCGCGGTGGAGCGGCAATACGGATCTTAATTCTTCTTCCATCGGTATTGAGATTGACAATAACGGCACCGACGTGTTCAGCGAAGCGCAGATAGCCAGCCTGCTGCAATTGCTGCATAACCTGAAGAAAGCTTATGCCATTCCGGTGGCCAACTTCATTGGCCATTCGGATATAGCGCCCACCCGGAAAGTGGACCCGAACGTTCATTTTCCCTGGAAGCGCCTGGCCGGCGAGGGCTTTGGCCACTGGTGGAGCGATACGACGGGCATTGCGGTGCCGCAGGGCTTCAACAACCTGCAGGCACTGCGCATTATTGGATACGACATAAAGGATTCATCGGCAACCATTAAAGCATTCAAGCGCAAATACCTGCAGCGCGAAGGCGATAGCATTCTTTCCGATGGACAAAGAAAGGTGCTTTACACCCTGTATCGCCGGTACGATTAAGAGCCGGGCCTGCTTGTTGCGGAAACAGAATTAAATGCCTATTTTTCTGACCTGTAACGAAAAACTTTGCCTATGAAGCCTTATCTACTTTTTAGCTTTCTTGCGTTAGCCGCCATTTTTACCAACGCCCAAAACGTAACTGCTTTAGCGCCGGGCAAATACGAAACAAAAACCAAAACAGCTCAAAAAGGCTGGGAAAAAGGCGATATCATCCTGCTTGATGAAAACCGCTACAAACTAAGCAGCGACAAAGAGGTGGGCGAGTACCGGTTCAGCGTGGCGGCCCAACGGATTTTTTTTACGTCCGGACCTTTAAAGACGGCTTACACCAAAGTCATCCTGAACAATAATAAACCGGTTATTGTTTTCCCGGCCGAACAAAATCCCGACCTGGGCCTCACGGCAGAAATATGGGCCAGCAAGCAATAAAGAGCGGGAAGCAGTAAACGGGAAACGTGAAGCCGGAGGAAATGGCCGGTATGCGCATTTTCATTTTTCGACGGGCTGGGAAAGGATGGTTTTGTCTGCATTCTTCCATTGCGGGAAGCAGGGTCTTGGCCTTCGTTAACCCGCCGTTCACCACTCAGGTCTCCCGTTTGGCGTTCGAGCCGCCACCTTACCTTTGCCCCGGGCACATGGCAAAAGATTTACCACAGATAACCTTTGATTTTTTTCCCGACGACGAGCCGCCGAAAGAGTTTCTTTCGGGGCAACCGGTAACGCCACCGGTGCCACCGAAAAAAGCCGGCCGCGGACGCCGCAAACTGAAAGACACAGAGCCCGAGGAGCCGGTTGTTATTCCCGACGATGAGATTCTTTTTCAAAAAGCCTACTATGGCATTGGCGAAGTGGCGGCCATGTTTGGTGTAAATGTTTCGCTGATTCGTAGCTGGGAAAAGGAATTCGACATTTTACAGCCGCGCAAAAATCGCAAGGGCGACCGCTTTTTTAAACCATCCGATATTAAAAACCTGGTGTTGATTCACGACCTGGTTCGTCGCCGCAAGTTTACCCTGGAAGGCGCAAAAGATTTTTTAAAGAAAAACAAGCAGGCCAAAGAAAAACACGAGGTAATTCAGTCGCTGCAAAAAATCCGGAGCTTTTTGCTGGAGCTCAAAGCCAACCTGTAAACAAAATTTTTTAGCGAATTGTACGACTTGGATGCTGGCGTTGCCGCCTTACTGCCTGGTGGGTAGATGGTTTGCTAACCAGGTGGAATAGGCAGAAATCAAACGACATCGCTCAGGGCTTGTTGGTGCCATTGCCGGATGATTGCATTGGAAAAATTGGTGTAATTCATACAATAACCCGTGATTAAACGTCTCTTTAACAACCGCCTGCTGTTTACAAATTAATTTTGAAGGATAAGTTTACACATGAAAAAGACCGTTATTCTCTTAATAGCTTTTTTACCTGCTTCCTTTTTGTTTGCTCAATCATCTGTTGAAGTCAGCCGCGATCCGAACGGCAGCAAAATTCTAAAAGGGTTTATTGCAAAAAATACGCTGGCCACCGACACGGCCTTTGCCTGGTTTGCCCAGGGCCAGAAAAGCTTTAGCCCCAATGCCGATGTGGTGAAACAATATGCTGCCGCGAAGGACTCGGTGAGCTTTGTGGTATTTGGCGGCACCTGGTGCGACGATACCAAACACCTTTTGCCAAACTTTATCGCCACTGCCGATGCCGCCGGAATTCCGGCCAACCACCTTACCCTGATTGGTGTGGACCGCGATAAAAAAACCCTGTTCAACCTGTCGGAAGCATTTAATGTGACGCTGGTGCCCACCATTATTGTCATGAAGAACGGCCGCGAAATTGGCCGCGTAGTGGAATATGGCCGCCTGGGTGCGCCGGAAAAAGAAGTGGCCGAAATCATTGCCGCAGGCAAGAAGAAATAATTTCGGTTGGCAGGTTACAACGGGCAATTGGCAAAGTATGTTGTGGCTTTCCCTTTTGTTTGCTTTTTGCCTGTTGCTGGTTGCCTATTGCTTATTACTACTTGTCTATAACCGGTTATTATCAGGGCACAATGGCCAGGTCTTTTCCTTCCGCTGCTATCTTCATCTCCAGCCTGTCCATAGTCTGCAAAATATGAAAGTTAACACCCTGCTTAATGGCGGTAAATTCGGGCCAGGGAATGGGCGGCGTAAAGAACTCGATAAACACAATATAGGCCTGCACCCGGATGTCGCTAAAAAGCACAGTATGGGTTTGAATTTCCGGAATGGACGAAAGGTGGTTTTTAATTTCGCTGATCAGCTCATTGATTTTTGGCGTGGGAGTTTTGAGGTGGATGTTCAGAGTAATTTCGCCGCGTATCTGGGAGCGCTTCGAAACATTGTCGAGAATGCTGTCCACCATTTGCTTATTCGGTACGGTTACATATGACTTGTCGGCGGTACGCACACGGGTGCTTCGCAGGCCCACCCTTTCTACCGTACCGGCTACGTTTTGCACCTTCACAAAATCGCCCGCCTGAAACGGCCGGTCGAAAAAGATCACAAACGAGGCAATAAGGTTTTCCAGGCTTTCGCGAAAGGCCAGGGCAAGGGCAGCGCCAACAATGCTGAGGCCTGTGAGCAATGACGAAATGTTGTAGCTGAAGGCCTGGTTCAGCATCAGTAAAATGCCAATGGCGGCAACGATCACCTTAATAAAATCGCGAAAGAACACAATAAGCTGGTTGTCGCCGGGCGAGGGGCTTTCGTTAGCCTTTTGTTCCAGTATGCTGGAAATAAAATCTATGATACGCAGCACCAGCCAGGTAAAAGCCAGCACCTGCACCGCAATAGCCAGGGACAGCAGTACCTGCTGAAGCGGATATTTATACAGCGTGTATTTCAGCGGCGGTGGATATTGGAGGCGGTAAAAAGCCACGATAGACACGGTAATGACTAAAAAAGTGCCCAGCGGGTGCACAATCAGATCGGTGAATTTTTGCGGGTCGTAAACCTTCAGCCGCTTGCGAAAAAGCCGGAACACCAACCGGGCAAAATGCTTCGAGATAAAGCGGTTCAGCAGCAGCACGAACAAAATAATTCCCAGCGTCCAGAGATAACTTTCAATCGAATTGCCCCAGATGATTCTATCCATTACGAAATTGGTTTGCGCAAAAATAACAGCATGCAATTAATAGGCTAAGCGGTAAATGCGCACCGAATCTTTTGAAAAGGTAACCAGCTTATTTTGCAGGGTAAAGGCATGCCGGTAGGGAGTAAAGGAGGCCGGGAAAAGCTGGGTTTGTTCTGTAAAATTAGATGGATTATACACGGCAATGCCGCCATTGCTCAGCCGCACCAGCCGGCCGCTCCAAACGTCGAGGCTGCGCCAGCCCTTCAGGTCAATGCGCCGTTGAAAAGCGCCGTAATTGTCGAACACAAAAATGCCTTCGGTGCTGTCGGCCAGGTACACCAGGCCACCGTCGTTGATAATGCGCTGCGGCGACAGCGTTTGGTTAAAGAGCTGCCGGAAATCAGTTGTTTGAAGCAAAAGGTTGCCGCCTTCGTCCATTTTTTTCAGCTTGTTGTCAAACTGGTCAAACACCCAGATATTGTTGTCGTAAGAAAGACCGATGGCCGAGGGCTGCAGCACGTTGAACCGCCGCAGATCAAGGCTGGTGCGGCGAGACAACAGCCGGTCGAGGACCACCACGGTAGAAAAATCTTTGTAAAAAAGGAGTGGCTTCAGCGGGTTGGTTACGTCTATAGACTGCAGGGGCCCAAAGTTGCGCACCCCGTTAAAAACAGCCACCGAATCGCCCCGGCTGTTCAGCTTTTTAATTTGCCCCGATGACGAAACAAGGTAGAGGTTGTCGAGGTTGTCGAGGGCAACGGAGGCAATGTCGCCGCTGTGGGTGCGTAGCAGCGTGAGGCTGCTGTCCTTTTGGGCAACGGCCATGAGGCAAGAAAACAAGAGCACTATCGTAAAAACAGGCTTCATGCTTTGCGGTAAATTTTTTCGTTTCGTCCGGTGTAGGATCTTACTTCCATGTCTTTGCCGTCAAACACTGCATAGGTTTGAAAATTGATCCACTCGCCGAGGTTGATATACCGGCTTTCTGAAGTAAGACGATAATCAACAGGAAGGTGTCTATGGCCAAAAACAAAAAAATTAAAGCTTTCTTTTTGCAGCACTTCCCGGCTATAAATCAGCAACCACTCTTTTTCCTCACCCAAAAAAGTTTCCTCAATATGCTCCTGCGCCTTACGGCTTTTGCGGCTGAAGTAGCTGGCCGTGCCAATGCCGACAGCCGGCGGCAAAAGGCCAAACAACCACTGGCAAACGGGGCTGCGAAAAACTTTTTTCATGGCCTTGTAGCCGCTGTCGCCGGGGCCCAGCCCATCGCCGTGGGCAATGTAAAACGAGCAGTTGTTGAAGGTGAACGTTTTGGGCCCGAAATAAACCGGCATGTTCAGCTCCTGCTGAAAATAATCCTTCATCCACATATCATGGTTGCCCACAAAAAAATGGAGTTGGATGCCGCTGTCGCTCAACTCGGCCAGCTTGCCCAGCAGGCGTACATAGCCGCGGGGCACCACGGTTCGGTATTCAAACCAAAAGTCGAACATGTCGCCAACAAAAAAGATCGTATGGGCATCGGCCTTTGCTTCATCCAAAAAACGAACGATCAGTTTTTCGCGTTGCAAACTGCTTGCAGCATCGGGAACGCCGAGGTGGAAATCGGAGAGAAAATAAACTTTTTTGTCGGCGGAAATTACGGCCCCCTGTCCTCCGGCGGGCGAACCTAGGTTGTCGGTACTATTTTTTTCATCAGGCATTTCCTAAGTCGAAAACGTTTTTATATCAAAAGGAGCGACACTTATGCCATGCATAAACGCGGTTTAAAAACAAGGCTGCTGATTCTGCCTAAGTTCCCCCACCGGGGGACAGGGGGCTTTCCACCACAAAACAATACACTTCCTTTGGTCCGTGCACACCCACCACCAGCGTTTTTTCAATATCGGCCGTGCGGCTGGGGCCCGTAGCCAGCGCAATCATAGAAGGCAGCGCCGTTCCGTATTTTTCTTTCACCCTTTCCAGCCCTTCGCCAATATCGTACACAAACTGCGAGGTGTACGCAATGCAGATGTGTACCGGGGCATACACGCTGGGCACCCGGCCTTGCTGGGCCGAACTTAACAGCATACTGCCCGTGCGGGCCACCAGCACCTCGCAGGTGGTGAGCGAAGCGTCGCAATCGGCTATCGTGGCATGAAGGGAATTAGGATGCAACAGCGACTTTAGCGGTTCTTCTGTGCAATAGATTTTTGTCCACTGGTTTTGGATAAAAAGCTTTTGCAGATTTTGCTCCAGTTCGGCCGCGTTGGTACAAAAAACAAACTTTCCCTGCAGGGCCGAAAACTGTTCGGCAAAGATTACCACCAGGTCATCTGCCGGCGGCTGCACCGGAACATTGGTTCCTGTTGCCTGCGGAAAAGGCAATGGCGTTGGGGTTGCCAACGCCATGCGTATTTTTTCTAAAATGTTACGCTTTGCTGTACTCATGCGCTTATCAGGATGGGATTGGATTGACATTCGGATCGAAGGGTGGCACACCTTCGCTAATGCCGCCTTCCGAATGGCTGTCTATGCCGTTCTCTAACGGTTTTCTTTCTTCGTAGGGGCGGGGGCCTATCAGGGCTTCCACATCGCTCTGGAAAAGCACTTCTTTTTCCAGCAGCGCTTCCGCCAGCATTTCCACCTCGCCTTTTTTATCCCGTAGCAAGGCAAGGGTGCGCTGGTAAGAGTCTTCAATGGTGCGGCGCACTTCCTCGTCTATCATACGGGCTGTTTCTTCGGAGTAGGGCTTGCTGAACTGATTTTCGGCCTGTGGATCGTAATAGCTGATGTTGCCCACCTTTTCGCTCATGCCATATACTGTAACCATTGCCGTGGCAATACGGGTGATCTGCTGCAGGTCGTTCTGCGCACCGGTGGAAATTTTTCCAAAGAAAATCTCTTCCGATGCACGGCCGCCAAGCGTCATGCAAATCTGGTCTTCCAACTGGTCTGTATTGTACAGGTACTGCTCTTTGGGTGTGTACTGCGCATAGCCCAGGGCGGCTGTTCCTCTGGGTACAATCGTCACCTTCAGCAGCGGATAAGCATGTTCTAAAAACCAGCCGCAAATGGCATGGCCGGCTTCGTGATAGGCAATGATCTTTTTTTCCTCGGGCGAAATGATCTTGTTCTTTTTCTCCAGCCCACCGATCACACGGTCCACCGCATCCTGAAAATCGCTCATGTCCACCGCACCTTTTCCTTTGCGGGCTGCAATCAACGCCGCTTCGTTACATACGTTGGCAATGTCGGCACCTGCAAAACCAGGCGTTTGTTCGGCCAGGCGGTGAATGTCCACTTTCTCGGACACCTTGATGGGCTTCAGGTGCACTTTAAAAATAGCTTCGCGGCCTTTTACATCGGGCTTGTCAATAGAGATCTGCCGGTCGAAACGGCCCGGGCGAAGTAGGGCAGTGTCGAGCACATCGGGACGGTTGGTGGCCGCCAGCACGATAATGCCGGAGTCGGTGCCAAAGCCGTCCATTTCAACGAGCAACTGGTTCAGGGTGCTTTCCCGTTCGTCGTTGCTCATCATCATGTTCTTGCCACGGGCCCGGCCAATGGCATCAATTTCATCAATAAAAATCACGCAGGGTGCTTTTTCCCTTGCCTGCTTAAACAGGTCGCGAACGCGGCTGGCGCCCACGCCGACAAACATCTCTACAAAGTCCGATCCGCTGAGGCTGAAGAAGGGTACCTGGGCTTCACCGGCCATGGCCTTTGCCAGCAGGGTTTTGCCCGTACCGGGAGGGCCCACCAACAGGGCGCCCTTTGGAATTTTGCCACCCAGCGAAGTATATTTTTTCGGGTTGCGTAGAAAGTCAACAATCTCCATCACTTCCACCTTGGCTTCGTCGAGGCCGGCCACATCGGCAAAGGTGATGTTCACCCGCGTGCCTTTGTCGAAAAGAGTGGCTTTTGACTTACCAATATTAAAGATGCCGCCCGGGCCACCACCACCGGCTGCGCCGCCGCTCATTTTCCGCATCAGCAATATCCAGATGCCGATCAGCAGCAGAAAAGGAAGAATGGTTTGCAGAATAGGAGTAAACCAGTTGCTTTCGGCTTCGGCTCTTGCCGTCACCCGTTGTACGCCGGGATTCGCTTTATAAAATTCCCGCATATCCGCCGTAAACGATTCTACCGACGCAATCTTGAAAGTGGCTACCAAGGCTTCATTGTTTGCCACGGTATTGCGGCCAATGGCCGTCCGCGACGAATCGGAAAGCCGCTCTTTGATCAGCGTTACCTTAACGAGGTTGCGGTTGGAGATGATGGTGTATTCTTTGACTTCGCCGCGGCGGATCATGGCTTCAAAATCGTTCTGTGTGATCTGTGCCGCGTTGGGGTTAAAAGAACCAAAAAGCTGAAAGCCGATCAGTACCGCAAAAATGATGGCATACACCCAGTAAAAACTGAAGCGGGGCCCCTTTCGCGGCGTGTTATTGTCGCTGTCGCCCGAAGGACGGTTAAACTTCGGCAGCGTCCGTTTTTTTTCGTTTTTATATGGTTCCTGTGACATTTCCTCTTTTTATGGTAAACGGTGCAAGTAATGAAATTTTGGCGGATTTTGCCTTTTGAATGAGGCTGATTTAACAAAACAACCCACTACGAATTATGTTCTTCCTGCGGGGCATCGCTCCACATTTCTTCGAGCTTATAAAATTTGCGGGATTCGGAAGACATCACATGTACCACGATGTTGATATAGTCAATCAACACCCACTGCAGGTTTTGTTTGCCTTCGTGGCGATAGGGGATTTCACCGGCCTTTTTCTTTACTTCATCTTCCACCGCTTCGGAAATGGCCCGGATTTGCGGCTGGTTGCTGGCTTCGCAAATAATGAAGAAGTCGGCAACGGCTTCGGGTATCTTGCGCAGATCAAGCGATACAATGTTTTCGCCTTTTTTATCCTGAATGGCCCTGATGATGGCTTTGTAGATTTTTGATGCTTTAGTGAGCCGGGCTGGAGATTTTTTGCGTGTCGTCAATACGTCTAAAGGTTCCAAATACTAATCTTTTTTTGGTTCAGTAATGAAGGGCCGTAGCCAAGGTAAGGAAAGACCGCCTTTCTTTGTTCAAAAATAGGCCGAATTTGTCTTCTCGATTTTCCGTTGGAACGCCCTTTCTGGAATTGCAACAGGTGGAAAGCACCAACAACTATGCCACCGGATTGGTGCATGCGGGGATGGCACAAAGCGGTACGGCCGTGTTTGCTCATCATCAAACAAAAGGCAAGGGGCAGCGCAACCGACAGTGGGAGGGCGACAGCGGTAAAAACATCGCCCTTAGCCTTATTCTGCAACCGCCGTTCCTGGCCTTGTCACAGGCTTTTTTGCTTAGCATGGCATCGGCGCTTGGCGTCAGCCGTTTCTTCTCGAAATATGCCGGTACCGAAACTTCTGTTAAATGGCCCAACGACCTTTATTGGCGTGACAGAAAGGCAGGGGGAATTCTAATCGAGAACATTATACAAGGAAATGAATGGAAAGCGGCCATCATCGGCATCGGTATCAATATCAACCAAACTGCTTTTCAAGGGCTTGAACAGAAGGCCGTTTCGCTTAAACAAATTTCCGGGAAAGAACATCAGCCGGTACTGCTGGCGAAAGAACTCTGCAGGTACCTGGACGAAGCGTATAGGCTGCTGCACAACTTTCCGCTTGGGGTAAGGGAAGAGTACCGGAACTGCCTTTACAAACGTGGTGAGACGGTGCGGTTGAAACAAGGCAGCCGGGTATTTGCCGCCGCCATCAAAGACGTATCGGCTTTGGGCGAGCTGGTGGTGCAGCATGCTACCGAAGAACGGTTTGGCGTGGGAGAAGTGGAGTGGGTGTGGGAAAATGAGAATGGGAAATTGTGATATTGTGCCGGCAAAAGACGATTAAAGTCTGCGGGCTTTTTCCTGTTTTTTAACCGGACACGATCATCGGTAACAAAAACCAATCGGCCATTTTCTCATTGTCCCCCAACCCCCGCCGCCTTCACAATCTCGTCCGCATGCGCCTTGTTTTTTGGCCGCAGAAAAATCTTCCGGATGATACCTTTTTCATCTATCACAAACGTGGTGCGGTGTAGGCCCATGTACTGCCGCCCGTACAGGTTCTTTTCGCCCCATACGCCGTACTTGTCAATGATTTTGTGGGCCGGATCGGCAATAAGCGTGAAGGGCAGGTTGAATTTTTCCCGGAACCGCTGGTGTTTTACAGCGTCATCGGGGCTAACGCCAAGTACCGCAAAGCCGTGCTGCTTCAGCAGGCTGTAGTTGTCCCGCAGGTTGCAGGCCTGCACGGTACAGGTGGGAGTGTCGTCTTCGGGATAAAAATAAAGCACCACCTTTTGCCCTTTAAATTCAGCCAGCGATACGTTGTGGCCGTTCTGGTCTTTGCCGGTAAAAGCCGGCGCTTTTTGTCCTTCCTGTAAATGAGTTGCCATTAAGAGTTTGTGGTTCTTTTTAATCCGGTACTCAGTGTTTTGGTTTGCCGGCTTTCAATTGCCCCGTCAGTTCGCCCGGCCATTCATTTATTTATAATTCATCTCATCCGCCGATCTGCATACCTACACATCCACTCATCGTTTAACATGCCACGTTCGTTCTGTTACATTGCCGGCTTCATCTTCCACCCTTACTTTCAAGCTGCTTTCGCCGGCCGGAAACTTGTCGTCGAATGTATAAATCCAGGTTTTGCCTTTGTCGTTGGTAAACCGGAGCCATTGGCAATTCGCCTCGGCGCGGAAGCTTTTAATGTTGTTGAAATTATCGGTGGGAGTGAAGACGATGCGGCTCATTCGTGACAAATCAGACGGGATATTGTTGACCACCGGTGGCACATTGTCAATAAATGCCTGGAAAGTGCCAAACTGCCGGAACCTTGCCGTCAGCCATCCGCGCTGCCAGCTGGCTTTGGCAACGGTGATTCTGGTGCCGGCTGTATTTCTGATCACCATCCGGTCTTTCCATTCGGGTGGTACCGAAACGGAAGGTTTTATCCGAACGGTTACGTAGTCGTGCGATGGAATGGCGGCACTCAGAAAGGTATATACCGGCGAAACAGCATTGGTGGTCAATCCGCCCGAAGCACTGAACGCAACGGGCACCGCATCGTACAATGTACTCTCTGTGGTCACCAACTGAAAAGCTTCCTCTTCAAAAACATTGATTTGATTAGGGTAAAAAACATTGCCTGCGGCAGATGGCCCTGCCGGTGCTAGTGCCCCGTCGTATTGCACGCTGAACGGTATCCGGGTGGTATTGCCGTTGGCATCCTGTACTTCAATCAGTACGCTGTGCGGCTCGTTATCGGTCAGCGTCAGTGTGCCATCGCCGCCATAGGTATTATAAGCAATAGCGGTAGCGCCCGGCAGAGGGCTGATGTGCTGTACCGTGCCGCCGCGCCTGGCCTGCAGGGGGTAATCAATCTGCGCATTCATGTACCGGGTTTCGTCGTAGCCAATATTGTCAAGGGTAAAAGACGAAACCGGCATGCCGTCCACCAGCATTTTTGCCGCATAAATTCCGTTGGGATTTTTGGAGCCGCTAAACCGGTCGGTGGCGCCAACAGCAAAGCTGATTTTACTGGAGCCCACTTTGAGCGTCCGGCCCCTGACACTCGCCAGGTTTAGCATTTGCGGCACCTGCATGTAAGTGCTGCGGTGCCGGTCGTACATGGCCAGCCGTGTCACCGCTGGCGGCACCGCATCAGCAATGGGGAAATTGAACAGCAGGGGATTCAGCACTTTTTCTGTTTTGGTATCGCGAATTTCAAAATGCACATGCGGCCCGGCCGAACCACCCGTGTTGCCGCTGAGGGCAATAAACTCTCCTTTTTTTACCGGAAACTGCTCCGGGCCAAACTCAAGCTCTATCGCCCACGAAGCCAGCTCGTACTGTTTGCCGACCACAAACTGCTGCAATGCCGGTGAAAAACGGTTGACATGGGCATACAGCGTGGTGAAGCCATTGGGGTGGGCAATGTAAATGGCCTGCCCAAAGCCGCCCGGCTCCACTTTTATCCGTGATACATAACCGTCGGCGGCGGCAAAAACCGGCAGGTTTTCCCGCTGCTGGGTACGAATGTCGAGGCCCATGTGCCAGTGGTTGGTCCGTATTTCGCCAAAATTGGCCACCAGCTCAAGGGGTATGCTCAACGGATGCCGAAAATACCCCTGCGGATAATTTTGCGCAGTTCCTGCCAAAATGGTGCTAGCGAAAAAGAAAAAAGTGAAAATCAATCTGTGCATCCTGTCATTCTTTACAAAACGGCGTACTGTTCAATCTCTATACCGGCTTTTGGAAGAGTGGGCACAAAATTGGTAGCAGGATGAACAACAAAACAAAAATTAATTTTATGAGCGTTAATAATAAACACCTGGCCACGTTCCTGCTGGGAGCCGCCGCTGCATTCGGTGCTTACAAATACGTAAACCTTTCGGACGAGGAAAAAGAAAAGATGGCTGCCTCGCTGAAGGACAAGGCCAACAAGCTGAAAGACCAGGCCGTGGCTGCTGAAGATAAAGCCATGGAATATTTTAATGAGCTGAAAACGAAAGGGTCGGATGCCCTGAAAGATCACCTGCCGAAAATGGAAGAGTTTTTCCATAACCTGTTTGGCGGCAGCCAGGGCCAGGCCGCGGCTGCGGCAGGTGGCGCCGCCGCAACACAGCCTACCGGCGCCGGCGCGGCCACGACCAATTCTAATGGCAACAACAACGCAGGCGCGGGCCCTGCTGGTGCATAAACTGATTTTCTAACAATCACAAATAACCAATTATTATGGCACGTAAAACAAGTCTTGGATCATTGCTGGTGGCCGGTGCGGCTGCCTATGGATTGTACAAGCTGTCGAAAATGAGCGCAGACGAAAGAAAGGGCCTTGTAGAAAAAGGAAAGAAGCTTGTGAACGACAACCTGGGTTCAGTGAAAAGCGCATTTGGCCGCAACGGCTCAAATCCCAATGCTCACAATCCCGTAACCGGCGATGTGACGTTTGGCGGTTAAACCCGCTATCGTCTTTTGAAAGCGCCGCACTTGCGGTGCTTTTTTTTGTCCGCGCCACAGGCCGGAAAAATAACCCTGCCGCAATGTTCAATTCCTGTACTTTTGCACCCCGGGTAAAAACCCGGTTTTTTTATGCCCGGAAGAGTTCACGAGTTTACAAGTTCACACGCTCACAAGTTGATTGTGGCAGCGTAAACCAACTTGTGAACGTGTGAACCCGTGAACTTGTAAACTTTAAAGCATGCCAAAAGACAACTCCATCAAATCAGTCCTCATCATTGGTTCAGGTCCCATCATCATTGGCCAGGCGGCCGAGTTTGATTACTCTGGTTCGCAAGCAGCCCGCAGCCTTCGCGAAGAAGGCGTAAAAGTGATCCTGATAAACAGCAACCCGGCCACCATCATGACCGACCCCATGATGGCCGACCGTGTGTACCTGCTGCCGCTGACGGTGGAAAGCATTGAGCAGATTTTGCAGGAAAATGAGATTGATGCCGTGTTGCCCACTATGGGAGGCCAAACGGCGCTGAACCTGGCGAAGGAAGCCGAAGACCTTGGCATTTGGCAGCAATACAACGTGCGGCTGATTGGCGTGGACATAAAGGCCATTGACAAAGCCGAAGACCGCGAAAAATTCCGCCAGTGGATGATTCACCTGGGTGTGCCTGTGGCACCGGCCCGAACGGCCAACTCCTTTCTGGAAGGAAAAGAGTTTGCGCAGGAAATTGGCTTTCCGCTGGTCATTCGGCCCTCGTTTACCCTGGGCGGCACCGGTGGCGGTTTTGTGCACGATGCCTCGGAACTTGAAGAAGCCCTGACCCGCGGATTACAAGCCTCACCCATTCATGAAGTGCTGGTAGAAAGAGCCGTGTTGGGCTGGAAAGAATTTGAATTGGAGCTGCTGCGGGATGCCAACGACAATGTGGTGATTATTTGTACGGTGGAAAACTTTGACCCCATGGGTGTGCACACCGGCGACTCCATCACCGTGGCGCCGGCCATGACCTTGAGCGATACCGCATTTCAGTTGATGCGGGACACCGCCATAATGATGATGCGTGACCTGGGCAATTTTGCCGGCGGTTGTAACGTGCAGTTTTCCATCAGTCCCGAAACCGAAGAAATTCTTGCGATAGAAATCAATCCGCGTGTAAGCCGCTCTTCGGCGCTGGCTTCAAAAGCCACCGGTTATCCCATTGCGAAGATTGCCGCCAAGCTGGCCATTGGCTACACACTGGATGAATTAAAGAACCCCATCGTACAAACTACCTCTGCCTATTTTGAGCCGGCGCTGGACTATGTGATTGTGAAAATTCCCCGCTGGAACTTCGATAAGTTCAAAGGCGCGAACGATACGCTGGGGCTGCAAATGAAAAGCGTGGGCGAAGTAATGGCCATTGGCCGCAGCTTTACCGAAGCCATTCAGAAGGCCTGCCAGAGTTTGGAGAACAATGCTATTGGATTAGGTTATTACGGCAAAAGCGCCATGAAGTCGGAAGAGTTGCTGGAATACCTCAAAACACCAAAGTGGGACCGTGTTTTCCGGCTAAAAGATGCGCTGATGCTGGGTGTGAGTGTCAACACCATTGCCAAAGCCACCGGTATTGACCGCTGGTTCCTTTACGAGATCCAAAAGATTTGCATTATTGAAAAAGAACTGGAGAAATACGGCATAACCGACCTGCCGGTTGATTTACTGAAGCAGGCCAAAATTCACGGCTTCAGTGATGAGCAGATTGCCCGCATACTGGGCGATACGGAAGAAGATGATGTGTACGAAAAGCGCAAGGCGGCCGGCATTACCCGTGTATATAAAATGGTGGATACCTGCAGTGCGGAGTTTGAAGCCAAGACGCCCTATTTCTATTCCACGTTTGAAGATGGCCATACCAACGAAAGCAAGGTGACCGATAAAAAGAAAATCATCGTGCTGGGCTCCGGGCCCAACCGCATTGGCCAGGGCATCGAGTTCGATTACTGCTGCGTACATGGCCTGCTAGCCATTAAACAGTGCGGGTACGAATCCATTATGGTGAACTGTAACCCCGAAACGGTTTCCACGGATTTTGACATGGCAGACAAACTGTACTTCGAGCCGGTGTACTGGGAGCACCTTTGGGAAATTATTGAACACGAAAAACCGGAAGGGGTGATTGTGCAGTTGGGCGGACAAACGGCATTGAAACTGGCCAAGCGCCTGCACGAAAAAGGCATTAAGATCATCGGTACCACGTACGACAACATGGATATTGCCGAAGACCGCGGCCGGTTCAGCGATATGCTGAAAGAGCTGAACATTCCATACCCCGATTACGGCACCGCTTTTACGGTGGACGAAGCTATTGACGTGGCCAACCGTGTGGGTTACCCGGTGCTGGTTCGTCCCAGCTATGTGCTGGGTGGCCAGCGCATGCGGATTGTGATCAACGACGATGAAGTGGAGAAAGCAGTCATCTCTTTACTGAAGCACATTCCCGGCAACAAGATACTGATTGACCACTTCCTCGATCGCTGCCAGGAAGCCGAGATAGATGCCATCTTCGACGGCGAGCAGTTTCATGTCATGGGTGTGATGGAGCATATTGAGCCAGCCGGCATTCACAGCGGCGACAGCAACGCGGTGCTGCCGGCCTTTAACCTGACGCCACTGGTAGTAACTACCATGGAGCACTATGCCGAAAAGATAGCACGGGCCCTCAACATCAAAGGCCTTATCAACATCCAGTTTGCCATTAAGGACGGAAAGGTGTATGTGATTGAAGCCAACCCGAGAGCTTCCCGTACCACGCCGTTTATTGCCAAGGCCTACGAGATTCCTTACCTGAATATTGCCACCAAGGTGATGATGGGCGTGAACAAGCTGAGTGATTTTACATTTGAGAAAAAGCTGCAGGGTTTTGCCATTAAAGAACCGGTGTTTTCGTTCAATAAATTTCCGAACGTGAACAAAGAACTGGGGCCCGAAATGAAAAGCACCGGTGAAGCCATCCGGTTTATCAAAGACTTGCGGGACCCTTACTTCCGGCAGCTGTATAAAGACAGAAGCATGTATTTGAGCAAGTAGATCCCCTGTCCCCCTGAAGGGAGACTTAGGTCAGACAGGATATTCTCTTTTTGGCTTTTTCTTTTTCCATAACTTACCGATGTCCTGCCTTGCAGGGCATCTTTTTTTGACTTATGGGAAAAGAAATGGATTATCTGATAGAACAATTGAAGGAAACCTGGGACGGCGATCCCTGGTTTGGCCGGAATGTCCGTGTGCTGCTGGGCGAAGTTGACGCCGCAACGGCGGTGCAAAAGCTGAATGGCCAGCACCCCATTCTCGAATTGGTATGGCATATGTGTACCTGGCGGGAGTTCACCATTCACGCTTTACAGCCCGGCTCTGCGTTTAGCGCAAAATATTTTGAAGACCTGGACTGGCGGGAACTCGATCACGCCGATTTTTCCCTATGGCAAAAGGGACTTGAAAAACTGCGTGAAACGCAACAGCGACTGGTAGCCCTGCTGGAACAGCAGGATGATGCCATTCTGGAAGAAAACGTGCGGGAAAGAACCTACAACTACCGCAAGCTGATCACCGGCGTTATTCAGCACGACATCTACCACCTGGGGCAAATTGCACATATTACAAAACAGATCCGGAACAGCTGAGGACAGGGGCTTTACTCTTTGTTCTTTGTGTCTATCACTATCGTTACCGGCCCATCGTTCAGCAACTCCACTTTCATATCGGCGCCAAATATGCCGGTTTGAAGGGTTTTACCAAGGTCCGCTTCTAATTGATTTTTCATCTTTTCATACGCAGGGATCGCAAAATCCGGTTTGCTGGCCCTGATATAGCTGGGCCTGTTGCCTTTTTTGGTAGAGGCATGCAGGGTAAACTGGCTAACCAAAAGAATACCGCCGCCTACATCTGCCACTGATTTATTCATCACCCCATTCTCATCATTAAAAATGCGCAGGTTGACGATTTTTCCGCTGAGCCAGCGAATGTCTTCTTCGGTATCGGCATCTTCGATTCCCAGTAAAACCAGCAGCCCGGCTTCAATGTGGCCCGTACGATTTCCTTCTACTGTTACACTGGCTTTGCTAACTCTTTGAATAACGGCTCGCATAAGAATTCAAAAGTAAAAAGGCCAGATTCAAAAACGACAAGGCACAATTTTTACTTTTGAGTTTGGACCTTTCACGGAACCTCATGGACTTTTCTCCTGAAATAAAACTGC
Organism: uncultured Flavisolibacter sp.; assembly: GCA_965365435.1. Lineage (GTDB taxonomy): Bacteria > Bacteroidota > Bacteroidia > Chitinophagales > Chitinophagaceae > Flavisolibacter. The sequence goes on from CBDUBQ010000037.1 coordinate 21,905, forward strand.
AAACGACCCGCAGCGGCGGCAAGGGCGGGCAAAACGTAAACAAGGTGGAGACCGCTGTCATCGCCCATTTCAATATTGGCGCTTCGGCCTTACTCTCCGACGAACAAAAGGTAACCATCCGCGAAAAATTAAGTAACCGGATAAACAGTGAGGATGAGGTGGTGGTGAAAGCTCAAATCCATCGCACCCAACTGGCCAACAAAGAAGAAGCGCTAAAAAAAATCAATGCATTGGTGAATCAGGCATTGCAGAAAAAAAAGCTGCGCATTGCCACCAAACCATCAAAGGCGGCTAAAGAAAGGCGGGCAGAGAGCAAAAAGCGCACGGCGGAAGTAAAGCAGGGCCGCAAAAAATTTCGCCCGAAAGATTTGTTTTAGCGGGTGCTGCGCCAATCCCGGTACTGTTGGCCTGGCTGTAACGCACAACCGGGACAGCAGCGTTTTAACAATGCGCCGTCCGGATTGTTTTTATTTTAGTACCAAACAGGCTCCTGTGAAATCGCAACTTGCCATTTTATTGTTGGTTGTTTTTGTGGCCGCCGGTTCGCTGCTGCTGGATGGCTGCCGCAAAACGCCGGTTCCGGAAACAACGCCGGTTGCTTTCGTTAACCCGTCCGGTTTTCCGCAGCCGGCCTACAACTTTGCCGCCAACCCCCTTACGGAGCAAGGGTTTCAATTGGGCAAACGGTTGTTTTTCGATCATCACCTGTCGGCCGACGGTCATGTGTCCTGCGGCTCCTGCCATCAGCCCCTGGCAGCTTTCACCACTTTTGAGCACGACCGCAGCCACGGCGTAAACAATACGCATACGCTTCGCAATGCGCCGGGCATCTTTAACCTGGCCTGGTACCGCGAGTTTAACCAGGATGGCAGCGCACCGAACCTTGCTACCGTTTATCGAAATCATTTTACCAGTGCCACCGAAATGGGCACCACCGTGCAAAAAGTGGTGGCTCATTTAAATATGGATACCGCCTACCGGCGCCTTTTTCGGGCGGCCTTTGGCAGCGAGTATGTTTCGGAAGACCGCGTATTCCGGGCGCTCGATCAATATGTGGTCAGCCTTGTTTCGGCCAACGCCCGGTACGACAAAGTGCGGCGGGGCGAGGCGAGTTTTACAGCCGACGAAAATGCCGGCTACGCAGTGTTCAAAGCCAAATGCAACACTTGTCACCAGGAGCCGCTGTTCACCGATTTCAGCTACCGCAACACCGGCCTCGAAATAGATGCGGCTTTGCAGGACTATGGCCGAATGCTCGTTACCGGCAACCGGGCCGACTCGCTCCGGTTTCGTGTTCCTTCGCTGCGCAACGCGGAGTTTACTTCCTATTACGGGCACGATGGGCGAATGAATTTTTTCCGCACGATGATACAGCATTACCGGGTTGGCGTCAATGGCAGTCCTACGCTCGATCCGCTGCTGGCCAATGGTATTGCCTTAACCGATACAGAGGTGGACCAGGTGGTGGCCTTTATCAGAACCTTATCCGACACAGCGTTTCTCCATAACCCGAGACTGCGGGAATAGGGGGTAGGAAGTAGCGGGTAGCGAGTAGTGAGTTGCCGCAAGTGTCAGGGTTGATGGCCATCGCAATTTTGTCAAAAGTTCAAAGCAGAAATCACCGGGCGATCTCTAATGAAGCGGCTACTCGCTACTTGCCCCTCGCTACTCGCTATTCCATTAAATTTGCTCACTTCTAAACGAACATCTGTTGAGCGGCATTAAAAAACTGGCAGGGCAGACTTTGTGGTATGGTGTACCAACGATCATGAGCCGCTTTCTGGGGTACCTGATGAACCTGTCGCTGCCTTTCCTGTTCAGGCAGCCCGCCACCACTGCCGACCTTACCCAGGTTTATGCCATCATTCCGTTTTTAAATGTGCTGTTTACCTATGGGCTCGAAACAGCCTACTTCCGTTTTTCGCAAACCGAAGACCGGCAGCGGCTGTACAGCACATTATCGCTTTCCCTGCTTTTTACCACGCTGTTGTTTACGGCCTGCCTTTGGTATTTTCGCCTGCCGCTGGCCAATGCGGCCGGCCTCGATAAACATCCGCAGTACATTGCCTGGATGTGCTGGATCATTTTCTTCGACACACTGGCCACCCTTCCTTTTGCCAAACTGCGGCAGGAGAACCGCCCAAAAAAATATGCATTCGTCCGGCTCGCAGGCATTCTAATGAACGTCCTGGTAGTGGTGCTGTTTCTCGGCTTTATTCCGGGCTGGGTGGCAAAAGACCCAAACAGCTTTCTTGGATTTATCTACGACAGCCAGGACCCCATCAGCTATTACCTGCTGGGCAATCTTTGCGGAAGCATCTTTACTTTTTTGCTCCTGGCAAAAGAGTTTGGCGGCCTTCAGTTGCGGTTTGATGCCGGGCTTTGGAAGAAGGTAATGGCTTATAGCTACCCGCTGATTATTGTAGGACTGGGTGGAATGGTGAATGACATGCTAAGCCGCCTGGTGTACCGCCATGTGGTGGACGTGTCGCCGGCACAAGCGGATAAAGAACTGGGTGTATTCGGCAACCTGTATCGCCTGGCCGTGCTGGTTACCGTCATGATCCAGGCTTTTCGCATGGCGGCCGAGCCGTTTTTCTTTAGCCGCTCCAAAGACGAAGCGGCGCCAAAAACTTATGCCCGGGTAATGAAGTTTTTTGTGATTGCCTGCTGCTTTATGTTTTTATTGATCGGTCTTTACCGCGATGTGCTGGAATGGGTCATCACCCTGAAATCAGATGCCTGGGGCGAAGGCATTTACATTGTACCTATTCTTGCCATGGGCAATATTTTCCTGGGCATTTACTACAATCTGAGCATCTGGTACAAGCTCACCAATAAAAATCTTTATGGAGCAGCGATTACTGTGGCCGGTGCGCTGCTCACCGTTTTGCTCAATGTGTTGCTCATTCCAAAGCTGCACTACCTCGGTGCCGCTCTTGCCACTTTCTTCTGTTATTTTTTTATGATGATCATCAGCTACGTGCTGGGGCAGAAATACTACCGCATTCCCTATGCCCGCAAAAAGCTGACTGCCTACCTTGTGATTGTGGTGGCTTTTTACCTGATTCATCGCGGATTGCTGCTGCTTTGGGGCAATATCTGGTTCAGCATTGGCACAGCCACCCTGTTGTTGTGGATCTTTGTCTGGTTTATCGGAACTGTGGAACAAAAGGAACTGCAGCGCATACCCTTCATCAGCCGCTTTTTTCCACCGGCGCCATGATGGCAAAACATCCGTAGGGACAGCATCCCGGAGGTGAAATCGTGAAAAGAAAGGATGACCAAGGCAAAAACAATACTTTTTAGGTACTGAGCTGAAGTACTGCTATAAAGCTTTTGTTGCGTCGCACTCTTGTACGGTTGGTAATTCTATTCATCAAAGCACACCCATGATAATTGTGTCGGCGTTTCAGCGATCACGACGCTCCACCTACTGCAGGCTTGGATCATTGAAGGTATCTCCCTGGCGCATATCGCCGGTCTGATAGCCTTTTTGAAACCACTTCATCCGCTGCGCCGAGCTGCCGTGGGTAAAGGATTCCGGCACCACCTGGCCCTGCGATTGTTTTTGCAGACGGTCGTCGCCAATGGCATTGGCAGCGTCGAGGGCCTCCTGCATATCGCCTTCTTCCAGCAGGTTTTTGCCCTGAATGTAATGCGCCCACAAGCCGGCATAAAAATCAGCCTGCAGCTCCAGCATTACGGAGTATTTATTGTATTCGGCTTTCGAAAGCTGCTGCCGCAAACGGGCTACTTTGGTTGATGTACCAAGGAGGTTTTGCACATGATGCCCCACTTCGTGGGCAATAACATAGGCCATGGCAAAATCGCCTGATCCACCTCTTTTCTGCGTTAGCTGATTAAGGTCATTGTAAAACGATAGGTCAATGTAAATTTTATTGTCGCCGGGGCAATAGAACGGTCCGCTTGCGCTGCTGGCACCGCCACATGCCGACTGCACCGAGCCGGTAAATAATTTTAATATTGGATCCTGGTATGGTACGCCGGCCTGCTCGGGCAGTACTTTTTGCCATACCGTTTCTGTTTCCCGTAGCACCACGCTGGTAAACTGGGCCAACTGATCCTCGGCCTGTTTTTGCTCGGGCGATTGCTGCGTGGTTTGCTGGCCGCCGCCAGCACCAGGGATCTGCGACGGGTCACCACCAGTCAACAGATAAAACAAAAGGCCAATGATACCCACAATGCCGCCACCCACAGCGACGCCACCGCCACCAATACCACGGCTGTCTTCTACGTTGCCACTACCTTGTCGTCCTTGCCAGCGCATAAGAATTTTTTGTTTAACGGTATAAAAAAAATATGCCGTATTGCCGGCCACATTGAAAGAAAGCTCATCAAAAGTAAACGGAAAAAGGATTTCGGCGTTCAGGCCGCTGCTTTCAATGCCTTCCGGTTTGCCGGGGGTATTTTTCCCAAACGAAAAAGTTTGCCCAAGTCCGGCACCGAAACGGGAGTTGTCATCTCCGCCGGTAAATACAAGTTTGCCGTTCCGGGCAGGCAAGAAGGTGGACCAATGCGTGCCGTTGCAGCCAACCGGCTTTCTGCCTTACATTGCACACCCACACACACAATAGCTATGAAACCAATTCTTGCTCCATTTCTCGCTTTGTTTATTCTTGGGTTTTCGTCGTGCCGCACGGCACAACCCGGTACGCCAAAAGATGATGGAAAAATTGCCCTTACCTTTTTGCAGATAAATGATGTGTACGAGATTGCCCCGCTCAGCGGCGGCCGCGAAGGCGGCATTGCCCGTGTAGCCACACTAAAAAAGCGGTATAGCGAAAAGAATAAAAACACTTTGTTGGTCATTGCCGGCGATTTCCTGAGCCCTTCGGTGTACAACAGCCTGCAGTTTGAAGGAAAGGCCATTCGTGGCCGGCAGATGGTAGAAGCGCTGAATGCCGCCGGGTTGGACCTTGCGATTTTCGGCAACCACGAATTTGATATGAAAGAAGGCGAACTGCAGGAGCGGATTAACGAATCCCGGTTTCAGTGGCTTTCGGGCAATGCTTTTCATCAAACCAAAGACGGCGTAAAGCCATTTGCTAAAACCGGTAGCGGGCCGTTTCCAAAAACACAGATTTTGCAGGTATCGGATGCCGATGGCACCAGGGCAAAGATTGGGTTGTTTTCCGTAACGCTTCCCTTTAACCGGGCCGATTATGTTAGTTATGCCGATCCGCTGCAGGCGGCGAAGGATGCCTATAATCTATTGAAAGATTCGGTAGATGCGGTGGTGGCCATCACCCACCAGGCCATGGAAGACGATGAACGCCTGGCCCGTGAACTGCCCGGGCTGGCTGCCATCATCGGTGGCCACGAACACGATCAACGATTTGCAAAAATTGGAGACGTACCCATTACAAAGGCATTGGCCAATGCCAAAAATGCCTACGTGGTAACGCTCAACATCAACCAAAAGAAAAAGAAGGTCGTTGTAAAAACGGCTGTTGAGGCCTTGAATGAAGCCGTGCCGCTTGACAGCGCTACAAATTCGGTGGTGCAAAAATGGACACGCATTGCGCAGGAGAATTACAGTTCGCTGGGGTTTGATGCCGCTGCCATCGTCATCAGCAAAGGCGAACCACTGGAAGGCCGCGAAACCGAGGTGCGGACAAAACAAACCAATCTTGGCCGCATTGTGGTGGCAGCCATGCAGGAAGCGGTTCCGCAGGCAGAGATTGCGGTGCTCAATGGCGGCTCCATTCGCATAGACGACGTGGTGCAGTTGCCCGTATCGCAATACGATATTTTGCGAAGCCTGCCCTTTGGCGGCGCCATTGCCGAAGCCGACCTGAAAGGCGATTTGGTAATACAGCTCCTGGAGGCCGGCCGGAAGAATTACGGCATTGGCGGCTACTTGCACTACAACGAAAAGCTGACGTTTTCTTCAGCAACCAGTAGCTGGTGGCTGAACGGAAAAGCCCTTGACCCGCAACGTACCTACCGGGTGGCCTTACCCGAATTTTTATTATCGGGCAAGGAGGCTAATATGAGTTTTCTGACGCCGAAAAATCCCGGTGTAATGAAAGTATTTCCATCTGCCGGAGGCAAAACAGACCCGCGGACCGATGTGCGGCTGGCGGTGGTGCAATACCTGCAGAAAAATAAAAGCCGGTACATAGCCGACTAACACCATCGGCACATTGGCTGTATCATCAGTCCCGAGTCTTCCTTTTGCCCTATTTTAGCGCAAACTCATTGCTATGCGCCAACTCTTTTTCGCCATGCTGACAGCCGCTTTGTTCTTTACCTCCTGCGGCAACAATGCCGGCAACGATACGGCCGCCACAACGGCTTCTCCCAACGATACAACAAGCAATATTGACGGACATCCGGAATGGATAATTCAGGGAAATATTTACGAAGTCAATGTGCGGCAATACACCCCCGAAGGCAGTTTTAAAGCCTTTGAAACACATCTGCAGCGGCTGAAAGACATGGGCGTGCAAACGCTTTGGTTTATGCCCATTTATCCAATTTCGAAAACCGACCGCAAAGGGGCGTTGGGCAGCTACTATGCCATTGCCGATTACAAAGGCATCAACCCCGAATTTGGTACCATGGCCGATTGGAAAGCGCTGGTGGAAAAGGCGCATGCTATGGGGTTAAAAGTGATAATAGACTGGGTGGCCAACCACACCGGCGGCGATCATTACTGGCTGACGCAGCACCCGGATTTTTATGTGCGGGACAGCGCCACCGGCAAGCCCCTTTCGCCCTTCGACTGGACCGATACCCGCAAGCTGGATTACACCAACAAGGCCATGGCCGACAGCATGATTCAGGCAATGAAATACTGGGTGACGGAGTCGGGCATTGACGGCTTCCGCTGCGATGTAGCCGGCGAAGTGCCGAAAGATTTCTGGAGCCGTTGCATTGGTGAACTTCGGCGAACCAAAAACCTCTTTATGCTGGCCGAAGGCAGCGAGCCCTGGTTGCACGAAGCCGGCTTCGACGCCACCTACGCCTGGCCCGAATTTCAAATCCTGAAAAAAGTAGCCAGTGGGGCAGCAAAGGCAACAGCCATAGACTCTGAACTGCACAAGATTGATACGGCTTACGCCAAAAATGCCATGCGGCTTTATTTTACCTCTAACCACGATGAGAATAGCTGGAATAAGGCCGACTATGGCACCATGCCCGGTGCCTCGCATGCGCCCTTTGCCGTGCTCACGCAAACGCTGGTTCGGTCGGTGCCGCTCATTTACAGCGGGCAGGAAGAACCGATGCTCGACAGTATTTCGTTTTTTTATAAAGACACGATCAGTTTCGGCAAATACGGCCGGGCGCCGTTTTACAAAACGCTGCTGAACTTGCGGAAAAACAACCCGGCACTGGCAGCCAATGCTTCGTTTAAAAAACTGCGTACTTCCAATGATGCAGCCATGTATGCTTTTGAGCGGGAAAGCGGCGGCAACAAAGTGCTGGTGGTGCTCAACCTTTCCAAAACGCCGCAAAATTTTACCTGGCAGGATCAGCCTTCGGAGAAAGAGTGGAACAATATTTTTCTGGGCAATCGTGAGCCGGTGGACAAAGGCTTCGGCATTGAGCCCTGGGGTTATGCCGTGTACACCAACAAGTGAAAATGCAGCTCGTGAACCATCGGTCGTGAAACCGTAGTTCTCTATACCTTAGCGGCTTCTTTTTTCACGATCCGCGTTTGACGATTGACGTAAAAAACCAAGCATGTTCGATTCTATCATTGATTTTCTAACCCCGCTGAACCTATCGGAGATCAGCGGCGATAATGGTTATAAAGAGGGGCAGATTGGCAGGGTGATAAGAGTCTTTGAAGACGAATTTCCCGACCTGGATGATGTGGACGTAGTGCTTGTAGGCTGCACCGACCAGCGGGGTGCTGCCCTGCTTCATCAAAGCACCGGCCCGGCCGCTGTGCGCAGCGAATTTTACAATCTTTTTTACTGGCACCCGGATGTGCGGATTGCCGATATCGGCGATGTAAAAACCGGCAAGGCCTCTACCGATACGTATGCGGCATTGAAGATGGTGATTCATGAGCTGCAGGCGGCCAACAAAACGGTTGTCGTATTAGGCGGTTCGCACGACCTGACACTGGCGCAATACGGAGCGTATGCCGACGACAAAAAGGCTATAGATGCAGTAGGGGTAGATGCGCTGATAGACATCAACCTCGAATCGCCGTTCAGGGCCGAAAACTACCTGATGGAATTGCTGACAGCCGAACCCAATTTCATGCAGCATTACAACCACATCGGTTTTCAAAGCTATTATGTGCACCCGCGTATGCTGGAAACGATGGACAAGCTGCGGTTCGACTGTTTCCGGGTGGGAGCGGTGAAAGAACATATCGAGGAAATGGAGCCGGTGATCCGCAACTGCAGCATTCTGTCGTTCGATATTTCGGCCATTGCCAATTCGTTTGCACCGGCCAATCATCTTACACCAAATGGCCTGAACGGCGAAGAAGCCTGTGTGCTGATGCAATACGCCGGCATGAGCCCGAACATGACCTCTGTTGGTATTTACAACTATCGTCCGGAGCGTGATGTGGAGCACCTGACAGCGAAGCAAATCAGCCAGATGATCTGGTACTTTCTTGACGGCTTCAGCCGCAACAAACGCGAGGCAAAGCTGGAAGACCGCGAGTCGTTCAATGAATTTCATTTGGCCCTGGCCGAAGTTGATACCGTGTTTTTGCAAAGCAAAAAAACCGGCCGCTGGTGGATGCAGTTGCCGGACAAAAGCTTTATCGCCTGCTCTTACCGCGACTACCTGGCAGCCGGCAGCAATGAACTGCCCGAACGGTGGTTACGGGCGCAGGAAAGACCTTAATTTGTTTGTAGTTGGTGGTTTGTAGTCTGTAGTTTTTGATTGGCTGATTTTGCCTTCTGCTATATTTAAAGCGTTTACAAAACAGCAAAAGGGTGCAAGTTTTTCTTGCACCCTTTTGCTGTTTTTTATGCTCGAGTTCAGGTTGGCTTAAAGAACCACCAACCACCAACCACCAACCACAAACTCTAAACCGCTCTCATAAAATTCTTCCTTACTTCATCCTCTTCTTTCAGTTCGTGTAAGGCAACGGCCAGCTTGTTGGTCTTGACGAAATTGCACCAGTGACAGTCGTCTTTACCGCAGCCGGTGTAAAATTCTTTGCGTTGTATCTTCAGCCATACATCTTTGATCTGCTGCTTCACAATATCAATATCAATAGAGGAAACAGTGACTTTTTCTTTGCGGTAAGTCTTCTTTTTGTCAGGTTCTATAAAGTCAAACTCTACGCCGGTAACGTTCCATTCTTTGGGATAGAGGTCGAGCAGGATTTTATAAAACACAGCCTGGCGCCAGTAGTCGCCGCCGTTGGGCTCTTTGCCGGGACGGGCTAATTTATCGCTGCATTTTTCCGGGTCGCCGGTTTTGTAATCAATGACGGTGGCTTCTTTGCCGTTGAACTCGATCTTGTCAATGAAACCACGCATCGGAATCTCGTCCAGCACAATATTTCGGATGCCGAGTTCCACCAGCACTACCTTGTTCCATTTGGTGACATACGTATTGTAGTAGTTCTTCAGTATCTCCAGCCCGTACTCCATGCGGCGGGCAAACTGCTCCCTGGTAAAGCTTTCGCGGTGGCGCTTCATATACCAGGCAAAGTCCTGCAAAAAGTCATCGAGCACCGGGAACTGTTCTGTTTTTTTCATTTTTGTGAAAAGGCCCTCCAGTGCATGGTGCACCGCCGAGCCAAATTCCATGGCTTCGTTTCGCGGCGATGGAATGCGAACAATGGTTTGATAGTAAAAACCGAGCGGGCATTTGAGGTAGGCGTTCAGCGCCGATACACTCATGTTAAAATTCTGCACCTGCCGGTCCACCAGTTCGTCGTCGAGGTGTGCCACTTCCGGCGCGGTGCTTTTCTGAAACTGCAGCACACGGAATGCCAGCAGGTCTGCTTCGGTGAGTTTTTCCGTTTTGGCTGGCAGGTTGTGCTCCATCTGTATCTCCGCCAAAAACACGGAGGCTTCCAGTTGTTTGCCTTCGTTGGTATGGTTGGGATAAGAAATGACCAGCTCTTTCCGGGCCCTCGTTAGGGCAACATAAAAAAGACGCCGCAACTCTTCGGTATCGTTGCCTTTTGCACCGGAAGCAAACAAGGTGTCGGGGAAAGAAAAACCGCTGAATGGCTTGCGTTTTTTTTCCCAACAGTTGGAGGAATTGCCGGTGAAAAACACATAATCAAATTCAAGTCCTTTGGAGCCGTGGGCCGTCATCAGGTTTACGCCCTTTTCGTTGCCGCTCACCTGCACCAGCGGCAGTATCAGCCCTTCTTTACGCATTAGTTCAATGCGGTTCATAAACTCTTGCAACGTTAGTACCGGTTGGCGCCTTGTTTCGTCTTTTACATGGTCGTAAAAGCCGCAAAGCGCCTGCATGTGCCGGCTTTTGTCGGGGCTGTTGATGATAAAGGAAAGAAAGCCCGCTTCCCGCACCACTTTTTCCAGCAGCGTTTGCAGCGTTTCGTTCGACACGGCCCTGACCAGCCCTTCCATCATCGTGCAGGCTTCTTTCAAACCTTTGTGCAGGCCGGTGTCAAACAGGTCTATCTGCGGCCGGGCTGCTTCTTCGCACAACCATTGCCGCAGCGATGTTTTTTGTCCTTTGTAGCTCAGTTCCGACACCCGCATGGAAGCTTTGGCAATTTCAATGGAAGGAATGTCAAGCCATTCGAAATGCAGCATCTCAAACAGCATTTCATCGCCGCTGTATGGCACATCATGCTCCGCGCAGAGGTAATTCAACACCAGCAGGAGCTGTTGTATCAGCGGCTGGTCCAGTATGTTCAGGCTTCGTTTGCTGTAGTAAGGAATTTCCTTCAGGCGCAGGTATGTCGCCAATTCGTCACCATACTTGTTTTCGCGGTAGATTACGCCAATGCAGTTGCCTGGCACGCCGCTTTTTACCAGCTTTTCAATGGTCAGCACGGTGCCAATCATTTCATCGCGTTGCGTTTCGTATTCAACGATCTGCGGCGGCTGTGTTACGGCTTCCAGCTCTTTGTTGCTGGCAATAAGATTTTTGGTGAGGCCACTGATCTTTTTTACCAGGCGCTCCTCGTTGTTCTCAATCAGTGTTTTCGACACATCCAGAATCGGCTGCACCGAGCGGTAGTTGTTCACCAGCACCACTTTCAGCAGGTCTTTTTCGTATTGGGTGGCAAACTCCAGCATGTTCTCCACGTTGGCCCCCTGAAAGCGGTAGATGCTCTGGTCATCATCGCCCACCACAAATACGTTGGGCCGGTCCCAGTAGTTGATGAGCAGCTGCACCAATTTATTCTGGTTGCCCGAAGTGTCCTGGTATTCATCTACCAGGATGTATTGAAACTGCTCCTGGTAGCTGCGCAACAGGTTTTCGTTGGTTTCAAACGCTTCAATCACCCAATTGATCATGTCGTCAAAGTCGTAGCGGTTGCGGCTGCGCATCATGTCCTGAAAAGTGCGAAACTCACCGCAGGCGGCCCGCAGCTTTTCCATTTTTTCTTTTTGCTCTTCAATCTTGTCCCACCGCACATCGCCTTTTTTGTAGTCTTTGGTGGCCCGCTTGCAGATGTATTCGTCGCGGTACTGCAGGTCATTAAGGTATTCATCCACCTTCCGGCAAATAAAATCGCCGGTCCAGCCTTCCCGCTTCATCAGGCTGAAAAGGCTTTGCAGGCTGCTGATCTCAAAATACACATCGCCGCGGTAGCGCTTCAGCGGATGGTCTTTGGGAAAGGCATCAATCAGCTCTTTCATCAGTTCAATGCGTTCGAGATCGGAGATGGGATCGAGGGCCGTTTTTTCAAACAGGCCCAGGTTGTCCTGGATCACGTCGTTGCAAAAGGCATGAAAGGTGGAGATGTTGACCTTGTAGGCATCGGGACCAATAAAACCCAGCAGGCGGCGGCGCATGGCCACGGCGCCGGAGTCGGTGTAGGTAAGGCAAAGAATATTGGCTGGCTCTGTGCCCACATCGGTGAGCAATATTTTGCCGATGCGGGCACTCAGGATCTGTGTTTTGCCCGTTCCGGGGCCGGCAATCACCATCACCGGGCCTTCAATCTGGTCAACGGCAGCCCTTTGCTGATCGTTCAACTTGTTATATTCTTCCTCAAATTTCTTCAGCAATTTATCTTTCGATGTCATGACTTTTCCGGCGTTTGTGTTTGTGTTTGCGGTGTTGTGTCAGGCGGCCGTCTTCGGCAGCTTTTTCGTTTAAGCGTCTGTCTTTTCCCTGCTTAACTGTTCAATATTCCCGATTTCTTTTTTTATTTCGGCCAGCAGTTGTTTTTCGCTGGGCAGGTAAAGCTGGTATTGACTGGCGAGAATGGGTCTGTTGCCTTCGGGCAGTGTAAATCTCACTACGGCATCGTTCTTATCGGCGCAAAGCAAAATGCCAATGGTGGCGTTTTCGTGCGGCAGCTTTTCCATGCGGTCGTAATAATTGACATACATCTGTAGCTGGCCCAGGTCCTGCTGCGTAAGCTTTGCTGTTTTGATTTCGATAAGAACAAAGCATTGCAGCAGCCGGTTATAAAAAACAAGGGCGATAAAAAACTCATCGCCGTCGAGGTGAATCCGTTTCTGCCGGGCCACAAACGAAAAGCCGTTGCCGAGTTCCGGCAAAAAATCCTGCAGGTGCGTGATGAGTGCCGTTTCCAGATCCCGTTCGTACTCGGCGCTTTCTCTTTTTAATCCGAGAAATTCCAGCAGCATCGGGTCTTTGATGATGTCCTTCGCATCGGACGGTAATTTTTCATTGCGGGCTACCGATAACACCGATTCCACGTCTTTGCTCATAAGCAGCCGTTCAAACAACTGGCTGTTGACCTGCCGCTCCGGTTGCCGGGCCGTCCAGTTGTTTTTTTCGGCTTCGGCAATGTAGAATCCGCGTTTTTCCATCTTGTCTATTCGCATTAGTGTGCGGTAATGCGTCCAACTGAATTGTGAACGCAGTGCGTTCACAATTGGAAATGTGCGATAGAACTGCCGGAAGGAAAAGCTGCTGCCATAAAGCGGCTCTAATTCGGTTGCAAGGGATTTAATAAGCAGTTCACCGTATCCGTCCCTGTTGTTTCCTCCCTGTTCCCCCTCAAAGATCTTTTCCCCTACAGGCCAGTGCATCCTTACCCGGCGATGGTCCACCGAGCGGATGGCCGCCTCTTTGGAAGTGGCGATAATCGCCTGAATTTCGGCCAGGAGGTTTTTTGGGATGTCCATAAATGTTCCGGGGAATGACAGGGCAAAAGTAGCTTTTTGCTAAAAGCTTTGGGAACGATTTCGGCCGTTGTGGACAAAATGCAGATCGGCGGCAAGTGCAGTACCCGGTTTTTTCGGCAACCGTTTTGGCTTTGGCCCCGTTAGCCATCCTATCATCCGGGCATATTTATTGACGTAATAGTTTTTGCCGGTTTATCTTGCAACCCCAATTTTATCTTTTCAGATATGACACACCTGACACCCGAAGTAGTAGAGATAGAGAAGAACAAAGAAGTGATTTCCGGCATGGAAGACATTGCCAACGAAGCCATTGACAAATACCTTTTGGAGGCTGAAACAGCCTGGCAACCATCTGATTTTTTGCCCGATATGAGCGAGCCGGAAGCCTTGCAGCAGATCAGGGAACTACAGGAGCGGGCTGCCGGCCTTCCGGCTGGTGTCCTTACATCGCTGGTGGGCAACATGATCACCGAAGAAGCACTGCCTACCTACACCACCTATTTTAACCTGATACAAGGCGTAAACGAAGAACGAAGCATGATTTCCGATAAAGGATGGGTTCGCTGGTCGCGGAAATGGACGGCGGAAGAAAACCGCCACGGCGACCTGCTGAACAAATACCTCTACCTCAGCGGCCGTGCGGATATGCGGCAGGTGGAAATCACCATCCATAACCTGTTGCAAAATGGTTTTGACCCGCAAACCAATGGCGATCCCTACCAGGCGTTTATTTATACTTCGTTCCAGGAAAGAGCCACCCGTATTTCGCACGTCAACACCGGTAAGCTGGCGGACAGGGGCGGCGATACGGTGCTTGCCAGAATATGCAAGACGATTGCCGGCGACGAAGCCCGCCACGAAAAGGCCTACAAAACTTTTATGTCCAAAATATTTGAAGTGGACCCTAACGGTGCGCTGCTGGCATTTGAGAAAATGATGAAAAAACAGATTGCCATGCCGGCCATTATGATGGACAAAGACACGGCGCCACCCGACAACCTGTTTACCCGCTTTTCGGCCATTACCCAAAAGCTGGGTATCTACACCACCTTCGATTATGCGGCCATCATTAAGCACCTGACCGAACTGTGGCAGGTGGAAACGCTCACCGGCCTTAACTCTTATGCCGCAAAGGCACAAGACTACCTCAGTACCCTTGCCGACCGGTACCGCCGTATTGCCGAGCGGATGAAGGAGCCTGAAACGGTGAAGCTGGCCTGGCTGGTACAATAAGCCTGCGGAAAGGCTCGTAAAAAACCGGAAAAACAACGTTGCACCCTTATAAAAAGGGAGAGCAAAGCACACCGGCTGCCAGGTGGCAGACGGGCCGTTGTAAACGATTCGGTAAAATCCTGGGCATAGAAAAAATCAAACAGCAGGCGGTGACTAAAAAACCGCCTGCTGTTTGATTAATTTGGACGCCCTCTTACTCTTTCAACAGGTCGTCGAGCGAAATGGACTGCAGATACGGCGCCAGGAGCCTGGTGTTATGAGAAATTCGGTATTCCTCCACCACTTTGTTTTGCATGTTGCAAAACATCTCCACATAATAATCATCCATTCCAAATAAAAAAACTTTGCAGCCAACCGCTTCCCGCTTGGCCAGCAATACTCCTCTGTGCAGAAGAGTGCCTTTTTTTTCATGATCGCTTAACAGGGTGAAATCGGACAGTTTCATAGCTCAGCGTTTTAGTGGTTATGAAAAAACGAACAAAACTAAAGCGGCCTTTAACCCATCGGTAAAGACCTTGCGTTTTCTGAATCAACTAAACACGAACGACGGCGCTAACAAAAAAATCAAGAGAACAAGCGAGGCTGAATGCTTTTTGTGCGGCTGCACAGACAGATGCGGCATTAAAGATAAAGGAGGGTAGCGAAAGAATATAGCCCCGGCGGTTTTTCCCCTGCCTGTTTTGCCGTGGGCGCTCAAAAAACCGGGGAACGAAGCATTGCCACGAAACTGAAAATCTGTGCTTTTTCGCACAGCCACAAGCAATTGCAAGGGCTGAACAGGCGCCGGGCCGGCAACGGGTTGGCCGTATCAGAAAAAAATAAAATCTTACCGGACGTTTTCTTTTAAACCCACCGGCCAAAACGAAATCTCAGATCCGCCAAAACCGCCACCATGCACCTCCGATTAAAACTGATTGCAGCCGCGTTGCCTGCTCTTTTTCTATTGGCGCAGGCCTGCACCAGGCAGGAGAACGAAAATGCGGCGGTCGCCGCATCGGCGCTAAAATTACCCGGCAGTCCCTTCACCTACGATGCGGCCTTTCCGGCGTATGCTGCCCCCACTTTGCGGGCTGCCGATAACACGCCCACCACTAATGCTATCACCAACGATGGTGCTACGCTGGGCCCCGTACTTTTTTACGACAAGGCCCTTTCGCAGAACAATACCGTCAGTTGTGCCTCTTGCCACAAGCAAGCTGAGGGCTTCGGCGACAATGGTGTAAAAAGCCAGGGCTTTAATGGGGGTAGAACCCTTCGTCACTTTGCCTTACGCAACGATCCCGATGGCGGAATAAACGGCGAAAACCGCTTTAAATCGGGCAGCCTGCGAAACATCGCCGGGGTCACCAGCCTTTTTCATAATGGCACTATTCCCAACGTTGCGATTATGCTGGGCAGCACCATACCGGCACATGGCATTCCTCCGCAAGACCGGGCCGCCATCACGGCTTTTTTGCAGACACTTACCGACAACAGCATCGCTACCGACGAACGCTTTTCCGACCCGTTTAGAAAATAGCGGGGGCGCCATTGCTAAACAAGGTTAAAACATTGGCCGTTTTTGCCGGGCTTTTGCCAATCATCAGCGTACCTTAAGGGCAAATGACCAAAAACATGGATCAGCAAATCATTAACCTGTACGACGAATACACGCATAAACCACTCAGCCGGCAGGAATTTCTTAAGCGCCTGTCGGTACTGGCTGGCGGCACGGCTGCTGCCCTGGCCCTGTTGCCGATGCTGGAAAGCAATTATGCCGCAGCCGCAGTAACGCCTGTCGAAGAGCTGTTTACCGAGTATGTAAAATATCCCGGTGTGCCCAACGAAATGACGGCCTACGTAGCCCGTCCGAAAGGTGAAAAGAAATATGCGGCCGTGGTGGTGATTCACGAAAACCGCGGGCTTACACCGCACATTGAAGACGTAGCCCGCCGGGCTGCTGCAGCGGGTTACCTGGCCATTGCGCCCAATGCCCTTTCGGCCCTTGGCAAAACGCCGGCTAATGAAGACGAGGCCCGCCAATGGTTCAGCGAGCTGAAAGCCGAAAACAACCTGCAAAATTTTATCAATGCATTCCCCTATCTGGCTACCCGCAAAGACTACAACGGCCATGTTGGCTGTGTTGGTTTTTGCTGGGGCGGCGCCATGTCCAACAACCTGGCGGTGAATGTACCCAACCTGAAGGCAGCCGTGGCTTTCTATGGCCGCCCGCCAGCTACCGATGATGTGCCGAAAATAAAGGCCGCCGTGCAACTGCATTATGCCGGAATGGACGAGCGCATTAACGCCGGCATGGCCCCCTACGAAGAAGCCCTGAAAAAAGCCGGCGTTCGCTACGAGCAATTTGTGTACGAAGGCATGCAGCATGCCTTTCACAACGACACGTCGGCGGCCCGCTATAACGAAGCAGCGGCCAAGCTGGCCTGGGGTCGCACAATGGCTTTCTACGAAAAATACCTCCGGTAGTCCCCGGCCGGGGCTGATGCCTACTGAAATAAATACCACCTGCCGTTGTGTTTGCAGGTGGTGTTCCTGTGTTCTGTTATACTTTTTTTGTTATGCCATTCGAAAAATCAATTACGATTCTTTATTCCAACGACATTGCCAGGAGCCTTGCCTATTACACGGACGTACTGGGCTTTGAAGAAAAATGGGAGTGGGACAACCCGGCCACATTTGCGGGAGTGGCAAAAGACAGCGTAGAGATTTTTTTCTGCAAACAAGACATGGGACATCCGGGTACCTGGCTTTGTATTGTCCTTGATGATGTGGATGCGTATTACGAACAGATTAAAGAGAAAGGTGCGGAAATTCTGGCACCCCCAGTTAGCCGGGAATGGAATATGCGGGAAATGCTGGTAAAAGACCCGGACGGCCATATGATTCGTTTTGGCCACCGGACAGAATGTGATTAAAAGGGGCTGGTTCAGTCGAAAGCCCATTGTATAAAAGCAGCCAGATGGCCGCGAAACGCAGGTAAATGCAGCAGTCTTTTTTAGTCAATAATTATCCAAAGAAAACTGCCGTCGTCAAAGAAGATATGCGTTGCTTCTCATCAAAAAATGCACTTGCGCCAGCACACCGTCTCATAAAAAAGCAGCCCTGCATGTACAGGGCTGCTTTGCTTATTTCCTCTATTACGTCAGTAAAAACCACGGGCCTTACCAGCCGTAGCGCCTTGGCATACGGCGGCCACGGTTCCAATCGTCATCGTTGTCGCGGGAGCCGCCGCTTCCCTGCTTCAGCGTAAAGCGGGCGCCCACGCCGAAGGTCAGGTTGTTCAGCCCCGAAATATTGTGCTTGCTAAACGGCAGCACATTGTACAACACACCAGCCGTGAGGTGGGAGCGCTGCTTTTCGCCCAGGCCATACTGCAGGCCGGCACCTCCCTGTGCAGCAAAGCCAAAATTGGCATCATTGATATTGTCGAACGCACCAAGTGTTTGGTTTACCTGGGCCATGTTTACACCAATGCCGGCCGTAAGGTAAGGCTGCAGCCTTTTTTCCGGTGTGGGAAGGTACATGGCCTTGCCCATCAGCGTGGTCGTTTGCAGGCTGTTGGTGGTTACCGCCGACAGTGTTGACCCGTCTTCCATCGGGTAAAGGGCCCGCCCTGTTTTTTGGTAAAAATCCTGATAGGAAAGAGCGCCGCCCACCCGCCATTTGGGATTGATGGTGTACAGCAGGTCAATGCCGATACCCCGTGGGCTGCCCTTGTCTATAAAATCGGTTTTAAAGCCGCCCATTGGCAGGGCGTACTGATATTGAATGCCCAGGCTTGTTTTGTCCTGTGCATTGCCTGCCAGCAACAGCAGGCAGAGGCCGGAAAGAAAAAAGAGTTTTTTCATAGAACATTAATTTGTTTGCAGGTAAGGTGATTGTTGCAGCAGGTTGTTCACAATGTCGGTCATGGCGCTGGCGCTGGAAAGGCCGGGGCCCCGCACCAATGCATTCCACAACACCTTGGGGCTGCTGTTGTTTGTTAAATCAATCAGGTCAATGGCGAGCATGCCTTCACGCACTTCGTATGGGATTACAGAATAGCCCGGTCCCCAGCCACCAAAGCCGGGTCCCCAGCCGCTACCGTACCCCCAGTAAAACGGATCCCAATAACCGTAGTAGTCAGGACCGCTCACAAAGCCCGTGGAGGTGCGAACGATGCGACTGATTTGAATGCCAATATCGGCTGTAGCGTTAGTGGTGGCTTTCTGAAAGCCGCGGCTCTGCAGCGCTGCATCCAGGGCATCCATCAGCGCAAGGTCGGCAGCCGTGTTTTGCTGCTGGCTCGAGTTACCATCCACCACCACCACACGGTCGGCAATGGAATAAGTGCGGAAGTTGTTAAACGTGGCTGCTTTGTCGTAATTGGTAATGTAAATCCGTTGTTCTTCTTCGCTCAGGTTGTTCACCGGATCTTTGCGGCAGCCTACCAAGGTTACAAAGGCTGCCAGCACTACAAGACGCATTGTGGTCATCATAATCTGGATTCATTAAAAGGGTGAAAAAATGCCTTACACACCAATAACTGGCGCTAAAAACTATACCAGAACTACTAACGTACAAGGGGCAATAAAGTTATTGAAAGATGAGGCTGTGTATGGTTGCCAACACTCGTTTCGGACCCGAATTAGCTTTAAAAACTGTTAAGATTCAGTGTTTTAGGGCAAAGCAAGCTGACCGCCAACCATCGTTATAATCTTAGTGCCCGGTAAAGGATTGCAAGGAACCTGCCGCTTTCCGAATTCCCGATTTTGGCTATCTTGTCCGCATGCGGAAACAGTTACTCTTTTTGGTAATACTCATTACGCTGCAAGCGTCTGCACAATCCGTGCAAGTGCCGAAAAATATCCGGCAGGCACTCGACCGGATTGATACGGCCACCATCAAAGCGCACATTGCTTACCTGGCCGATGACAAACTGAAAGGCCGCCTTCCCGGAACCGAAGGGTTTCAGATTGCGGTTGATTACGTATCGGGCCAATTGAAAAACATGGGCGTGGCGCCCGGCGGCGATGGCGGTAATTACACCCAAAAGCTGGTGATTCGCAAAGCAATACTCGTTAACAGCTCAGCAAAAGCAGCCCTGAAAGACAAGGCCGGCAACCGCGACTCCCTGCTTTACGGGGCCGAGTTTGTGGCCACTCCGCATCCCCTCAACAAAGCCGCGGCTGCCGAGGGTGAGTTGGTCTTTGCCGGCTATGGCGTTGACATTGCCGGTGGATATTCAGATTATGCCGGTATTGATGTAAAAGGAAAGATGGTAGTATTGATAAGCGGCGCCCCAGATGGATTGCCGTCCACTTTAACAGCGCATTTTTCCAACGCCGGCAATAAGCTGACCACTGCTTTTGAAAAAGGCGCAGTCGGTGTAGTGCTGGTTGATCCGGCGGCAAGGGGCGCATCTTCTGCAGCCGCCCCGGTGCAGTACAATGTGGCCCTGAATCCGGAAAAAACTATTGCCTATAGCCGCCGCTTCACTGGCAATCTGCCGTTGGCGCTTGGTGGCACGCGGCATTTTCTCAACCGCCTTTTTTTAAACTCGGGCAAAAACCTGGAGCAGGTGTTGGCCACCATCAAAAGCGGCAAGCCATCTTCTTTTGCACTGCCTTTTTCGCTGGCGGCTGCGTACAAAACCACGCACGATGATTTTGAAAGCTACAATGTGGTGGGCCTGATTCCCGGATCGGACAACAAACTGAAGAACGAATATGTGGTGCATTCCGCCCATCTCGATCACCTGGGCATTGGCCGCCCGGTAGCCGGCGATTCCATCTACAACGGCGCACACGATAATGCCTCGGGTGTGGCCTCGTTGCTGGAGATTGCAAGAGTGTACAAATCGTCGGGTGCCAAACCCAAACGTTCGGTGCTGATTGTGCTGGTAACCGGCGAAGAAATGGGCCTTCTCGGTTCCTCTTATTTTGCTGCCAACCCCACGGTGCCGAAGGCCTCTATTGTGGCCGATGTCAACACCGACATGCCCACCGTTATTGCACCACTGCTATCGGTGGTGCCGCTAGGTGCCGAACATTCCACCATCATGAGCCACGTACAGTTTGCGGCAAATCAGTTGGGCCTCGACGTGGAAAAAGACCCAGAGCCGGCCGAAAACCGCTTTGTGCGCAGCGATCAATACAGCTTTGTCATGAACGGCATTCCGGCCCTTCACATCAAGTACGGCAACAAGACCAACGTACCGGGCTTAAACCTGGTAAAATTTGTGCAGGAATGGCGGGCAAAATATTATCACCGTCCGGCGGACGAGATTAATGGGATTTTCAACTTTGGGGCTGCCAAAACCTATGTGCAACTGAATTTCCTGATCTCCTATTCCATAGCGCAAACCACCGAACGGCCCCGTTGGAACGCCGGCGATTTGTTTGGGGTGGCAGTGAAATAGTAAGGAGGCTGGTTTAAATGAAGAAATCGCAAGGATGGCCGTCTTTGCGCTTTCTTTTTGGGTTGATGCATATCGGCTAATGTAACAATCGTTGCTGGCCGGCCACGCCGAAACACCTGGCGCCAAAAAAGAATTTTCACGCAGAACTTGCGCTTTCTTCGATCGCTTCGCAATCCGGTATCAGTATTCTTTGATTGTTTCCCTCAGCGCAATCCTCGGCTGGTCGTACTCAACTGCTTGGCGTCCCAAACCATCGTGCTATCCCCCAACTTCTTTGTTGTTCTGCCGGCGGCACCGTTCGCTGCAGTAACGTACCTCCTCCCACACCTTTTCCCATTTCTTTCGCCAGGAGAATGGCCGCTGGCAAACCGGGCAAATCTTCTGCGGCAAGTCCTGTTTTTTTACTCCTTTCATTCCTCTTCCATTTGCGGCACAATACCCGGACGGGCATACGGAAAAGAGCCTGTTTTTTGAACCGTGTAGTAAGTGTTGAGGCCACTGATACCGGCACTGCCTGTTGTAGTTAAGTCAAGATACCCCTGTTCGCTGAGTGCTTCGGCCGGCAGGTAAAGCTGCGTTACTTCGCCAATCAGCAGCAGCGTGCCGTTGCGTTTTATCGGCAGTTCTTCTACCAGTTGCATCCCTATCCGTACCGGGCTTTCGGCCACATAGGGCGCCGGCCATCCGTTTACAAAAAGTTCGGTAAAACCACAGGCGGCAAACTCCGATTCCTCCCTGTCGAATTTGGCCGAGGTGTAATGCGCCAGCTGGATGGTTTGGTGATGCACATGGTTGATGGTATAACAACCGGTTGCTTTAATGTTTTCGTACGTATGCCGCACCACATCGCCGGCAGGCCGCACCACCATGCCCAGCAGCGCCGGGTTGCTGCCCAGGTGCATCACCGAGCTGAAGATGGCCAGGTTGGTGAGTTTTTCCGGCGAGATGGTGCCAATCAAATTGGCCGGTTTTATCCCGGTGATACTATTTACAATGTTCAGGCGTTTGACTTTGTCAAGGCTTTTCAGGGAGTCTTTATCAAAATAGAGCATAATGCAATGATTGAAGGAGCTGGGTAGCATTTTCGGCGATGGCATTTAGCGCTTCGATATTTTGTTAAGGCTGATGGTGCGTTGGCGGCTGCACCGGAAGCGGCTGATTTCGGCAGGGCGTTTGGCGCGGTGTTTTTGGCTTACACCGCTGTTCACCCTTTGGCGCCAGAGGCGGAAACTGGCGGGCTTCAGGTGCTGCCGCATCAGCTTGATCACACTCGCTTCCGGCAGGCCAAATTGGTGGCCGATGGCTTCAAACGGCGTGCGGTCTTCCCAAGCCATTTCTATGCAGCGGTCAATATCGGCATCGGTCATATCCTTATCCTTTTAGCGTTGACATGCCGCCATCGGCGTGCAATACCTGGCCCGTTATCCAGGCCGAGTCTTGGGTGAGCAAAAACTGTGTCAGGCGGGCAATGTCTTCGGCCGTTCCAATGCGTTTCAGGGGGTGGCGCTGTGCGGCCGCCTCCCGCTTTTCGGGGCTGTTGAGCAGGGGTGCACCCAACGGTGTGTCAGTGAGCGAAGGCGCGATGCAGTTGACGCGGATACCCGGCGCCAGCTCGGCCGCCAGCGCCCGGGTGAGGCCTTCAATGGCGCCCTTCGATGCCGACACCAGGGAGTGGAAGGGCAGGCCCAACTGCACGGCCACCGTGGAGTACAAAACCACCGCCGACTGGCCGGCCGCTTTCAAGGCGGGCAAGGCCGCCTGCAGCGCCGTTACCGCACCAACAACCTGCAGGTTGTAATCGGCTAAAAAATCGGCAGCCTTTAGGCGGGCAAAGGGTTTTAGCTGAATGGCGCCGGGACAATAAACAAGGCCGTGAATGACCGGTGGCAAAAAAGAAAAGTCAGTTGCGGCGTTGAGTACATCCAGGTGGTGAAATTCAATGCCCGGCACCGACGGAAGATGGCGATTATAGGTGGCCGTTACAGCATGGCCTTTTTCGGCAAGGCTTTTTGCCACCGCCAGGCCAATGCCCGATGAGGCACCAATGACAACAAAGTGAAACATGGCAGAAGAACAAGCCGCAAACAAAAAAGTTGCAAGCGCCGCTGCTGAAATGGCCGGCCTCAGAAAGAAAAGACCGGGCGGTGGCTTGCGGCAAGGGAGCGGTGGCGCAAAAAACAGAATGTTTTTGTCAGAACCCGAAAACCGGTTGGCACGGCAAAGACTCCATTCAGGCCTCCACGCCCGACATTTGACGGCTCACCCGCTCCAGCAGGTCATCGTAATCGAATGGTTTTTGAATAAAATCGTCGGCGCCAATGTATTCAAGGTTGGCATTTTCCGTTTCAATGCCCGACATCAGTATGATGCGGATACTGCTGGTGGCCGGATCGGCCTTTAACCGGCTGCACAGTTCGCGGCCATCCTCTTCTCTTATAAACACATCCATCATAATCAGCAGTGGCTGATGGACCTTTATTTTTTGCACGGCTTCCTCCACGCAGCAGGCCTGCACCACTTCGTAGCCCTGGCTTTTCAGGATGATCTGCACAATGAGCAGGAGGTCCTTATTGTCATCCAGCAGGAGTATTTTTTTTTCACCCACGATATTGGTTTTGCCCCTCTCTTTCAAAAACCTTTCCAAACTTGCTCCACCGGAATGAACCAACCGTGGTTTTATGCCACCCGGCCGGCGCTGCGTTTTGCTTTCAGCCCCGGTTGCCTTCTATAGCATGAATCAGGCTTTTTGCCACTTCGGGGTGCCAGGGATCGGCCTTCCATTGGCCTTCCTGTCGAAACAGGAGCACCTCGGCCGGAATATCGTTTCGTTGAACATGACCGTTGCGCAAAACCGCTTTATAACTGTCGTCGCTTTCTTTTTCTACCTGGTAAGAGGCCAGCGAGCCGCCTACCGATAATACACAATGGAATTTCATAAGGCGCACATTTCCAATTCGGGCGTAAAGTTCCTTGATCTGTTGCGGTTCACCAATAGCTGAATGTGCTTCAACACCCTATTTATTCCGGAGAATTCCCTGGCTGTCGGCGCTCACCTGTTGCTCAGCTTGCAGGAATTTTAAAACTTGCCAGGTTTTTTCCTGCTTCAGCGCAGGCAGGTGCGTCACCAATTGTTCGGCTGTTGCCGGCGAGTGCGACAGGTGTTGCCGGATGGCCTCGGCAATGGCCGTAAATTCTTCGGTCGTGAAGGTTTGCCTCCGCCGCGCAATGCAGGTATCGCAGGTGCCGCAATCGGTGGCTTCCTCATCGCCAAAATAATGGCTGATAAACCGGCTGCGGCAACGATCGGTTTGCAGGTAAGTGGTCATAGTTTTCACCCGTTGAATAAACAGCTCCTTGCGCTGCTGGTATTGCTTCAGGTCTATCTGCAGGTCGCGGGCTGCCACGCGGTTTTTTCGCAGGAAGATCTGTGGTTCGTCGTTCAGTGGCGTGTAGCGGATAATACCAAAGGCGCCTGCTTTCAGCAGTTGCTCCTTTACTTTTTGTTCGTCGGTGCGGAGCAGTTTTGCCAACAATGGCTCGGAGATAAAAACGGGAAAGTCAAAGATGCCTTCGTAGGTACGCAGCAGTGTCACTAAAATGTTTTCGTACCCGGGGTGGCTGCGGTAAAAATCATAAAGGCCCTGCTTATTGATGGTAAAAACAACTGATGAAGGCGTGTAATTTTTTTCGTTGTACACCATCCAGCCATCAGTCTCCAGGGCCTGCAACGAATAAAGAGCCTGGTGCACATTTAACTTGAAGTTGCGCACAAACTCATCAAACCGAAAATTGAGGGTCTGGTCCTGGCCATGATGCACCGGCATCTGCAGAAAATTCATCAACGCATCGTACACCAACTGGATCGCTTCGAACGAAGGATACCTAACCAGGTGCAGCGCTTCCAGCTCTTCCACATCTTTTTGCTGGTACAACAAAACCGCGTAGGCCTTTTTGCCGTCGCGGCCGCAGCGGCCGGCTTCCTGGTAGTAATTTTCAAGGCAGTCGGGTGCATCCATATGAACCACCACCCGCACATCGGGTTTATCTATGCCCATGCCGAAGGCGTTGGTGCAAACAATCACCCGTGTTTTATTGTCAATCCACTCCTGCTGCCGTTTATTGCGTTCGGCCTGTGGCAAACCGGCATGGTAAAAGTTGGCCGAAAGTCCATGCATCTGGAGCAGCGACGCAACTTCCACCGTGCGCTTGCGGCTTTTGCAATAAACGATGGCGGTGCCGGGCACTTTTTTTAAGATGTCAACCAGTTTTGGCGCCTTGGCA
This sequence comes from uncultured Flavisolibacter sp., assembly GCA_965365435.1. Classification (GTDB taxonomy): domain Bacteria; phylum Bacteroidota; class Bacteroidia; order Chitinophagales; family Chitinophagaceae; genus Flavisolibacter. The sequence continues at coordinate 47,081 of CBDUBQ010000037.1, forward strand.
TCAACCTTAAAAACAGAGTAGGAAAGGTTCTTTCGTTCGAAAGGCTGGCGGAAGATAACAAAGTGGCCCCCTCCGGCTCCCCCGGTGGGTGAGTGACCCAACACACCCGCCTCGCTTTTCGATTTGGTTGCGTCTCGAATAGGCTCGCCGACAGGCGAGGTATTGTGCGGCTGGTGTCCCTTCCTACCGGGAAGGGTCGGGGATGGGCCAAGTTTCGCACAAATATCCTCCTGCACTCTCCCCGTAGCCGAAGCGGTTACCGCCAGCACCGGCACGTCCTGCAGTTCTTCCCGCAACGCCGCAATTTTCAGGTAAGAAGGGCGAAAGTCGTAACCCCATTGCGAAATGCAATGCGCCTCATCTACGGCAATCAGGTTCACATTCAGGGCCGGCAGGTATTCTTTAAATAGCGCTGTCTCCAGCCGCTCCGGCGATACGTACAGAAATTTAAAATACTCCTGCCGTGCATTTTCCAGTGTTAGTACAATGTCTTTTCGCGGCATGCCGGCATAAATGCAAAGGGCGCCGATGCCGCGGCGTTTCAGGTTTTCCACCTGGTCTTTCATCAACGCAATCAGCGGCGAAATCACGAGGCAAATGCCTTCCTGCGCCAACGCAGGCACCTGGTAGCAAATGGACTTGCCGCCACCCGTCGGTAACAATGCCAGGGTGTCTTTTCCTTCCATCACCGCACGAATGATTTCTTCCTGCTGCGGACGGAAGGCCTGGTAGCCCCAAAAACGATATAAAACCTCGTGGATGGTCAATACAATACGGTGACAATTAGCCGGTAAGCACCGGCTTGCAAAATAGCACATAAACGCAACTGCTGATAACTGGCTGCGAATGGCGCAAGGTGCTGCAGCGTTCGGCTTATCTTTAAACTACATTGCTGGTTATGGAAAAAAATCTGCTGAAAAAAGAAGCGGCCGAAGAGATGGTGCGCCGCATTCATCACTTGCGTGCCGACACGCAGCCGCGGTGGGGTACCATGAATGCCACCGAAATGCTGCTGCACATGAACAGGGTTCACGAGCGGCTGCTGTTGCCGGCTCCTGTTACGGCAAAAAAAACTTCGGTCAAACAACTCCTGGCCCGCTGGCTGGTTCTGTACGTTATGCCGCGTTATCCAAAAGGCGCTAAAACGCCATCGGTTTTCAATACAAAAGGAGCGGTTGACCAGGCCGTTTTCGAAGAGCAAAAACGGCTATTTACCGAACTCATACAACGGTTTGGCACAAACAAGGAAGCCATCGGCCATTATCATCCTTACTTCGGCGCACTATCAACCAAACAATGGGGCCTGGCAAGCTGGAAGCATGCCGACCATCACTTGCGGCAGTTTGGGGTGTGATGACATAAACCGGCAACAATCAGGTTGGTGGCGCTGGCGGTTGCCTTTTTTCTTCCTGTTTTTTACCCAGAATAAGGCAGGTAATTATAGCCGGTAAAACTGAGCCTTTTTTGGCCGCGAAAGGCACGGGCAGGCTTTATTGTACTGCCGTTGCCTTTCACTTTTTGGCCATAGCTTTTTTTGCGCCGCCGTCGCTTCGCCCGGTGTGCGGATTTCCATCATGAATTAAAAAACCATCGCGGTAGCCTTGCAACAAAGGGTGAAAAATGGGTGCCGGCCGATTGCCGTCCGCCGGATTCGTCACGGCAAATCTGTCATTCGTCACGTTTGTTTTTTTGCAAGGCGCCCGGTGAAACATATTTGTGCCATGAAAGCGAAACACCTTTACAGAGCTGCTCTGTTGTTGCTGCTGGCAGCGGCAATCAGTGGCTTTGCGCTGATGCTGAAAACAGCCGGGGGAAAGATTGAGATGGGGCATACGGTGCTGGCCGGCAGTCCGCTGATTGTATTGAACCAATAATGCCGGATACTGGCCGAAAAGGAATTGGTTAACTCATTTGCCCAACCGCCTGTCATTGCCACCCATGTGGCCAACAGCCGACATTGGTTGTAGTATGCCGGTTGAAAGCAAAGGCGATTTATGATAAAGGTTAACAAAGCCCTGAAGGGGTGTAATAACCAAGACAGCCGGCACCGGCGGGGAAACAAGCACGATACTAAGCAACAGGGAACGAAAGGGGCGATACACGCCGGGCCGAGAAAAGGCGCATTACAGGATTACAAAGCCAGCAGAATTATTTCGCCCTTTCAGGGCTACGGACACACTCATCTTTTCATCTACCCAGCCCTGGCAGGCTGGGCTAATTGTGACGGCCTTTCAGGCTTTGGCCGAATTGAAATGAATGACTCCGTGCCTCTTTGTGCCACTTCGTGCCGCCGTGTCTCTGTGGTTTAAAAAAACCATTTTCTCACCAACCGATGAATGAAGCGTTTTCGCTATTGCTACACAAGCGCCACCAGCGCTTCGTAACACTACTGCCGTCGCTCACCAAAAACATTTGTTTATTACGTCTCCCTTTGCCGGCTAAGCAAATCGGCCTTCAAACTATTTCTTCTTTGTTCCGCCTTAATTTTGCCGCTTTCCAAACGGGTGAACAGTAAATTGTGGCTATGCGAAACGGATTTTTCTACGGCGTGATTTTCTCTTTTTTAATTAGTAGTTGCGGTGAGTCTGATTCGAAACAGCCATCTGTTTTACAAGCCGAACAGGCCAATGAGGCAATGGCTACGCCCTACCAGTTAAGCAAGCCAAACAAAGTGTGGGAGTTGCCGGAAAAACTGCTGGAGGTTTCCGGAACGGCATGGGTGGATAATGACCATGTACTGGTTGTGGAAGACTCGCACCCGGTATTGTACCTGCTGCAATTGAACGACAACATCAGCATTGAAAAAGAAATCCGTTTTGCTCCCCAGGAAGTGCCAAAAATGGACTTCGAAGACCTTGCTATTGACGGGCAAACGGCCTATGCCCTGTGGAGCGATGGCACCCTGTACCGCATCAATAACTGGCAGCAAACACCCGCGGTAAAAAAATGGACAACCGACTTCTCCCGGAAAAACGATGCTGAAGGTTTGTGCGTGGACCCGGTGTCGAAAAACCTGTTGGTGGCACTTAAGAACCGGTCGGGTGTAGATGATGCCAGTAAAACCACCCGTGCCATTTATGCCTTTGATCGAAATTCGGAAAAGCTGCTGGACAAACCTTTTTTGCTGATAAAGCAGGACGATCTTCAAAAAGCCAGCGGCGAACGCCTGGACTTTTATCCGTCGGCAGTAGCCATTCACCCGCTTACGAACGATGTGTATGTGCTCTCCACAAAGGGCAGCAAGGCGCTGGCCCAATACAGTTATAAAGGCGAGCTGAAAAAACTTACCCTGCTCGATGCCGGCCTTCTGCCGCAACCCGAGGGCCTTTGTTTTGCTCCGGATGGCACACTCTACATCAGCACCGAAGGGAGCCAAAAACAGCCGGCGAAGCTGCTGCGGTTTCAAATGCAGTAGTGCTGAATAGGAAAACTTAGGGATACGCAGAAAACAAGAAATGCACAACACTGCCTGGCCCCGGAGCTCTGTGTTGACAGCTTTTGAAGTGGGCGGCCAATTGAGCCGTTGAAGGCATTGTTCCTCATATTGCCGCCGCCTACCGGGCCGTCTTACGGCATTCACCCGCCGGCTTCCGTTATTCATCCGGACAGCTTTGATCACCGCCTGTTTTCACCGTTATTTTGCGGCATTAAATGGAATGAAATGAAAACAGTTGTCTTGCTCCTTTTCACCTTGTTTTTTCAACAGGCCGTTGCCGGCGACAAACAATTTTACTTCACCACTTCCGATAGCGTAAAACTTTATGTAAGGATTGCCGGCGAAGGTAAACCCTGCCTTTTTGTACATGGCGGCCCTGGTTCCAATGCCTGGTATTACGAAGCCATGCCCGGGGCTGCCGTCATTGAAAAAAAGCTGCAGATGATCTACTTCGATCAGCGCGGCAGCGGACGGTCGGACTCTGCGCAAAACCGCGACTACAGCCTGCCGCGAATGCTGAAAGACATGGAAGAAATCCGGCGGCACCTGCGCATTGAAAAATGGGCGGTGATGGGCCACTCTTTCGGTGGCATTCTGATGACCAATTATGCGCTGGCTTATCCGCAGCATCTTACGGCGCTGCTGTATATCAACTGCACGCTGAACATGCAGGCCGCTATGACCAGCCACCTCGAATTTGGCCTTCGGGAGCTGGACATAAAAGACCAAACGGCTTTCCGCAATGCCGCCCTGCCGCTGAACGAACGGGTGTGGAAGGTGCACGAAAAACTGAGCGAAAAGGACATCTGGTACAAGCTGATGTACCGCAATGCAGCCGAGAAAAAACGCAACGATTCCGTTACACTTTCGGCCGGCAAATTCAACCGCGATTTTGCCACGCAATGCTGGAACGTGCCGGCTTACTGGCAGGATTACACGCCGCAATCGGCCACCATCAACTGCCCTGTATTTGTCATGACGGGTGCTACCGATTACGCCATCGGAACCGATCATTATCAATCGTTCCGCTTCCCCAACCAAACAGTGGTGCATTACGAAGGCGGCCATGCGCCGTTTCAGGAAGAGCCCACCTGGTACGCCGAAAAAATCCTTGGTTTCCTTCCTTTTATTCAATAACCATCAACCAGCTTTCTGCTGCGGAGCAGGCTTTCCTTTTCATTTTCGTTTTTGGTATGCTTAGCCGACCGGCGCAGACAAAATTTGAGGCTGGCAGGGCTGGTGTCCGGCTTTGGCCGTGTCGCCAGCCCAACCTTTGTTTAGCTTTGCCCGGTGGATGAAAAGATGAAAGTGTTTTTGGAAAAAAAAGTGGCGGAGTACAATCGGCCTTCGTTTATTCCGCATGATCCTGTATCGGTGCCGCACCGCTTTAGCAAACAGCAGGACATTGAAATTGCGGCTTTCTTTGCCGCCATTTTTGCCTGGGGAAACCGCACGACCATCATTGGCAAAACAACGGAGCTGATGCAACTGATGGACAATGCCCCGCACCAATTTTGCCTGCAGCCCGACGAAGCCGGATTGCGCCGCCTGCTGACCTTTAAACATCGAACCTTCAATACCACCGACCTGCTTTATTTTATTGACTTTCTCCACCATCATTATTCGCGGTTTGCCACGCTGGAAACGGCCTTTACGCAATGGATGAAAACCGGTGATAAAAACATTGAGAACGCACTGGCCGGCTTCGAACGCTATTTTTTTTCGCTGGAAGAAGCGCCACACCGCACCCGTAAACACATTGCCACGCCGGCTCGCGGATCTACTTGCAAAAGGCTGTGCATGTTTTTGCGCTGGATGGTGCGGCGCGACAACGGCGGCGTGGACTTTGGCCTCTGGCAAAACATTTCACCGGCGCAATTGGTTTGTCCAATTGATTTGCACGTGGCGAGAGTGGGAAGGCAATTTGAATTGATTACCCGCAAACAAACCGACTGGCTGACGGCGCTTGAGCTGACGGAGCAACTGAAAACGCTGGATGCAAATGACCCTGCGAAATATGATTTTGCTTTGTTCAGTTTGGGCGTGACGGAAAAGTTCTGAAGCCCCCGCCGCTCTGAAGGGCAGACCGGCCCCCTGTCTGCCGGTGGGGGAACTTAGGTCGTTGGCACTGCTATTTTTATCTGCTATCATGCCGGCAACGGCGTTTTATACCGTTTTCAGTAAGCCGGAATGGACGGTTGGAAGTTTTCGCTCCACGAGAAGCGCCGTGTTTATGGAAAGTCCACAGGCAAGAGGAATATGGCTCCGGCAGGAGCCTGTCCATTTACTGTTTTTAGAATACCGAACGGAATAAGTAAAGAAGGTTTTATTGTCTTGCTCAATAGCAATACCAACCGTAAAAGAGTGCGACGCAACAGACGATGATAGTAGTAACTCAGCCTGGTAAAAAAAAGATTTTGCGGCTTTGCATAAATCAATATCAAAGCCTTTTGTTTATAATAAGTAGGGACACGCTGCCGGCGGGTCCCTACAGAAGGTCGCGTATGAATTGTGGGCAATGTTCCAGCGTGTTGCACCCGGGCCCCCTTCAGGGAGCGGGGAGTATAGGTGGGGTTCCGTGGGTATTAAAACAAAAAGAACCTGTCCTTGCCGCCCACTTTCTTTGGTGCGCCCATGTTGCGGATATTGTAGGTGAACGTGAGAGCACCATAGCGCTGCAGCACATTGGTGCGCTGGTCGGTGATTTGGTTTTCGCGGGTAAAGCGGTAAAAGCCGTTGTTGCGGTTAAGGATATCAAACACACTCAGCTTCAGCATGCCCACATCGCCCTTCATCATCAGCAGTGTAACAGCGGCATTCCACAGCAGGTTCTCTTTGGGCAAACCCGGCGCTACTTCGCTGTTGTAACGGTAGGCGATGTTGGTTTCCCACACCAGCTTTTTCGGCAGGCGCACAATCAGCTCGTTCTCCAGGTAATGCGTCAGCACTTTCAGATTCTGGAAACTGGGATCGGTGTAGGTAGTGCGGCTGATACCGGGACTGTAGGCCGGCCGCATTTCCACCTTATCGTCCCAGTTGAAGCTGAGATTAAGGTTGGGGCCCACCTGAAAATTGGTGGCGGTGCTAACGTTGTCGTTCACGATCAGCTTGCGCCGGTCGAAGTTGACGTAAGGCGAAAAGCGGAAGGAAAAGATGAATTTCTGGTTGCGCTTGAATTCTTTTCCAAAACCCACGCTGCCGTAAAAGTTCACCGTACCGCTGGCATTTACCGGCATCGTGGTTTGCACACCGTTTTTGGCCACGGTTTTTTTCAGCACCACATCGTCGTCGGTAAAGCTGCCATTGGCGAAAAAGTTGAACGAAGTGCCGCTGCCCTGCAAAAACACAAAATTGTTTACATACAGCGACGTCCGTTTGGCCGGCTTCAGGTTAGGATTGCCATACCGGATAAAAAACGGATTGGTACTGTCGGGCAACGGGGTGAGGTTGTTGATGGAAGGCGCCGACACGCTCTGGTTGATCTGCGCCGACAACTGCTTCCAGTTAAAATTAACGGACGGCAACAAGTGGAACAACGTTGTATTGACCGGCGAGGATATGTTTTTAAAGTTGTTGTGGATGCTCTGCCATAAGCCATTTACGCCGGCCGAAAGTGTTGCCTGACTGATTTTATACGAAAGGCCGATATACGAATTTACCCGGTGCTGGTTGCGCTCAAAACCTCTTGCCTGCGCCAGGTCCTGCAGTTCGTACCTGGCGTTGCCATCCTGGTTAAAAATGGCAATGTGCTGCCGGTCGTTGATAAACTGGTATTGGTTGTTGAAACGCAGCGTGAGCTTTTTCGACAGCGGTTCGCTGAAGTTCAAATTCGTATTAACAGACAGGGCCGGCACATCCTGCCTCCGCAATTGCGCAAAATCCCTATCGTAAGGGAAGGGATAAAAATATTCGTTCAGCGCTTCGGTGATATAGCGCTGCAGGCTGCTGGTGAAGTTCAAGAAATGCGAAAGGTTGAGAGTACGGCCTTTTTTGCCACGAAAGCGCCGTGTGAGAAACAGGTTGTGATTGTAATTGCTGTTAAAGATTTTGTTCAGTTGCGACCCGGCCCCGGTGCTCAGTTGGCCAAGCTTGTTGTTGGTAACATTGATGCGGGCCGCAATGTCATCGGCGTTGGTCGAGTACGAAAAGCCCGAACGGAAATTGACGTCCGTTAACGTATCGGGCTTCAGGTTGGCGCCGGCGCCCACGTTGTGCGTATTGGCCAGCCGGTTTGTGAGCGTGGTTGTCAGTGTGTTCACCGACGTATCGTTAAAGAACTGCTGCACATTAGTAAGTTGGTCCACCTGGCCGCGGGTATTGCCAAAGAAATATTGCAGGAACAGGGAATTCTTTTTGTTGGGCGCATGGTTAAGGTTGAAGCCGCCACCGGTGGTGCGGGCAATGCCCTGGTCGAGGCCGCCGAACGAAATGCCGTTGATGGCAAAGCCGGTTTGTCCGCCGCGGTTGCTGATCATCACCGAATTGAAACCGCTGCGGTTAAAGCCACCGACGTCCTGTATTTCTTTGAACGAAAACCCGCTGCGATTAAGGTTATTGCTAAAGCCAATGACACTCAGTTGCATCGTGTCGCGATAGATGTTGGCAATGCCGCCCGCTTCGTAACGGTCCTTTGTACCAGCACCGGCATAGAGCTTGCCAAACCAGCCTTTTTTCACCCCTTTCTTCAGTGTCAGGTTAATCACCTGCCCTACGTTCGACAGGTCGCCATCACTGTTGCGGGCCGCTTCGTCTTTGTCTTCTGTTACCTGTACTTTCTCTATCACGTTGGCCGGCAGGTTGCGGGTGGCCATTTTTGGGTCGTCGCCAAAAAATGCTTTGCCATCCACCATAATACGGTTTACGCGGCGGCCGTTGGCGGTGATGTTGCCTTCGCGGTCCACCTGCACACCGGGCAGCTTGCGCAGCAGGTCTTCTACCAACGAGGTTGGCAGTGTTTTAAACGAAGCAGCGTTAAACTCGATGGTGTCCTGCCGTACGGTGACGGGTGGCCGTTCGGCCATGATGATGATTTCGTCAAGCGATTTAGAAGTGGGCATCAAAGACAGGTTTCCCATGTCCATTGGCTCTTCCGTTTTCAGGGTAAACTCCCTGCGAAAGGCCTCAAATCCCGAGTAAGTCACCACCATGCGGCATTCGATGTTGAGCGGCAGGCCGGGTACGCGGAACTCACCTTCGGGATTGCTGAGGCGATAGGTTATGAGCGCCGTATCGGCGGCTTTAAACAAGGTAATGGTGGCTAAACCCAAAGGATTTTTTCCCGAGCTGTCCACCAGTTTTCCTTTAATGCTTCCCTGGGCAAAGCTGTTGCTGGTAAGGATCATCAGCAAAATGCCAAGTGCGTAAATTTTCGTCATGTGCAGTTTCTGGTTAGAGGCGCCAATTTTACGAGGGTTATCGTAGATGAGTAACCGTTTTCTGGATTAGCGGCTTATAGCCGGGATAAGAAGGTTTACCTTGCAGGGATGGATGTTTTTGCGCTTTTGAACGATTCGTACGCAGGTCAACCAGTGGATAAACTGCAACACACAAAGCAGGCGCTGTCGCAATACCTGAACGAGTTACTCCTGAACGATTTTTCGGCGCTGGTGCAGTTGCTTTACCGGGTGGATGTGCCGGAGAAAAAAGTGAAGGAAGTCTTGAAAGCGCATCCTGAATGCGATGCCGGTGAGTTGATGGCGGATTTGCTGATTGAACGAATACAGGAGAAGAGGGCGACAAAAGAAACGTTTCGGCCATCGGAAAGAGAGTCGGGTGAGGAGCGGTGGTGAACCCCCAACCCCCTGAAGGGGGCTTGCTGCCGTACAGCCCTCGCCTATCAACATCAACGTTTACTTCCCAATAGTTAAAAAATGCCTGAATGGGCGAAATACGGCGGCCTACAAAACCTACCCCAATGTCCTTTAGTGCAGCCATACTTTAGATCGCCCCTCCAGGGAGGGGATGCGATTGAAGGCCGGAGAGCATTGTATTTCTCTTTTTTGTTGCGTCGTTTTTTCTGTGTGGAAACAAGTCTCACAGGGGATGCATCCCCTCCCTGGAGGGGCGCAATTCGGAAAGCTTTTTGTTTAAAACACCGGGGTGGGTTTTCTAAGCCCAGTAGAATTACTGAACCCTGAATGGAGCGTCGCAACAGACGCTAAATTGATCTCCTGTCGCCGGCAACAAAAGAAAAGCCCCGATCTGAAGACAAACCGGAGCTGTAGAAGTATTCTTACAAAACAAAGGGCCGTTCCGTTTATACTGCTCCGGTAAACTGCCGTAGAAACCGGATATCGTTCTCGCTGAACAGGCGTATATCATTTACATCGTACATCAGCAGCGCCGGCCGCTCAATGCCCATGCCAAAGGCAAAACCGGTGTATTTGTTGGAGTCAATGCCGCAGTTTTCGAGCACGGAGGGATGCACCATGCCGCAACCCAAAATTTCTACCCAGCCCGATTGCTTGCAGATGCGGCAGCCTTTGCCGCCGCAGATAAAACAACTTACATCCATTTCGGCACTGGGCTCGGTGAACGGAAAATACGAAGGACGAAAACGCACCTTTACGTCTTTGCCAAACATTTCCTTTACAAAAAAATACAACGTTTGCTTCAGGTCGGCGAAGGACACATTTTCGTCAATATACAAGCCCTCTATCTGGTGAAAAAAGCAGTGGGAGCGGGCCGAGATGGTTTCGTTGCGATAGACCCGGCCCGGGCACACGATGCGGATGGGCAGCACGCCTTTTTTCATTTCCCGGATCTGGATATTACTGGTATGTGTGCGCAGCAGCCAGTCGGGGTTTTGGTGAATGTAAAACGTGTCCTGCATGTCGCGGGCCGGATGGTTTTCGGGCAGGTTCAGGGCCGTAAAATTGTGCCAGTCGTCTTCAATTTCCGGTCCGTCGGCCACCGAAAAGCCAAGGCGTTGAAAGATGGACACCATGCGGTTTCGCATTAAGGTGATCGGGTGGCGGGCGCCCATCTCAACGGCATCGCCGGGGAGGCTGACATCAATCGCTGCTTTTGCCTGCTGTTCATGGCCGTTTGCCAATTGCCTGGCCTCCTCGTATTTGGCTTCGGCCAGTTGCTTGAACTCGTTGAGCACCTGCCCGGCTTCCTTCTTTCGGTCGGCCGGCACATTTTTCATTTCGCCAAACAGCGATTTTAAAATGCCCTTGGTGCCTAAAAATTTAATGCGGTATTCTTCCAACTGCTGTGGGCTGGCAATTTCGTAGCCTTCAATTTCTTTGCGATAGGTAGCTATTTGCTCCATCAATGCTTCCATGCGGGCAAAGATAGAAGGTTTGGAGTTTGGGGTTTGGGGTTTGGGGTTAAGGAGTTTGTGGTTGGTGGTTTGTGGTTTGCGGACGCAGACTGTGGGACGGCGGGGGTGATTGGCCAATCGTTTCTCCAGGCGTAATTTCCATGCGCCAATACAGACTTCCCGTTACCAAAACTTTTAAACGCCTGAACTCCGGAACTAGTGAACTTGTGAACTTGTAAACTCGTGAACTTTCCTAAAACCCCGCCGATGTCTTTGCTCAAGTCGTTTTCAATAAATACCACGAAGAATGCGCCGTTTCCATTTAACATACCAGCCGTAAAGTTTGCCCGGGAAATTGACCTGGGCAGCCCGGTGGTGATTTTTGCGGGCGACAACGGCTGCGGCAAATCAACCCTGCTCGAAAGCCTTGCGCTGAAGGTGAACCTGCCGCTGATTGGCGGGTATATTGCTTCGCACCATGGCTTTGATGCGGCAAGGCTCATCAAGCCTTTTTTGGACCTGGGCTGGCGCCGCCAGATCGAAAAAGGCTTTTTTTTCCGGGCAGAGGATTTCAGCGATTTTATCAACAGCATTGAGAGAGAGAACCAAAAACTGCAGGCACAACTGCAGGAGCTGAAGGGCCAGGTGGACGACAGCATCATCCGGCAAATGAGCGACAGCATGAACTACACCCTGCACCGCACCCGTAAAGACTACGGCGACGATATGCAGGCCTATTCGCATGGCGAGGCCTACCTTAAAATTCTGCAAACCCGCATTGGCAACCGCGGCCTTTTCCTGCTCGACGAACCGGAGGCGGCCTTGTCGCCCCTGAAACAGCTTTCGCTTATGGCCATGATTCTGGAGATCATAAAAGGCGGTCTGGCGCAGTTTATTCTCGCCACCCATTCGCCCATACTGATGGGCATACCCGGGGCTTTGTTGTACCAGATCACCGACACCGAAATGGAAAAAGTGGCCTTTACCGAAACCGATCACTACCGGGTCACCAAAACCTTTCTGGACAATCCGGACGCTTACCTGCGCCATTTTTAATTGTTAAACTGTCCGCATCTATTTCTTTCGTATGGGTAAAGCTGCCGTTTGTCCCGGCTAATGCTGCTTTGGTTAAATACCAGTGCAACCCTTCCTCCATTTTCCCTTTCTTAACTGATATTGCGTCACCAAAAAATAATCGGCATGAAGAACTGGCTTCTTTTTCTTTCGGCGGGAGTGCTTCTGAGCACTGCGGCCTTTGCGCAGCAGGCCCGCAAAATCACATTTGAAAAATACACCCTGCCCAATGGCCTCAAGGTAATCCTGCACCAGGACCGGTCGGCGCCAGTGGTAGCGGTTACCACCCTTTACCATGTAGGATCGAAGAACGAAGACACGGCCCGCACCGGCTTTGCTCACTTCTTTGAGCATTTGCTGTTCGAAGGTTCCGAAAATATCAAGCGGGGCGAGTTTATGAAATATGTGAACGACGCCGGCGGCAACCTGAACGCCAACACCTCGCAGGACAGAACCTTTTATTACGAGTTGCTTCCCAGCAACCAGCTAAAGCTGGGTTTGTGGCTGGAAAGCGAACGCATGCTGCACGCTAAAATTGACCAGGTGGGTGTAAATACCCAACGCGAAGTGGTGAAGGAAGAAAAGCGGATGCGTGTGGACAACCAACCCTACGGCTCCATCTTTACCGAAGTGCTGAAAAATGCCTTCAAAGACCATCCGTATCGCTGGGCGCCTATCGGTAGCATGGCGCACCTGAATGCCGCGAAGCTGGAAGAGTTCATTGACTTCTACAAAACATTTTATGTGCCCAACAACGCCGTGCTGTCTATTGCCGGCGATTTTGATATAGCCGAAACGAAAAAGCTGGTGCAGGATTATTTTGCTCCTATTCCCCGCGGCACCCGTCCTATTCCCCGCCCGAACGTAACCGAGAAGCCACTGGGCAGCGAGGTGCGGGCCACCGTGGAAGACAATATTCAACTGCCGGCGGTGATCCAGGCTTACCGGGCACCCAGGCAGGGCAGTGATGAATATTATGCCTTCAGCATGCTGGGCACACTCCTTTCCGGCGGCCCTTCGAGCCGTATGAACAAAACCCTGGTGGACCAAAAGCAACTGGCGGTGCAGGCTGGCCACATTCCGCTTTTCAACGAAGATGCCGGTTTATTCATTGCTTACGGAATTGCCAACATGGGCGTTCAACCCGACAAGTTGGAAAACGCCATGGACAGCGTGGTGAACAACCTGAAGACAACGCCGGTTTCCGAAACGGAGTTTCAGAAAATTCGCAACCAGATTGAAACCGGCTTTGTGAGCAGCAACGCTACCATGGCGGGTATTGCCGAAAGCCTGGCCAACTACGAAGTGTATTTTGGCGATGCTAATTTGATCAACACCGAACTGGAACGCTATAAAAAAGTAACCCGCCAAGACCTGATGAACGTGGCGAAAAAATACCTGAACAAAGACAACCGCGTAACGCTGAACTATGTGCCCAAGGGCAAAAAAGACGGGGCGTTCTAAGACGTGAAAAGTGAAAACAGGGATTGAGAAAGTGGCGGTATAAACTTGTTTCCAGTAAGCAGCCGCTAATGATAATCAAACAAACTTCAAACAAACATGAAAAAAGCATTCATATATTTTTTAAGCCTGCTGCCGGTGTTGGCCATGGCCCAGGTGGACAGAAGCAAGGCGCCGCAGCCCGACCCTGCGCCGCAAATAAAGATCAGCAAGCCGGCCGAATTTGTGCTGCCCAACGGACTGAAAGTTTTTGTGGTGCAAAACAGCAAGCTGCCAAGGGTAGCCGCCACGTTGTCGTTCAATATGGACGGCATTGTAGAAGGCGATAAAGCCGGCCTTACCAGCATGGGCGGGCAACTGCTGCGCCGGGGCACTACAAAAATGACAAAAGAGCAACTGGACGGTGCGGTGGATTTCCTGGGCGGCACCATCAGCACTTCCGCTTTTGGCGCATCGGCGTCATCGCTAAAGTCGAATTTTTCAAAAGTGATGGCGCTGTTCAGCGATGTGGTGTTGCGTCCGGCCTACCCCGCGGCCGAACTGGAAAAAATCCGTAAGCAAACGCTCTCTGGCCTGCAGGCTGCTAAAGAAAGCCCCGATGCCATTGCCGGTAATGTGGTCAACCGGCTTATGTATGGCAAAGGCCATCCGTATGGCGATATCGAAACCGAAGAAACCGTGAGCAATGTGAAGGTCGAAGACATTCGGGCCTTCTTCAACACCTGGTGGAAGCCTAACAACGCTTTCCTGGTGTTTGTTGGTGACATTACGCCGGCCGAAGCAAAGATCATGGCTACGCAGCATTTCAGTGCCTGGAAGCGGGGCGATGTTCCAAAGCAAGAGTATAATACACCCAGGGCGCCGGCAAAAACTTATATCGCCCTGGTGGACCGTCCGTCGAGTGTGCAAAGCGTTATTACGTTTGCCTCGCCGGTGGTGTTGAAACCCGGAGCACCGGATGTCATCGCCGCCTCGGTGATGAACAATATCCTGGGTGCTGGCTCCACCAGCCGGTTATTTATGAACCTGCGGGAGAAGTACGGTTTTACTTACGGTGCTTATTCCAGCCTGAGAGACGATCGCCTGATGGGTTCTTTCACCGCCGAGGCTGCGGTGCGCAACGAAAAAACCGACAGTGCCATCGGCCAGTTCCTGTACGAGTTCAACCGCCTTCGCACCGAGGCGCTGACGGGGAAGGATGTGGACCCGATGAAAAGCTACCTCAGTGGTTCTTTTGCCCGTTCGCTGGAAAGCCCTTCTACCATTGCCAACTTTGCCCTCAACATTGCCCGCTACAACCTGCCGGCCGATTATTACCAGAATTACCTGAAAAACCTGGCGGCCGTCACACCGCAGTCGGTGCAGGCAGTGGCCAACAAATATGTGCAGCCCGGCAATATGTACATTGTTATTGTGGGCAATGCCAAAGAAGTGGCGAAAGGCCTGGAGAAATATGGCGAGGTAAAATATTACAACGTATATGGACAGGAAGTGACGCCGCCTGCAGTAAAAAATGCTGATCCTTCGGTAACGCCCCAAACCGTGTTGGAGAAAGCCGTTCAGGCTTATGGTGGCGCGGCGGCTATTGCGGCTGTAAAGGACGTGCAAATGACCGGTAAAGCCAGTGTGATGGGCCGCGATGTGACCATTACGCAAAAGAACATTGTTCCGTCGGCCTACGTGCAGGAAACAAGCATGCAGGGCATGGTGCTGCAGAAAAAGCTGATGAAGGACGGTAAGTTTTCGGCTACCGCACAGGGGCAAACCCTGCCGGTGGAGGAAAAAGATAAAGAAGAAATGCTGGAGAGTGCCGCCGTGGTGTCGGAACAATACATTCTGAATAACAAAGGCTACCAGCTAAGCCTGAAAGGCATTGAACAGGTGGAAGGAAAAGATGCCTATGTGCTGGCCGTAAAATCGCCGGCCGGCCGCGAGTACACCAACTATTACGATGTGGCCAGCGGCCTGCTGGTAAAAAAGAGCATGACGCAGGAAAGCCCGATGGGCACGGTCAACGTAAACGTTACACTGAGCGATTACAAACCGGTAGGCGGCTTGCTGATGCCAACACGGATACTGAATGATTTAGGTATGATGAAGCTCGATATCAAGTTCGATGAGGTGAAGGTGAACAGCGGTTTAAAACCAGAAGATATAAAGTAACCGATTCGGGTTAATTCTTAATTGCCACTTCCTTTTGGAGGTGGCAATTTTTTTATAACGCTATCGGCGGGTAAACGGTTCGGATCTGAAATCTGCAGGGACAGACTCCCGGATGTTCTCTTGGTAGGGATTGTCATCAATCGGCAATTGTACAAGTAGCCGGCAACCCAACCGATAAACGCTTGGCGATTGGTGAATCAGTTTGTTGCTGGTATTGAACAGCCCTGTTAACCCGAAACTTGGAAAATGCCCGACAGAAATCGTCATCCGCTTTTGGGTCATTGTCTGAAAATTTTGAAGAACGAAACTTCCAGGTCGGACCGGCCACATTCCGACGAAAATTGTGGGTGCGCAAACAGGGGATGTTGCCACCATTGACCGGTAGGCCCCTCACAGGCACCAAACAAAAAAAAACCGGCCAAAAACTCGACCGGGGTTAACCAATTATTCGTTCAAAAAAAAGTTAGGCGCTGGTGCCCACCTCAACCTTTTTTTTTTCAATATGCTCGCTGAGTTTTTGAAAGATGTCATCCACTGACCCTTCGCCGGCAATACGCTCCAGCTTATGCTGCTGATGGTAGTGCTGCGCCACCGGTTCGGTTTCGGCCTTGTACACCGAAAAGCGTTTGCGGATAACAGCCTCATCGCTATCGTCGGTGCGGCCCGAAGTTTTGCCCCGTTCCAGCAGGCGGCGCACCAGTTCGTCTTCCGACACTTCCAGCGCCAGCACCTTGGTGATGCTTGTTTTTTTTAGCGACAGCAATTTATCCAGTGCTTCGGCCTGGGCGATGGTGCGGGGAAAACCGTCGAACAGGAAACCTTTTGCATCGGGATGGCTTTCCAGGCAGGTATCAATCATGCCAATCACCACCTCGTCGGGTACCAACTGGCCTTTGTCTATAAAATTTTTTGCTTCTAAACCCAGGGGTGTTTTTTCACTGATCTCCTGCCGCAGCAGGTTTCCTGTTGATAAATGAATCAGCCCAAAACGCTCCACAATTTTTTCCGACTGCGTACCTTTTCCGCTGCCCGGAGGGCCAAAGAGGATCAAATTAAACATGTTGCTTACTAACCTTTAGTGACAAATATAGGGGAAAAGAGGCTTTGAGAGCCGTGAGCGGTGAGCCATGAGCCTTTAGATTTTACCTGGTAGCCGTAAGCTCTTTTTTGTTACTGGTTCATCCGGGTTCAATATACGGCGGTTTAGTTTTCTGTTTTGACCTTAGTTAGATGAAGAAGTTGACTATCTTATAGATAACCGGAAATTGCAATAGACTCTCGGCCCACGGCTCAAAGCGCATAGCCCACCTTTCACGTTTCCTTTTAAAACCATTCCGGCCCGCTATACGTAACTTTAAGCATGAAACATTTCGTCTTGTTGGTGCCGTTGGCTTTTTTCCTGCAGTTCTGCACCTACTCGCAATCAGCAAAAACTACCACGATGGAGGGAAAGAAAAACAACCCGGTGTATTCGCATACCGACAGTACGAAAGTGAGCATGGGCGATGAAGAATGGAAAAAAATACTGCCGGCCGATATTTACCAGGTAGCCCGGCAAAAGGGCACCGAGCGCCCCTGGAGCTCACCCCTCGAAAGCATCAAAGACAAAGGCACTTACTATTGCGCCGTCTGTGGCAATGCGCTTTTTGTCAGCGATACCAAATTTGAAAGCGGTTGTGGCTGGCCTTCCTTTTACCAACCCGTCAGCAAAGGCTCTATCATTTACCAGCCCGATAAAAGCCATGGCATGGAACGCACCGAGGTCATGTGCGGCCGTTGCAAATCGCATCTGGGCCATGTGTTCGAAGATGGTCCGCCGCCAACCGGACTGCGCTATTGCATCAACGGGGTAGTGCTTGACTTTAAAAAAGCACAAGACGCCGAGAAGTCGTATAAAGAAAAAGGAAAGAGCAGCGAATAGGCCCGTTTTTGATCCGAAATCCCCAAACCCCCTGAAGGGGGCTTGCTGGCACCGGCAACGGCCTCCCCTAATCCCCTTAAAGGAGGGGAACAGCAGACGCACAGCCCTTGCCTGTCAACGATACGGATTTTGCCCTGAGCAGATTGACTGCTTGGGGCATTTTTTTGCGGGTGGCAAGAAAGAACTGGTATCGTATTTCCGGAACTCCACTATCGTGAAAAATCGAAAAAATGTCAACCTGTACTGCCTAAGTCTCCCCTTTAGGCAGACAGGGGGATTATATTTGCAGCCTTATGGCAACAGATAACAACCGGTTTCAGGCAATCATTTCGCATTGCAAAGAATATGGCTTTATTTTTCCTTCGAGCGAAATATACGATGGCCTCGGCGCCGTGTATGACTACGGCCAATGGGGCAGCGAGCTGAAAAAAAATATCAAAGACTTGTGGTGGAAAAGCATGGTGCAGATGAATGAAAACATCGTGGGCATTGATGCCGCCATCTTTATGCATCCCACTACCTGGAAGGCCAGCGGCCATGTGGATAATTTCAGCGATCCGATGATTGACAACAAAGACAGCAAAAAGCGTTATCGGGTTGATCATATCATAGAAGCGAAAGTGGCCGAACTGAAAGAGCAGGGACAAGCCGATGCCGCAGATGGATTGCAGAACGAAATGGATGCCTTGCTGGCGGCCGATGATTTTACAGGACTGAAAGGGCTGATTGAAAAGAACAAGATTGTGTGCCCCATCAGCGGCACGGCTAACTGGACCGACGTGCGGCAGTTCAACCTCATGTTCTCCACCGAATTTGGCGCTGTTTCTACCGAAGATAACGAAGCCAATACCATCTATCTCCGCCCCGAAACGGCGCAGGGTATATTTGTCAACTTTCTCAACGTGCAAAAGACCGGACGCATGAAGATCCCGTTTGGCATTGCGCAAATCGGAAAGGCTTTTCGCAACGAGATTGTGGCCCGCCAGTTTATTTTCCGCATGCGGGAATTTGAGCAAATGGAAATGCAGTTTTTTATCCGTCCCGGCTCGCAAAAAGAATGGTACGAACACT
>CBDUBQ010000038.1:0-60619 GCA_965365435.1 uncultured Flavisolibacter sp.
GGCCGGACGATGCCGTGGCCTCAAGGCTGAAAGCCCCATCGCCGAATGTTTTGCTGCCAATTGTTGGGAAGGTGATGTGCTGCGATTGCCCGGGCGCATTCGACACGGTAAAGCTTCGGCTGACCGTTGGCGCGGCCAGGTAATCGGTATTACCCTCCTGGACCGCCTCTATTGTAACAACACCGGTGCCGGTGACCGTCACTGTATAACCATTTAATACCGCCGGTCCAGTCACGACCGAATAAACAACTAGTAAGCCTGATGAAGCGGTGGCTTGGAGGGTAAAGGGCGCATCGGTTACGATTTTGTTGGCCAGTGCGCCAAATGTGATGGTTTGACCCGCCTTGCCCACATTGAAGCTGCGTTGAACGGCCGTTGCCGCCTCGTAGTTTGCATTTCCACCCTGGCTGGCTTCTAACACAACCGTGCCGGCGCCGGTCAGGGTCAGCACCGCGCCGTTGAGCGTGGCCGGTCCGGATACAACCAGGAAGGTGACCGGTAGGGCCGAAGAGGAAGTGGCTTCTACGCTGAAAGGCGCATCACCAAATGTTTTCCCGGGCAGGCTGGCAAAGCTGATGGTTTGCGCGGCTTTTGCCACTGCAAAACTCCGTTGCACCGCCGTAGCAGCTGCATAGTTATCAGACCCGGTTTGCGTTGCTTCAATTACGATGGTTCCGCTACCAAGGATGGTCACCGTACTGCCATTAACCGAGGCGGGTCCGGAAACGACGGCATAATTTACCGGTAGGCCCGAGGTTGCCGTCGCTAAAAGATCAACATTCGTCTCGCCGAATGTTTTGTCGGCAAGAGTTCCAAAATTGATGCTTTGGGTGGCTTTGGCGACCACAAATTGCTGGCTCACCGGCGGTGCCTGGTTGAAGGTTTCGTTTCCGCCTTGTGTGGCCTCGATGGTGATATTGCCGGCACCGGTGATGGTGACCACGTTCCCATTGACGGTGGCTGGCCCCGACAATACCTGGTAGCTCACCGCCAGGCCGGACGATGCCGTGGCCTCAAGGCTGAAAGCCCCATCGCCGAATGTTTTGCTACCAATCGTCGGGAAGGTGATGTGCTGCGATTGTTTTGGTGCGGCCGATACGACAAAACTCCTGACAAAAGCCGCAGCCGGCAGGTAGTTGGCGTTGCCGTCCTGACTTGCCTCCACCATCACTTCGCCAAGGCCGGTGATTGTTACGGTGGCGTCGCTGAGTGTTGCCGGTCCTGACAGAATACGGAAGGCCACCGGCAGGTTTGATGTCGCTGTTGCTTGCAGCGCAAAGGGGCCGTCGGTCGAAATTTTATCTGGTATGGCCGTGAAATTGATCGTTTGGCCGGATTTGGCAACTATCAGTTCTCTGGTGATGGCAGTGGCAGGGGAAAAATTTTCATTTCCTGTTTGCCTTGCCTCAATGGTAACGGTGCCGGCACCGGTAATCATTAGGTTCGATCCACTGAGCGCGGCCGGCCCGCTCACTACACTAAAGCTAACGGGCAGCCCGGAACTGGCAGTGGCCGGTAGGGCAAAAACAGGGTCACCAAAAGTTTTCGGCGGCAAGGTGCCAAAGGTTATTGACTGGCTGGCTCTGGCAACAGCGAAGCTGCGTTGAACCAAAGTGGCGGGAAGGTAGATTTCATTGCCGTCCTGCCTTGCTTCCAACACAACGGTGCCCACACCGGTGATGGAAACGGTGGATCCAGCAACGGTGGCCGGACCGCTTACCACCCGGTAGCTTACAGCAAGGCCGGAGCTGGCAGACGCCGAAAGATCGAACGCGGCATCGCCAAAGATTTTGTCTGCCGGGTTTGCAAAACTGATGGTTTGCGGTGCCTTTGTCACCACCAACGTTTGCTGCACGGCCTGGGCTGGCAGGTAATTACTATTGCCAGGATGGCTGGCCGCAATCACAACGTTCCCAACACCTGTCAGCGTAACGGTGTTGCCGCTGACGGCACCCGGTCCTGACACGACCGAATAAACAACCGGCAAACCCGATGAAGCAGTGGCGGCCAGCGTAAAGGGCGCATCGGTCACGATTTTGTTGGCCAGTGCGCCAAACGTGATGGTTTGACCAGCCTTGCCCACATTGAAGCTGCGTTGAACGGCCGTTGCCGCCTCGTAGTTCGCATTTCCACCCTGGGTGGCCTCTATCACAACCGTTCCGGCGCCGGTCAGGGTCAGCACCGCGCCGTTGAGCGTGGCCGGTCCGGATACAACCAGGAAGGTGACCGGTAGGGCCGAAGAGGAAGTGGCTTCTACGCTGAAAGGCGCATCACCAAATGTTTTCCCGGGCAGGCTGGCAAAGCTGATGGTTTGCGCGGCTTTTGCCACTGCAAAACTCCGTTGCACCGGCGTAGCAGCGGCATAACTGGCGTTGCCCGGCTGTCGCGCCTCTATTGTCACCGTTCCGGCGCCGGTTAGCGCCAGTTGGTTTCCGTTGACGGTAGCCGGACCAGAAACAACAGCATAACTCACAGGCAGGTTGGAGGAGGCCGTTGCGGAAAGTAAGAAAGGCTCGGCACCAAATACGTTGTTGGTGATGGCATTAAAGGTCAGCGTCTGCGGCAGTTTGGTTGCATCGCACGACAGATCGGCCAACCAACCGAGGTCGCCACCAGTTTCGCCCGAGACAAAGCGAAACGTCAATTTCCCGGTGGGATTTGTGGCTATCAGTGAAGGGTAAGCAACATTGGTCAAATTGCCGGTGTATTGTCCAAGCAGCGGCGCATTGACATTTTCGCCATCAAATACCGACAGCACGCCATTGCCCAGCAACAGAGCACGGAAGTCGGCGCGGAGCCTTGTATTAGCGGTAGCCGGTGTAATTGTTTGTACAAAACTTGTATTGGGTGTGGTACCGTTGGGGAAGCCGGTCGAAACATAAACGGCCGGGCAGGCCGTTTGAGCGGCGCTGGTGGCTATCAATGGATTCACGACCGGGCGAAGAGGATTGTACCACCATTCAGCACCATCGCTGGTGCCACTAATCCGAACCGTGATATGGGTAGGCCCACCCGGTACAGGATTGTAGGCAAACGTTAACCATCCTTTCCCACTCACCGCATTACCGGTGGTCGCCAGCTGCGTCCCGTTGTAGAATAGGTCCATCCGCTTCGGCTGTGTCATCATATCAAACACGATGACGGCAGTGCCAGCCTGCGTTCCAAGATTCTGGTTGCCAAATACTACGCTTTTCAGGGGACCGCTTAGTTGTGGCTGCAGATCAGCCGGATTACGCAGGCTAAAACTTTTCTGGCCGGTACAGCCAAGGGCATCTCTCACATAAATGGTGTAATCAGTGCCGGTAGCCAGGCTTTGGAACGCGGCTGCGGACTGAAAATGGGCATTATCAAGTGAATATTGGTAAGGTGCTGTGCCGCCGCTTGCGCTGATAGTGAAAACCGACGCATCGGTACTGCTGATAGATACCTGAAGGGCTGAACAGGCCACTACATTTACCACCGCTGTTACCGAGGTATCGAAACACCCGGCTGGCGTGGTCACAACCACCCGGTAGCTACCTGCCTCGGAAGCAGAAAACGTTTGCGCAGTGGCGTTGGCGATCGGTGTTTGATTTCGAAGCCATTGATATATGACGCCGGTGGCTGGCGAAGCAGTAAAGGTAGTGCTGCCGCCGGTAGCGATTGTGACTGGCCCTGCCGGCGAAATGCCGGCGACAGGTTTGGCAAGAATGGAGAGAGCCGTAGCACTGGTAGGGCCTGTAACGGCTGGCTCGCTGCTTACCACCCGTACGCGGTAGCCCGTACCGGCGGTGGCGCCAACAGGAATAGTGGCAGCGATGCTGCCGCTAACGGACAGTGAGCCTATGTTGACCGGACTGTTGAACGATCCGTTTGCATCGGAAAGCTGCGCAGTGAATTGGTTGCCGGCGCCAAAAGCGCCAGATGTTGTAAACGGTATGGAAACGGCTTGCCCAGCACATAAAGATGCCGGCAAGCTACCCGGCTGCGAGATGGTGGCACCGCAGGCATTCTGCTGAATAATAGTTGGCTCGGAGGCAATGGAGCAGCCGGCCGACGTGACAACGGCCTGGTAAGCGCCTGCCTGGCTTGCCATTAGTGACGAACGGGTGCTGTCGGCTACGGGTGAACCATTCAGCAGCCACCGGTAGCTGTAACCCGATGCCGGCGATGCATTTAGCTGTAATGGAACCCCGGTGCAGGTTTGGGCCGTGCCGGAAGGCGTAAGAGACGGCACCGGCTCTTCGTCCTGCGGTAGCTGGCGAATGCCGATGCTACTGATTTTCAATTCGAGCGAAACCGGCGAAGGTGTCGTAGCTGTATTAAACTCCACAACAAGCTGTGTTGTTACCTCGCCGACCGTGCCGGCGCCAATCTGGGCCGGTGGCGTGCGAAACACATACTTGCCCGGCTGCATATTTGAGGGTTTGGTGGAGGTGGGAAACATGGAATGTGCCTCTGCAATGGTAGAGCCGAAACCCGGCGTCCATACCTGGAAGCGGAGGTAAATGTTCCGGATATTGGTTATGGCGGATGGAATCTCTATTTCCGCAATTCCGTGTACCACCTGGCCGGCTGATAAATTAATGGGAGCACTAGCATAATTGTTGAAAGAAACCCGCTGGGTAGTTGTGGCCGACCCGTTGTAAGTGCCCGAAATGTTGATGATCTGTTTTTCTTTTCCGCTT
Organism: uncultured Flavisolibacter sp.; assembly: GCA_965365435.1. Classification (GTDB taxonomy): domain Bacteria; phylum Bacteroidota; class Bacteroidia; order Chitinophagales; family Chitinophagaceae; genus Flavisolibacter. The sequence goes on from CBDUBQ010000038.1 coordinate 4,668, forward strand.
GCATCCACTTCTTTCGAGCCAACAACGGTTGCGCCTCCGGCAAAAGGGGCCGCCAATTGCCAGCCGGTAGCCACGGTTCCTGTCACGCCGCTTTTAGCGCCGGTAGTGCCGGTCATCAGTGGGTTGGAGTTAGATGCTATCGTTAGCAGTTGGCCGTTGGTGCTGCCAACAATGCAGGGCGCCATCATTGGATTGATGACGGCCGCTACTTTTGCTCCCAGCTTATAAGCGCCGAGTGGCGACAAGTGCAGGCCGTCTTCAAAGTGCTCAGGGCCCTGCAGGTCATTCTCCGCGTCAACCACTACGATATCGCTCTGCGATTTTATCCAGGAATTGATCCAATGCCGGCGGCGCTCTATTTCAGGCGGATACACATTCTGCGCAAAACGCGGTAGCACCGTGATGGCGATGACTTTCAAACCGGCCGCAATACCGGCATCGTAGATGCGGCGTAAGTTGCGGACGGTTGTAGCCGAATCTGTGTCAGGGTAAAGCGGATCGTTTGTGCCGCCCAAGACCACCATCAGGCGGGCGCCAAAGGTGGCAATGGGTGCCAGTCGGTTCACCATATGGTTGGTGGTTTCCCCTGGTACGGCTAACACGCCGCCCTTTGGTATCCACACCGCCGGGCACATCGCATTCGCCCAGGCCACATGACCATAGTTCTGGTATTGCACTGACACGCCGCTTGCATTGTAACCAAAGGAAGTCTGGCTGTCGCCGAAATAAATAATCTTGGAATTGGCAGGCAGTTTTTGGGCCTCTACCGCCAGCATGACAGTTAAAGTAAGAATAGCCGAAAGCAGTTGTCTCATATTTGATCCTGTGTTTGTCAATTCATATAGTACCGAATTACGCCGTAATTTTTGGGAATTGCACAGGATAATAAGACCACAAAGAAAACAATTGCAAATAAATAAAGAAGCGGCGGAGTTGAAAATATTTTTTCTGCGTGCCGAATGTACCTAACCCACATCCTTTCAGTCAGTCCTGGTCCGCGGCCTGCGCCTCAACGAAAAGCAAGTCGCAGTTTTCACTCTCCAACTTTTTCCGCATGCAATAAGCACACCGTGATCGGCTGCTGAGTGCAGGCGGAAGACGCCCGTTGTTATAATTAACCGGAAAATCAATGCTCTACAAACCGAGACGCTTCCTTTTGCCGGGCATAATCGCACGTCTGCCTAAAATAGCTTATCTCAAAAATGACGCATTACGGCCACAACAGGCATTTGAATCGCCGGATGGTGGTAGTTGTTCTTTAAAACGGCAATGCCGAAAGGCGGGCGGAAAAGGCCCGGTGAACCGGCAAACATCTCTTTTCCCCGACAGGACCTGGTTATTTACTTTCCTGCTGCGACCGGCAAAACATTAAAGTAGGGCCAGCAAGGCCGTTCCATTCAGCGGTATTCTCTTTGCCCCAGCCCGACTATTTCCGTGGGCCAAAAATGGTATAAGGCACTACAGAATTGGGTTTCACGGGTATGGAAAGAATAACGGAAACATCGCGTTTGCCAACTTCAAAATGCAGGTTTGCCTGCATGCCGGATGCTTTTTCTTCCAGGTTTTTTTTCAATTCGGCCAATCCCGGATTGTTTTCGGTTTCAATACCGGTTCTCAGCATTTTCACCATCACTTTCGACCGGGCCAGTTCAATGTCCACCATAATGCTGCTGCCACCGGCATATTGTGCCATCTGTTGCAGGGCTGCTTTGCAAACAATAAAAAAGTCGTGGCGCACCTTCATGTCAAGCTGAAGGTTTTTTACCTTTTCATGTACTACCAGATCAATAGCAGTATGGTAGGCAGTTTCGAGCGTTTTGGCAAATTCGTTGAGGCGAAGAAGCGTCTTTGCCATGGTATCATTACTGGGGTCAATGCTCCAAAGAATTTCATCCATAGACACCATCATACTATAGCTTTTGCCACTGATTTCATCTATTAATTCTTTCGACCGGTCTATGTCGCGGTCGGCTTTCATTCTGGCAATCTGGCTCAGCACGTTGATGCTGTTCAGGGTTGTGCTCACGTCTTTGTGCAGGTGACTGGCAATGTCCGACCGTATATTGTGCAGGGTCATGAGCCGCTGAATGCGTTCGCGGTAAATGAGGTAAAGCACTGTGCTCACTACCATCGCCAGCAAGCCGAAGAACCACCACCTTGAATAGAATGGCGGCAGTACCAATAGCCGCAGATGCGCCACATCGCTTGTCCAGGCTCCGCCTACGCTTCTTGTTTTCAGCCTGAACGTATATTGGCCAGGAGGCAAATACGTGTACACTGCCTGATGGCCGTCGTTGCTTTTAAGCCAGGTGGTGTCGAGGCCTTCGAGCTGATAATAATAGTCGAGTTTATTCAGCTTGTTGAAATTGAGTGCACTAAACTCAATAGACAAATAAGTTTTATTATGCCGAAGGATGATTTGTTTTAACGCCAGCAGCGAATCGAGCGGCAGCGATTGATTCAGCACTTTAAAGTCGGTGATAAAAACCCGGCTGTCCTGTTCGCGGCGGCGGATGTCATCGGGATGGAACAGTAAAAAACTTTCCGCTGCCATAAACAAAAGCCGTCCATCGGGCAGGGCATGCCCGCCGGCTACGGTAAACTGGTCGTTCAAAAGGCCGTCTTTTTGATTGTAAACAGTGAACGATGATTTTTTCAGATCGGCCACACAAAGGCCGTTCATCGTTCCCAGCCACAACATACCCGCGGCATCTTTGGCCAGACTTTGCACCGTGTTAGTGGGCAGTCCGTTGGCACTGCTGATCTGTTCTATTTTAAAATTGTGGATATTCACCAGGTTCAATGCCCCCGATGCAACAATCAGCAGGCTGTCGTTGTATTGAAGAATGTCTTTCGGATGATTATTCCACAGATGAAAGCCTGCTTTGTTTTCCCTGGAAAGCTGGCGGACAATCCGGCCGGTTGCCGGATCAATGTCCATCACCCCCGCCCCCACGGCGGCAATCCAAATGTGCCCTCGGCTGTCGGTCAACAATTTTTCTACAATGCCCGTGCGCATGTGCAGCGAAAAGCCATCGGCAACGGCTTTGCCCCCCCGCAAAAAATCCCAGCGGACAATATTGCCGGCCTGTGTGCCAAACCAAAGATTGCCAAGCCGGTCTTCGGTCACCTGTGTGATGGCCCGGTTTTCAAAAGCGGGATGGCTGACCTGTTTCGATTGGCGGGTAAGCGTGTCGTAGATCAACAGGTTGCCGCCCTGCAGGGTCATCCATATCTGGCCGGTACGGCTGTGCTGGTGCAGGTCCCAGACCGATTGTTTTTCGTTGAGCGGCTGTAGCGCCGGAGGCAGGGGCAGCGGCCGAACCAAGCGGTCGTAACGATGCAGGCCAAGATCGCGGTAGCCGATCCAAATTTCACCATTCGGTAGCTGCAGTGCCGATTGGGCCTTTCCTTCCACCGACAGCCGCTTTGGCGTAGTAAGGGTATAATTGTGAAAAAACTGGGAATCGGGATTAAAAAGATAAATCCCATTGTCGGTACAAATCCAGATATTCTGCTGGCGGTCTTCATACATGGAAAAAACCTGTGTGAACTTCAGGTCTTTGTCTTTGTTGTAGTCTTTCTTTAAAAACTGCAACGGCCGCGGGCCGTGCACATACTCGGCCAGAAACGGCAGGCCGTAAATCCAAAGCTTGCCGTTTTTTTGTTCCAGCAAGGCCCTGATCTGGTGATACCCGATGCCATATTCTTTTGTAAAATTATGCTGCTCCCGATGGCCGGTTTTCAGGTTAAAAACCTGCAGCGACGGCTGCCGTTCGGCCTCGGGCCACTGTTCAAAAAACAGGCGCCTTTTTGTGTCAATAAAAATGTAGTGAATGAAACGTTCGCCAACAAAGGCGTTGACGAGTGATTCGTTATCGGGATTGGAATGGCTGTAATTAAGATGGCCTGTTTTAAGATTAAAAACGGCAAGGCCCGAATCGCTGGCCAGGTAATATTTCCCCGCGAGCCGGTCTTCCGCCACATGGTTCACCGTCCACCGGGCTGGGATGGGAAAGGCGGAAGATGGCAGAAAAGCATTTTCCGCTTCGTTGTATTCAAATAATTGCGCTGTTTTTCTGATGTGAAGGATCAGCTTTCCCCCGGCGGTTTCAATAAAGTTTTTCTCTACATAAACCCGTTCCCAGGAGGGCCGGCGAATGGGGACTTCGGTGTAGGCAAAAGTTCGTGTGTTGAAATGGCCCACGCGGTTGTCGGCCGTTTGTACCCAGAGCCGTTGCCGCCGGTCCTGGTAGAGCGAGTTCACTTCGTCTGATGGCAGTCCGTTGGGGTTACCCGTCCTTGTATGAAAGGTGATGAACTTGTTGCCATCGAACCGCTGCAGGCCGTTATTCGTAGAAAGCCAGATAAAACCCGTGCTATCCTGCACAAGATTATTAACCATGTTGGAAGCTAAGCCGTCGGCCTGCCCGTAGTGGGTAAAACTGAATTGCTCCGCATACTGTCCGGCGGCCCGCAACGACAGAAAAAGCAGTCCGAAAAAAACAACGCGTTTTTTGAAAAATAGCATTAGCCAGGCTGTTTCGGCATTTTGCAAACGACCCTGCAGCAACCTCCGTTTTTCGGCATTTGTTGGGTGAAAATGAAGGCCTTGCCCGCTCGTAAAATACCACGTATCAGAGGGGCAAGATAAGGAAGTTTACCCCATTTGCCTCTGCATCGGCAGCTCCGGTAAAAGGGAGCCGGTTATTTACCGTGAGTCCATTTTTTGCCTTGTTCCGCACCCTTGCCCTGGCACTTGTGGTCACTTGCATCGGGCGCCCGAAAACCTTGCGGGTTTTTACGATTGCGGTTGTCGCAAAGCCTTTTCAACTTTGCGTGTTGCGGTATGGGCCCACTCCTTTCGGCCGCATCCGTCCTTCAAAATCTTCCTACCTGCTGAAAAATCGAGCGGACAACCGGTGAAACCGGCAGTTCCATCCGTCCTTGTCAAACCACGCCTACTTCCACAATGGCATCTGGCCGCAAAACTTTGTGCGGCCGGCGGAAACAAAGCTGTCAGCGCTTTGAAAAAAAGTTGCCGCAAGGAAGGGCAAATTAACAATCGCACAAAAACCCTTTTATGAAAACATCCTCCCTTTTGGTGAAGGCATCGGCGCTTTCTTTCCTGCTTTTTTTTGCCATTCGTTCCTCTTCGCAATCCGTTTGCGGCGACCTGCTCGAAAACTTTGACAACACCAGCGGAAGCATGGCTGGCTTTTCGGGCGACCTTGCCCTGGCCGCCGACGGGTCCAATGGATTCTTAGAAAAACGGCAGGTGATATCTTCCGGGCTTTATACCGTTTCTACGCCTGTGTTTGAGCTGGCACCAACGGCTGATTATGTTGGCTTTGGCTTTGGGCTAAGCGGAACCGAACGGATTGCACGGGTGGAAGCTGCCATATTGTACGTATCATCACTAAATAACCAAATGACCACCATCTTTCTCGGTCAGTTTGTACCCTCGTACTCCGCCGGCGCCTCCACTGTTGATATCTGCCGCGCCGTTTCCCTGTCCGACATGCCGGGCTTTCCGGCCAACGGGCAGTATCGCCTGCGCATCGAGCTGACTCCCAACACAGGGGCCGGGCAGCTCTCACAGTTCATTCGCTTTGATGAATTTAAAACAAATGGCACAAGGGCACAGTCGCTCCTGCCGTTGGCTTTTGTAGCGGTAGAGACTAAAAAGGTGGGCAGTCAGTGGCAGCTGGTTTGGAAAGTAGCCGGCGAAGAAAAAATTCTGCGGTACGAAGCTGAGGGCAGCATGGATGGGCATTCTTTCGAACCAATCGGGCAATTAGCCAACACTCATAAAAATCACTATACCCTGTACCTGGCCACAGGTGACAAACGCTTTTTCCGGGTGAAGGCAATTGATGAGGGTGGCCGGCCACTGTACAGTAAAATTGTACAAATAACCGGCGGGAAAGCGTTGGAAGTTTCGGCTTATCCACATCCTGTTCGCAATGCATTGACCATACAGCACCCCGCCGCCGGTGAGCGGTCGGCGATACAGGTATTTTCGGTCGGCAGCCGGTTGTTGCAGCAATATGGCGTGGTGGCCGGAAGCCGCCTTTCGCGGCTTGATTTTTCGGCTTTGCCACCTGGCCTTTATTTAGTGCAATTCGTTTCCGGAGATGATACAGCAACAGTTAAAATTATAAAGCAGTAACAAACTGTGTTAAGGTGGTTGCCGGTGCGACTGCATTGGTTTTGCCAGGAAAATTTAGTCGTCGAAGAAGGTTCTATTGGCCCGGTGCAATCGTTGTATTCACCTGCCGGCTCATTTCCTTGAATGACGAAGTTTAGCCAATTGGGAAAAGCGTGGCACAATTACTGCATCTTTAGGACAACGAATTCGCTTGCTATGAAACAAAATTCCTTATGCTTTCCGACAACCAAGGCCATTTGCCTTTTTCTAAAAGAAACCGGTCTGAGAAGTTTTTTATTGCTGGGTAAAAAGAAAACACTGATCGCCGCTTTTTCCCGCGAAGCGATGGTTATGGCACAGCAAAAATACCAGGCCGTTGCGCTACCTGTGGTGGAAGAAGCGGGTTATGCCCCTTGCACACCGCAATGATTTATCCGGGTCGCTTCCCTCCCAGATGAAAACAGCCGGGTGTCAGAGAAGGTGTTTTGCCTGCAGGTAATAAAGCAATAAAATTGTTTTTGCGTCAATGATGCTGCCGTTTTCAATCCCGGGCAGGGCGTCGGCAAAAGACATTTCCAGCACGGTCACTTCTTCTCCTTCCTCAGCCAGTCCACCGCCTTCCGCCACCTTTTGCTCTTCTACATAGTCGGCCACATAATAGTGCACCAACTCGGTATAAGCGCCGGGCGAACTGTAGGCGCTGCACACCTTTTGCACCCCGGTGATCCGGTACCCGGTTTCCTCCTCTACCTCGCGTATCACGGCCGTCTCAGGTGCTTCGCCGTCTTCCAGCAGACCTGCACAAACTTCTAACAGATCGCCACCCGCATTACCGTTTACATAAGTAGCCATGCGGAACTGCCGGGTCAGCAGCACTGTTTTTTTCCCTTTGTGATAAAGCATCACCGCCACAGCATTACCGTGATCGAAGACTTCCCGCTTTTGCTCTTCCCATTCGCCGTTGGCTTTTTGCCTGTCAAACCGCACTTCTTTGAGCGTAGAGCGGGTGCCGCCTAAGTTCTTTTCGTCTTTGATCTTAATGGTTGCCATGCCCTTGCCAAATTATATCGTCTAAAACATAACGCCCTTTGTCACGAACTGCAGCTCAGCATAGAGCATCCTGCTTTTTGTTCGGCCCACGATGGCCGCCTGCCCATCAACTCCGGGAAACGGTTTTCGAAAGGGTATTTGATGGCCTCCGCCAGTTTGTAAAATAATTCGTCGTTGCCCGCCTGCAACTCTTCAATGCTTTGGTGAAGCAGGTAATTCCGCAGAATAAATTGCGGGTTGGCCTGCCGCATTTTTTCTTTGGCTAAATGAACCGGGATAGCGTTCGATGCCCGCCGCGCAGCATACAGCTGCAGCCATCCCTGTAGGGCCGAAGCCTGGTCGTTGTTGGGGTGCTGGTAGAAACTTTCGCTAAAATGCGCCATCGCTGCTTCTGCGGTTTCGAAATTGCCGGGCACCGTGGACAACAACTGGTAAAAAAGGGTCATATCCGGTTGTACGCTGCGCAGCATCGCATCCATCTGGTTAAACAGGCTTGCATCATCCGGCCGCGGCTCATCGAGCCCGGTTTTGGCTGCCAGCATTGTGTAATATTTCGTCCAAAAAACATCGTCGTAGCTGTCAATGATCTCTACCAGTTCATCTGTGCCGGTCAGCAGGGGCGCCAGGGCGCCACCCAGACATCCAAGGTTCCATTTGGCAACGGAAGCCTGGCGTCCAAATGCATACCGCCTTCCCGGCAGGTCAGTGGTATTGGGCGTAAAGAGCGGATCATAATTGTCAACGAACGAATACGGCCCGTAGTCTATCGTCAGTCCCAAAATGGACATATTATCAGTATTCATCACCCCATGCACAAACCCAACTCTCAGCCATTCCACCATCAGGGCCGCCGTGCGGTCAACCACTTCTTTATACCATTGTAAAAGGCGGTCTTTGCCGGTGAGGTGGGGAAAATAACGGCCGATGGTCCAGTCCACGAGTTGCCGCAGGTTTTCTGTTTCGCCCCTGGCAGATGGCATTTCAAAATTGCCAAACCGCAGGAAAGAAGGCGCAACCCTTACCACGATGGCGCCCGGTTCGTATGCCGGATGGCCATCGTAAAACATATCACGCAATATTGGCTCACCGGTGCTCACCAGGCTTAATGCTCTTGTGGTAGGCACTCCCAGGTAATACATGGCCTCGCTCATAAGATATTCCCGAACTGACGAACGCAAAACCGCCCTTCCGTCGGCCCGCCGGCTATAGGCCGTGGGCCCGCCTCCTTTCCATTGCAGCTCCCATGGCTGCCCATTGCTCGTCACTCTCTCCCCCATTGTAATCGCCCTTCCGTCGCCAAGCTGGCCGGCCCAGTTGCCAAATTGGTGACCGGCATAGCAGGCGGCATACGGCCGCATCGAATCGGTGACGCGGTTGCCGCCCAGAATGGCAATGTCCTCCGCACCTGGTTTTTCTAATTCAAGCAGGTCGGCAAGATCATCGCTCCAGGCCAGCAATTTTATGTCGGGCACAGGGGTGGGCAGCGCTTTGCTCCAGAAAACCTGCGGCGTTTGGCGGGGCGTAGCCAAACCGGAATCATCGCCTTCAAAATGGGCCGTAAATTCATTGCGAAACCGGATCTGGCTGAGTTTTTCATTCATACCCTAAGATTCTTTTGCGGTTGACTGAAGCCGCAAATTTCTGGAGGGATAATAGCTCACGCAAATCCTTTGCCTTTTTTAGCTACCGAAGCTATCAGAGAAAAATCGGCGCCAAAGGCCTAGTGCCCCCGAAGGCGGTCAATGCAATGGCTAAGGCTGCGGTATTGATGGTAGGTAGCTTTCCAAATATGCCCTTTGAGCGCCGTGCGCCGTTTGGGTTCTTTGTCCAGCCCCTCCTCAAACCAGTCGCCATGCTCCGGGTCTATCAAATAGTTTTTGATATACTGCCATTGCTTCCGGAATTTTTCGGCATAGTTTATTTCGGCCGAAGGAAAAAGCTCTGACATAAGAAGCAGGGTGTTCAACGCCTCAGCCTGCGCCCACCAATTTTTGCTGTCGAAGATGATCGTGATGGTATCGCTGCCCTTAAAGTAATAGCCTTCATTAAAAAAGCCACCCAGCGTTTTGTCCCATCCGTTTTGCAGGGCATGGTCCACCATGCGCCTCGCCACGGTGAGGGTACGCCGGTCGTCTTTCAGGCCCAGTGCCTGCGAAGCTTCCCATAGCAGAAAAGCGGTTTCCACATCGTGGCCGAAAGAAATATGATCAAGATTTTTGTGTTTCAGAATCACCGCCTTCGATGAGTCGCGAAAAGAAACCGGCCTCCAGTCGGGCGTGTAAAAAAGTGTGAGGCTGCCGCGGGGCGTGGTAATCCGGTCGCGGATCAGCAGCAGCATTTCCTGCAGGCGTTCCCTTACCAAAGCATCCGGCCACACATCGTACAGGGCGGTGAAGGCTTCCAGCAGGTGAATGGAGGAATTTTGGTCTTTGTACCCCAGGTCCGAGGTGGAGGGGGTCGCGGCCGTTCGCTGCACCGGTGTGCCATTGCGTTGCAGGTGCTGAAAATAACCTTTGTGCAGCGGGTCGTGGCTGTGCGCTTCCAGCCACCGAAAGGCTTTTTTTGCCAGCTCCAGCGCAGCGGTGTCGCCAGTCGCTTTATACGCGGCAGCGAGGGCATAGATGCCGAATGCATTGCCGTAGGCCGTTTTTTCGCTGTTTTTAACCTCGCCATTTCGGCTTACCAGGCTATGGAAGCCACCATGGCTTTTGTCCCACATCACCTGCTGCAAAAACAATAGCCCGTGACGGGCCAGCCGGCGATAATGCGGATGGCTGGGATACCGCATCGCGGCCATGGCATTGGTCCAGGTATGGCGGGCCTGGGAAACGATAAATTTATCCTGCGGACCGGTCAACGTAAAATCTGCCGTAAACGTGCTGAAAAATCCACCGTGCACCGTATCTGCCGCAAGCGGATACCATCGCTCCAGCAAGTCTTTTTGCAACGACGCCTCCAGCTCGGCTGCGAAGGCAGCTTGTTCCTTCTTGCTAAGCGGTGCGGCCGGCGTTTGCAGAAATGCCGGCAGCGATAAAAAGCAGCAGAAAATGAAATAAAACAACCGCATGGGATGGTATTTTTTCGAGGCTTTGTTGCCGTATTTAAGCTAAGCAAAAAAAGCGTTACCAAACCTGCAGTGGCATGACGCTAACCTGTCATTGTTCAGTTGGGCTGCTAAAAGCATCCTCACCGGCCTGTGGCCCTTACTTGAGCGACGGCATTTCGTCGAGCGTTAACACATAATCGCTGGCAAACATCTTCTTCCACAGATCGAGGCTGTTATGCTGGCTGTTGCGGGTAAAATCACCATACCAGGGCATGAACCACGACCAGGCAGCTTTGTCGGCCACCAGGTTATCCACGTCGGGGATAGAGCCAACCTCGGAAAGAGTGACCATTTTCTTCTTTCCGTAAAGAGTGTTCATGGCGTTCCACTCCCCTATCTGCGACGAATGGTCACCCTGGCGATAAAGGTCGCGGCCCACGATATCCACGTAACTATCGCCGGGGTACCAGTCGTTGTCGTTGGGCTCCCGCGTCCACACCCAAATCAGGTTGCGGAGGCCATGATGGTTCACCATGCGGTCGTACATCACCTGGTAAAGTTTTTTGCAGGGTGCCGCCCCTTTGGCGCCCCACCAAAACCAACCGCCGGCTGCTTCGTGAAGGGGCCGCCAGATCACCGGCACTTTTTGGTCCTGTAGTTTTTTCAGCAGCCCCGAGACAAAATCTATATCGCTGATCATAGCCGCATACTCGGGCGAAGCGGGGTCGTTGATCTTTGAAACGTCGAACGAGGTGCCGTTTGGTTTGCTTTGGTTGCGGGTGTAAAATTCTTCAGTGACCCGCGACGGGTCGCGCCAATGCCAGCAGAAAACCGGGATGCCGTTGCGGTCCCACCAGGCTTTGGCGTCTTTGATCGGCTGCTCACTGTCGTACCAATTGTAATTGCGGTTGCAGTGCATGAAGTCGAGGCCAACAATGGCCGGCTCCCGGCCGGTAACCGATTTCAGCCAGGCTGTTTCGTCAAAGCTGTTCAGCGTCATGACACCCGAAAGAATTTTCCGGCCGTAATTCTCCCGCAAAAAATGATAAACGGCAGCCGCTTCTTTACCCGCATTGGGTGTAACCAATGAAGCATTGATGGTAAACCGGGCCGGATCGGGCGGTGGCGGCTGCGTGGGCCCGCCCGGTGTTTGCGAGTTATTTTTAGAGCAAGCCAGCAACAAGCCGCAAAGCAGCAAAACGGACGTATATTTCAAATTCATGTCAGTTGTATTCTTCAGGTAGCCGAAAGGGGCGAAAGAGACGTGTCATTTACAAAGCACTTTCTGTTCCTTTCGACGAAAGTAAAATTATTACCTGCGCCGAACCCGGACTGATACGTTTTTAGCGGATGGCAATCGTTTTTCAACTCTAGCAACAGGGCGCAAGCGGCCACGCTGTGGGGTGGAAATTCTTTTTGTTGTTGCCACCTAAGCAACCACTTGCTGCCCTTGGCTGTCCGCCCATCCTGCCGGTTTAACATTTCAAGGCAGAACAACTATATTCGCCCCGGTTGGCATCAAAACGAACCGTTTATGCAACTGCCGCCCCTGCTGCTTACGATGAAACAAACCGTGCTGACAACCATCTTTTCCCTCTTTTTTTCGCTGGTCGCCCAGGCGCAATTGGTGGCTGATTTTTCGCTGAACAAAGAAGGCGGCTGTTCGCCTTTGCTCGTGCAGTTCACCAATACCAGTCGCGGCGTATCGGCTAATGCCGTTTATCGCTGGGAGTTTGGCAATGGCAACACATCGTCCCTGGCCAGCCCCGGTGCGCTGTTTCAGGAAGAAAAAAAATACACGGTAAAGCTGACGGTGACCGATGGCAACCAGACCGCGGAAAAAACCGCTACCGTCACCGTTTACAAAAAGCCTGAATTGACATTTTCGGCTTCGGCGCAAAAAGGTTGTGCGCCGTTCAGCGTACAGTTTTCGGCCAATGCTTTGCCGGGTGATGGCAGTGTTCTTTGGTACGACTGGGACTTTGGCGACGGGTCCACGCAGAAAGTCTCTGTTTCCGATGTGCAGCACAACTACCAATCGGTGCAGCAGGCGGGGGTAAGCCTCACTGTCACAAACAGCTACGGCTGCTATTCAACCGTGCACAAGCCGGCCATGATAGATGTAAAGCCGCCGCTCCTCCCCGAGTTTGCGGCGGGCCAGCGGGTGCTTTGTCGCCAAACCGATTCGGTGCAATTTTTAAACACCAGCACCGGGCCGGGCACCTTGAGCTATGCCTGGGATTTTGGCGATGGCACCACTTCAACAGCCAAAGAGCCGCGGCATGCCTTCAATAAAAAAGGCCGTTACGGCATCCGGCTCACGGTTCAATCTACCGAAGGATGCACCGCCGTCGCCAACAAAAGCGATTACCTCAATGTGGCCAGTTTTCAAACTGATTTTGACGTGCCGGTACCACTTTGCAAGGCCAGCGGTGTCGTGTTCAACAACACCGGTTCCCCGGCGCCTTCGCAGGCCGATTGGGAAGTGGACGGCCAACCGGTTTACACCTACACACCGGCGTTGTACCATACTTTTTACACGGCCGGCACGCACACCCTGCGCCTGATAAACAGGTATGGCAACTGCCGCGACACAGCCACCAAAACCGTGACGGTAAACGAACCACCACTGCTGGCCGGCTTTATTGCCGATATTGGCGGTAAATGCGGGGCGCCGGTGCAAGTGCAGTTTCGCGACACCACGGCCGGTGCGGTCAAATGGAAATGGTATCTCGACAACAATACGAATGTGCAGTCAACCCAGCAGGCCCCTGTTTACAATTATACCTACGATTACGGTTATTGGGTGTCGCTTGAGGTCACAAATGCCGCCGGCTGTGTAGCCAATATCGGACAGCCCCTGTATATCCAGCGACCGTCTGTGCGCATTATTTCGCCGCAGCAGGGCCCTTCGGGCGAAGTGCGGTCGTGTGGGCCCAACCGCATTGATTTTAAAGCGGTGTCGTCCGAACCCCTCACCGAATGGCTCTGGGATTTTGCCGATGGCAGCACCTCCACCGATTCTACCCCAACTCACACTTATACAAAACCCGGGCATTACCGGGTGACGCTGGCCTATACCACTGCCAACGGCTGCAAAGGAAAAGTGAACATGCAGGAGTATGTGATTATGCGGGAAAAAGTAAAGGCCGACTTCACGGCGTCCGACACGCTTGTATGCGGCAACAACTGGGTGACATTTACTAATAAATCGGGGCCCACGGTATATTATCACTGGAACCTCGGTGCCGGCTATTTCCAGGCCAGCACCGGCGAAATGAGCCAGCTTCGCCACCAGTTTACCGAAGAAGGTGTGTACACCATTGGCTTAATCGCCACCGACTGGGTTTGCGCCGATACCATCGAAAAGAAAGCCTACATAAGGGTATTGCCTCCTTTCCCGAAGATTGCCAGCTTTCTCAACACCTGCGAAGGAACCCGCGGCGAAGTGACCTTAACGCAAACTTCCCGCAAGGCCGAAAGCTGGTTTTGGGAGTTTGGCGACGGTGCCACTTACCGGCCTGCCACCCACCAGGCCGACGTAAAACATACGTACAACAAGACGGGGTGGTACAAGGTGGCGCTCACCACCACCAACGGAGCCTGCACCGTGCGGGACTCGGTGATGGTGCCGGTGCTGCTAAAGCAAAAGCCCGTTCTTTCGGCCGACAAAAAAGAGATTTGCGCCCTCGATGATTTTTTGCGGGTATCCATTTCCAACCTGGAGCGAAATCCGGCCGGGCAAAACTGGACCTGGGGTTATGGTTACGGCGGCTTTCATCATAGCGACGGCAGCTATGCACCCGGCAACGCCTCTGCAAACAGTTCGTTCAATGACTCGGTTTTTACCATCAGCCTTTGGAATTTTAAGCCTGGCAAAGAAGGTCTCCAAACGGTAGTCACATCCGGTTTTTTTGGCTGTTCCGACAGCACCAACACCATTCCGCTGAAAGTAAAGGGGCCCATCGCCGGCTTTACCGTGGCCACCAAACCTTGCCAGACAGGGAATGTCGTTTTTTTCAAAGACAACAGCCAGCCGCAAAATGGCGCGGCGCCGGTAAAATGGGAATGGAGTTTTGGTGACGGCAAGCTGGAAGTTCGCACCACCGGCGATGAATTTCCGCATACCTACTTCTGGCCAGGCGCCTACATGGTTTCGGTAAAAGTGACGGATGCCGCCGGCTGTTCATCTTATTTCCAGCAATATGTGGAAGCGCAAAACAATTCACTGAAAGCTTCCCTCACGGTGTCGGCCACCACCATCTCGCCGGGCACTGAAGTGCAGTTCAGCAATACCTCCGTTTCGTCGGAGCCGGACAATACCACCTATCGCTGGATCCTGGAAGATGGTTCGGTGCTGACAGCCCAGAATTTTGCCCGAACCTACGGCCAGCCCGGCGTGTACACCGTGAAGCTCATTGCCGCCAATACCTACCGTGGCTGCGCCGATACGGCTTCGGTCAACATCACCGTGCGGTATGTGAATGCCGCCTTTACCTTCAGCCAGGGATTTGTGAACGATGCAAAATGCCCGCCCGTACGAGTTCAGTTCAACAATACTTCGTCCAATATCAGCAAAATATTCTGGGATTTTGGCGACGGTACCACTTCGGAGCAGTTCTCCCCTTCGCATCTCTACCTGCGGCCGGGGCGCTATATCGTTGCCGTAAAAACCTGGAGCGACAATGGCACCAGCTACACCACGCTCGACTCGGTCATTATCAAAGCTCCGGCAGCCTCGTTGGAAGCAGATAAGGCCGGCGGCTGTTCGGCCCAAACCGTTACGTTCCGCAGCCGCACGGAAAACGCCGCCGCTTGGTGGTGGGATTTTGGCGATGGAACCATCCGGCCGGGAACGCAGGATGCCAGTACGCACTTTTACCCGGCTGCGGGCAGCTACCAGCCATCGCTGATCGTAACCGATGCCGCCGGCTGCTCAGCGGCTGTTACGTTGCACCAGGCCATTACCATTGATTCCTTGTCAGCTTTTTTAAAAAAATCACCGCCGAAAATCTGTACCCCGAAAACGCTGACGTTTGAACCACAGGTTGCCGGCACTTCGGCACTGTCGGCTATTCGTTATCATTGGAATTTTGGTACCGGCGTTGCCGGCGATACGTCTGCCGTTGAGCGACCGCAGTTCTCGTTTACCAAACCCGGCCGGTATATCGTGCGCCTCACGGTTACGTCTGGCAATGGCTGCGTAAAGCAGGTAACGGATACGGTCAACGCTTTTGAAGGCCTTGGTGGGGTGATCAATGGGCCGGCCGAAGTTTGCGCCGGAGCCGATGTGCAGTGGGCCGGAGCCACCCTGCTGCCTGGCCAGCCTGGCTGGAAATGGATCTTTCACGATGGCGCCGTGGCCACCACACAGCACCCGCCCGTCAAGCGATACAGTACGGCCGGCGATTACCCCCTTCTGCTAGTGGTGAACAACAATGGTTGCGAGGATACGGTGCGAAAAACAGTAAGGGTCAATCCGCTGCCGGCGTCCATCGTCAGCCAGCGTGATGTGTTAGTTTGCCAGGGCGCCACGGTTAGATTATCGGCCAGTGGCGGCAGCAGCTATCAGTGGTCGCCGGCCACCGGGTTAGCTGCCACTAATGGCGCGGCGGTAGCCGCTACGCCTGCCACCACCACTGTTTATACCGTGGCAGCCACCACCGACAAAGGCTGCACCGGAAAAGATTCGGTGAAGGTGACGGTGGTGCCTCCATTCCGCCTCTCGCTTCCCCCGCAGGCTACGGTCTGTGCCGGTGGATCAGTTGAATTAAAAGCAGCCGGCGCTAACAGTTACCAGTGGATTGGAAATACCGCCGGATTAAGCAATACCACTATCGCCTCACCAGTTGCAACGCCCGCCTTGAGCGGACAATACACCGTGGTGGGAAAAGATGCATTCAATTGCTTTGCCGACACCGCCAGCATTTCGGTCACTGTTTTGCCGCTTCCCACCGTTGATGCCGGCGCCAGTGCCGAAGTAATGGCCGGAACAGCCCTTTCGCTTTCGCCAACTTACAGTGTGGATGTGACGGGATGGAACTGGACGCCGGCAGATTATTTGAGTTGCGCCAGTTGCCCGGCGCCGGTAAGCCGGCCTGTCCACCCTCTCACTTATACCCTCACCGTTCGCACGGCCGATGGCTGTACAGCATCGGACACAGTGTCGGTAAAAATATTATGCAGCGGCAGCCGGATCTTTATTCCCTCTGTTTTTACACCCAACAGCGATGGGAAAAATGACCGCTTCCGGATCCGTGCGGAAGGAATCCGGCTGATACGCCAATTCCGCATTTACAACCGGTGGGGAGAATTGGTTTTTGAAAAAACGAATTTTTCGGCCGATGATGCCAATGCAGCCTGGGATGGAAAACGAAGAGGCATGCCGGTGCCGGAAGGTGCTTATGTTTATTTTGCCGAACTAGCCTGCAACGATCAACTGTTTCAACAAAAAGGCACCATCACGGTGGTTCGATAGCTTAATAGTAACTACCACCTGGTGTATGGCCTTTTGACTTTATGGAGTGAATTCGGACCTGCATGAATTGTTTTGCCATGAAAATGACTCAGCGGCTTTTTTCATCCTATCGCTTGCCGGCGTTGCCATGGTGCTCTGCCAATGTCCGCCGCTTGAACATAAAATTTTTATCAGAAACCTTACCGGCGATACAGCCCGGTTAACCTTCCGTTATCACCTTCCTTTTGATACAGTCAGTCCAGGCACCATACCGGTAAGATTTGCCGACCGTGGATTGCCGGCCAAAAAAAAGAGCCTTGTGGAAATGAACGGACGGTTGATTGCCCCTTCGGCCAGCGGCAACATCACGCTGAAGGTGCCGCCTCAATCCACCGTTTTTATCAGTGATCTCGTGAATGCTTTTTACCGATTTGCCAACAAAAGCCTGGTGATTGAAAGGGCGGGAAAAACGGATTCGATCAACTCAGATTATCCTTACCGCAACCTGCCGGGCTTCCGCCGAAAGCCTGACCCGGCTTATCATTATTTTGATCGCACCATCCTTTGGTACGACATACGCTAAATCCTTGCCGTGAAAAGATTAATCATTCGATTATTCCCTTGTCGCCCAAAGGCGAATTTTGCCATCGCCGGTTTTTTACCTATTTTCCGCTGACGATTGCAGCCCTTGAAGGCTGCATTTTTTATAGCCACCACCAATTATGACGCTTGAGCACTTACTGAACCACTACCAACTTGCCACCGGAACATGGGACGAGATGCACAGCGGCACTGTCGTACGCCGGCCCTACAGCGCCCTGCTTTCGGCCCTGGGCCCCCTCGGCACCGACCTGCTGCAGCAAAAGGAAGCCATCGCCGGTGAGCTGTTCATGAACCAGGGTATCACCTTTACCGTGTACAGCGACAGCGCCGGCATTGAACGGATTTTTCCTTTCGACATTATTCCGCGGATTATTACAGCGGCCGAATGGCAGCAGATTGAAAAAGGCATAGAGCAACGCCTGAAGGCACTCAACCTTTTTCTCAACGACATCTACAGCGAACAGCAGATACTGAAAGACAAGATCATTCCGGCGGCCCTCATTGCGTCCTGCCCGCATTACACCCGCGAGGTGTACAATATCAAAGTACCGCACAACATCTACATCCATATTTCCGGCATTGACCTTATCCGTGGCGATGATGGAAAATTTTATGTGCTGGAAGACAATCTTCGCACCCCTTCCGGCGTGTCGTACATGCTGGAGAACCGGGAAATCACCAAGCGGATTTTCCCCGACCTTTTTGCTTCGCATTCGGTGCGCAAGGTGGGCGATTATCCGCTGCTGCTGCACCAGATACTCCGGTCGCTGGCGCCGCAGGAAAATTCCAATCCAACGGTGGTGCTGCTCACACCGGGCATTTTTAATTCGGCATATTACGAACATACCTTCCTGGCCCGGCAAATGGGCATACCACTGGTGGAGGGCCGTGATTTGGTGGTGGACAACCAGAAAGTGTTTATGAAAACCACCGCCGGCCTGGAAGAGGTGCATGTCATTTACCGGCGGGTTGACGATGACTTTCTCGATCCTCTTCTTTTCCGGCAAGACAGCCTGCTGGGCGTGCCGGGCCTTATATCGGCCTATCGCAAAGGCAACGTGGCTATTGTGAATGCCGCCGGCACCGGCGTGGCCGACGACAAGGCCGTGTATGCCTATGTGCCGGACATGATTCGCTATTACCTGAACGAAGAGCCAGTGCTGAACAATGTTCCCACCTATCAGCTCAGCGACGACGACGCCCGGGCGCATGTGTTCGACAACATACATTCGATGGTGATCAAACAAACCAATCAGTCGGGTGGCTACGGCATGATCATGGGCAATACCATCTCGCCCGAAGAATGGCAAAAAGCAAAGCCGGTGATAGAGGCCGATGCCCGCAACTACATTGCGCAGCCAATTATCAAATTATCAACCGTGCCTTGTTTCTTAAACGGCGGCCTGGCGCCGCGGCATGTTGATCTGCGACCGTATGCGCTGTTTGGCCCGCAGGGCATCCGCATTGTGCCCGGAGGGCTTAGCCGCGTGGCCCTGAAAGAAGGCTCGCTGGTGGTAAACTCCTCGCAGGGCGGCGGCAGCAAAGACACCTGGGTGGTGGATGAAACAACTTAAATGATCTAAAAACCGTACATGCTCAGTAGAATCGCCGATTCGCTTTTTTGGCTCAACCGCTACATCGAACGCTCCGATACCATCATCCGGCAGGTATCGGTTCATTATATCCTTTCTTTGGACCGGTCGTCTTACAACTACAGTAGCTGGCGGCCGGTGCTGGAATTGTGCACCCCTGCCTCTGCCGCGGTCATTAAGGGCATTGAAAACAATAGCACCGCCACCTTGCGGCTGATCTTTTTCGACGAAAGCAATCCCAATTCGATTTGCAATATCGTAAGCCGGGCAAGGGAAAATGCCAGGGGAGCACAGGACCATCTCACGAAAGAGGTGTGGGAGGCGGTAAACCAGATGTATCACCGTGTAAACGACACCGAACAGCGCACCCGTATAGAAAATGACCAGGCACTGAAGGTGATGGAAACCTTTGCCCGGTCAACTGTGGTGTTTGCCGGCATTACCGACAACACCATGTGGCGCGGCCTTGGTTGGAATTTTATGCAGCTGGGCAAATTCATCGAACGCTGCCTGCAGTCCATCGCTATCATCCGGAAACAGCTTGACCTTTTTACCGAAAGCGGCACGGCGTCCAATGATATTCTGCAATGGCGGCACCTGCTGCTGGCGCTTTCGGGCTATGAGATGCACTTGAAAAATTACCGGTCGGAAGACCACACCGGCAATGTGCTGCAGCAAATTTTTTTGGACGAAAATTTTACCCGTTCGCTTATTTATTCGCTCATCCGCATCAACCATTACACAGAAAATATCATGATGATTCATGAGGACCAAAACAAAGACCTGGTACGAAATTTTGGCCGGCTGTACAGCAAAGTGCGATACATGGACCTTCGCGGCATGGATAATGCTTCGCTCAGCCTGTTCCTGCAAGAGGTAAATGGCGAGCTCATTGGTTTTTCATATCTGCTGGCCCAGCATTATTTTTCTTATTCCTGACAATTTATGCCTGTTTTCAAAATACATCACGTTACCAAATATCAATACGATTCCAGCGTACGGGAAAGCATTAATGAGATTCGCATCCTGCCGCTGCCCTGCAAGGAGCAGGAAGTGCTACAGCACCAATTGAACATCACCGGCCACCCGCCCGTGCACCTGTTTACCGATTACTGGGGCAATACCACGGGATCGTTTAACCTGCTGGCGCCACACCGCGAACTGGTGATCGAGAACAAGCTCCTGGTGCGTACCACCAATCCATCCGAACTGTTGCTGAATACCGAGGCCGGCTTTGCCGCCCTGGAAGCGGAAGTGGATTCGCAATTGCATTTGCTGGAGCTGGCAACAGCGGATACCATTGAGTCAGAAGACGCCGTGCAGGCGATACTGGACACGACCTATGATCCGCAGAAAAGCATTGCGACGATCGTAAAAGAAAGCTGCGAATACATCTTCAACGAGTTTCAATACATTAAAGGCATCACCACCATTGAAACAACGGTGGATGAGATTCTGGAGCATCGCAGCGGCGTTTGCCAGGATTTTGCCCATGTACTGCTGCAACTGCTGC
Source organism: uncultured Flavisolibacter sp. (assembly GCA_965365435.1). GTDB lineage: Bacteria > Bacteroidota > Bacteroidia > Chitinophagales > Chitinophagaceae > Flavisolibacter. Next base: position 25,080 of record CBDUBQ010000038.1, read on the forward strand.
GAACGATGAAGATTCCCAGCCGCTATGTCAGCGGCTATATCTGCCCCAACAAAAACGGTATGCGGGGCGAAGGAGCCACCCATGCCTGGGTAGAAGTGCTGATTCCCGGCTACGGCTGGGCCGGTATTGACCCAACCAACAATGTTTGGGTGACCGACAAACATGTAAAGCTGGCGGTGGGCCGCAATTTTAACGACTGCAGTCCCATTAAAGGAACATTTAAAGGGCTGGCAGAGCAGAAGCTATCGGTGTACGTGTCAGTTGGCTACGAAGACGGCCACATGTTCGAGGAGGTCAACGACGTAAACATGCCGGCACCAAAGCAAAAGAAGCCGGCGCAGATGCAGGAACAGTCGCAGCAATAAGGTGATGGACGGGTGACGATGAGTGGCTGCTTTCGCCTTAAGTGGTTCTCTATCACACCTGGTTGGCGGCTGATGCACCGCCGAGGACTAGCGTTTGGCGGCAAACGGGTGGCAAAAATTAAAGAAAAATAGTACTTTGGCAGCAAGCAACCCACGCCATGGCCACCACCATCAGCAAACCAACTGTTAGGATAGATGAAGAATTGCTACTTTACCTGCAAACAGAAGAGCAACGCACGACGATCGTCCATTGCCGCATCTACTCTCCTTTCCCTACCCTGGCCCGCATTTGGCAATCTACTTACCTGATTGAAGAAACTGGCCGAAAGGTTCGCCTCATCAAGGCGTTTAATATTGCCCTCGCTCCCGACTGGACCTGGTTTGTATCCGAAGATGGTTTTGTTTGTTTTACGTTACTTTTCGAAGGCCTTAGCCGCGGTTGTTCCTTCTTTCATTTATTTGAAGACATCTGTGAACCGGGCGGTTTTTATTCTGCCAGAATTGAGCGGAACAAAACAGATGTTTATGTGGTGGAACTGTCTTTCTAATGATCGCGAATCCGATGGTAGCCGTCGTTTCGCTTAGCCGAAGATTCTCCTTTAAACAAGCATCATCACACCCTGTGTTAAGAAACCCGGGGAGGTTATTTCCGTATGTTTCTTTCAACCTGCGCCACTGGACAGCTTTAGAGCGCCGGTTTTGTTGTCGGCCCAACACTTATTTTTGACAAGGCATTCCATTACTTATTCCACTAAATATTTTATTAAATGAAAAAGCTATCAGCCTCCCTCCTGCTTGGTGTGTTACTGGCCGGTGCGGCCTCTTGCGGCAATGACGGCTCGGGATCAGCATCAATCAACAAAGAAGATACAACCCTCACCGGCACTGACGGCACGGCCACGCAGCCTGCTGCTATAAAAGAAGAACCGGTGAGCTACACTGCCGGGGGCGTCACCATGAATGGCTACATCACTTACGACAGCGCCCGGCAGGGCCGGCGGCCTATTGTGCTTATTCTTCCGGAATGGTGGGGCCTCACCGATTATCCCCGCATGAGGGCCCGCATGCTGGCGGAAATGGGGTACCTGGCTGTGGCCGTGGATATGTATGGCAACGGAAAGCTGGCCAACACGCCGCAGGAAGCCGGCAAAGCTTCTGAAGCGTTTTACAACGATCTGCCGATGGCCAAAGAGCGCATTGATGCCGCCCTGGCAAAAGCAGCCAGCTATCCGCAGGCCGATACGACCAAAACCGTTGCCATTGGCTATTGCTTTGGCGGGTTTTTAGCGTTGAACTATGCCAAAATGGGCGCTCCGGTGAAAGGTGTTGTTTCCTTCCATGGCGATCTCCGGGGTGTGCCGCCGCAAAAGGGCACGCAGGCACAGTTCCTGGTCTGCCACGGCGGCGCCGATGATTTTGTGCCGCAGCCGCAGGTAGATGCGTTTCGCAAGAGCATGGATTCAGCGGGGCTGAACTACACGTTTAAAGTTTATGACAACGCCACGCATGCCTTCACCAATCCAAACGCCACCGAAAAAGGAATAGAAGTGAACCTGCCGATCCGCTATAACGGCGCGGCCGACACGGCTTCCTGGAACGATATGAAAGCATTTTTCAATCGCATTCTGTAACCGAAAACAACCAACAACAATGCCGAGACCAGACTTGTCAACAATTCCGGAATTCTATCATAAATACGTTCAGTTAGTGCAGGAAGATTCGGTGGCCGATGCGTTGAAAGCCAATACCCGCGCTGCGCTTGATGCCTTCGATGGTATTGGGGATGAAAGGTGGAGCTACCGTTACCAGGAGGGAAAATGGAGCATAAAAGAGATGGTGCTGCACGTGATTGACGCCGAACGGATTTTCAGCTACAGGGCCCTTTGTATAGCCCGCGGCGAAACGGGCAGTCTCCCGGGATTTGACGAAAACAGTTATGCCGCCAGGTCGGATGCCGACCGGCGCACGAAAGCAGACCTGCTGCAAGAGTTCGAGGCGGTTCGGCAGGCAACACTACTCTTGTTTCAGTCGTTTTCCGATGCGCAATTGGCGCAAACCGGCGTGGCCAACAATAAGCCCATTGGCGTCAACAGCATTGGCTTTATTGCTGCCGGACACGTGCAGCACCACCTTACTATTCTGAAGGAGCGGTATCTGGCCAATGGCTGAAAAGTTTCTTTTTACATCGCTAAAGAAGAAGGGCCCGCAATCGCAGGCCCTTCTTCTTTACTTTATCGGAGGCAGAGGCTTTTGAGCTTCGCCTATGCTGGTGCAACACTAAAATGGTGCTTTTGCCGGCTCTTTCTTATCGTTCACTTTGGCCAGATTTTGCTGTGTCACCATGTCGCGAATCACCTTCACGGCCTGGTTTACATAAACATCCTTGCTGACGTTTGTCATCCAGTTTTTGTAACGTTCTGTTTTGTCTTTATCGGGCGAAATATAGCGGCTTTCGTCCTGCTTCAGATAAGCGACCGGGAGCGGTGTTTTCAGCTTTGTCAGCCCTTCGATACTTTTCACCGCATCGCGGATTTCTTTTTGCTCGGTACGGTATTTTTCCAGTTGCAGCGGGTACTGTTTTTCGTTTTGCCGGGCCACAAACACGCTGGCCTCCGCAATCCGCTTAAACGTTGTGTCTCCTTCGATACGGCTGGCCGCCAACTGGCGCACCACGTCGCGGCTGTAGCCGGCACTCCAGGTTTTGAAGCCTGCCTTACCAATTTCGTCGTACGGAAGCGAAAGCTGGTTGTCTTTTTCGCGGATCTTCAGGTTCTGCAAATAGTCGGGGATCACGACATCTGGCACCACGCCTTTTTGCTGCGTAGAACCGCCGTTGACACGGTAAAATTTCTGCAGTGTAATTTTCAGCGAACCAAGGTCAGAATTGGTGTTCATAAAGCCCGACTCCGGATCGAGGCCGATGGTGCGCTGCACCGTGCCCTTGCCATATGTGTTGGTGCCCAACACAATGCCGCGACCGTAATCCTGCATCGCCGCAGCCAGGATCTCCGATGCCGAAGCACTCATTTCATTTACCATAATCACCAGCGGACCGTCGTACACAATGCCGCCATCGCGGTCACGCATCACCTGCGGTTTCCCCTGCCGGTCTTTCACTTGCACAACCGGCCCCTCGTCAATAAAGAGTCCGGCAATCTGGATAACATCGTACAGCGCACCGCCACCGTTATTGCGCAGGTCTATGACGATGCCGTCAACGCCTTCGGCTTTCAGCTTCTTCACTTCACGGGCTACATCGTCGCCGCTGTGGGCGCCGTTCGCTTCCTGGAAATTTGCATAAAATTCGGGCAAATAGATATAGCCCACTTTCTGCACTCCTTCGTTAACCACCACGCTGCGTACGAAAGCTTCATCCTGCACAATCTCTTCGCGAACGAGTGTAATGTTTTTGAGTGTGCCGTCTTTTTTCCGTAGCGTAACAGTCACTTTTGTGCCCTGCTTGCCACGAATCAGTTTCACAGCGTCCTGCACGGTAAACCCTGAAAGTTCTACCGGTGCTTCGGCGTCCTGCGCCACTCTTACAATAAAATCACCAGCTTCCACGCCACCATTCTTGCCGGCTGGTCCGCCGGGCACTATGCTGGCGATTTTAATATTTCCTTCTTCGTAGGTCAGTTGTGCACCAATGCCATAAAACTTGCCACTCATGGTTTCGTCGAAATAACGTTTATCCAGCGGCGGCATGAATTCGGTGTGCGGATCCATCATCTCGGTGATGACGTTGACAAACACATTAAACTTGTCTTCTTCATTGAACTTGTTGCGGTAACGCTCAAACGTACGGTTCATGGCAGCCAGCACTTTTTCACGGGCCTCTTTTTCCAGCTCGGCGTTGGTCTTTTTAATTTCCCCTTCTTTGCCTTTGCTGCTTTCGCGGCTGTCGAGCAAATCAGAATAACGCTGCAGGGTAAGATACTTCAAGTATTTGCGCCAGTCTTCGCGGCGGGCAGCATCGCCGGCGGGAAAGGCTTTTTTATCCGCGTCGCCCTGGTAAGTTTCGGGCGTGGTAAAATCAAAAGGTTTGGCCAGAAGCGATTTGTAAACTTCTTCCAGCTCTTTTACCCTGGTATCGAAAATCTGGCCGGCGGCTTTAAAAAACTCCACCGGTGCGCCTTTCACTTCATCATCCACCCGTGTGGCAAAGCGCTCCAGCGTTTTCAGATCGGCAGCCAGAAAGATATTTTTTTCGGGGTCAAGGCTTTCGAAATACTTGTTGTAAATCTTTTTCGAGAATTCGTCGTTGATGTCTTTCGGTTCGTAATGCGCCTGCTGCAAAATGGCGCCGATCATTTGAAGAATTTTTTCATACTTGCTGGGCGGTGTTGGATTGGCGCTTCCTAACGTACGGACGGTGAAAAAAACGCCGGTCAGAACCAATGCCAGGATGATTGGTAGTCGCTTCATGTCAAAAATGTATTTTAATGCGTGTTGCATATCTCTCAAATTTATGGCAAAAAAGACGCCTATTTTGTTAACGTCCCCATTTTAGAATTGTTTTTTGATGAGTGGAACCGGTTGACGCAACATGGGCCTTTTTTCTGTTTAAGTGTAGCCGGTCGGTATCTCCCTGCCGTGTGAACGTAGGTTAAGGAACGTAAAAATTTAAGTGGCTGCCCATGCAATCTGTAGTCCGGCGCTCGTGCAACACGAAACTGGCTTACTGCATTAGCGGCCTGCTCCTATTTCGCCTGCCTGATTTTTTTTTCATTGGCCAGTCTTTTAATCTGCTAATCCTTTATTTTTGCAGCCTCAACTACGGTGGTTATAGCTCAGCTGGTTAGAGCACCAGATTGTGGTTCTGGGGGTCGCCGGTTCGAACCCGGTTAGCCACCCAAAAGCCTGTCCAAGCGGACAGGCTTTTCTTTAGCGGCACTTCCCATGCCCATTTTATTGCTGCCGTTCAACGGTTTTAACAACCCTTTATCCTCCAGGGCGTTAATTATAGTTAATAGAACTAACGGCTAAAAGGGCTGCCAAATACCTTTGCCGCAATTTCAACAAATGCTCATGAAGAAGATTATTGCTTTGGTAACGGTGGCGGTGGTTGCCCTTACTCACTCGCTTTCGGCCCAAATGCCGATGCCTAACCGCGGCGCCCGTCCGGGTGCGCAAATGCCCACCGGCCATTTTTACGGAAAAGTGGTAGATGCTGGTAACAAAGGGGTGGAAGCCGCCTCCGTTACACTGGTCACTAACCGAATGGATACAGCCACGAAAAAGATGAAAGAAGCCGTGGTGGGCGGAATGCTCACCGATAAATCCGGAAATTTCAGCATAGAAAATGTACCGCTGATGGGACGCTACGTTTTACGGGTGAGCGTCATTGGATTTAAGCCGGTGGAAAAGCAGGTCGGCTTTGACATGCCGAACCGTGATGCGATGTCGAGCGGCGATATGAGCGCCATGCTGAATGCGATTGACAAGGACCTTGGCAACTTTAAAATAGAAGTGGATGAAAAATCACTGTCAAATGTAACCGTCACGGCGTCACGTCCGGCGCTGACCCTTGGTATAGACCGCAAAATCTTTAACGTGGACCGCAACATTACGTCGGCGGGCGGAACGGCTGTGGATGTAATGCGCAATGTACCCTCAATTAATGTTGATATTGACGGCAACGTGACCCTCCGCAACACTTCGCCTACTCTTTTTGTTGACGGACGACCCACCACGCTTACACTGGAGCAGATTCCGGCCGATGCCATTGAAAGCGTAGAGATCATCACCAATCCTTCGGCAAAATTTGATGCGTCGGGCGGTACGGCCGGCATCCTGAATATTGTTATGAAGAAAAACCGCCGCGTGGGTTATAGCGGCAATTTGCGCACCAACATAGACTCCCGGGCACGAGTGGGCTTTGGCGGCGACATCAATATGCGGCAAAACAAAGTCAACGTTTTTGCGAGCGGTATGTACATGCAGCGCAAGTCAATTGCTACCGGCTTTACCGATCGGACCACGAAAACATTGACTGACACAAGTTTTTACAATAACCAACGCGACCGGAATACAACGCTCGGCCAGTTTGGTTTTGGCCGTTTTGGTTTCGACTATTTTATGGACATCCGCAATACGCTGACCGTGACGGCCAATTTTGCCCGCGGCGGGTTTAATCCCGAATCGGTTGCCGATATCTATATTGATACATTCAAGAGCATACAAAAACTGCAGAGCGAATATCAGCGCCGGGTGACGAATACCGACGGCTTGTTTCGCAATAAGGGCGCCCAGGTGAGTTTTAAGCACAATTTCCCCCAGGCGGGACACGAGATTACGGCCGATGTGACCTACAACAAAGGGCGTAATGAGAATGAAACCATGATCATGGCCGATTATTTTCAGCTTCCGAGCCTGGCACTCCGTGGCCGCACCCGGCAATTGCAGCAGGTACGCGGTACCAATGAGAACATAACGCTCCAGACCGATTACGCAAAACCTTTGTCGGCCACCAGCAAAATTGAGCTGGGTGCCAGGGCGCAGATTCGCAAGATCAACAGCGAAAACATTATTGCGATCGGCAACCGCGAAAACAATACGCTGTACAACAGCGATGATGCGGTGTATGCGGCCTATGGCACTTACTCCAACCGGATAAAAAATTTCGGCTACCAAATGGGATTGCGGGCAGAAAGCTCTACCTACGAAGGTATTCTGCCCTTGAAAAATCAGACGTTTAACATTGATTTTCCCATCAGCCTTTTCCCGAGCCTGTTCTTGAGCCAGCGGCTTAAGGACGACGATGAACTCCAGTTCAACTACAGCCGGCGCATCAACCGCCCAAGCTTTTTTCAACTGTTCCCGTTCACCGATTATTCCGATTCGCTCAACATCAGCCGTGGCAACCCGGGCCTGAATCCCGAGTTCACCAATTCGTTTGAGCTGTCGTTCTCTAAAATTTTTAAGAACAGGGACAATCTTCTGATTTCGGCTTATTATAAGAATACCGACAATCTTATTACGCCAATTCAAGCGCTGGAGGACGACACCGTCTTTAAGCGTACCGTTCCGATCAACACCTACCAAAACGCAAACAGCAGCTATGTCACCGGCCTTGAAATTACCGGCCGCAACAAGATCACAAAGTTCTGGGACCTGACATCGAACTTCAATCTCTTCACTTCGAAAATTGATCTTACGGATCAACCGGACCCTGACCAATTTGTCTCTTACCTGTTCAAGCTCAATAACACGTTCAGGTTGCCGAAGAATTTTTCAATTCAGCTGTCAGGCGATTATCAGTCGAAAACCGTTACGCCTCCCGGCGGACGTGGGCTCGGTGGCGGCGGCGGTTTTGGTGGACGTGGCGGCTTCGGCGGTGGGCCTCAATCAGCGGCGCAAGGTTTCATCCGCCCGATTTATGGAGTGGACGCGGCGATTCGGTTCGAGTTTTTGAAAAACCGCGTGGCGTCGCTTTCGCTCAATGTCAACGATATTTTCCGGACACGGCTGTTCGATCAGTACACGGAAACGCCGTTCTTTATTCAGAATAGTGAGCGCAGAAGAGATCCGCAGATTTTCCGCCTCAACTTCAACTACCGTTTTGGCAAAATGGACGTGGCGCTTTTCAAACGAAAAAACACAAAGGCCGAAGGCAACGTGGATATGGGCAACCAGAATTTTTAACGATGCCGGACACCCGGTTGAGCCGGGTGCCGATCAATGTTTATCACAAAAACGGGTCACGAACAGTGGCCCTTTTTTGTTTGGTGCCGACAACACCGGCTGTCGTCCGTCGGCAGCTTCTATCATGGCACTTCGTTCCCTTGCCCGCTGCGCTGCGGGCAAGCGTAATTGCGCTGGGATGGCAAGCCTTGCGGATTACCCGTTATCGCGGCGCCTGTTCTGCAAAAAAGCAGGCGTCAAAGATCACCACCACCCTAGTCCGCCAACGACAAGACAAAGGGCCTATTTTTGGCGCTATGAAAAAATTTGCCCTTGTTGGCTGTGGCGAAGTAGCGGCGCGTCATGCAGAACTTCTTGTCCGCGCCGGCCACCTTGCAGCGGTTTGTGATGTGGTAAAAGAAAAGCGGGAAGCGTTTTCCCGCCAATACAATGCCCGGGGCTACGAAAACCTGGACGATCTGCTGGCGGTGGAGAAAGAACATCATGCTGTCGTTATTTGCACGCCGAATGGTCATCACGCAGAGCAGGTCATTAAATCGTTGCAGGCCCGCAAACATGTGGTGTGCGAACTGCCGTTGTGCCTGACCACCGCCGCGGCCTGGCAAATCATTGAAACCGAAAAATTTTGCCGGCGTACCGTCTTTATGGTTTCGCCTATGCGCCAAAACGCTGTGCTGCAGCGGGTAAAGACTTATTTAAACGACGGCAGCTTTGGCCCGGTACGCAGCTTTCAGTTAAGCTGCTTTTTCAGCGGCGATGACAACTATTTCGGCGGTTGGCGCGGGCAATTGTTTCCCGGCGGCGGCGCTCTTTATTCGCCCTTCGCTCCGTACGTTGAGGCCATCTCCCTGCTTTTTGGCGAAATAGAGGAAGTGAAAGGATACAGCGACGGAGATGCGTCAGAGTTTGGCAAGGCGGTGGACAAAGGCGGAGTCGTTGCCCTTCAAATGAAGAATGGCACCATCGGTTCGATTTATTGGCAGGCCGGGCCTTTTGGGCGGGAGCAGGAGACCTCGTTATCCATCAGTGCAGCCAATGGCAGTTTACTGCTCACCGGCCGCCACCTTACGGAGCTTAGTTACAGCGGCAATAACAATAGTCTATCATTTCCCGGCGACCCGGTAACGGATCACCTGCTGGCATTTTATACTCGTTTGCAACAGGCGCTCAATCAAAAAGATCTGGTGTTTGGCGGCGCCAGGGAAGGATTAGCAGCGACCGAAGCCATTGAAAAAATCTACAAATCCATTTCGCGGCGGTGAAGCATCTGTATTTTACGGTCACCAACGATCTTACCTACGACCAGCGTATGCACCGGATTTGCGGCACCCTGTCGAGGGCCGGCTACTCCATCACGCTTGTTGGCCGGGAGCTTGCCGGTTCTGCCGCCCTGGTGCCGCAGCCGTTCCGGCAAAAACGCCTGCGTTGTTTTTTCAACCGTTCTTTTCTTTTTTATGCCGAGTACAACCTGCGCCTGTTTTTTTATTTGGTTGGACAAAAAATGGATGGCATTTGTGCCATAGATCTCGATACGATTCTCCCCTGCTACTTTGTATCGGTGCTGAAAAAACTTGGCCGTGTGTACGATGCGCACGAATATTTTACCGATTTGAAAGAAGTACGCACAAGGCCGGCTGTGCGGTGGTTTTGGAAAGCCGTGGAAAAGTTCGCCGTGCCGAAATTTCGTTTCGGCTACACCGTTAGCCAGGGATTGGCAAACGCCTTCCGGGTGCAGTACGGACAAGACTATGCGGTGATACGGAACCTGCCGGTACTGCAGCCGCCTGCGGCCGGGGAGGGCCGCGAAAATTTTTTGCTGTACCAGGGAGCTGTGAACGAAGGCAGGGGTTTTGAAGTGCTGATACCGGCTATGCGGCATCTTGGCTACAACCTGGTCATTTGCGGTGATGGAAATTTTATGTCTTCCCTGAAAAAATTGATTGCCGAAAACGGCGTAAGCGAAAGGGTTCGGCTGACGGGTATGTTGCCGCCTGCGGAACTCCGCCAATGGGCGGCCAAAGCCCGCCTAGGACTTTGCCTGGCCGAAAAAGAAGGCCTGAACCAATACCAGGCTTTGCCAAACAAATTTTTAGAATATATGCACGCCGGGCTTCCGCAGGTGGCCATGAACTTCCCGGAATACCGGAAAATAAATGAGCAGTACCAGATAGCCGTGCTGGTGGACGATTTAACAGTAGCAGCACTGGTGGAAACAATTGAAACAACGATGAACGACAACGGGCTTCTATCGAAACTGGAGCAGAACGCTGGCGCTGCCAGGGTGCACTATTGTTGGCAGGCCGAAGAAAAACGACTCCTGGACTTTTATAAAAATTTCTTTGGTGAGTGATACCCTCCACATTGTTTGCCTCGATGCCCCCTCGCCGCCTAACTATGGCGGGGCCATTGACATGTATTACAAAATAGAAGCGCTGCGCCAGGCAGGAAAAAAAATCATACTGCATTATTTCGACTACCGGCCCTTCCGCGACGCCGGCGACCTGAAAAAAATTTGCGTAGCTGTTTACCGCTATCCCCGCAAACCTTTTTGGCAATCGCTGCCCCTGCAAACGCCGCACATTGTATCGTCGAGGATAAGCCAGGCGGTGGCCAATCAGTTGAATAAAGACAGCCACCCGGTATTGCTAGAAGGTTTTCACTGTTCGGGACTTGTGCCGCTGTTGAACAACAAGGCGAGAGCCGTGGTGCGGCTGCACAACGATGAAGCGGCTTATTATCACCACCTGGCAAACGCTGAAGCAAACGTTGCCAGGCGGCTGTATTACCGCCATGAAAGCCGGTTGCTGACGCGGTATCAACAACAGTTTGACAAAGAAGTACCCGTAGCCTGTTTGTCTGAAACCGACCTGGAAACCATGAAAAACAACTATGGTTTCCGCCGCGCCGGATTTGTGCCCTGCTTTGTGCCCTGGCAAAGCGTGGCTTGCCCAACCGGGAGCGGCAAATTTTGCCTTTACCATGGCAATATGGCGGTGGCCGAAAATGAAGCGGCGGCCGCCTGGCTGATTGAATCCGTCTTCAGCAAAATTTCTGTTCCATTGATCATTGCCGGAAGTGGCATTTCCCCTTCCTTGATCGAAAAAGGAAAGGGGTGTTCGAATATCCGGTTTGAAAATCAGCCGACGATGGCTGCGGTAGAAGCGTTGGTGAAAGCAGCCCATGTACATGTATTACCATCGCTGAACAGCACCGGGGTAAAACTGAAGTTGCTGAATGCGCTGCTCAACGGCCGCTTCTGCCTTACCAACACCAATGGTGCGATGGGAAGCCGCATTTCAACGGGATTGTTGGTTAAGGACAGTGCCAACGATTGGATAAACACGATCACTGCCCTGATGGCGCGTCCCTTCAATTGGCAGGACCGGGAGGAACGGCAAGATATTCTGGCGCTATACAACAACCGCCAAAATGCCGAACGTCTTAGTGCACTATGGTCGCATTATCAATAACCTTCCCGCTTTCGGTTTTTACCATCCGGGCCGGAAATTTTTGAATTACAATGTAATCGTGGGTAGCCATAACGACTGAGGTGCCGTAATCCCTGGCGATTTGTATCAGCAGGTTCATGATCTCGTCCGATGTTTCCGGGTCAAGGTTGCCCGTAGGCTCATCGGCCAGGATCAGCTTTGGCGAATTGAGGAGGGCACGGGCAATGTCAACCCTTTGCTGTTCTCCGCCGCTCATCTCAAAGGGCATTTTAAATCCTTTTGACTTCAGACCCACTTTGTCAAGCACATCCGCAATCTTTTCGTTCATGAGCTTTTCATCCTTCCATCCCGTTGCCCGCAATACAAACTTCAGGTTTTCGTGAACGTTGCGGTCGGTCAGCAATTGAAAATCCTGAAATACCACACCCAGGTTTCGCCGCAGGTAGGGGACCGTTTTCCAGGTGAGGTTGCGCAGGTTGTAACCTACCACCACCGCCTCCCCTTCGCGAAGCGGCAATTCACCATAAAGCGTCTTTAGAAGGCTCGATTTTCCGGTGCCCGTTTTTCCCACCAGATACACAAATTCGCCCCGGCCTACGTTCAGGTTTACATCTTGCAGCACAAGGTTGTCGCCCTGGTAAATATTCGCTCCTTTTATATCAATGATTGCTTCGGCCATCCCCGCTTTTTATTTGCCGCAAAATAAAACAAGAAACACCAAGCCGCCGCTATTTATTTGAATAACTAAATATTTAGTTGTTAAACTAATTTTTTAGTTATACCTTCATTTTCGAAATGGATTTTGAATGAAGACACTTACAAAAGCAGAGGAGCAGGTAATGCAGGCGGTGTGGAAGCTGAAGGAAGGATTTATCCGGGATGTTATTGACGCACTTCCTGCTCCAAAGCCGCACCAGAACACGGTTTCAACCATTCTAAAAATCCTGGTCGAAAAAGAATTTGTCGGCATCCGGGTTTATGGGCGCCAGCATCAATACTTTCCGCTGGTGAGCAAAGACGCTTATTCGAAATCGAGCATCCGCAACCTTGTGAAGGGTTACTTCGGAGGTTCATTCACCGATGCCGTGTCGTTTATGGTAAAAGAAAACAGCCTCAGCATAGAAGAACTGGAAACCTTGTTGACACAATTGAAAAAAAGTAAAAAATGACTGCCCTTTTTTATTACCTGTTGAAAGTCACGATTTGTTCCGGCGTTCTTTTTTTCTATTACCATCTGTTCCTGCGCAACAAAGTTTTTCACCAATGGAACCGCTTTTACCTGCTGGCGGTCGTTTTGGTTTCATTGCTCCTACCCTTGCTGCAGTTTACTGTCTTTTTCGCAGCAGATGATGCCAACGGCGCTGCCGCCCTTCTCCGCAGCTTTCAGCAGGCCGACAACCAACTGGAAGAATTTGTGATGACCAGCCGCCAGGCATCAGCACCCCAGGCTTGGATGCTGCTACTCTACACAAGCGTTTCGGTTCTGCTTCTTATATCACTGCTGTTTTCTTTGTGGCGTTTGGGTGCCCTAATTCGCGGGCACAGCATACGTTGGTGGCAGAACGTGCGGTTGATTGATACCGATGTGAAGGGCACCCCCTTTTCGTTTTTCGGCTACATTTTCTGGAACCCCAATATTTCACTCGAGTCGGAGGCGGGGCGGCAGATTTTCCGCCACGAAGTGGTACATGTTCGGGAAGGGCATTCGGCCGATAAGCTGTTTCTGCAGCTCGTATTGATTGCCTGCTGGTGCAACCCGGTTTTCTGGCTTATTCGCAAAGAGCTGCATTCGATTCACGAATTTATCGCCGACCAAAAATCGCTAAACCGTCACGATAGCGAAGCCCTCGCCGCCCTTCTGTTGCAGGCGGCATACCCGGCGCATTATCATTCGCTCATTAACCCTTTTTTTAAAACCTCTCTTAAACGAAGACTGACCATGTTGAAAAAAATGCAAAACCCAGCGGTGTCGTATGCCAGTCGCCTTCTTGCCCTGCCGTTGCTGGCAGTAACCATTACCGCTTTTACCGTGCGAGGTGGTGGCGGCCACGCCGATGTTCCTGAAAAAAGCCATCCGGCTGCCGCAGTGTTCCTGACCGACTTCACACCAATGGCCGATACGGTGCCCCGAAAAAAAGAAATCAGTGCCGTGGACGTGCGCAAGTCTGGCGATAAGAATTTGAAAGAGCTGACCATTACTTTTACCGACGGCACCTCTGAAACGCTTTCGGCGCAGGAAGCCCGTAAACGTGGGTTGATCAACGATAACGGCTACAGCAAAAATGTACCTGGTAACGAGCAAAAACCGGCAGCGGGTTCAATAAATTTAAAAGATGGACAGGGCACGGAGAAAAAGCCGCTTTTCTATCTCGATGGCAACGAAATTCCGGAGGAAGAAATGCGGAAAATTGACCCGCAGACGATTGAAGCCATCAATGTGCTGCAAGGAAAATCAGCCACTGGAAAATACGGCGAAAAAGGGGGCAATGGTGTTATTGAGATTACCCTGAAAAGCGGCCCTGCTTCCACCGCCTCGATTAATGTCCCGGTAGTTGAAAAAACAGAAAAGCCGGCCACGGTGGATCAGCAGGCCTGGAGGGCCTTCCTGCAAAAAAACCTCACGTCGGTGATTGCCGGTGCGGCGGCTAAGGGTGCAAAACCCGGCACGTATAAGGTGAATGTGCGTTTTCTGGTAAAAAAAGACGGTAGCGTTTCGGACTTCACCGCCCTCAACAACCCCGGCTACGAACTGGATAAAGAGGTACTTGCCATTATGCCCCATTCGCCCCGGTGGAACCCGGCCGAACAAAACGGCAAGCAGGTGAACTCGTACCATGTACAGCCGGTGACGTTTGTCATCACCGGGCAATAGTTAAAACGGGTATTGGACGGTAGCCGTTGGTGTTTGCAGCCGAAGCGTTTGGGTATCGGCTGCATCCACCCTGCCTATCACCTGCGCATCAATGCCAAAGCTTTTCGACAGGCCGATGATCGCATCGGCCGTTTGTTCGTCGGTATAAATTTCTAGGCGGCATCCCATGTTAAAAACCTGGTACATTTCCCGGTCGTCGGCGCCGCTGCTCTGCCGTATCAGGTCAAAAATCTTTGGTGGTTCAAACAAGTTATCTTTTACCACCCGCACGCCATCCGGCAGGTATTTCAGGCATTTGGTTTGGCCGCCACCACTGCTGTGTATAAGGCCCGCCACCGCATCAAAATGTTGTTCTAATACGGCCTTTACCACGGGCGCAAAGGTTCGGGTTGGCGACAGTAATAATTTTCCAGCCGTGGTACGAATATCTTTCCCGCGGCTCGTAAAGGCCAGGTCATCGGTCATGCGGCTGAGGCCAATATAAACCACGTCGCCGGCCAGCGTGTCGTCGTAGCTTTCGGGAAATTTTTTTGCATAAAACTGATTCAATACATCGTGCCGGGCGCTGGTAAGCCCGTTGCTGCCAATACCGCTGTTATACTCGGCCTCGTAAATACTCTGGCCATCGCTTGCCAGGCCAACGATGACCTGCCCGGCGGCAATCTTTTCGTTCGTGATAATTCTGTCGGCCGGCCAGCGTGCCGCCATGGTGCCGTTTACGGCAATGGTGCGGACCACATCACCCACATCAGCCGTTTCGCCACCCATAAAATGAATGCCCACGCCGTGGCGGCTCATGCTATCGAAAAATTCCTGTGTGCCCTCAATCAGGGCTTGCAGTACCTCGCCGGGAATGCGGTTTTTATTGCGATCAATTGACGAAGAAAAAAGAAGGTTATCATAGATTCCCACACAGAGCAGGTCGTCCAGGTTCATCACAATGGCATCCTGCGCTATTCCTTTCCACACCGATAGGTCGCCGGTTTCTTTCCAGTACAAATAGGCCAGGATGCTCTTGGTACCGGCACCGTCGGCATGCATCACATTCACCCAGTTTTTGTCGCCGCCGAGCACATCGTCCGTGATTTTGCAAAAAGCTTTTGGGAAGCGCCCCTTGGCGATGTTTCTTGTGGCAGCATGTACATCTTCTTTCTGTGCCGAAACGCCACGTTTCGAATAGATTGACATGCGGCAAATATACCCCCGTCCTGTCAAAGGCGGTATATTTGCGCCTTTCTATGCAAGTGCACCGGCAGTTAAACGATTTACCTTCTTTTACCAATGCAGTCATCACCATTGGCACCTTCGACGGCGTGCACCTGGGCCATCAAAAAATTTTACAGGCATTGAAGGCAGAAGCCGAACGGGTCGGCGGCGAGTCCGTGCTGATTACGTTTCACCCGCATCCGCGAAAAATAGTGGAGCCGCAAAAGCCGCTGCAACTGATCAACACACCGGAGGAGAAAGCGGAGCTGCTTCGCAAAGCCGGTGTGCACCATTTGGTGGTAGTGCCTTTTACCCCCGAATTTGCCGGGCAAACCGCCGACGGCTATATCCGCGATTTCCTCATTGGCAAGTTCCGACCGGCTACCATCATTATCGGGTACGATCACCGGTTTGGAAAGGGACGCTCGGGCGACTACCGGTTGATGGAACAAAATGCGCCGGTTTATGGTTATCATCTTTCCGAAATTCCGAAGCAATTGCTGGACGAGATCAGTGTCAGTTCCACCCGCATCCGGCAATCCATCACCGGCAGCGATATTGCCACCGCCAATAAGCTTCTCGGTTATCCTTTTTTCTTTGAGGGCACCGTTGTAAAAGGCGACCAGTTGGGCCGCAAACTCGGCTACCCCACCGCCAACCTTGCGTATAACAACAGCGAGAAGATCCATCTTGGCCACGGTGTGTATGCCGTATATGCCGACGTGGATGGCGAACAGAACAAAGGCATGATGAGCATCGGCACCCGCCCTACCCTTACGCACTCGGACGAACGGGTGGAAGTAAACCTCTTTGATTTTGACAGGGATATTTATGGTGCCACCATTCGGGTGACGGTGATGCATTACCTGCGCGGACAGGAAAAATATGTGTCGCTCGACGGGTTGATACAGCAACTGCACCGCGACAAGGAAGCCAGCCTGCGCCTGCTATAAAGGAGCCATTATCTTCACCACCATTTCCTTCATCAATTCAGCATCGTCGGTGCCGTTGTCGTTGATGCCGAGGTTGCGCAGATTGTATTCGTATAAAAGCAAAAGCAGCTTTTCTATCTCCGGGTAGGCATACCGGGTAGTAGTAGCGACGTAATCTTTCCAAAAAAAATTCCGGCCGCCCAGAACGGTGCTCACACTGCCTTCGTCTTTGCTGGGCAGCGTATGCACCACCTGCACTTTGCTGAAATAATTATAAAGCGTTGGAAAAATCAATTCGATTGGTGCTGCCTTGGGATTGGAACCAAAATATTGTATGATGCGAAGCGCCTTGTATAGGTCGCGTTGGGCAATGGCCTGCTGGAGCTCAAACGCATTGAACTCCTTGCTGACGCCGACGTATTTTTCAATATCATCTTCGCTGATGTTGGCAGTACCTTTCAGGTTTAGCGCCAGCTTATCCACCTCATTGCTTAGCCGGTTGAGGTCGTTACCAATGTGATCAATCAAAAGGATCAATGCCTTTTTGTTGATGGTGTAGCCCTTTGTTTTAATGAGCTCCGCCGTCCATTCGGGTAGTGCCGACTCATACAATTTTTTCGTGGTAAGCTGAAGCGCATTGGCTTTTAACATTTTTGCAAGCTTTGTGCGCCCGTCCACTTTTTTTCCTTTATAGGCAACAAACAGCAAGGTGGACGCCAGGGGCTTTTCCACGTAGGCATCCAGCTTTTCGATGTTCTTTAATTCCTGCGCTTCTTTCACAATCACCACCTGCCGCTCGGCAAACATCGGGTAGCGCCGGCAGGCGTTTATTACATCAGCCCAGACGGTGTCCCGCCCATAAAACACCGTTTGGTTAAACCCCTTTTCCGCCTCAGAAAGCAGGTGGTGTTCGGCAAAATCAATTACCTGGTCAATGAAAAAACTCTCCTCTCCTTCCAGCCAGTAAACAGGTTTGGTACGGCCTTTTCTCAACTCACTGATAATCTTTTCGGGGGTCATTTTGGCGGTGGTTTAACCAGAGTTTGTTATTTTTCTGGCATGGTTTTCGAAACAGTGCGCAAAAATCAAAAATACACTAACAACCCTTCCCATCTTATCAATCATTAAAAACACATAGCAATGGCAAACACAAATTATCCATCCACCGGAACTCCGCAAAATAGTACGCCAGGCAATAACAACACCCGCAATGTGCTGATCGGTCTTTTGGCTGTAGGCCTGTTGGGTACCTGGGGTTATGTCTTGTACGATAAGAACAAATCGGAGGAAGTGATACAGGTAAAAGATGCGCAGGTCGAAACTGCCTCTACGGCCCGCGACTCTGTGCAAACCATCTATAACGATGCGCTTACGAGGCTCGACTCACTGGTAGGCAGCAACAATTCCCTGACCGGGCAATTGACCGAGCGGCAAACGGAGATCGTAAAGCTAAAGAACCAGATCAACGCAATTATGCGTAACAAGAATGCGTCGGCGGCCGAACTTTCACGGGCACGCACCTTGATCGCATCGCTGAACGAAAAAATTTCGGGTATGGAAGCCGAGGTGGCCCGCTTGATGGGCGAGAACCAGCAATTGGCTGCCAACAACACCGTGCTTACCGGCGAAAAGCAACGCCTGACCACTGATCTGCAAACGACCACACAGCAAAAAGATTCACTGACAAAAACCGTTGATGTCGGCTCCACTTTTTCTGCTGCCAACTTTGCCATTAAAGGCATTGATGAAAAAGGCAATGGCAAGGAAAAAGAAACCGATAAAGCGAAGAAGGTAAACAAGCTGCTGGTATCGTTCGACGTAGCCAACCGGATTGCGCAATCGGGTCCGGCTGATATTTATGTGGTGGTGACCGGCCCGGATGGACAGGTGATCAACAACGCTTCGCTTGGCTCGGGCATGCTCAGCACCCGCAACGAAGGCGAACGTGCCTTTACGGCCAAAAAAAGCATTGAATACGAGCAAGGCACTGCCCAAACAATTACGGTGCCGCTGCGCCAGGATAAATTCCAAACAGGTGACTACAAGATTGAAGTGTATCACAACGGCTTCAAGATTGCCGAAGGCGTGCGGAATTTGCGCAAAACCGGTTTCTTAGGATTATAGTCTCATTTCCAATTTTTATAAAGGCGCCGCTCTTTTCCAGGAGCGGCCTTTTTTTGCCCAACAACGGGCAGCATCTGTGTTAGTTAGCGGGTGGTAATAGGCCCCAGTTCAATGGGTGGAGTTTTGTCGTTGGCCCCTGCCTTTCACCTATATTTGTGCCCATACAACTACGATCAATGGCAAATCCGTTTGAAGATTTTGAATCAAACCTTGCAGGTGAAGAAGGAAAAGCGCAGGAGGCAAGAACAAGCTGGTTTAAGCGTCTCAAAAAGGGCATTACCACGCCTTCGTCGGAGAAAAAAGAAACGCCTGAAGGATTATGGACCAAGTGCCCGGAGTGCAATTACATCTGCACGGTCAATGATTTGCGGGAGGCGTTGTTCGTTTGTCCAAAATGCGCCTACCATCATCGCATCGGCAGCGAGGAATATTACGAGATCCTTTTCGATAACAATGAATACACGGAACTGTTTGGCAACATCCGCTCTAAAGATTTTTTAAGCTTTACCGATCTGAAACCATATGGTAAGCGGTTGGAGGAAACCTGGTCGAAAACTGACCTGACTGACAGCATGCGGGTGGCCGCCGGTAAAGTGGCCGGCCACGATCTGGTAGTAGCGGCCATGGATTTTGAATTTATCGGCGGGTCGCTTGGTAGTGTAATGGGCGAAAAATTCAGCCGCGCCGTTGACTATTGCCTGGAGCACAGGCTGCCCTACCTGATTATTTGCAAAAGTGGCGGAGCCCGGATGATGGAGAGTGCGTTTTCGCTGATGCAACTGGCCAAAACCAGCGGTAAACTTTCGCAATTGTCCGATGCCGGGTTGCCTTACATTTCCCTGCTGACCGATCCCACATTTGGCGGCATTTCGGCTTCGTTCGGCATGCTGGGCGACCTGAATATTGCCGAACCGGGAGCGTTGATTGGCTTTGCCGGACCCAGGGTTATCAAGGAGACGATCAAAAAAGACCTCCCGCCCGGTTTCCAGCGCAGCGAATTTATATTGGAGCACGGCTTCCTCGATTTTATTGTGCCGCGGCCCGAGTTAAAGACAAAGCTCGCCACCGTGCTGACGCTCTTCAAGAATTGAGATGGAAATTAAAAACAGGCAGGCGTACTACGAATATTTTATTGATGACAAGCTACTGGCGGGCATCAGCCTGCTGGGTACCGAAGTAAAATCGCTGCGTGTCGGCAAGGCCAGCTTTGCCGATGCTTATTGTCTTTTTCAACAAGGTGAGCTTTGGCTGAAAGCCATGCATATTGCCGAATACTCGCACGGTACCGCCAACAACCACGAGCCGCTCCGCGACCGCAAACTGCTGCTAACCCGTCGGGAACTAAAAAAATGGGAAGGAAAGCTAAAGGAAAAGGGCTATACCATCATTCCCCTTCGTATGTTCTTCAACGAAAAAAGTTTTGTGAAGGTGGAGATCGGTCTTGCCAAAGGAAAAAAGCTGCACGATAAACGGGAAAGCATCAAGCAGAAGGATACCGAGAGGGAAATGAAGCGGTATTTGAAGTAAATTCCTGTCTTCCTAAAGGGAATACTTAGACCGGCCGGGTTGAAACATTTTTTGCTAACCTATAGTGATAGATTTTATTCGTTGTTCGGTCTTGTTCTGCACTTACAAAAATGGGATCTTGCCCGAAGCGAGAAAGGCTGAAAAGGACAATTTTAACCAGCAATAGAATTTAGTGCAAATAAACGCTGGCAATACTATCTCTAACCTTCCTAATTGATAGCTGAAGACTGCGATTTAGAAAAAAGGGACACACCAAGGCGCATCCCTTTCTAAGGCTTAAACGTGTGCGGAAAACCGGAGAAGCAGATTCGCCCTGAGTCTCTCCTTTAGGGGCACAGCGGGATTAAAACAATTCCGCCTGCGACTTTGCTTCTTCCTTTGCCTCCCACTCCATCATGATGTTTTTGCTGAAATCAACCAGCTTCGCTCCCACTGCTTTCCATCCCATTACCTCCACCAGTTTGGAAATTTTAAATTTGGCCTTTCGCACCTGCGACCCTTTTCCGGAGTGCACAATCAGCACCGGTTCTGCTTCTGTAGAAACGGCTTCCAGCAAATTGCCTTTTCCTTCTTTGATAAACAGGAATTTCTGCTTCATAGTGGTCGTTTCTATCCGGAAACGCTTCACATTGTATTGCTGCTTGTCGTTATCGAAGTAAACGGCGGTAATCACCCGTTCCGGATCGAACTTCTCCACGAGCATCACTTCTTCCGGATTGAACCGTTGGGTGAGCTCCTGGTCGGTGATTTCGTACGTGCCATCGTTGTTGATGACGAGGATGCGGTCTTCTGCGTCGAAGTCGCCGAGCTCATGGCCTTTTCCATCGTGGTTCAGGCGTCCAAACTTATCGTCGAACCAAAGTTTGATGCTTCCCAACGTGGCCACGCCGGCCTCTTTGAATTTTACGGCCCGCACCGGGTACTTCGTCACCTGGTTGCCGATGCTGCCGCGGCTTTTAATTTCCATCTCTTCAAAATAAAAATCAAACTCCTTGATGCGGGCCGTACACGCCGGGCTTAGGATCACCCTTACCACTTCGGCTTCTCCATTAGGATTGATAGTGAGGTAATGCACCTTGCTCTTATCACTGCCCTTCGTGAGGTCGTATTCCTTGTCGCGTGTTACGCCGGTTACGTTGAAGCGTTTCGCAAATGAAGTACCCGTGGCGGCGTCGGTGTAAATCATGTTGTAGGTAGTGCGTTCGTCGCCCTTCCGGAACACGTTGGCATAAATAATATCCTTGCCTATGAATACTTTGTCTTGCACCTTTACCACCTTCATAATGCCGCGTTTGGTAATGGCTATGATATCGTCCAAATCGGAACACTCTACCAAAAACTCGTCTTTCTTCAGTGATGTGCCAATGAATCCCTCGGTACGGTTGATAAAGATGCGGGTGTTGGCAATTGCCACATGCTTGGCTTCGATGGTTTCAAACACTTTGATCTCCGTCTTGCGCTCCCTGCCTTTGCCATATTTTTTCAACAGGCCTTCAAAGTAAGCAACGGCATATTCTGTTAGATGGGCCAGATCGTGCTGCACTTGTTTTATCTGCGCTTCCAGGTCTTTTATCTGGGCATTCAATTCGTCTATGTCCAGCTTGTAAATGCGGCGCACCGGCTTCTCCGTCAGCTTAAGAATATCTTCGCGGGTAATGTCCCGCTTCAGTTGTTTTTTGAATGGCGCAAACGCTTTGTCTATCGCCACGATCACCTTTTCCCAGGTCTCGTGTTTTTTTTCCAGCTCCTTGTAAATTTTTTCTTCGAAGAAGATTTTTTCCAGCGAAGTGTAATGCCATTTTTCGTTCAGCTCACCAAGCTTTATTTCCAGCTCCCGTTGCAGGAGGTTTTTGGTGTTGTCAACCGATAGCCGCAACAGGTCATGCACCGAAACAAAATGCGGTTTCTGGTCAACAATCACACAGGCATTGGGCGCAATGGATACTTCGCAGTCGGTGAACTTGTACAGGGCGTCAATGGTAATATCGGGCGAAATGCCGGGCGCCAGGTCCACCTGTATCTCCACTTCGGCAGCGGTGTTATCGGTTACCTTTTTTATCTTGATTTTGCCGGCATCGTTCGCCTTTACAATGCTGTCCATCAGGCCAGTGGTGGTAACCCCATACGGCACACTTTTTATCAGCAGCGTTTTTTTGTCAAACTCCTCTATATGTGCCCGCACCTTTACCCGCCCGCCACGATGGCCGCCATTGTAATCAGTCACATCTATCATTGCGCCGGTAGCGTAAAAATCCGGGTACAGATCGTACTTACGCCCCTTCAGGTATTTGATAGCCGCTTCGCAGAGTTCAATAAAATTGTGAGGCAATATTTTGGTAGAAAGACCCACGGCAATGCCTTCGGCCCCTTGCGCCAGCAGCAGCGGAAACTTTACCGGCAGCGTCACCGGCTCGTTCTTCCGGCCATCGTAGCTTAGCTGCCAAACGGTGGTTTTGGAGTTAAACACCACCTCCAACGCAAACTTGCTCAGCCGTCCTTCTATGTAGCGGGAGGCGGCCGCATCGTCGCCGGTGCGCACATCGCCCCAATTGCCCTGCGTATCAATCAGCAGTTCTTTCTGGCCCATATTCACCAGCGCATCGCCGATGGAGGCATCGCCATGCGGATGGTATTGCATGGTTTGTCCAATGATATTGGCCACCTTGTTATACCGGCCATCATCCATCTCTTTCATGGCATGGAGAATGCGGCGCTGCACCGGTTTCAGGCCGTCTTCCACGGCCGGTACGGCACGTTCGAGAATCACATAGGAAGCGTAATCAAGAAACCAGTTTTTATACTGGCCGTTGATACCAAGGTCGGATTGTACGTGTTCGAAATTTTTGTTTTTCATATAATCGTAGTGCTCGGTTTTTTTAGCAGTGCCCCCTGAGTTTTAGAAAACCCCAGTAGCATTATGTAATCATAGTGGGATATTCGATTCGGCCGTGGCCCCTGCAGGAGCCGCTGTTTTCAGGCGTACCTCAAATTCTTTCCAGCCCTTTGAAGGGTCGCCGGTCAGTTCAATTTCTTCTTGCGCAGCCAGGTGCTTCATGCGCCACAGCAAAAACGTATCGCCGGTTTTAATCTTCATTTTCGAAAGAACAGCAAACATGGCTTTCGACCCTTTTTGCGGTTCCGGCGTAAGGGCTGAAAGGATGTCTTTGTCGTAAAAATCATCGGGCCGCCCGGCAATTTTTTTTCCGCCCTCTAAAATGCGGATCAGGGCGTTTTCGGTGCAGAGCCGGCGCCATTCGTCCGGGTCCACTTCAAACTCGCTGGGCGTGATCTTGCGGGCCAGTTTTTTGGCTTTTAAAAATTCTTTCGGTTGAATCTGGTGAATGGCCGTTGGGTAAAAAATATTTCCTTTCTCGTTGATAAACGGAAGGTTGTTCAGGTACAGCACATGCACCCGTCCCTGGAAGGCCGGGAGTTGGGTCATCAGCCAATAATAACCACACACGTCGTGCTGGTTCTGGCCCATCCAAAGCCACAGGTCTTGCGTTTCATCTTCCTCCAATGATCGTTTCAATTGATGAACCGCCAGGCGGTCGTCCACCATCTGCATCAGGCTGTCGGTATTGTAGGGCGAAAAATCAATCAACTCTTTCCACCAGGCCCGCCGCTTCTGATAGCCTTCCGGCTCATAAATATCCTGCAAGGGACCAACCGCATAATCATCTTTTATCTCAACGATGGCACCGGCGAGGGAGGTGTCAAGTTCGAAGGCGGCCTGCAGGGTTGCCACATCCGCGGCCTGAAAAACAACATGTATCATGGTTTCGCTTGAATCAGGTAATAAACACAGGTAGTGAAAAAATTGCGGACGTAAGGAACCGCCTGTACCAGGCCAAACTGTTCTTTGGCCTTCCACCCGAATTTGTATTTATAAATCGGGTTGATCAGAAAATGGCGGCGGTGCAAAATGCTATAACCCTTATCTTTTGCAATTTGCTCAAAACGTTCTATGGAGATGCCGGTGTCTTTAATTTCCAACAGGTCCTGCCAGGGTTCGCCGGCCTTTTTTAAAATCCATTGGTATAAAGGCCTGGGCAAAAGATGGTAGTAAGGCAGCTTCGATAACCATTTGTTGCGGCACAATTGCTGATGGCCTCCGAACGGCATCTGCCAGGGCGGAAAACCAAAAAAGATGGTACCATTCGGGCGGAGGTAGGTCTTCATCCAGGCAATCAGCTTTGGCTGATCGTGAATGTGTTCAATCACATCTTTCAACAGGATGATATCAAAGCTCCCATTGAGGTCGGTTTCCACATCAGTTTTGTAAATGTCTTTCGACACAAACCGGATACGGCCGGCGGCCATATCATCTTTCAGCCATTCCCGGGCATTCACCAGCCGCGACTCATCCAGCTCCACACCTACGCCGTGGCATCCACGGTCCACAAAAGCCTTCAACACGCCTCCTTCGCCACAGCCGATCTCCAGGATTCGCATACCGCTTTTTACCGGGAATTTTTCTTCAACAAACGGAAGCAGGTACTCCACCGTATTTTCAATCTGCATGTCGAAGTAACGGCGCCTGTCCCTGTGGAATTCAAACATGTTCTCGTGTTTTGCATCGTAATCAGGCCACGGCCTCTTCCACCGTATCCAATTCCACTTTCAGATTATTTATAATAAACTCCTGGCGTTCCTGGGTGTTTTTGCCCATGTAATATTCCAGCAAGTGCTGCAGGTGATCGCCATGCTCGATGATAACGGGCTGCAGCCGCATGTCTTCGCCAATGAAACGGCCAAACTCGTCGGGCGAAATTTCACCGAGTCCCTTAAAGCGTGTGATTTCGGGTTTGTTGCCCAGCTTTTTCACAGCGGCCTGTTTTTCCTGTTCGGAATAACAGTAAATCGTTTCCTGCTTGTTTCGCACCCGGAAGAGCGGTGTTTCCAAAATATAGACGTGATTGTTCTTCACCAGGTCGGGAAAAAACTGCAGGAAAAACGTCATGATCAGCAGGCGTATGTGCATGCCGTCCACATCGGCATCGGTGGCGATGACAATGCGATTGAACCGCAGGCCGTCCATTCCTTCTTCGATGTTGAGCGCATGCTGAAGCAGGTTGAGCTCCTCGTTTTCATACACCACTTTTTTGGTCATGCCAAAACAGTTCAACGGCTTTCCGCGCAGGCTAAAGACAGCCTGGGTTTCCACTTCGCGGGCTTTTGTTATGGAGCCGCTGGCCGAATCACCTTCGGTAATGAAGATGGTCGTTTCTTTTTGGGTGGCAAAAAACTCCTGCTTTCCTTTCGCCGGTGGTTCGTCGTTCAGGTGCACACGGCAGTCGCGGAGCTTCTTGTTGTGCAGGTTGGCTTTTTTCGCCCTTTCGTTTGCCAGTTTTTTAATGCCGGCCAGCTCTTTCCGTTCCCTTTCGCTTTGTTCAATTTTTCGCTTGAGCGCCTCGGCAACCGCGGCATTTTTATGCAGGAAATTGTCAAGTTGTTTCGACAAAAAATCGTACACGAACTGGCGCATGCTCGGCCCGCCCTCATCTACATTGAGCGATCCGAGTTTGGTCTTTGTCTGCGATTCAAATACCGGCTCCACTACCCTTACGGCAACCGCCGCCACTATGCCCTGGCGGATATCGGCCGCATCGTAATCTTTCTTAAAAAAATCGCGGATCACCTTTATGTATGCTTCGCGAAAAGCCTGCTGGTGCGTACCGCCCTGCGTAGTGTGCTGGCCGTTGACAAAGGAGTGATAGTCTTCGCCGTAGTCATTATTGTGAGTAATGGCCACTTCAATGTCTTCGCCCCTGAGGTGAATGATAGGATACCGAAGGCCTTCAGGGGCCGTGTCGGCATTGGTTTCGCGGGTAAGCAAATCCAGCAGGCCATTGCGGCTCACATACGATTTTCCGTTAAAAACAATGCGGAGGCCGGCATTGAGAAAGCAATAGTTCCAGATTTGCTTTTCTAGGTATTCGGGAATAAAATGATAGTGTTTGAAAACGGTATCGTCCGGCACAAACGTCACCAGCGTACCGTTTGCCTCGTCTGTTTTTGCTTCTTTGTGTTCTTTCACAAGGGCGCCACGTTCAAATTCGGCTGTTTTCACCCGCCCGTCGCGGTGCGACGACACCACAAAATATTTACTCAGCGCATTCACTGCCTTAGTACCCACGCCGTTGAGGCCCACGCTTTTTTGAAAAACCTTGCTGTCGTATTTGGCACCCGTGTTGATCTTGCTCACCACATCCACCACCTTGCCAAGCGGAATACCGCGGCCATAGTCGCGGATGATGACGGTGCCGTCTTTGATATTGATCTCCACGTTTTTGCCGTGGCCCATGGTGTACTCGTCTATACAGTTGTCAATCACTTCTTTCACCAAAACATAAATCCCGTCGTCGGGGCTGGAACCATCGCCCAGCTTGCCGATATACATGCCCGGCCGCAGCCGGATGTGCTCCTTCCAGTCGAGGCTTCTGATGCTGTCTTCCGTGTAATCGAACATGTTCTTTTTTGTCTCTGACATAGGATGTTTTCCCGTCCAATTTTTCACCGGCGCGGCTGTTCTTTTCGTTACGGATAGCAGCTGAACCGGTAAACCGCTGAACATTTTTTCGGTTTGCGAAAATAGTCTCTTGTTCCCAATCGGCCGGCAGCGTTTTCAGCCCACAAACAGACGTGTTGGCAGGGCCCGGCGGCAACGAAAGGTGATGGTGAAGGGTCGCCCATTGAGAGCGTTCAAATGCAGGCAAATATACAGAAAACAGCCCCCCGTTTTACTAAATAAATTAGTTTTTTCAAAAAAAATTTCTTTTCGAAAAAACGAATTTATTTATTGATAATCAGACACTTGCAACCTTACATTTTTTTTCACGATACGCCCTTTGCCGGAACCGGAAAAGGCCTAATTTTGACCCATGAGAGGCACGAAAATGAGGTTCTGAGGAAAAAGCCCACTAACCCCGGTCGAAGTTTTTACAACCCATTAATTCTGAACAGTAACGTTAATAACCACCAAAAACGGAGGATGACTATGTATTCGTATGGACTGCTGGAACCCGGATGTTATTACCTGGTACAAGAAGAAGTTGATTCAATCATTGAGCTGGTGAAAGTGACAGTGGAAACCGACTATTGCCTTTATGTTTTTAAATATCAGGACGAACTTGTTACCGAATGGCGGCGCAAAACCGACACCATTCACGATATAATCGAATGCCTTGACGACCAAAAGGTGGAAGCCTGGGAAAAGCAATACAATCAAAACAACGAAGAATCCTACTACGAAGAGGACGAAGAGTAAAGCGGAAATTTTGCACGGATTGCCCTTATTTTTCGATAACATAGTGCCTGCCTGGCGGGCGAAGCAGGTGCCATCCGTGTATTTTTTTAATGGTGGACATCACCCACTGATGCACCGGTTGGCCGGTCTGCACGCCTGTCAGTATATTTAACGGAAATTCTGTTTTCCATGATCTCACGAATGATAGGCGGCTTTTTTGTCGCGATCGGGTTATTTTATGCCCCTTTTGTTGTTGTAGCCCAGGCCGACCTTCCTACCGATTATCTAACGAAAGAATTCCATAAAGGCCGGCGCGACGCAGCCCGGGCCCTGATGCCGCCCAACAGCGTGATGATCGTTTTTGCCGCACCAATGCGTACTTTCTCGAACGATGTGGAATACCTCTATCACCAGAACCCCGACCTATATTATTTCACCGGATACAAAGAACCCCATGCTGTACTTTTTCTTTTTAAAGAACCGCAAACGGGGGCCGGCGGAGCCACTTTCCGGGAGCTTTTTTTTGTACAGAAAAAAGATCTGCTGGGCGAGCAATGGACAGGCCGGCGCCTTGGCCCTGCAGGAGTAAAAGAAAAGCTCGGTTTTACCGACGTTTTTACCGGCGCCGACCTGGTTTCCAAGCTGCCTGATCTTTCTTCTTTTTCGAAAATCATTATGGACCGCCTGCCCGATGATGTGCACGACCTGCGGGGCACCGATGACCTGGCCGACCTTATGGCACAGGCCAAAAAGAAAGCCGCCCTTGCAGACGAAAAGGATCCGCGGCTGGATGCCAAAACTTTTCAGGCCCTCACGGCACAGTTGCGGGAAGTAAAGACGCCCGAAGAGATGTACCTGATTCGCAAGGCGGTGGAAATATCCTGTATGGCGCACAACGAAGCCATGAAAAGCCTGCGGCCCGACATGTCGGAACTGGAAATCCAGGGATTGCAGGAGTACGTTCACAAACGGTACGGCTCCGAAGAAGTGGGATATGGCTCCATTGTAGGCTCGGGCGAAAACGGCTGTGTTCTACATTACAACGAAAACAGCCGCACCAGGGTGGGCGATAACCTGCTGCTCATGGACGTGGGCGCCTCCTACCACGGCTACACGGCCGATGTAACGCGGACGATACCGGCAAGAGGGAAGTTTTCGCCGGAAGAAAAGACCATTTACCAGTTGGTGTACGATGCGCAGGAAGCGGCATTTAAAACCCTGCGGGATGGGTCGGCGTGGTCCACGGCTAATAAAGCCGCGGCCGATGTTATTGCCGACGGTTTGCTTCGCCTCGGCATCATTAAAAAAAGAGAAGAAGCCCGCCGCTACTACCCGCATGGTTTGGGCCATCATATCGGCCTCGACGTGCACGATAAAAGCGAATACGGCCCGCTGAAGAAAGACATGGTCATCACCATCGAGCCAGGCATCTACATTATGCCGAACAGTGACTGCGACAAAAAATGGTGGGGCATTGCCGTACGCATCGAAGATGATGCGCTGATTACGCAGAATGGCTATGAGCTGCTCTCCTCTTTTTCACCCCGGTCAATAGCCGACGTTGAAAAAATGATGGCCGAAAAAACCGTCATCGAAAATTATAAGCTGCCGGCCTTAAAAACAGCGCAGAAAAAGCCGTTCTAAAACCCTCTTCCGCTAGGGTAATGTCGGGCGTTCGCTAGAGAACCGGCCCGGACGGCATTCAGCGGGCGGCGGAATTGCCTCCCACTTTATAGGTTCGCCGCAGCTCCAGCAGATTTAGCGCATTGGGCCGAAAGCCACGGACGTAGGGCTGCACCAGGTGTACCGCCACATCGTACCAAAGCGGCACCACCGGCGCATCTTTTATCATCACCGCATCGGCCTGCCGGTATAGTTCGTACCGGGCCGAATCGTTGGGCTCGGCAATGGCTTTTTCAAACAATTCATCAAATACCGGATTGCTGTAGCGGGTATAATTGGGCGGCGCCGGGTTTTTGGAGTAAAAAACCGAGAGGTAATTTTCAGCATCCGGGTAATCGGCAATCCAGCTTCCCCGAAAAAAAGCCGCTTTCGAGCCCGAAGTCAGTTCCAGCAGCAAGGATTTCTGCACCACATCTACCTGCACCCGCAGGCCAAGCTCCTCAAGCTGGCGGGCAATGTAAGTGGCAATATCGGCATATACAGGAATGGTGTAAAGTTTTATGACCGCCCGGTTGGCATCTCCCATGCCGGCCTCTGTTAAAAGTTTGCGGGCCAGCATTGGATCGTAATCGTACCCTTTTACGGCCACCGAATCAAAAGAAGGAAGGCCGGCCGGCACAAAGCCGGCGGTGGCCGGGATGCCGAGCGAATTGCGCAGGTAGAGCACCATCTTCCGCCGGTCGAAACCGTAATTGATGGCCTGCCGGATCTTTTGCCGGCGAAGCGGCGACTGCTGCACCACCGGGTTTTCTTCATCCACCAAAATGCCGAAGTATTCGATGTTCAGGTAGGGATGGGTGTTCAATTGCACCTTCCCCTGCCAGTGGGGCCGCAAGCTCCCGCGTTTGGTCAGCACTTCATCTTTAAAGGAGGCATCAATGTCGTTGATGAATTCGAGCTTACCCTGGCGAAAAAGAAGAAATTCGGTGGCCTTGCTGTCGAAAAAGCTCACTTTCACGCCGTCGAGATAGGGCAGGCGATTTCCCTTTTCATCGGTTTCGAAGTAGTTTTTGTTTTTCTCTAGCACCAGGGCCTGTCCCTCCTCCCAGGCCACAAACCGAAACGGACCCGTGCCCACCGCATGCTGGCGGAAGCCGGCGCCATATCGTTCCACTGCCTCTTTTGGCACCACCGAGCAATACTGCATGGACAATATACCGAGTATCGGATGATAGGGACGCTGCAGGCGTAGTTGAAAAGTGGTGTCGTCAATTGCTACAAAGGCATTACTGCTGTCGGCCTTGCCGTTGAAGATCCAGGAACCAGGACTGGCTGTTTTCCGGTCGAGCAGGCGCCGAAAGCTGTACACGACATCAGCCGCGGTCATCCGCCGGCCCTTTCCGCCAGCAAAGCAGGCATCGTCATGAAAAAACACATTGTTGCGTAGAAAAAAGGTGTAGGTTTTTTTATCGGCCGAAATTTGCCAGCTTTTTGCCAGCGAAGGCACAACCCTCAGGCTGCTGTCCACCTCCGTGAGGGTGTTGTACAATTGGTGCACCGCCCACATAATAGATTGGTTTTTGGCAAACGCCGGATCGAGTGAGGCGATGCCGGTTGCTTCGTTGTAGTGAAAGATGGCTTTTTGCTCTTTTTCGCCGCTGTAACACGAACCAAAAAGAGAAAGGATAGCACAGAGAATGGTTAAATATTTCAACAGGCGGAACATCGGCATAGCAGTAACGGTCTAAATTAGCGAAGTATTCCTTTAGCACATGCAAATTCAATCAAGGCAGCGCAAGCCCCTTCTTTTTTTATTGGCAATGATACTGGCGGTAGCCGGCCAGGCGCAGCAAAAAGCGCCGGCTTACACCCGCCTGGATACACTGGCCGGCAGCAACACGGTGCACCGGGCCTGGTGGGATGTGCTGCGATACGAGGTGGCAGTGACGCCCGACTTCGCCACCAAAAGCCTTAGGGGCCGCACCAGCATCACCTACCGGGTATTGCCCAACCAGCAATCCGACTATCTGCAAGTTGACCTGCAGCCGCCGCTGTCCATTGACAGCATTTACTACAACGGCAGGCCCCGCCCCGGTGGCAAACCGTACTTCCGCGAAGGCGCCCATTGGTTTATACCGCTGCCGCGGGAAGAAAAAGGCAGCCGCCAATCTGTTACCGTCGTTTACCATGGCGTGCCGAAAGAAGCCGTGAACCCGCCATGGGATGGCGGCTGGATATGGGCAAAAGACGAAAAAGGGCGGCCCTGGATGAGCGTTGCCTGCGAAGGCGACGGCGCCTCGCTTTGGTTTCCCTGCAAAGACAGTTGGGATGACGAGCCGGACGAAGGCGCCACATTAGCCATTGCGGTGCCGGAGAACCTGGTGGCGGTGGGTAATGGCCGTTTGCAAAGCAAGATGGCTTCTGGCGACCGCACCGTGTACCAATGGGCGGTGCAATCGCCCATCAACGCCTACAACATTATTCCCTACATTGGTCACTACACCAACTGGACCGACACACTATCCGGCGAAAAAGGGCGGCTCGACCTTAGCTATTGGGTGCTGGATTATGCATTGGACAAAGCAAAAAAGCAATTTGCGCAGGTAAAACCTACCCTCCGTTCTTTTGAGCACTGGTTTGGCCCTTACCCTTTTTACGCCGATGGCTACCAGTTGGTGCAGGCGCCCCATTTGGGCATGGAGCACCAGAGTGCCGTAGCCTATGGCAATGGTTTTGCCAACGGCTACCTTGGCACCGACTTGTCGGGCACCGGCTGGGGACTGAAGTGGGATTATATTATTGTGCACGAAACCGGCCACGAGTGGTTTGGCAATAACATTACGGCAAAAGACCGGGCAGATATGTGGATTCACGAAGCGTTTACCGACTATTCGGAAACCCTTTTTATAGAAAGCTATTATGGCAAAAAAGCCGCCGACGAATATGTGCAGGGGCTGCGCAGAAATATTCAGAACGACCGGCCGATCATTGCCGCTTACGGCGTCAACAAGGAAGGCAGCGGCGATATGTACTTCAAGGGTGCCAACATGCTCCACACCATCCGCCAGGTGCTGAACGATGACCAGCTTTTTCACCAAATGCTTCGGGGGCTGAATAAAACATTCGCCCGCCGCACCGTCACCAGTGCCGAAGTGGAAGAATACATCAGCCGCGAAGGCAAAAAAGACTTCAGCAAGCTATTTGACCAATACCTGCGAACGGCGCACGTGCCTTCGCTGGCCTTTCGCCAGCAGGGCCGCACGGTGCAATACCGGTGGCAGGCCGCAGTAACCGGCTTTGCCATGCCGGTGCGGTTAACAAACGGGCAATGGCTAACGCCAACGACCAACTGGCAAACGACCACACTGCCACCCGGGGCGGCCTTTGCACCGGATCAAAACTTTTATGTCAATCTGAAGAAACTGTAATTTCTTTGCCCGCGGCGCCAGGTCGCTTCTCCTCGTCATGACGGTAAATTTTTCGCTTTTCAAACCACGTTCGGGCTAATGAGCACCATCCGGAAGCAGAGCATTATTGCGTCGGTGGTGGTGTATGTTGGATTTGCCGTGGGCTTTTTCAACACTTATCTTTTTACGCGGCAAGGCGGATTTACGCCGCAGCAGTTTGGCCTCACGGCTATTTTTTTAGCGGCGGCGCAACTCATGTATGCCATTGCCAATATGGGCATGCCCTCCGTTATTTCCAAATTTTATCCTTATTACAAAGCGCATTTGCCAACGCAAAAAAATGACCTGCTGGCCCGTGCACTCATTTTTGTCTTGTGTGGCTTTTTGCTGGTGATTGCCCTTGGAATTGTATTTAAAGGCCCGCTGGTGATGAAGGTGTTCAACAACTCTCCGGAGCTATTGCACTACTACTACTGGATTTTTCCTTTTGGCTTTGGCTATACCGTATTTATGCTGCTCGACATGTGGGCCTGGCAGCTTGGCCTGGCTGTGCTCAGCAACCTTTTAAAAGAAGTCTGGTTCCGGGCGTCGGTAACATTGCTGATTGTGCTCACCATGTTTTCGGTCATCACCAGCTTTAGCACCTTCATAGGGTTGTATGCATTTGTGTATGTGGGAATGGCGCTTTTTATGATGGCCTACCTGCGGCGAAGAGGGCAACTGCCGCTCACGCTGGAAAAAAGCCGCGTCACCCGCCGTTTTTACCGCCGCATGAAAACCCTGGTGTCGTATGTGTGGAGCGGTGCGGTCATCTTCAGCCTGGCGTCGGTAATTGACACGCTGTTTATTGCGGCCATACTGCCCGACGGCATTGGCATGGCCGGCGTCTTCACCTTTGGCCAATACATGACCAGCCTGGTGCAGGCGCCGCAGCGGGCCGTGGTATCGGCGGCTACCGGTCCGCTGTCGGCCGCGTGGCGCCAAAAAGATTTTGCCACCATTAACCGTATCTATCACCGCTCGTCCATTAACCAGCTTTTGTTTGCCTGTGCCATGTTTTCGCTCATCTGGCTCAACTTCGAAGACGGCATTCAGACTTTCCGGCTGCAACCCGATTATATCAATGCCAAGTGGGTTTTCTTTTTTCTGGGGCTCACCCGCGTGGTGGACATGGGCACCGGTGTCAATTCGCAGATCATCGGCACCTCCTCTCACTGGCGGTTCGAATTTACTTCGGGGCTGATTTTGCTTTCGCTGATGCTGCCGCTGAACTACCTGCTGACGGTGACCTACGGCATCACCGGGCCGGCCATTGCCAACCTGATATCTTTTGTTGTTTACAATGCTATCCGTTACATGTTCCTGCTCCGCCGGTTCAACATGCAGCCTTTTGACCGCAACACGGTTTTGGCCCTTATCGTTTCAGGCGCCTGCTTTTTGTTGACTTACTTTCTGTTTCGCCAGCAAAACGGCCTGGCGACGCTTGTGCTGCGGAGCCTTACGTTTTTGATTCCATTCATCGCTCTTTCACTTTCGCTTCGGCTTTCGCCCGACGCCCTGCCGGTGTGGCAAACGCTGAAAAAAAGGGCCGGGCTGCAAAAAGAAGCGGAATAAAAAAGCGCAGCCGAAGCAACGCTCACAGAATATCTTTTTCCTCTGCCTGCTTAGGGCCTCGGCGCAATGCTGGTCAGCAGTTGGCTGCCGGCTTCTTCCAGGATACGGCCAACGCCTACAATCCGCGAAGCGTAATAAGGATCGAACATATCGGAGATGGTAACTCCGTTGGAAGAAGAGGAATGAACAAACTTATTGTTGCACAAATACATGCCTACGTGCGAAATGCCACCGGTCGTGTTAAAGAACAGCAGGTCGCCTTCTTTCAACTCGGTACGGGAAATGCGCCGGCTGGCATCGTACTGCATACGGGCTGTCCGCGGCAGCGAAATGCCGTACAGCGATGCGAAAAAAACCTGCATCAAGGCCGAACAGTCAATGCCGCGTTTGGTGCTGCCGCCGAAAATATACCGGGTGCCGTACCAGTCGTCAATGAGGCGCAGCAGCGGCATATTGCGCAGCAGCTCCACTTCTACATCCAGCAGCAACGAATATTTAAACTGCAGGCCGCCGGCATTTTCTATATCGTGTGCGCCGGAGATTCGTGCGGCCGAGAGGAGGTCTCTTTTTGCGGTTGGAATGGCCACCCGTACTAATTCGGCCGGCTTTTCGTCGGCAGCCGGGTTGAAGCTGATGTCGTCAAGAAATTTAAAGGAAGTTTTAGTGGGCTCGGTGTAACCTTGTTTGGCTGACTGGGCGGATACGGATTGCCAGGCTCCCAGAAAGAACAAGATGGTGGCTGTCAGTAGGATTTGTTTTACCATGGGCTTGTTTTTTACGAATCGCTGGTGGAGCGACGAAAATAGGGGTTGTCGCCCGTTTTTCCCACAGGTTGTGGATTTCTTTCAACGGTTGAGCGTGCCAGAAATTGTCGCCTATAACTGTAACTTGCAGTCATTAAACGAGTTAGAACCCCAATTTTTTGATCTGAATCAAGAGGAGTAAGGATGAAATTTTCCCATTTACATGTTCATACGCAGTTTTCGCTGCTCGATGGGGCCGCTAACATACAAGCACTCTATAAAAAAGCGATGAAGGAGGAGATGCCGGCCGTCGCCATCACCGACCACGGCAATATGTTCGGCGCCTTCGAGTTTGTTTCCGAAGCCTACAAGCATAAAAACGATGATGGTTCGCTGAAAGTAAAGCCAGTGGTAGGCTGCGAATTTTATGTAGTGGCCGACCGCACCCGCAAAACCTTTTCGAAAGAACAAAAAGACGAACGGTACCACCAGGTGCTGCTGGCGAAAAACGCTACCGGCTATCAGAACCTGATCAAGCTAACCTCTTTGGGTTACCTGGAGGGCATGTACAGCAAATACCCGCGAATTGACAAGGAATTGATAGAGCAATACCACGAAGGTCTTATTGCCACTACCTGCTGTATTGGCGCCTATGTGCCGCAAACCATTTTGCACGATGGCGAGGAGGAAGCCGAAAAAGAGTTTAAGTGGTGGCTGGACATGTTTGGCGAAGATTATTTTATTGAGCTGCAGCGCCACAATATACCCGAGCAGGAAACCATCAA
>CBDUBQ010000039.1:0-59681 GCA_965365435.1 uncultured Flavisolibacter sp.
CCGCATAACACAAAAAAGGCTGTATCAAATTGCCTTTTGATACAGCCTCTTTTTTATGGGCCAATAATGGCCGAGCGAAAGCCGTCCTGTTAATCCCTTACGCATCCCGATGATCTGCGGTTAATTTTGCACCATGAGCAACGCGATTGTAAACAAAGTGGCCCAGAGCGGGCTCATTACGCTGAACCTGGAAAATTACCTCCCAAAGAAAGAAACAGTGCTCTTTGACCTGAAGGATTTTCTTTTTATGGAACTCATCCTGAAAGAAAAAGATTTTCGGGAGGCGCTGAAGAACCTCAACTGGCAACAATACAAGGATAAAAATGTAGCCCTCACCTGCACAGCCGATGCCGTTATTCCGTTGTGGGCCTACATGCTGGTAACCACCTATCTGCAGCCGGTGGCAGCCGATGTGTACGTAGGCACTGCCGACGAAATGCAAAAGCACCTTTTTTTGAAGAGCATCAGCGCCATTGATACGGCGCCTTACGCCGGCCAACGCATTGTGGTAAAAGGCTGCGGTGACCTTCCCATTGGTGCTTTTGCCTACGCCGAACTAACCAGGCACCTGTTGCCCCACGTAAAAAGTATCATGTACGGCGAACCCTGCAGCACGGTGCCGGTGTTTAAAACCTCTTCTGCCCCCTCCGGTGGAGGAGCACAAGTGTAAGGTTGCTGCTTTTTTCTGCAAACGGGCTGTGTTAGCGGTTGTAGTGTCCTGTAAAAAAGGACTGTTACCAACAAGAAAAGCGTCTTCGATCTGGGCCCCTCCACCAGTGGGGGCCGGGGAGGCCGTGTCGCCCTACTCCTTTACCTTTCCGCGTTCATTATCTTCCCGCTCTTTTTGATATACGGTCAGATAAATCTTCCACTCCATCATTTCGTACTGCAGCGAAAGCTCCACTCTCACCTTTGGAAGGTTGCTGGCGCTGGGTGTTAAATGAAAAATGGATGTGCTAAACTTTTTTGCTTCCGACGGCGGATCATAATTGCCTTCTAAACCGTAGGAGTAGTCGCGGTTTAGCGTGAGCGAAATGCCTTTCAGGTCTTTGTACAGCGATTTGTATTTTTTTTCGGCGGCTTCGTATGCTTCATTGGTCAGCATCAGGGCCTGCCAGCTATACACCGGCGTTTTACCGGAGTATTCGGTGATGGTGTTGTTTTCGGCGCTGCGAAACGCTAAATGCGAGGTGTATTCCACCGTCTGTGGATTATTATTCAACACATCGCCCCTTAGTGTGGCAAAACCCTTCGGAAAATCGGATATCACTTTTTCCAGTGCCTGCTTTACGTCGGCATTGCCCACACCCGGGAGCCGAAGCTGCGCAACTGATTGAAAAGAAAGGAGAAAAAACAAAAATGACAAAAGCAGTGTGGCTGTTAGTCGGTTCATAGAAATGGATTTTTTAACTGAATTGGTGGACAAAATACCGAAAAGCTTCCTATTCTCGGCAAAATTCAGTAAGTTTATCCACCGCTTTTCCACAGCAAAACTTAAATCGTAACACATGAAAAACAGACAAATCATTTACGCAAAACAGTCGGCTAAAATCTATAGCCACAATTACAAACCCTCCACCAATATGTGGCGGTTTATGAAATCCATTTTGGGTGCCTGGTTCTACGGATCTTCCACACCAACAGACTATGCGCCTTATAAGCGCCTAAAATAAAACGACCTCCCCGCCCGGGAGGTTTTTTTTAGCGGTAACCGCAGCGCCTCCTTTGCAACACTTGCGGCCAGGAAGGGTACCTGCCGCACACCGCTTCCATGTGCACACTCCAGCATTGCTACCGGTACAACGATAAAACAACCTCCTGGCCCCGGCCATCGCCGGTTGCCGGTAATAGCAGGGCACAAAAACTCCCGGATGATTTAATTGCGATGGTTGGCAGCCTTTCAGGTTGTTTTCGGTCTGAATTCCCACGTGGCTTTGCCAATGGCTGCCTCACTGCCGCAACTATTCCGGCACCAGCCTACAAACCGGAAACCTAAAGCCCGACGGGCCGGCGCGGCATGAGCAGGATAAACGACGCCCGAGGCTGTTTTACGGCCGCACTCCCAAAAGTTGCCTTGTCGTTCGCACAGAAAAACAAACTACCGCATCGGCGCGCCGGCCGGCCGCAGCCGCATTGAAAGTTGGCAAATTCGGCCGCCGGCAACACACAAAAATCAGTGGTGAAAAAACCATAAATGGTGGTGCCGCAATGAAAACTTTTTAACGGTAAACTAACCGCATTTACAAGGTTATATGAAAAGGATTCGTTTACTTTTGCCGATTGGCCTTTTGGGTCAATTGGCAATAACCAATGTGCAACAGGCAGGGCTTTGCCAATTGCCTGTTGCCAAGTGCAAATTGAAAACATGGCTTTACCACATCTTATTAAATACGTTTATACTCACGGGGCCGACGAAGTGATTCGGCGGGGTAAAAAAATACATGCGATCGGCTTTGTGGAACTGGTGGAGCACGACGACCTTTTTGGCTCGGCCGTGTTCCGGGTAAAAGATGATAACTACGCCACCTTTTACAAGGTTCACGTACAAAATTACAAAGACCCCAAAACACTGTCGCTGCGCTGTGGCTGTCCGTACAACCTTGGCGACATTTGCCGGCACGAAGCCGCCGCCTTGCTGCGCCTGCAGGAGATGATGGACAAAGGGCAGTTGGTGGCCGATGATGTGGCCTACGACCAGCGGCACACGGTGGCCAAGATGAAGACCATTGACCTGAAGACCATTCAGCTTTTATCCGGCCATGCGGTGATAGCCGAAGCCGAGGCTTTTCTTCAAAAAAACAAGCCGGTTATTGAAAGTGCGAAGGAAGAAACCGTAAGAGCCAAGGTGCCGCTGAACGGATCGGAATACGATGTGATCATTCGCCGCAACGAAGAGCGCAACTTCGATACTTCTTCTGATTACGAAGATCCCGACCACCTGCTTTGCCTGCCGAAGGTGATTGTGTTTTTGCACCTGCTGCGCACCAAGGGACAGCATTATTTTGAAACCATCCGCAACTGGGACAAGGAAAAGAACAAGCTGCTGGAGGCGTATGGTTATTCGCTCAACGACGACCTCAAAGGCAAGTTTGAATTCAGCTATAAAGACGGCAAACCTTTTTTGCGGGTACTGGACCGCAACATCAAGCGCATTGCCACCCCGGCGCCACTGTCGGCACCCCGCTTCGAGAAAGTGGAGGTGGCCGAAGAAGAAACAGCGCCTAGGGAACATATCATCACCAAAAAGCTGGGCACTGTTTTCAATT
Source organism: uncultured Flavisolibacter sp. (assembly GCA_965365435.1). Taxonomy (GTDB): domain Bacteria; phylum Bacteroidota; class Bacteroidia; order Chitinophagales; family Chitinophagaceae; genus Flavisolibacter. The sequence continues at coordinate 3,267 of CBDUBQ010000039.1, forward strand.
TTAATAAGAACACGTATCCCTTTTTTACCCTCGACCTGATTGAAGGTGACATGGACGAAGAAGGTTCGTTTGCCGGTAACGTGCAAAAGCTGGAGCTGAGCCGCTATGTGGAAACCGATGGCTACAGCGAGGAAGATAAATCGCTGTTGCAACTGGTGCGAAAGCTGCAGGATGCTGAGATCAACAAATACGTGAGCCGCAACTCACCCTTTGCCGGTTTCTGGGAGAACATTATTCACCACGAAGACGATGACCTGCCGGCCGAAACAAAGGCGCTGATTGCCGAATACCTGTTGCCGCGGCTGAAGAAACTCTTTACCGAATTTGTAGGCGCCCCGGCGTTTGTACTACCGAAAGGAAAAACATTTAAGACGGCCACGCTGCAAAAAGTGGAGCTGAGCCGCGAAACGCTGATCCCGCATTTTAGCGTGGGCACCGATGGTGAGGCCTACGAAATTGACTGTTATGTAAAACCCGATGGCGTAGCAGCGCATTCGTTAGACGAGAACGAAGAACGGTCGCCACTGGTTTACCTATACAATCACCAGCTTTCTGTTTGGGACAATAAAGAAGCGGTGGAAATAGCCGAAAGTTTTGGTGAGAAAGGTTCGCAGAGAGTGGCGGCCGATGAATGGCCGCAAACCCTCTTGCGCAAGATCATGCCGCTCACCAAAGAGTACAAAGTGGACTTCGACCGCAGCCTAGTGGAAGAAGTAAAAGACGGCGAGCCGGAAACCAAGCTGGTACTGATTGAAAAAGGCGAGTACCTGGTGTTTCAACCCATCTATACCTACAAAGGATTTGATACCCGCGGCAAAGACAAAGGCGAGCTTATTATTCCGCATGGCGGCAAAGTGGTGGTGGTACATCGCAACCGCGAAGCCGAGCAGGGCTTCCTGCATAAGTTGTCCATGCTGCACTCCAATTTTATTCCGTTCGATGATGGTGCCTCTTTGGCCTTGAAAGGTGCCGAAGTATTGAAGAACAACTGGTTCTTTCTTTTTGTAGATGCCATGAACGAGGCCAAAGTGCCGGTGCACGGATTTGAGTCGCTGAAAAATTTCCGGTTCAACACTGCCAAGCCGCAAACGCATATCTACATTTCATCGCACACCGATTGGTTCGATGCCAAGGTGGACATTCTTTTTGGCGACCAGAAAGTGAGCGTGGCCGAAGTGAAAAAAGCGCTGGCCAACAAACAGCAGTTTGTGCAACTGGACGATGGCACATTGGGCATTTTGCCGGAAGAGTGGCTGAAAAAGTATTCGTTGCTCTTTAGAGTGGGGGAGGGCAGGGCCGATAAACTGAAGCTTTCCCGCTACCACATGAGTGTGATTGACGAGCTGTATGAAAACCGCAATGCCGAGGAGCTGACCATTCAACTGGAAGAGAAATACGATCGCATCAAGGAGTTTGATACCATCAAAGAAGTGCCGCCGCCAGAGAACCTGGCGCCGATTCTTCGTCCTTACCAGGTGGCCGGTTTTCAATGGCTTAATTATCTCAAAGATGTATCGTGGGGCGGCATCCTGGCCGATGATATGGGTTTGGGTAAAACCGTGCAGGCGCTCTCGTTCCTCCAGCATTTTTACGAGAACAACGAGGGTGAAATGAAAGCGCTGGTGGTTTGTCCCACTACGCTGATTTATAACTGGGAGAACGAGATCAAGAAGTTTACGCCGTCGCTGGAATATTACATTCATCACGGGCCGATACGCAGCCGGCAGTTGGATGAATTATTGAAGCACCATGTGATCATTACCACCTACGGCACCCTGCGCAGCGATATCAAGCTGTTTACGCAGATGATGTTTGATTATGTGATCCTGGATGAATCGCAGGCCATCAAAAATCCCACGAGTAAGGTGACAAAAGCAGCATCGTTACTGCGGGCCAAGAACCGCCTTTGCATGAGTGGTACGCCGCTGCAAAACAATACTTTTGATATTTATGCGCAGATGAATTTCCTGAACCCGGGTATGCTCGGCTCCGTGGAATTCTTCCGGCAGGAGTTTGCTATTCCCATTGATAAATTTGGCGAAAGGGAACAAAAAGATCATCTTAAAAAAATACTGTATCCCTTTATTCTTCGCCGTACCAAAGAACAGGTGGCCAAAGACCTGCCCGATAAAACCGAGATGGTGCTTTTTTGCGAAATGGAAGACGAGCAGCGCCGCATTTACGATGCCTACCGCAACGATTTCCGCGCCAAGATCATGGGCACGATCGAAGAGCAGGGCATACAGCGTTCGCAGCTCACCATCCTGCAAGGCCTGATGAAGCTGCGGCAGATCTGCGATTCACCGGCTATTCTCAATGAAGAAGAAAAATTCCCGAATCATTCTATCAAACTCGATGAACTGGCAAGGGAGATCACGGAGAACATCGGCGATCACAAGGCGCTGGTGTTTTCGCAGTTCCTGGGCATGCTGGCATTGATCAAAGCCAAGCTGGATGAACTGGGTGTGAAATACGAATACTTCGACGGCAGCACTTCGGCACCCGACCGCGAAAAAGCCATTCAGGCCTTCCAGAATAATGAGGAAACAAGGGTCTTCCTGATTTCGCTCAAAGCGGGTGGTGTGGGCCTGAACCTCACGGCGGCAGACTACGTGTACATTGTTGACCCCTGGTGGAACCCGGCGGTAGAGCAGCAGGCGATTGACCGTACGCACCGCATCGGGCAAACCAAAAACATCTTTGCTTACCGGATGATTTGTAAGGACACCATTGAAGACAAGATCATGCAACTGCAGGAGAAAAAGCGGGCACTGGCAAAGGACCTCATTGCCGACGATACGTCGTTTGTAAAGGCGCTGACGAAAGAGGATGTAGAGTACTTGTTTAGCTAAGAAAAAAAGCGGCTTCTTTTGAAAGCCGCTTTTTTTTGGAATGCAAATGAAAGAAGAGAAAAGTTTGCCGGTTTCCGGCCGGCTTTCAGGCCATAAACCGCGACAAAATCTCCTTGGCTTGCATCTTTCACGGGAATTTTTATTTTTACCATTCAATATCACCAAGCCAAAGCAACGGCTTAAGAAAACCTGTTTTATGAAAAACCAATTTTCCCGCGGCAGGAAACTGCTGGCTGCTCTTTTGTTTTTACTGCTCTCGTTATTTTCCAAAGCACAAACTACGTTAGCCCCGGGGGATGTTTACATCACCAGCTTCAACGTTGATGGCAACAACACCACAACTTTCGATGGTTTTAGCTTTGTGCTGCTGAAACCTGTTTCAGCAACCACCACCATCAGCTTCACCGATGTAGGCTGGAACCCCGCTGGCTCCACCTGGGGTGGCGCTACCTCGGTTTCCGAAATGTATTTTACCTGGACATCATCCACCGCTCTGCCCTGCGGCAGCGAAGTAGTTATCACCGGCGGCGTTAGCGGCACAACAGCTTCTAAGGGCACCATCAGTGGCATTACCGGGGGTCCGGGATTAAACCTTAGTCCGTCTGGTGATGCGATCCTTGCTTACCAGGGCAATTACGCCAGCCCCAACTTTTTAACCGGCTTTACCAATTACGTTTCCGGATGGACGTGGGCCGGCACGACGACAAGCAGCGGGCTCCCTGCCACCTTAACCAATGGGGTAAACGCCATGGCCTTTGCCGACATTGACAACTGGAAATATGGCTGTGGAACTGTTTCGGGACCGGCAACGACACTGCGCAATGCAATTTTATCCAGTGTCAACTGGGTGTCGGATGACTTTGTTACACTGGCATACACCGGCTGCATTGTCGGCTGTAGTTCACCCTTGTCGGCTTTCATTAGCAGTGTGACAAATGTGGCCTGTAATGGCGGTTCAACTGGCGTTGCCACCGTTACCGCTTCGGGCGGAACGCCGCCCTATACCTATTCCTGGTCGCCGTCCGGTGGCACAGCCGCTTCCACAACGGGCCGGTCAGCGGGCAGCTACACCGTAACCGTTACCGATGCATCAGGTACCACCAAAACCGCCACAGCCTCCATCACGCAGCCGCCAGCTATTATTGTCAGCACATCGCAAACCAATGTAGCCTGCTTTGGGGGTGCCAACGGTGCTATCAATGTGACGGCCACGGGAGGCGTAGGCGGCTATACCTACAACTGGGGCAACGGCGTTACCACCGAAGACCGTGTAGGCCTTACAGCCGGCACGTACTCGGTAACTATTACAGACGCTAACGGCTGTACGAGTACAAAAAACGCCACCGTTACTCAACCAGGTTTACCAGTGTCCGCATCGACCGTTGTTACTAACATTGCCTGCAACGGCGGAAGCACAGGCGCCATCAATGTAACACCACTGGGGGGCACACCGGGCTACACATTCAATTGGGGCGGCGGCATCACAACGGAAGACCGCACCAGCCTCACCGCCGGCACATATACAGTCTTTATAACCGACGCCAATGGCTGCACAAGCGGCAGCCTGGTATCGGTAACGCAACCATCGGCGATTGTTTCGTCAGTGGTATCAACCAACGCCAGTTGCCAGGGCATCAACAACGGGTCGGCTACGGTATCGGTATCGGGAGGCACACCGGGCTACACGTATAACTGGTTGCCCTCTGGTGGATCATCCGCAGTAGCCAAAAACCTGGGTGCCGGTGCTTATACACTGACTATTACCGACGCCAACGGCTGCACTAAAACGCAAGGGGCCACCATCGCGGCCGCCAACGGTTCGCAAACTGGTGGCATTTCCGGTGCAACCACCGGCATGATAAGCCAAACCCAATTGGTAACCGATGCGGCAGGCAATTATCTCGATGCCAACTGCAACCGAATTACGGCACTTACGCCATCGGGTGCCAACCCGGTAACCGGCAGTGTAGCCACCAGGATTTGGCTGGAGCCAACCCTGCCAACGCATGCCGGTTCGCCTTACGTTGCACGCCATTACGAGATTACCCCGGCCGTTAATCCGGCAACATCCACCGGCACGGTGACGCTCTACTTTCTTCAGTCAGATTTTGATGACTTCAACGGCGCCGGCAGCTTGCTGAAGCTGCCCACCGGTCCGTCGGATGCCGCTGGGATTGCCAACCTGCGGGTGAGCAAATACGGTGGCACCTCGTCGGATAACAGCGGCCTGCCGGGATCTTACAACGGCGGCGTTATCATCCTTGATCCGGCCGACAACGATATTGTTTGGAACAGCACAGCAGGCCGTTGGGAGGTCACCTTCAGTGTAACAGGCTTCAGCGGGTTTTTTGTGCAAACCGCCCAGTCGCCGCTGCCGCTGCATCTTACCGCTTTTACCGCGGCAAAGCAGGATGGCAAAGTGGCCCTGCAATGGTCGGCTTCGTTTATACCCTCGGGAGCAATGTTTGCTGTTGAGCGCAGCAGCGATGGAAAGATTTTCAGCCAGATTGGCCAGGTGGCTGGCGGCGCCGGCGGTGGAAATTATCGCAGCACCGATGCGCAGCCGCAGCCTCTGAACTATTACCGGTTGAAGATGATTGATGCTGTTGGAAGAATTACCTACAGCGGCGTGGTCGTGGTGAAGATGAATGGAAAAGACCGTCTTGAGCTTTTTCCGAATCCGGCCGGCAATACGCTGTATGTACAGATGGGTACTGATGGGGTAAAGCAACTGCAGATTCTGGATGCGGTGGGAAGAAGCGTAAAAAATATGGCCGTCAATTCGACGGGTGTTTTGTCAACAACGGTTGATATCAGCCGCCTGACGCCGGGGCTGTACTATTTGAAAGCTGGCAGTGAGGTGATTTCGTTTGTAAAGCAATAACACAGGCAGAATAAGTGAAAAAGCCGGTGCAAGAGGCACCGGCTTTTTTTGTGATGGTTGAAGCTGCCTTGCTTTCACGGATAGCACATTCCGGCTGATGGTCTTGTTACGTCTTAGCTAAATGGCGTGATCCATCGAAAGCGTTTATACTTCGATTATACAGTAAACACCAGGTAAGTAATAGCACAAACCCGTTTCTGCACAATGACACTGCGTTTGGTCTGATGCCATTTTGGCCATAACCAACCGGTCAATAAAAAATCAATTTCTTGCTTGTAAAAAAGGCTGTCCCGGGTAGGTGGGACAGCCTTTTTCTAGTTTTTTCCTTAATTGGCTTTGACCACCTTCAGCGTTTGCACCTTGTCTTTGCCTTTGATCGTGGTCGTCAATCGCACATAATACAGTCCGCCTGCAAGGCCGCTACCGTTCCACTTTGTGTTGTAAGCACCGGCTTCCCGGTGGCCTTCAAACAGCAGGCCTACCGTGCGGCCCGTTGCATCCACAACTCTCAGGCTCACCCGGCCGTCGGCAGGCAGGCTATAGCGCAGCATTGTATTGGCGGCAAACGGATTGGGCAAAGCCGATAGTGTGAGCTCCGGTAGCACTTCTTCCTTCAACACCTGTTTGGCCGGTGCCGTTACCGTTTCACAAGCTTTGACCAGTGGGTTGTTATCATTGCAATCGGTGTTGTTGGACACATAACCCGTAGGAGCATCGGCCTGGCAAACGGTGATAAAGTTGGCTGGATTACCATACTTATCGCCATCGGCATCGCGGTACCAGTTGCGCGGCTGGTTGATGCGGCGGTCGCCATCGTTGCAATCACCGGTGCGGGAAATCCAGCCGCAAGGCACTTTTTCGGTTGTGCCCCAGCCGTCGTTGTCGGCATCACGATAGGAGACGCGGTTATCATCGCAATCGAGCGAGTTGCTGACATAACCGGTGGGTTGCGTGGAGCTTTGCAGCGAAACAGCAGGATTGCCAAATCCATCGCCGTCCTTATCGCGGTACCAGGTGATGGGGGCTGATTCGTCAGTTTGACCATTGCAGTTGTTGTCCTTGCCGTCTGCGAGTTCGGGAGCGCTTGGGTAGATGGTGTTGTCCCCATCGTGACAGTCAGTATTGTTCAACACACCCCCGCAGGCCACTTTCGTTGTTGAGCCAAAGCCATCCCTGTCGTTATCCCGGTAGAGGACCTTGGTGTCATCGCAGTCGCTGTTGTTCGTCACATAGCCCGATGGCGGTGAGGACGAACAAAACGCAGCTGGATTGGAGGCATTGCCAAAGCCATCACCATCACTGTCGGGATAGTAGGTCTGTGGTGCATTCACCGAGGCATCTGCATCGTTGCAGTCGGTATTATTAGTGACGCCGCCGCAGGCTACCTTAGTCATGGAACCAAAGCCGTCGCCATCGCCGTCCAGGTAGCGGGTCTGGCTGTCGTTGCAGTCCGCGCTGTTTTCCACGCCACCGCAGGCCACCTTGGTGGTGGAACCGAAGCCGTCATTATCCATGTCCTGGTAGGTCACTTTGGTGTCGTCGCAGTCTCCATTGTTGGTAACGTAGCCCGGAGGCTGGCTGGTGCCGGTTTGCATCACCGCAGGGTTGCCAAAGCCGTCGACATCCGCGTCGCGGTAGTAGGTGGTGATGACGGCGGTTTCATCTACCTGGCCGTTACAGTTGTCATCGCGGCCGTTGGTTACTTCCGGCGCACCGGGGTAAACGGTGGCCAGCTGGTCGTTGCAATCACCGGTGTTGGCTGCGCCGCCGCAAGCCACCTTCTGCGTTGTGCCCCAGCCATCCTTGTCGTTGTCAGCATACAATACCCTTATGTCGTCGCAGTCAATGCTATTGGCGACATAGCCGGTGGGTGGCACCATCGAGCAAACTACCAATGGCTTCAGAAGGTTGCCAAAGCCATCGCCGTCCTTGTCCTCGTAGTAAGTTCTGCGCTGCAACAGCAGCGGATTGGTGTCATCGCAATCGGTGCCATTGGAGGTAAAGCCCGCCGGGGCATCGCCCTGGCAAACCACCATTGTGTTCAGTTGGTCGCCTTGCTTGTCCCCGTCCGCATCGCGGTACCAGGTTCTTGGCGCAGAAAGGCGCCGGTCATTATCGTTGCAGTCGCCGGCGCGGCGGATCAGGCTGCAGGGAACCATCTGCGAGGTGCCCCAGCCATCATTATCCATGTCTTCGTAAGTGATGTAATTGTCGTCACAATCGAAGTTGTTGGAGACGTAGCCGACCGGCTTGGTGGCAGAGGTGAGGAACACCCGGGGATTGCCAAAGCCATCGCCGTCCTTGTCGCGGTACCAGGTGATGATGAGGCCCTCATCCACCATTCCGTTGCAATTGTTGTCTTTTTGGTCCAGCAGCTCGGGTGCATCCGGGTAAATGGTGGCGTCACCATCGTTGCAGTCGGTATTGACTGCTACGCCGCAGGCCGTCTTTACAGTGGAGCCAAAGCGGTCGCCGTCATTGTCCTGATAGGTGGTCTTTGTGTCGTCGCAATCGGCGCTGTTCTGCACACCCAGGCAGGCCACTTTTATGGTCGAGCCAAACCCGTCGCCATCATTGTCCTGGTACATCACCAGATTATCATTGCAGTCCCCATTGTTGGCAGAACCGCCGCAGGCCACCTTCTCGTTGGTGCCAAAGCCGTCGCCATCGCTGTCGCGGAAGCGCACCTGGTTGTCGTTGCAATCCTCGCTGTTGGTTACACCGCCACAGGCCACCTTGATGAGGGAACCAAAGCCGTCCATGTCCTCATCTTCATAGTGCACCTTCGTGTCGTCGCAATCTTCGCTGTTAGCGACATAGCCGGTGGGCTGCGTCGTAGCTGTTTTGGTGGAGAGCCGGTTGCCAAAGCCATCGCCGTCCTTATCCTCGTACCAGGTTTTGAGGTCAGCGCCATCGCAGTCTTCATCCACGCCGTTATCGGGCAGGTCGGTGGCACCGGGGAAGCGGGCCGGGTTTGTGTCATCGCAATCATCGCCGCGGGTACTGTAGCCGGTGGGCACACCACTGGCACCACAGACGCCCTGGAGGGAGCCAGCGCCATAACCGTCGCCATCACTATCCACGTAAAACTGCCCGCCGGTGTAAAGGCTGCTGTTGGCGTCATCGCAATCGGTGTTGTTGGCACTGTAGCCCGTGGGCGGTGTGGTACTGTTCACCGCACAAACAAGAACAGGACTGCCCGTGCCATAGCCGTCTCCATCACTGTCTGTATAGAAGGGGAAGGAGGCATGTTTGGTATTGTCGCCGTCATCACAGTCATCATTCACGCTTCTGGCAAGGCTGTAGCCGGACGGAATAGAAGCGCCATGGCAGACGGCTTCGCCCGTGCCCACGGTGTAGCTATCCATGTCCGTATCTACGTATAGCGTTGTTTGTTGCCAGCCGTCTTTGTTGCTGTCGTTGCAGTCGCCCACCGGAAGCACGGTGAGGGTCCAGCCGCTGCCTGCAGGCTGGCCGCAGGAAAGCTGCGAGGTGGTGGCATATCCATCGTTATCTGCGTCCTGGTACCACACCTCGCCGCGGAAAACCTGTGGATTGCCATCGTCGCAATCCTCCTCCACGCTGCGGGCCAGGCGATAGCCTGAAGGAATGCTTTGTCCAAAACAAACCGTGGTGCCATTGCCGGTGGTATAGGTGTCGTTATCGGCATCTGCATACAAAACAGCCGACTGCCAGACCTGGTTGTCCCCATCGTTGCAGTCGCCTGCCTGCGGCACCGTGGTGGTCCAGCCGGTGCCGGTGGGTTGGCTGCACGACTGGGTTGTGTTGCTGTAAAAACCATCCCCATCGCTGTCCTGGTACCAGGTTTGGACTTTGAAAACGGCCGGGTCTTGGTCATTGCAATCATCATTGGCGCTGCGGGTGGGGCGGTAACCGGAAGGAAGGGTTTGCCCAAAACAAACGGTTTCGCCAGTGCCGGTGGTATAGGTGTCGTTATCGGCATCTATGTAAAGGAGGGCCGACTGCCACTTGGTGTTGTCCGCATCGTTGCAGTCGGTATTGTTGGCCACATAGCCGTTGGGCGGCACACAGTCCTGCTTCGTCAGGAGCGGGTCGCCATAGCTGTCGCCGTCGGCATCCCTGTACCAGGTTTGCAGGGCCGATACCGTCACCGCCGCCACGTCAGAAGCCAGCGGGGTTGTATTGCAATCGCCGCTCACTACGGCATAATAGTAGGTGGTGCCGGCGGTGCCGGTAGATGGTGTGTAGCTGCTCCCCTGGGCACCGTCGATTTTTGTGCCGCCGCTATTGGCGTTGGCAGCGTTGCTGTACCACTGGTAGGTAAGGCCCGTGCCGGTGGCCGCCACCGTTAGTGTTATCGGGATGGCGTTCTCGCAAAGCGTTTGGCTTTGCAGCGGCTGGGTGGTGAGCTGCGGGGCTGCCTGCGGACTGCCCCCATACTCGTAAGCGCCCAGGTCTATCACCCCGCTGTTAGCGGCCTCAAAGATTCTGGCATTGCCGGCCAGGTCGGTGGTGGTGGTGTTGGCGCTGTTGTCGCCTTTGTTCAGCAGCGGTGAGCAGGGCTGCAACCGCAAATCGCCCTTGGCCGCATCCACAAACAGCGGGTCTTGGTTTAGGTTGTTTTCGCCACCGTATCCACCCTGTACATCGGAGTAAGAAACAACTACATTGCCATTGCTAATATTCACGATTTCGCCCCCGTTATCGCCCCACAGAATGCAGTTGGTGAATGAGGCCGAGGAATACTCGTTGTACAGTGCGCCTGCTCCCCCTCTGCTGCTGTTGCCCGAGAAGCTACAGTTGGTAAGGGTAGTGCCAGAGATGATGTTTGCAATGCCGCCACCGAATGCATCAGTGGAGCCGTTGTTTACGAAAATGCAATTGATGAGGGTGGGGGAAGATGCGCCAAAGTTCATCATGCCTCCTCCCATGCTTCCGGCCGTGTTACGCAAAAACCGGCAATTGGTTAGAATGGGCTTAGAACCGTCTGCGTTGTGCATCCCACCCCCCCAACTGCCCGCTTTGTTATCGGAAAACTCGCAGTCCACAATAACAGGCATCGATCTTTGGTTGTACATCCCTCCGCCATTGTTGGCTTTGTTGCCGGAAAAAATGCAACTGGTGATGGCGGGCGAAGAATTGTAGTTGCTTATACCACCGGCGCCTCCGTTGCCGGAGAATACACAGTTGGAAATGGCGGGGGATGAATGATTATTTTTCATTCCTCCTTCGGAACGGCCTGCGGTAATGGTAAAGCCATCCAATACGGCTGTACTGCTCACTGAATTGCTGATGACGACAACGTTACTGTTACCGTAAGTGCTGTTGACGTCCGGTGTAGGCCCGTCGTTCTGGTCTATGTCGCCGCTAAGGACCGTCGGGTTTGTTTTCCAGTCTCTTTGGCTCAACGCTGACTCGTTCATGCTGCCTGAAAAGCCACCGTAGATCGCAAGGTTATCTTTCATTACAAATGATGCGGTACTTTGATTGTTTGTATAGCCGACGCCTTCGTCGGGGTAGTAGGTTCCTTTGGCTACCCAAATTTCTTTAATGCAGGTGCTGGTTCTTGCGGCCGCCAGCGCATCCTGCAGGTTATTGAAAGCCGTGGCCCAACCGGCGCCATTGCCGCCGGCCGGCTTGGAGGCATCCACATACACCACGCTTTCTGTAAAGCTGATAAAGGTGAGTTGGATGGCTGCTCCTCCTCCTGCCTCCGATAATCTCAACTCAATTTTATCGTTGGCGCCCAGCCAGCCACTCCAGACACCGGTATGACTATCGCAACAGCCGGCGTGGTCCCATACCTTTTCTCCGTTTATCCATAGCTGGGCGGCATCGTCGTGAGCAGGAACATCAAGACTGTAATAGCCACAGGTGAAGCCCTGCCTTTTTGCACTGATGGAGAAATTATCGGCATTGACCGTACAGCCCTGGTAGCCGGCTGCCTGCGACGGCGAACCCAAAGGAGACCAGTCATTTTCGGTATTCACATTGAGGCTGCTGGTGGTGTAATAACCTGAATAATTGCTGCTCCAGTCGCTGCCGCCTATAGTGCCATTGCCGCTGTTAAAGGCATATACGTTCCATTGGTTGTTGCCAAAGACCGACGGATTGCCATTGGATGTGTTGTTTGCCAGGTGGAAGGTTAGTTTTCCGAAAGCGCTGCCGGTGCCTTCAATCATCCTGAATTCTACCCTATCGGTTGCCCCCAGCCAGCCGCTCCACACATTGGTTGAAGGATTGGGGTTATGGTAGTCTTCGCTCCACACAATTTTTCCATTTATCCAAAGCTGAGCGCCATCGTCATGGCCCGGCACATCAAGCGAATAGTAGCCGCAGAGGAAGCCCTGGCGTTTGGCGGTGTAGGACATGTTGTCTACCTGCACGGGGCAGCCCTGGTAGCCTGTGGCATTGGACGGCGAGCCGCTGCCCGGCCAGCTATCTTCGGTATTGAAGTTGAGGCCCGAAGCGGTATAGTAGCCGGCGTAGTTATCCTGCCAGGCTGCAGGGGTCGTGTTGAGGCCACTGGCGTTAAAGGCATAAACCTTCCACTCGTTTTGGCCAAACACCGTGGGGTCGCCAACAGACTGACACGTTTCGTAAGCACCCATGTCCACCGTGCCCGTTTGAATGCGGGCATTGCCATCCAGGTCGGTCGTGACGCCAGTAGGCACCGCCGCATTGCTGCCTTTGTTGAGGGCAGGCGAAGATACCTGCAGGCGCAGGTTGCCCACCGCAGTAGGGGCTGCACTGAAGTCGGGGGTTTGAACAAACAGCGGGTTGATATTGCCATCGAGGTTGCCGTTGGTGCCGCCGCTGAGCCCCTGTACCAGCGAGTAGGTGATGGTAACGGTGCCATCTGTCTGTAAAATGCCGCTGCTATTGCCCCAAATGATACAGTTAGTAAGGCGGGGTAAAGAAGATTGCTCATTCAACATCACGCCGCCGTAGTTAGCACGGTTGCCCGAAAAGCTGCAGTTGGTGAAGGTGGGGGAAGATTGATCGTTGTACATGACACCCCCATTGCCGCCGGCACCGTTTGAACTGTTGCCCAAAAAGATGCAGTTGGTGAAGGTGGGGGACGAAAAATAATTGTTATATATCCCACCGCCTAAGTTGTTGGTACTGTTGCCTGAAAAGCTGCAGTTGGTGAGGGCAGGCGAAGAATTGGCATTAGACATACCACCGCCGCCGTTGTTAGCCTGGTTACCGGAGAAGGTACAATTGGTAAGGACTGGCGAAGAACGATCGCTACCCATACCACCGCCATAGTATTTACCAGCGTTGCCCGAAAAGCCGCAGTTAGTGAAGGTGGGGGAAGATTGATCGTTATATATCCCGCCGCCATAGGTAGCCTGGTTATTGGCAAAAGTGCAGTTGGTAAGGCCAGGATTGGAAGAATTGGTGTTGTACATACCACCGCCGAAGATTTCGCAAGTATTACCCGAAAAAGTGCAGTTGGCGACGGTGGGCGAAGAACCATCGTTGTACATCCCGCCGCCTGAAAGAATGAAAGGTTGACTCGTATTTGCGTTGCCGCCACTAACGGTAAAGCCGTCCAGCACGGCACTGCGGTTCAGCCCATTCCTATTGTTCGAAACTACACGGAGACTGTTGCCGCCGTTGTTGGCAAAGTTGGCGCCATCGTTTTGGTCAATGTCGCCACTTAAAATGGTGGGGTTGGCCGTCCAGTTGCGGGCCGAGAGCTGCGCCTCTTCCCCGGCAAAGCCGCCATAGATGGATAGGTCGTTCTTCATCACAAAAGCAGCATTGCGGTCGTTATTGGTTTTGCCGCCACCTTCATCAGGGTAATACGTTCCTTTGGCCACCCAGATCTGTGCCCCGCTGCCGGCCGTTTGCAACGCCTTTTGCAACGTTTTAAACGCATTGCTCCACGAGCCGGTGCCGATTGCCGCATCGCTGCCGGTGGCAGCATTTACATAATACACGGTGCCGCCCTGGGCAAAGGAGCCGGTCGCTGCCAGCAGGCAACCAAGGAAAAAGATTGTAAACAGTCGCATGTCTTATCGGTTTAGGTAAACAAGGCTTGTTGGCTTTTTCGTTGGCCAGGCGCAAGAAGTTTAGCACGGAGATTGGGGACGGAGCTGCCTTCAGCTATTATTTTAACACACGCATCTTCCATTCAAAAAACAGCCACGCCGCCCAGGCCAGCAGCAGGAAAAAAAGCACCACTGCCACCAGCAGCAGCAGCCAGCGTTGATTTTGTCTGTCGGTAAAAAATTGGCTCACGGCGGTGGCGTATTTGTTCACGGAAAGTACGGTCGCCGTACCGTGATTTGCAAAAAAGCGGCGTGGCAAAAACGTGAACAGGCCATAGACAAAACCATAGACAAAACCGTGGCAACGGCACGTAAGGCACTGGATAAAAGAGGCTTAGGCCAGTTGCCTGAATTCGTCGTCTTCGGCCAGCAGCGGATACTTTTTGCGCAGCCGGTAACGGCTTGTCCGCAGCGATTCGGTGGAAATGCCGAGCATGGCTGCCATTTCCTTTGGAGGAAGATTTAATTTATAGAGGGCCAGCAGGCGCTCGTCGCCCTCGGTAAGGCCCAGGTAACGTTGGCGCACCCGGCCGAAAAACCCGGGATACACTTCTTCAAACAATTGCTTAAACGTTTTCCAGTCCTGGTCGGTCAGGATCACGGTATGGCGGAGCTGCTGCAACTGGTGGGCAGCGGCACCGGCCTCCTCGCCGGCCTGCGGCCAGCCTTTTTCCAGCTTTTCAATCAGCTCGTTTTTCTCCCGGATGGTACCAAGGTATTGTGCCAGGTCACGTTCAGCCTGCCGTAGCTTTTCCTCGGACTGCCGCTGCCGGGTCATAAACCGCTCCCGGTCTTTTTTGCGCTTGCGCACCAACAGCCCTACTACCGTCAAAGAAAGCAGGAGGATACCACCTACCACGACGTTGCGCACCATCCGCACCTGTACCGCTTCTAACTCTTTTTGCCGCAATTCGGCCAGCCGCCGCTCTTCCTTCAGCTTCATGGAGGTGGTAAGCAAAAGCGAGGTGCTGAAACGTCTCTTCAGCGAATCTTTCAGCGCCAATAGGGAATCCTGGTACACAGCCTGCTGCTGGTAACTGCCTCTTTGTTTGTGGTATAAGGCCCAGGCTTCGTAGTAAGATGGGTAGAAGCTAAACCAGTTCCAGTCCTTGCGCAGCTGCGCTGCCTTTTGCAGGTAAAACGGCACTTTGTCGGCACTATCGAGGTGCAGCAGGCAAAGCGCAATGTAGGCGCAAGTAATGGCGCTGTTTTCAGGCACCGTTTTTTCGTTCAGCGCCAGGTCGGTGTAGAGGAAAGGCAGGGCCTCCCTGTAACGCCCCTGCAGCCGCAGGGTGTTGCCGTAATTGGCGCTGGCAATGCCAATGTAATCGGTGTCGCCAACGGCTTTGGCTTGCTCAATAGCCTGCCGGAAAGTGGCCTGTGCCGTTGAGAGGTCGTTGAGCTTCATGTAGGTTTCGCCCATGTTGCTTAAGAGAAAGGTCCGATTCTTCGCCGGAGTGACCGGATCGGGATGGGCAATGGCAATTTGTACAAAGCGAAGCGCTGTGGGGTAATCTTCAAAACGGTAATAAATGTCGAAAAGGTAGGAGGCATACCACATGGCCATTGGCACATTGCGCCACCCTGTTTTTTCAAACCAGTCGGCGGCGGCAATTAAGTAGTGAAACATGCTTTCCCAATCCCGGTGGCGTTCATACAACTGGCCCAGCAGCAGGTAATACGAGGCCTTTACATCGGGGTAGGGAGCGGATTCAAACACGTCTTTTTTTTGGTACAGGGTCGTTTTTGGAACGGGCAGGTGTGACTGCCATTCGTTTGCCTGGGCAGATGCAAACAGGCGGGTGTACCAGGCGAGCTTTTCATCGCCCTCGGCAATCGCCTTGCGGGAGATCGAGTCGGCTGTTGTTGCCAGCCGGGTGCTGTCAACCGGGATTGAAAAAACGTACCGGGCTGTTGCGCTCACCCGCTCCACAGACGGCCGGCCAAAGATTTGCGGCACCTGCGCGGCAACAGGTGGTAGCCAAAGCACAAGGCTAAGCACAAAAAACAACAGCAGGTGAAAAGGCTTACGGCTTCTCCAGGCTTGTACTCGTAGGCCAATACGGACAGGGTCAGTACTCCAATTGCGCAAGAACGCTGACAAAGGAGCAATACAGAAAATAGTTTTCATTCAACAGTTTTGGCAGGCATCGCTGATTGGCAGGTGTAAAGGAAAGCAGGGCAGAAATCAGGGGTACGAGTGTTTGAAGCATTGAAGTAACGAAGATTGCGGCAGCTAAGCAAACAAAGTGGCGACAGAGTTTTGAAAAGCAGGCTTTTGCGCAACTGAGGAGATGTCACGCCATTGCTGCCAGACATATACTTGGAAGCCTGGTTGTCGTTAAGATAGCACCAATGAAGCTGAAGGTAATGGCGATAGGAAAACAGGCGATAGACTCTTCAAACATATAGTTTCTATCTACCCGTTTTTTGAGCCACAAACTTACTCGCCGGTGGTATAAAAAGGGTTTTGTGGTGTCTCCGGATTTTCAGTCCGACTTACCTCATCTTTGTTCGATGGTGATGACGGCTACGCAACCCTTGATTTTGACGCTGAAGCTGGATGAAGAGTCCTTCAGCTTTTTTAACCGGCTGCGCCGGCTGTATTTTCCGCAGTCTATCAACTACCTGGATGCACACCTGACGCTTTTTCATCACCTGCCACCGGCAGAACCCAGCCTCATAACAGATTTGAAAATTTGGAGCAGTGATCTCTCACCGTTGCCTTTGCAGGTAGCGGAAGTGAAAAGTATAGGCAAAGGCGTAGCCTACAAAATAGAATGCCAGGAATTGTTGGCCTTGCACAAGCAAATGCTGGCAAAATGGAAAGCCTGGCTAACGCCGCAGGATAGCCAAAATCTTTGGCCACACATCACCGTGCAGAACAAAGTTTCACCGCAGGAAGCAAGGCAAACCCTACAAATATTGCAGGCTTCCTTCCGGCCATTCACCGCAACAGGAATAGGCCTTTGTTTATGGAGCTATGAAGGCGGTCCGTGGAAACTACAGGAACGGTTTCCATTTAATCAGCCACCACTACCCGCTTTTGAAACAAAAAGGAAATAAGCCGCGGCGGATGCTGCCGGTTATCGTCATCGAACCACTCCTTTACGTCAGTGATGGCAAACTTGTTTTCCAAGGCAGCGCTGATATAATCCGAAACATGGTGGAGATAACAATCCAGCACCTGCTGGCCCTCGGCGCTGTCAAAGCGGGCCTTGCTGCCGCTGTATTGTTTGTAAGGATGTAATTCGCAAACATAGAAATAACCACCATCGGTGAGAGCCTTCCTGGCTTCCGAAAAAACGGGGATAAGGTTTTCGATATGCTCCAGAATAAGGCTGCAGGTAACCAGGTCTGCTTTTTCGGTGGCAAAATCCCAGGGCTTTGTGATATCGGCCTGCACAAACTGCACGTGGGGCGCCTGCAATTTTTCCTTTGCCTTTTGCAGCATGCCTTCCGAAAGATCCACGGCGGTTAGCCGGCCGGCTTTATCCTTCAACCACTCGGTGTTTTTACCCGTGCCACAGCCAATCTCCAGCACCGCGTCGAACTGAATGCCCGCCAATAAATTTTGCCCAGCCTTTTTTTCCAGGTCTCTGGTCTTATTCTCCATTTCGTCGTACGTAGCTGACCATTCGTTGTAAAGGCGTTGGGTTGACATGGTTTGATTCGGTTACAGAATACAACTGAATTCCTGTAAGACAAACATAGCCGTTAATCGGCATTCCATTAGCTTATCGTATCGCTGCCCGTTTCTTTCTACGGCCTTTTGTACCGAGCAGAACCCGTTTATCCTCCACTTAACCTAATTTAACCTCTGTTCACCATCTGTGCGAATATCTTCGTACTCGTCAATCGCCGCTTATGAAGAATGTTTACGTTTTGGTTCTGGCCATCATTGGCTTTGCTCTTTCCGCATCAGCACAAAAAGTTTCGGGTATTGTCAAAGGAAGTTTGCAGGATTCGGTTTCCGGAACTGCGCTGGAAGATGCCACCGTTTCGGTGATGCGGTTGCCCGATTCCACCCTCATTTCCTTTACCCTTTCCCGCAACAACGGCGCCTTTGAAATAAAAAACCTTGATGCCGGCAACTATCAGTTGGTGGTGTCGTTCACCGGGCTGCGTCCGTTCAAACGTTCGTTTGGCATTTCCACTTCTCATCTTGTGCAGGATTTTGGCACCATCGCTATGCAGCGGGCCGATAAAGCACTGGACGAAATTGTGATTGTGGAAGCGCCTGTAAAGGTGAGCGGCGATACCGTGTCGTTCAAAGCCGACGCCTTTAAAACAAAACCCAATGCTACAGTGGAAGACCTGCTGAAAAAACTGCCGGGGGTCCAAGTAGATCGTGATGGAACTGTGCGGGCACAGGGCGAAAATGTGCAGAAAGTATATGTGGATGGGAAAGAGTTTTTTAATAACGACCCCAAGCTGGCTACGAAGAACCTTACCGCCGACATGGTGGACCGCGTGGAAGTGTACGACGACATGAGCGAGCAGGCAAAGTTCAATGGCATTGACGACGGCAGCCGCAGCAAGGCCATCAACCTGAAGCTGAAAAAAGACAAAAAGCGGGGCTTGTTCGGCCGGGCCAATGCCGGTTACGGTTCGGAGGGGCGCTACGATGCCGGCCTCACCGCCAATTATTTTAAAGGGGCCACACAGGCCAACGTCATTGCCAAAAGCAACAACACCAATAATGTAGGCTTCACCCTCACCGATATGATGGGCATGTTTGGCAGCGGTGGCATGATGGGTGGCGGCATGAATATGACCGGCGGAGGCGGTGCCGTGATGATGGGCGGCGGCGGCCGCAGTGGCGGCGGCGGAGCCATTCAAATCGGCGGCGGTGGCGGCGGCATGGGCGGCATGAGCCTTGGCCAGAACAATGCCGGCGGCATTACCACCACTACCCAGGCAGGCCTCAATTACCGCGACACCTGGAGCAAAACATTTGACGTGAATGGCAGTTATTTCTTCAACTATGCCCAACGCGAAAACGAGAACAACACCCTACGCCAGAATTTTTTGCAGGACTCCATCATCACCACGGCCGAGAACACCCGGTCGCTGAGCACCAACTACAACCATCGCATGAATTTTAATATGGTGGCGGCCATTGATTCGTTCAACTCGCTCATTTATCAACCCAACCTCAATGTGCAGCAATCGTCGAGCAGGAGCGACGGAACGCTGGTGAGCAGCAGCAGCACCAACAAGCTGCTGAACCAGGGCAGCAATTTCAACAGCAGCGAAGGCGAAGGCTATAACTGGACCAACAACCTGCTGTGGCGCCGCAAATTTCGTAAGCCGGGCCGCACCCTGTCGGTGAACTTCAACAACACGCTGGCGCAAAACAGCCGCGATGGCCGCACGATTAATGAACTGACCATTCGGCGGCAAAACCAGCAAAACCTGCTCGATAACCAAACGGCCAATTACGGCCTTTCCCTGTCGTTTACCGAAGCCATTGCCCGCGATAAAATTCTGGAGTTTAATTACAACCATACCGATAACCGCAGCTCATCCAACCGGCGCACCTTTACCCGCAATCCACAGAACGGCAACTATGAAATACCCGACCCCACCCAAACCAACTACTTCGACAATGCCAATATATTTGACCGGTACGGCACCAACCTGCGGGTAGTAAAGAAGAAATACAACTACCAGCTTGGCTTTGCCGTGCAGCAAATCACGCTCGAAAGCGAAAACCTGTCCACCAAACAAAACATTTTGCAACGGGCCACCAACCTGTTTCCAACGGCTTCGTTCAATTACCAGTTTCAGCGCAGCCGCACCCTGCGGTTCAATTACCGAGGACGTACCAATCAGCCCACGGTGAGCCAATTGCAGGATGTGGAGAACCGCGACAACTTCCCCTACATCACCCGCGGCAACCCCGGGCTGAAGCAGGAATTTTCGCACAACCTGATGCTGACCTACAATTTTTTCGACATCATGAAATTCCGCAACCTGTTTCTTTTTCTTACTTATAGCGCCACGCAAAACCGCATTTCCAATGCCATTGACTACCTGCCCGGCGGCGTGCAGGTTACTACTCCACAAAATGTGTCGGGTGTGTACAACCTCAGCGGCAACTTCAATCTGGGCTTTCCTATACGGCGCCTGCAGGGAGGCAATTTCAACATGAACACCCGGGTGATGTATAACCAGGACGCCAACCTGATCAACCGCGTAAAAAATTTCACCCGCAACCTGTCGCTAACAGAAGACTTGCGGCTAAGCTACAATTACAAGGAAAAGCTGGACATGGGGCTGTCGGCCAGTGTTACTTACAATCAGGTACGCAACACGGTGCAAAAGGCCAGCAATGCCTCTTACTTTACCCACATCTATGCCGTGGATGCCACCTGGACGCTGCCCAAAAACTTTATCCTGGCAACCGATGTGGATTACACCTTCAACACAGGCCTGGCTAGTGGCTTCAATCAGAACTTCGCCATCTGGAATGCCAGCCTGGCCAAAGAGGTGTTCAAAAACCGGCGCGGGGAAATCAAAGCTTCGGTATTTGACCTGCTGAACCAGAACACCAGCGTGTACCGCACCGTCAACGACAACTATGTGCAGGATGTGCGAAACATCACCTTGCGGCGGTATTTCCTGCTCACCTTCAGCTACAAGATCAACCGCATGGGAGGCCGCAGCCTGCCGCCGATGATTGAAAGGGCAACAAGGGGCATACGAATGAATTAACGTCACTGCCGGCGCCCGGGGCCCCTGCGGCTCCCCCGGTGGTGAGTAAGCCAGTCGCAGCCCTCGCTTTGCGACGGTAATATCTTAAGCCTCCATCAGTTTTCTGGTGAAGGCTTTTTTGTTGGCCGGCGACAGAATGACGATGGAACGTCTGTTGCGACGCTCCGTTCGGGGTTCTGATCACTGTTGGGCTTTTTTTCTCGCAGAGACGCGGAGGCGCAGGGGGGCCGCAACGAAGGAACTGCAATTGTCTATTCGTATAGCCGCCTGCCTGCTATTACGCGGCCTCTTGCTCGTCATGCCGACGAAGCAGGCATCTGTGCACCGCACCCAAAAAAAAGTAACAACCCGTACGAAAGTTCATCATCATTCCCTAAAACATTACCCACAGATCCTTCGTTCCTCGGGATGACAAGGCACCACTCTTTGCGTTAGTTACCACACTGCCGATAAAGGCATCGTTGAAAACTGAGGGCTGTGGGCCGGCAAGCCCCCTTCGGGGTTTTGGGGGTTGGAGGCCGCGAGTGGTTACGTAGAAGTTGTGGGCCGCTTTAGCTCCCGCTCAATCAACCCGAAATTTTCGTCATCAAAACAAACAAACATCACCTTCTCAAGGGCATCTGTGCCATGCAGAAAACCTTGCACGGTAGCCACGGCAATCGTTGCCGCTTCTTCTTTCGGAAAACGATACACACCCGTGCTGATGTTAGGAAAGGCGATGGTTTTGCAATGGTGGTCAACAGCAAGCTGCAGCGAGTTGCGGTAACAATCGGCAAGCTTTTCCTTTTCTTTATTGTTGCCGCCGTTCCAGATGGGCCCAACGGTATGAATGACAAATTTAGCCGGCAGGTTTCCGGCCGTTGTGATCACAGCCTGGCCGGTGCGGCAGCCGCCCTGTTTTGCCACAATCTTTTTACATTCTTCCAAAATAACCGGCCCGCCGGCGCGGTGAATGGCGCCGTCCACACCGCCGCCACCCATCAGGGACGAGTTGGCCGCGTTAACGACGGCATCCACTTCCACTTTCGTTATATCCCCTTTGGTTACGTCTATTTTCATATGCCGAAATTTTACGCAGCGATCGCAGCGGACCGCCGCGTCGCTGCAAGAGTCTTTTATCCAAACAACCCACCGCTTTTTTTGCGCCGGGTACTGCCGCCCAGGCCCAGCACGCCCAGCAGCGACCGGGTGATAATAGAAGCCGCCGTTCGTCCGGCCTGCTTTACGGCCGGGTTGTCCATCCAGGTTTTTTCCGGCCGGGCCGAAGCCTGTTTTTCGGCTTTTTTTTCTTCTTTGGCCTGCGCTTCCATTTGTTCTATTTCCTGCGAACGCTGCTCGGCCAGCTCTATTTTCCTGGTCAAAATTTCGTGGGCACTTTCGCTGTCCACGTCCTGATTATATTTCTGTACCAATTTAGAACCGCCTGTGAGGCCGCCCACTTCCGCATCGGTGAGCACATCCATGCGGCTGCGCGGCGGCGCCATCATTACATGCATCAGCGGGGTGGGAATGCCCTTTTCATTCAGCATGGTCACCAGCGCTTCGCCAATGCCCAGTTGCGTCAGCAGGTCTTCGGTTTTGTAATAGTCGGTAGTGGGGTAGTTTTCGGCGGCCTGCTTAATGGCTTTGCGGTCAACGGCGGTAAAAGCCCGCAGCGCATGCTGCACTTTCATGCCCAACTGGCCCAACACGCCGCCCGGCACGTCCATGGGGTTTTGCGTGCAGAAAAACACACCAATACCTTTGGAGCGAATCAGCTTAATGACGGTTTCTATCTGGTCGAGCAGGACCTTCGAGGCCTCTTCGAAAATGAGATGGGCTTCGTCTATAAAAAGCACCAGCTTGGGTTTTTCCAGGTCGCCTTCTTCCGGTGCGGAGGCATACAGTTCGGCCAGCAATTGCAGCATAAAGGTGGAAAACATTTTGGGCCGGTCCTGCAGCTCGGACACCCGCAAAATGGAAATCACGCCGCGGCCATCATTGGAGATGCGCATAAGGTCATCCACCTCGAAGCTTTTTTCGCCAAAAAAATCATCGGCGCCCTGTTGCTGCAGTTCTATCACCTTGCGCAGGATGGTGCCGGTAGATGTGGTGGAAATTTTGCCGTAGGCTTTTTCAATTTCGGCCTTGCCTTCCTGGGTTACATATTGCAGCACCTTCACAAAATCCTTCAGGTCCAGCAAGGGCAGTTTATTATCATCGCAATACTTAAAAATCATGGCCACAATGCCGCCCTGCGTATCGTTGAGGCCTAAGATCTTCGACAACAGTACCGGGCCAAATTCGCTTACCGTTGCCCGCAGGCGCACACCGGGTTTTGCCGCCGTAAGCGTAAGCAGTTCCACGGGGTAGGCCTGTGGCATGTATTCGATGCCCAGCAGTTGGCTACGCTCTTCAATTTTAGGGTTGGAAGCACCGGCAGCGGCAATGCCGCTAAGGTCGCCCTTGATGTCGAGCAGCAGCACCGGCACACTGGCATCGCTCAGGCTTTCGCTGATCGCCTGCAGGGTTTTGGTTTTGCCTGTACCGGTGGCGCCGGCAATGAGGCCGTGGCGGTTCATGGTTTTTAAAGGCAGGTAAATATCTGCACCTTCTACCACTGTGCCGTTGTACACGGCTCTTCCAATCTTTACGGCCTCGCCCTTGAAGGTGTAGCCGTCTTTTACGCTCTGCAGAAATTGTTCGGTTGTTGGCATAGCAATGTTTTTTGGGTAAACGAAGTTGAAAAAAGGAAAATAAGAAAACTCGGGCAATCGGCCAGAAGGCATTTGGTGGCGAAGGAGGAGGTAAGAGTTGGCAAACGGCCGATGTGAAACCGGGCTAGCTGTTGCTCCGACGCGCCACTCGCTCCTCAGCATTCACCACCTTCTTGCTCACAACAGGCTCTCGGCCCTGGCCAAATCCTCCGGCGTGTCAATTTCCACGCCCATGAAATCTGTCACTACCATACGAATGGGCACACCGTTTTCGAGGTAACGGAGACATTCTATTTTCTCGGCATCTTCCAGGGGCGAAACCGGCCATGTGGTAAAGTCAATGAGCGCCTGCCGGCGAAAGGCGTACACGCCTATGTGCTCATAAAAAACAATGGGAATATTTTTATTGCGTGGATAGGGAATAACACTGCGGCTGAAGAATAGTGCATTCATTTTTTTGTCCACGCAAACCTTCACGTAATTGGGATCTGCTATCAGCGCTTCCTCCTCCAGCACCTGCATCAGCGATCCTACGTTCACCAAGGGGTCTTCAAACTGCTGCAATAGCTTTTGCAGGGGTTCTTTTTTTACAAAGGGCGTATCGCCCTGCACGTTCACAATCACATCGGCTTGCAGGTGCCGTGCAGCCTCCGCTATGCGGTCGGTGCCGCTTTCGTGTTCGCCGGTGGTCATTACCGCTTTGCCGCCGTGTGTTACTATTTCCTGAAAAATGATTTCGCTGTCGGTGGCCACAATTACTTCATCAAACAAGCCGGTGGCAACGGTCGCATCAAACGTATGACGGATCACGGTTTTGCCTTTCAGTTCAGCCATCAGTTTTCCACGAAAACGGGTGGCGGCATAACGGGCAGGTATGAGGGCAATGCTTTTCATAAAGCGAAAGTAAGGGAACGTGAATCGTGAGAGGTGAATCGTGAATGCAGGATGGGTGATGGTGCCGTAATCATTAGGGTTGCTGACATGATATCCTGGAGGCAAAAAACTAAATTAACATTTACCGGACAGTGACGACATTTGCCGGTTGCTTTACCTCAGCGGGTTCTTCCTTTTCACGATGCACGATTGACGTTTTACGTAGTTGAAACGGCTTTTTTAGCAGCATCCAAAAGTTTTCGTCCTCTTCGTTGGGGTAATAGCGGTCGAGGCCATAGCGGATGGCCGAAGGCTCCAGTTGGCGATAGGTGCCGAACAGGCGGTCCCAGATGGAGAACACGGCGCCATAGTTGCTGTCGGTGTAAGGCTGCTGCCAGTGGTGATGCACCTTGTGCATGTTTGGCGAAATAAACAGGTAGCTCAGGGCATGATCGAGCTTTTTGGGCAGGCTGATGTTGGCATGGGTAAAGGCGGTAAAAAACACCAGGAAAGTTTGGTAGATCATCACCGCATACATGGGGGCACCGGAAAGAATGAGGGCCATAAAGAAAAAGGCGCCGCGTAAAACACTCTCAATAGGATGGTGCCGCAGGCCGGTGGTGGCATCCACATTGTTGTCGGCATGATGCACCACGTGAAACCGCCAGAGAAAAAAAGTTTTGTGCTCTACAAAATGCACCAGCCAGCCAATAAAAAAGTCAAAGACAAAAAAGGAAAGAAGGATGGTGCCCAGCACATTCAGGTTAAACCAGTGCACCAGGCCAAAGCCGGCCCGTTGGCACCAGTCGGCCAGCAGCACTACCAGTACGGCCAGGCCGGTGTGAATAAGGAGGTGAATAACCGTGAACGAAAAATTGAGCGCCGCATGCCGGTGTTTTCCTTTTTTGTAGGCGGGCTGCAAAAGCGGAATAGCGCCTTCGAGGATCCAGAAAAAAAGCAGCCCGCCCACCAAAAAGGCCAGCCGCTCTACCGGCCGCTGCTCCAGGGTTTTAAAATAGTCGAGGATGCTTTCCATATCGCCGCAATCGAATAGTGAATATAAGAAAAAAGCAGCCGGTGCGGGTCTGCAGCCTTAGCTGGGTGCCTTTCAATTTTTCGCTCCGCCGCAACCCCAACCCCATTCAAACGGAAGTTAGGCCAAATGGCAACCAACTACCCGCGGCCTGCCCCGCCCCCCTCCGGTGCAGGGGTTCAGGTTTGAGATACTGCTTTTTTCCGCAAACAGTCTGTGTTATTCGTTGCTACCTCGTCTAATAAATGAATGTTGCCAACAAGTACAATCCCTTCGATCTGGGCCCTCTCGGCCTGTGGCGGACGGGGTGGGGGTGTTATTTCTCCGGCTCGCCCAGGGCCATGGCCATGGAAGCCAAAAACAGCACAATGATGGTTACGATCAGGATCTGGAATTGAAAATTATCGTCGTTCAGTGCTTTGCTCACCGTAACCACAATCCGGTATAGCGTATAGCCGAAACCCGCCAGAATCACCGCCAGGGAAATGCCCTTGTAAACCTTATGCGGTACCTTTTGTGCCCGCCGGAACATCCAGGTGTACAGCGCTATTGAAACGGCATACGGAAAAATGTACATGAAAATGCGGTAAACGGTGTCCATACTGGCGGTCTTATGCTTGGTTGACGGATGAATTCAATGTTTTCCACAGGAGGTCTTTCAACTCCTGAGTGTTTTTTCCGGTGACAGACGAAATAAACAGGTGGGGAATGTTTTCGGGCAGCTCCTTTTTAATAGCTTCTGTGAGCTCTTCGTCCAGCATGTCGCTTTTGGATATGGCAATAATGGCCTGTTTGTGCAGGAGCTCAGGGTTGTATTCCTCCAGCTCGTTGCGCAAAATCTCAAACTCCTGCCGGTGGTTCTTGCTGTCGGCCGGAATCAGGAAAAGCAAAATGGAGTTGCGCTCAATATGCCGCAAAAAACGATGACCAAGGCCTTTACCCTCTGCAGCGCCTTCAATAATACCCGGCAGGTCGGCCATGCAAAAGCTGCGGCCTTCGCGGTACTCCACCATGCCCAGGTTGGGCGTAATGGTGGTAAAGGCATAATCGGCGATCTTGGGTTTGGCCGCCGTCATCACCGACAGCAGCGTTGACTTTCCGGCGTTGGGAAAACCCACCAGGCCCACATCGGCCAGCACCTTCAGCTCCAGCACCTTCCAACCTTCCATACCCGGTAGCCCGGGTTGTGCATGCTCCGGCGCCTGGTTAGTGGGTGTTTTAAAGTTGGTATTTCCCAGGCCCCCTTTTCCGCCCGCCAGCCAAATCACTTCTTCGCCATCGTGCAGAATCTCGGCTTCTTTCTCGCCGGTTTCTTCATTGCGGGCAATGGTACCCAACGGCACCTCCAGCACAATATCTTTTCCGTTGCGGCCGGTTTGATTGTTGTCGCGGCCTTTGTCTCCGTCTTCGGCCAGCACATTTTTGTGATACCGCAGGTGCAAAAGCGTCCAGAGGTTGCGGTTGCCCTTCAGCACAATGTGGCCGCCCCGTCCGCCGTCGCCGCCATCGGGCCCGCCATACGCCGTTAATTTATCGCGGCGAAAGTGTTTGATGCCCGCCCCGCCATGGCCACTGCGGCAATAAACCCGTATCTGATCAACAAAATTGCTCCGTTCCAAGGTATTGTGTTTGCTTTGCAAAGATAACGGTGCAACCGCCGGATAGATTTATGAAAGCGCTGATCTTCACAACTTGTATAGTTCTTAGTGTGGCCCAACGGCAATGCAAACGGGTACAGGCGCCGGCCATCCCCTCCTGCATTCAGGCCCGGATTGACAGCATCCGCCAGCAGCCAAAATGGAACCCACCGGCCGAGGTAACGGAGTACCGGTACAATGGCAAGCGGGTGTACCTCTTTAGCAGCAACTGCTGCGACCAGTTTAACGAAGTGGTGGATGAGGCTTGTAATTACATATGCGCTCCCAGTGGCGGCATCACCGGCAAGGGCGACCGCAAATGCACCGACTTTGCCGAAAAGGCGGAGATGGTGAAGGTGGTGTGGAAAGACGAGAGGCAGTGAAGTCTGGAGTCGGCAGCTGGCAGCAGGAAATGAATAAGCTTGTCAGCGATTAAAACATATACGATCGAATTAAAACCACAAACCACCAACGACAAACCACAAACTTTCAATATGGGATTTATTATAAAAATTCTGGCCACGGCCATAGCCGCTTATTTCGCTGCCTGGCTTTTGCCCGATGTCAGCATCAGCTCCGTGCAATCGGCCGTGATCGTTGCTCTTGTTTTTGCCTTGCTGAATGCCCTTGTTCGGCCCATCCTGGTGCTGCTCACCATCCCCATCACCATCGTCACCCTCGGTTTGTTTCTGCTTATCATAAACATCATCATTGTAAAAATCACCGATGCACTGATTGACGGCTTCACGGTAAGGGGTTGGCTGGCCGCCTTGTTTTTCAGCCTCATTGTGTCGGTTGTGAGCTCTATCATCAGCGCTATTGTGAGCGATAAAGACTGAGGGAAGTTGACGGTTTACAGTTTACCAGTTTACAGGAAGGATCTCTTACCTAAACAAGATTGCTATTTTTTCCGTTTGTTCACCAACGGAATTTTTAAGGCGGCGGCTTGCTTGTTCCAGTCGGCGGCGGCCGCTATCAGTTGCGGAATTTCCAGCGTCTGAATTTCCTTTATTTCGCGAAGCGTTACCGAAGCGATGGCCGCCCGACCCTTTTGCTCCAATTGCGGAAAAGCCATCACCAAATCTTTGCCGCGGCAAAAACAAAGATGCAGCCCGGCTTTGTCGTGATGGATATAACAGAACATGCTGTAGTAATGGTAAAACGGCAGCTTAAAGCTGAAGCGTTCTTCAAGGCCGGGAATCAATTCAAACAGGAGATCCCGCAGCTTGCTGGCAATCGCCTTCTCCGGTTGTGGCAAGGCTTCCAAAAAACTTTCGACCTGGCGGCTGGCGGTAACCATGTTTTAAAATTACACCGCTTCCGGTAAAAGGCGCCGCCCTGCAACAGACGCTATATTTGCTACTATGCAATTTCATCGTCTCGACATCTCCGACGAACAGCTTCTTCTTCTTTACCAAAACCTGCTTTGGCCGCGGCTGATTGAAGAAAAAATGCTGGTGCTCTTGCGGCAGGGACGCATTTCCAAATGGTTTAGCGGCATTGGGCAGGAAGCGATTTCGGTTGGCGCCACCCTGGCCCTGCAGCCCGATGAATGGATTATGCCGCTGCACCGGAACCTGGGTGTGTTTACCAGTCGTCACATGCCCCTGCACAAACTCTTTAAGCAATGGCAGGGCGCACAGGATGGCTACAGCAAAGGCCGTGAACGGAGCTTTCATTTTGGGTCGAAACAGCACTACATCTGTGGCATGATCTCTCACCTGGGCCCGCAACTGGCTTTGGCCGATGGTGTGGCACTGGCCTACAAACTGAAAGAGCAAAACAAAGTGTCAATGGCTTTTACCGGCGATGGCGGCACGTCGGAAGGCGATTTTCACGAAGCCCTGAACACCGCCGCCGTGTGGGACCTGCCGGTGATTTTTATGATTGAAAACAATGGGTATGGATTAAGCACACCGGTGAGCGAGCAGTATCGTTGCGAAAGTCTTGCCGACAGGGCAAAGGGCTACGGTATGGAATCGGTGATCATTGATGGCAACAACGTGCTGGAAGTGTACAACACCGTAAAAGGCGTGCGGGACTACTGCATTAAAAACCAAAAACCTTACCTCATCGAATGTCTTACGTTCCGTATGCGTGGGCACGAAGAAGCCAGCGGAACCAAGTATGTACCGAAAGAATTGTTTGAGGCCTGGCAGGTAAAAGACCCGATTAAAAACTATGAAGAGTGGTTGGTGAAGGAGGGCTTTCTCACCGAACAAAACATTGCGGCCACAAGAGCCGAAATGAAAGAGAAGATTGAAGCGGAATTGAAGATTGGGTTCGACAATAAGCCAATCGTTGTAAATGAAAACGACGAGTTAAACGATGTTTATGCGACCCACCACACCCCCGGCCCCTCTGAATATCGAGAGGGGGGCATCCTCGCACAGCCCTCGCCTGTGGCAGAGTCTGCACAAAACACAACCACGTCGAAAAGCGGGGTTGGTGCGGTTGGTCTCGCCTCTTCACGTGGAGAGGGGCAGGGGGTGAGGTTCATTGACGCCATCAAAGAAGGCCTCCATCAATCCATGCAGCAACATCCAAATCTCATTTTAATGGGACAGGACATTGCCGAATACGGTGGCGCCTTTAAAATCACCGAAGGTTTTGTGGAGGCGTTTGGAAAGGCAAGGGTCCGCAACACGCCGCTTTGTGAAAGTGCGATTGTGGGGGCTGCATTGGGGCTGTCGCTCGAAGGCTTTAAAAGCATGATGGAAATGCAGTTTGCCGATTTTGTCACCGAGGGCTTTAACCAGATTATCAACAACCTGGCAAAAATTCATTACCGCTGGGGACAAGCTGCCGATGTTGTCATTCGCATGCCAACGGGTGCCGGCGTGGGCGCCGGGCCTTTTCACAGCCAAAGCAACGAAGCCTGGTTTGTGCACACGCCAGGGTTGAAGGTGGTGTATCCCTCCACTCCGTACGATGCAAAAGGTTTGTTGATGGCCGCCATTAACGACCCTAACCCGGTGATGTATTTCGAGCACAAGGCCCTTTACAGGAGTGTGAGCGGCGCTGTTCCCGAAGAGCCTTATGAAGTGGAAATCGGCAAAGCCAATGTGGTGCAAAGGGGCGAAGACCTTTCCATCATTACCTATGGCGCCGGTGTGCACTGGGCATTGAACTATGCAGCGGAACACAGCGATAGTTCGATTGATATTTTAGATTTGCGAACGTTATTGCCGCTGGACTACGAAGCCATCGCCGCTTCGGTAAAACGCACGGGTAAAGTGTTGCTGCTGCATGAAGACACGATGATTGGCGGAATTGGCGGAGAGATAGCCGCCTGGATTGCAGAGAATTGTTTTGAATACCTCGATGCGCCGGTGATGCGCTGTGCTTCGCTGGATACGCCGGTGCCGTTTAACATCGAATTGGAAAAAATGTTTTTGGCGAAAAGCCGATTAAGTAAAACAATAGAAAAATTAATGCAGTACTGATGCCGGCACTTTACATCATCGCTGGGCCGGATGGTGCAGGGAAAACCACTGCCGCCTAAAGCCTCCTGCCCGAGGTGTTCACGACCGTTGAATTTGTCAATGCAGATGAAATCGCCAAAGGGCTTTCAACTTGCCGACGATTGGTATGTGTTTGACAATTCGGGCATGGAATATGTCCTTGTCGGTAAGAGTGTTGCAGGCGAATCGCAAATTCATAATTTTGATGTGCACGACAAATTGATGACGTCTGAAAAGGGTTCAGAAAAAAATGACTTGACGGAAAAGATTCAGACAGCTTTGGACAAAGCAGTGAAAAAAGTCATTGCCGAAGAAAAAGCAAAAGATGGTCATCTTGTCACGGGTGATAAACACGGCAACATCAAAAAAATTCCCGCCAGAGATTTATAACCGTTCCACCATTTAAGCGCAGCCAATTACTGCGTACTGCCTGCATCTTACTCCCTCCTCACCTCCCCGCCCGAAACCCAATCGTCATCTTGTCCTCGCCGTTGATTTTTTTCACCAGGTCTTCCGCTGCCATTGCCACCTTTACGGCTTCCGTTGCGCCGCCCTCCAGGCCAATCAAACTATTTGCTTCATCCAGTTTCGTGAGCAGCACAATCTTCTCCACCGCGATAAACACTTCCGCTTTGCGGTTCTCACAGTACACATTCAGGAATTTCATTCGCTAAAGTTGCAGCATTTTTCCCTTGGCGCCTGTCCGTCTTTTAAAGGAACCTGTATTTTGAACCCTCCGGCGTTCCGGTGACAACAACACTGCTTTATGCGAAAATTTTTGGTGGCCGTTCTGGTCCTGTGTACGCTTTGCTCCGTTGGTCAAAACAACCTTTCCGGCAGCCGCCAGGGCAGCTTATACACCTATGTGTATAAAATCAGCGCCGGTGAAGCCCGCCAACTGCAAAAGAAAAAGTTGAAAAACGTCTCCGAAGCTTACCTGCATACGCTGGTAGATTCGTTTCGCCTGCAAGCACCAACCCTGCCGCCGGCCAATTATCTTTTTGCAAAAGCCGTTGCCAACCGCCTGCAGGTGGACCTGCGGGCCGTGGGCGATGTTTCCTACAAAATAATCAACAATAACCGCGACCTGGTGATTGCCCTTCACACGAAAGAAGGCCGGCTGCTGACGGATGCAAAGGTTTCCGTTGGCGGCCGCCGGCTTCGGTACGATGCGGGCACGCAAACCTACCGGCGCAACAAAGCGAAGAGGGACGGCGTGCTGCACGTGGAGCGGGCCGGTACGTTGTACACTTTTTTAGTGGAACAGCCCCGCCGCTACCGGCGCCCCTTCTTCCAAAGGGTAATGCTGCCGTTCCGGCAACTGTTCCGGAAAAAACGGCGCACCCGCTACAACGATTTCCATTATGGTACGGCGCACGAGCAAGGCTTCAAAGGTTTTTTGGTGTGCAGCCAGCCCAAATACAAACCCGGCGATACGGTGCGGCTAAAGGCTTTCGTCACCAATAAAAAAGGTGCGCCGCTGGCAGAAAGGTTATTGCTCCGCCTCTCCAACCGCTATTTGGATGTGGATTCTATCCTTGGTGTTATCAGCCCTTACCGGCCCGGCGGGTACGACTTCAGCTTTGTGCTGAACGACAGCCTTGACCTGGACTTGGATGACAACTATTTACTGACGCTGGAAGAAGAAGGGAGCCAAGAGTATAACCTGCGTACCTACGAAGGCGACCTGGACGAGGAAGCGTACGCCGCTAAACGCCTGGTGGTGATGCGGGGCCGCTTTCAGTACGAGGAGTACGAACTCGACGCCATCACCTTTTCGGCCCGCAGCGAAAAAGACGTACACAGCCGCGGCGAAGAAACAGCCGTTTACCTGAAAGCTGCCGACGAGAACGGCCTGGCGGTGCTGGATGGGCGGGTGCAGCTTACCGTTAGAGCCCAGCCGTACAGCGCCAAAACGTTTTCCGCACCCGCCGTGTTTCTGCCCGATACCCTTTGGCAGCACGAGCAGTTGCTGGACGCCGTTGGCGAAACCAAAATCATCCTGCCCGACAGCCTTTTTCCAAAGGCCCATTTTTCGTATTGGATAGAATGTGTTTTTCTCAACAGCAACAACGAACGCCAAACGCAAACGCTGCGCCATGCCTTTCGCGATCATCCCGAGCGGGTGCTGTTTGAGCAGCAGAACGATAGCCTCCGTATTGAACGGCTGGTGAGCGGCAAACCGCAGCCGGTGGCCGCCACGCTGTATAGCTTTACCGGCGACGATGACACGCTTAGTGCGCAGCCGGTTCAATTACCCCTAACCGTCCGGGTGAATCCTTTTGCAAACCGGGTGAAACTAAAGACCGCAACGCTGGAAGATGAGTACGAGATAAAAGCCGAAAGCCTTGTGTCGGCACAGGCGGCCCGCACGAAAGACTCGGTGTTTATCCGTCTTTTTAACCCGCAGCGGCTGCCGGTTTGGTACACCGTTTTTGCCGGCGATAAGGTGGTGCTGCGTGGGCAGGGCGACTCGCTTTTTTATGCTCAAAAAACCACCACACCGCAAAACTATTTTTTCTCCATCCAATACATTTTCAATAACGAAGTACAAAACCACGATTATACCGTGCCTTATCGCGACAAGCTGCTGTCGGTGAAGTTTACCCAAGCCGCCGCGGTGTACCCGGGACAAACAGCCGCCGTATCGGTGGAGGTGAAGGATGCGGAGGGCGCCCCGGTGGCCGATGCGGATGTAACGGCCTGGTCCTACACCCGCAAGTTCCCGGACGCGGCGGCGCCGGCCCTGCCCTACTTCGGCAAACTGTATCCCGGTCGTAAACGATATGCCAGTTTTCGCCCCGGTGAGGAAGAAAACTTTTCCACCAGCCTGAAACTGACCTGGCAGCGGTGGAGCCGCGAGATGGGGCTCGACACCATCGAATACTACAAATTTCTTCACCCCAAATCGGTATATGTAAACACCGAGCCGGCACCGGACAGCCTCACACAATTGGCGCCTTTTGTGGTGCAGAACGGTGAGGTGGCGCCCGTGCACCAATTGTTTATTGACGAACGGCCGGTGTTTTTCAGTACGTCGCAAAACCTGCAGCGGTACAGCTTTGCGGTGGCGCCGGGCCGGCACAGCCTTCGCTTTCGCACTCACAACAACACCATCTGGCTCGATAGCGTAGAAGTGAAAAAGGGCGTCAAAACCTTTATCAGCATTAACGCCGATGTAAGCAATACACGCATTCGCCTGCAAACTGCGGCGCCGCAGCTCACCGCTTACGAACGCAGCTTATGGAGTCGCTACACCATTCTGCTGCAAAACAATTTTGGACAGAACATGGCCTACATCAACAGCGGCTCGCAATTGTTCCGGCTGCCGCAGGGTTACGATCATCCGCATTGGGTGGGGCCTCTTCCAAATGGATATGGCGAACTGGTAGTGAAAGGGAAATTTTCGCAGCCCTTCGAAGCCGAGGGCGGCTATCATTATTTTATCAGCAAAGGGCTTATCAAACAAAAGCAGTTGCCTCCATCCGTGACCATTCTGCCGCTTTCGGCCCAACCGCCGAATATCAATTTTGGTGACGCAGTATTAACGGAAAAAGAGGTGGACAGGCTTTGGCAGGACTTTCTCTACCGGCGCAGCGCCTCCGAAGAACTGTTCACCAATCCCTACCTTATGCAAACCGGCAATGGCGCCCTGCAGATTGAGCTGCCAAGGGACAGCACCGGCAAAGAACCCTTCATCCGTCATCTTTTCCTTTTCGGCTACACCGACCCCGATTACCTGCGGGTATATGCCGGTGCCCGGCGGGACCTGGGTTATGTGCAGCCCGGCACCTATCGCCTGGTGTTTTTGCTGAAAGACGATGCTTATTTTATTGCCGATAGCATCCGGATAAAAAAAGACGGGCTTAATTTTTACCGCATCACGCCGGGTGCCATCAAACAACGCGATAGCGTAAGCCGGCGCATTTCGGCCATTGTGCATGAAAAAGAAAGGGCCTTGTATGGTTACCGCGACGAAGACTTTAGCCGCATCAAGCAATCGTTCAACCGGCAGTATTTTGATGCTTCGAACCTCACCGGAACCGTGTCGGGTGTAGTGACAGACGAAAAAGGTTCACCACTGGCTGGTGTAGTGGTCGCTTTAAAAGGTGCCGCCATCGCTACGGTGACTGATGCTTCCGGACGGTACTATCTAAAAACAGTGCCGAACGGTACGCTGGTGGCCAGCAGTGTAGGTTATGGTTCGCAGGAAGTAAAAATCAGGAACAATACACCGGCAAATTTTAAGCTCTCGCCCATAAAAGGCAGCCTAAGCGAAGTAGTGGTGAGTGCTTACGGAGGAGGCAAGCAGAAAAGAAGTGTAACCGGTTCCGTTAGCCTCCTGGAAGGCGAAGCACTTCTTTCCGGAAGGGCTGCCGGCATCACCATTCGTGGCTACAATTCAGCAGACGGTGCCAATGCGCCGCTGGTGATTGTGAACGGTGTGCCGTACAGCGGCAAGCTCGATGACCTGGACCCCGCCACCATTGCCACTACTAATGTATTGAAGGGCGATGCCGCCACGGCGCTTTACGGTTCGCAGGCAAGCGGCGGTGCAATTATCATTACCACTAAAACCACCGGTATGCCCGATGCCGGTACCGGCGAACTTTCGGCACCCACTGCCACCCTGCGGCAAAACTTTCGCGATGCAGCCTACTGGCAGCCGCGGTTGCGTACAAATGCGGATGGCAAAGCCTCTTTCACCGTTACTTTTCCCGATGACATCACCGCCTGGCGCAGCTTTGCCCTGGTAATGACCGACAAGCAGCAAAGCGGATTTGCCGAAGGTTTGGTGCGATCGTTCAAAACCATCAGCGGCAACCTGGCGCTGCCACAGTTTGTTATCACCGGCGATACTGTATCGGCCATTGGCAAATCGCTTCATTACGGCGTGGATAGCATCCAGGCCAGACGGCAGTTTTTTATCAATGGCCAACTGGCAAAAGAGGGCCTGCTTCGCTTCCGCCATTCCTGGATAGACACGTTTGCCGTAGTAGCGCCGGCCGGCGATTCGCTAAAGCTGAAATACACGCTACAAAAAGAAGATGGTTATTTTGATGGCGAGGAAAGAAGGCTGCCGGTGTTTCGGCCGGGTGTGCTGCAAACGGATGGTTTTTTTGCGGCCCTGCGAAGGGATACCACCCTCACCCTGCAGCCGCTTTCCGATACCGGAACGATAAAAATTTACGCCGAAGCTTCGGTGCTGCCAGTGCTGGAAAAAGAAGTGGAGAACCTGCGCCGGTACGAATACCTCTGCAACGAGCAACTGGCGTCCAAGCTCAAAGGGCTGCTGGTGCAAAAGCGCATTGACTCTTTTTTAAAACGGCCTTTCCGGTACGATAAATACGTGCGGGAGCTGGTAAGCAAGCTGTCGCAAAATAAAACCGGCGCCGGTCTTTGGGGATGGTGGAACGAGGGCAGCCCAACGCTTTGGATTTCGTTGCATGCTGCCGAAGCGCTGCTGCAGGCAAGCGCCCAGGGCTACACGGTTTCGGTCAACAAACAGGTGCTGACCGATTACCTGGTGTTTCACCTCGAAAGCTACCGCGGCACCGAAAAACTATCGGCGCTTCACCTGCTTCAGCTATTGGGCGCCAAAGCCGATTTTCGGCGCTACACCGATTCGTTGCAAAAAGACCTGTGGAAAATGAGCCTGTCTGAAAAGCTGCGGCTGGCAGCCATCAAACAAGAAGCCGGCTTGCCCTATTCGCTGGATAGTGTAATAGCCAATCAAAGCCGCACCATGTTTGGCAACCTGTATTGGGGCGAAGAAGGTTACCGCTTTTTTGATAACAGCATTCAAAACACGCTGCTGATGTACCGGCTGCTGAAAAAGGCTGGCGGGCACGAAGACCTGCTGGAAAAAGCAAGAGGGTATTTATTGGAAAAACGCCGTACCGGCCATTGGCGCAATACCTATGAATCGTCGCTGATACTGGAAACCATTCTGCCCGATGTGCTGGTAAATGATTCGCTTCCGCAAATGGCCCGCTTACACCTGGCCGGCGGTGTGCATCAAACGGTCACCGGTTTCCCGTTTGCCACCGAAGTGAAATCCGGCGAAGCCATCACAGTACGTAAAGAAGGCGGTCTGCCGGTTTATTTTACGGCCTACCAGCAGCGGTGGAATGCAGCACCGGAAAAGGTGAATGGTGATTTTACCGTGCGGACCTGGTTTGAGAAAAACGGGAACACCATTGCGCAACTGAAAGCCGGCGAACCGGTGGTGATGAAGATAGCCGTCAGCGTAAAGGCCGATGCAAGTTATGTAATGGTGGAGGCGCCCATACCGGCTGGTTGCTCGTACCACGAAAAGCGGCAGTCGTATGCAAACAACGAAGTACACCGGGAGCATTTCAAAAACAAAGTGAGTATTTTTTGCAGCCGCCTGCCGAAAGGCGACTACATGTTTACCGTTGCGTTGTTGCCGCGGTATAGTGGCCGTTACACTTTGAATCCCGCCAAAGCGGAGATGATGTATTTCCCCGTGTTTTATGGAAGGGAAGAGATGAAGAAGGTGCGGATTGATTAGAAGTCATTGCCAGACCTCGAAGGTTTCAAAAACCTTCGAGGTCTTTAGCCTTTGCTAACAGATGCGTAAATTTAAAAATGCGCAACTTTCATATTCCTCTCTTTCCCGGCGGGCTGTATCATCTGCTCAACCGTGCCAATGGCGATGAAACTTTGTTCCGCGAGCCGACCAATTTCTCTTACTTCTTGAAGAAGTATCAACACCATATTTCTCCCATCGCTGAAACCTTAGCCTGGTGTTTATTACCCAACCATTTTCATGTGTTGGTGCGCATTAAAAATGTCAACACCATAGAGGCCTCTTTTGCACAAAGAAAAGAAAGGCCCGTTCAGCCAACCGAGTCGCTTTCAGCATTTATCATGGCGCAGTTTGCCAACTGGCAAAACGCCTATGCCAAAGCTTATAACAAAATGTACAATAGAAAGGGAAGTGTGTTTATGAATTACTTACGGCGGGTGGAAATAGATAAAGACACACAATTAGGCAACACTGTTTTTTATATACACAAAAACCCTGTTCATCATGGATTTGCACATCGGGTTGAGGATTGGTACTGGTCGTCGTACCGTGAGTATGCAACAGGAGGGATGGAGATTGTTGACAGCCGGGAGGTGCTGGAGTGGTTTGGGTCAAAAGAGGCGTTTATCGCTTTTCATCAGCAGCCAATTTTCCGGAAATAAAAAGACCTCGGAAGGACTAAAGACTAAAGACCTCGAAGGTTTTCAAAACCTTCGAGGTCTGACCAGAAAAAAAGCCGCCGACAACGGTCGGCGGCGGATACAAAAACTCACGGTTCTATGGCGGCAAGCAAGTGGGTTTTCAATTTTCTTTACTGCTTAACAATTTTCAGAACTTCTTTGTTTTGCAGCCTGATGTAGTACGTGCCACTGACGTAGCGGCTCAAGTCAACCGCCTGGCTTTGCGAATTGATGCGCACTACCTGCAAGAGCTTACCGCTTTGGTCAAAGACGTTTGCATTGGTGTTTAGCAGGGTTCTATCCCCGATGCTGATGGTGATGGCGCCCCGTGTTGGATTGGGGTACACAATCGAAGGTTGTTTGCTGGCGCCTTGGTAAGTCAGTCTTACGACGTTTGACAGGGTTGCCTTGCCGTCTCTGTCCACCTGCTGCAAGCGGTAGTACATGACTGCACTGTTTAGCCTGTCAATGTTTTTGTCGGTGTACTGATAGCTTCGTGCACTGCTGCTGTTGCCGGCGGCGGCTACGGTGCCAATAGTGGTGAAGCCTGTACCGTTTAGCGACCGCTGCACTTTAAACTCCTTGCTGTTTTGCTCCGAGGCCGTTGACCACTCCAACAGGTTGTCCTTCGCTACGTTCTTGCCCGAGAAGGTCAGCCAGTTTACCGGTAGTGTTGTTCCGGAAACAAACACCGTTTTCACAGCACCGGGACGAAGCACTTCGGTGTTGCCAACGCTGTCGGTGGCCAGCACAAAAAAGTGATACAGGCCCCCGGCCAGGGCAATGGTGGTGTCGGTGCGGGTTAGCGCCCCCCGCAACAAGCTAAAGTTGCTGCCATCGGACGACACGTATAAGTCGTAATGCCGCAGCCCGCTGCCGCCCGGGTCGTCGATGCCACCCCAACGCAGGGTTACAGCACCATTGGCAAAAGACGGTTCGTTCAGGCTACTGCCGGGAGCAAAAGCATCTATGGTGTTGGTGTAAATATTGGTTGGAATGGTGTCGTTGCCATCGAACACAATCTTTGCACGGGCACCGATGGTATCACCGGTTACAGCGGTTTCCACCGGTTTGATGGAGTAGGTCACAAAACCATGTCCGTAGTCAGGGCGGGTGCTGTCTTGCAAGAGGAGCAAACCTTTGAGTGGCTCCTCAGTGGGCAGCAGTGTCACCGGGTCAATGGATTGAAACTCCCAGAAGGCTTCGTTGCGAAGTTGGTCATACCCGGCAACCACATCCACGTACAAACCCAAAGAATCTCGTACATCTAAGCGGGTGTAATACGAGGCCAGTCCTTCCGGCACCTGGAAGTTTAGGTTGTTGAAGCCAAAGCTTCCGAGCTGAAAGGTCTTGGCGTCCTGCTTTGGTTCAATAGGCGTGGAGATGCGGATGTATTTGGCCGGTGCTGACGCTGACTTGTCGTTCTCGCACAGAATGGTGTAAGGCAGGCGATCCCTGACGCTAACCCAGCGTTTGTCAGGTTGGCCTTCGGGCCCAATGATCTCGTTGGGATCCATGGGCATGATGAGCCAAAACCACCAACCCGGACCAAACGGCGGAAGCGGCGGGGGCTTACGGTCGCCGCCTGTAGGGGCCGGGCAGGGCTTGTTGGATTTTTGTGCCAGGCTGCTGGTGCTCGTGAGCCCCAAAAAAAGCAAAAACAAAAGGGGCCAAAAAAAGGATAACCGTTTCATGCAATGCGATTGTTCGGGGTTAATATTTGGGTCCGATGTCATTCAGCAAATAGGGACGGGCGGCTTCGTTAGCCGCATTGAGATAGCCTTCGATCACCACCGAGCCTTCCCCTAAATCGCTTCCCAGTCGGTTCAGCGGGCCTAGCGGGTTCAAATTAAATTCACCAAACTCGGTTTGGAACGTTAGGTTTTCGTTCAGCCAGTTGTTGGTATGAAACGTGGTTTCGGTAATAAGTGAGGTGGCCGAGGTGCCAAACATTTTCTCAAAACCGTAATCGGCTAAATTTATCAATCCGCCGCTGGCGGCGAAGCCTATCGGTCCGATCAGGATGTCTTTTACCATCAGCGACTGCTTCAACAGGTCTTCCTCACTGCCTGGGCATTCCGGTTCATAAGAAGCATAGATATAAACCTTCCACATAATATCCAGTCCGCCGGCAACTTTGCCCACTGTTTCCAGATTTTGCAACAGCTTGGAGAGCTTATCAATGCGCATTTTGGTGGCTTCGTTTACCGCCTTTTGTAGGCTTTCGATGAGTCTTTTCGCTTCCTTACTGCCCGGGTAATTATGCCGGTTAGCAATAAGGTCGGCCAGCATCTGTTCGCCGTATTGCAGTTCGTTTTGCAGGTGAGCTAATTCGCCATATTCGTTCCATAAGCCGGCCATGGTCAGCCCGTTTCCGGTTATGTTCGATACTTCCGAAACATCACTCTGGCTGGGTGCCTGC
Organism: uncultured Flavisolibacter sp.; assembly: GCA_965365435.1. Taxonomy (GTDB): domain Bacteria; phylum Bacteroidota; class Bacteroidia; order Chitinophagales; family Chitinophagaceae; genus Flavisolibacter. The sequence continues at coordinate 43,123 of CBDUBQ010000039.1, forward strand.
CAAAGGCCCAGCATATCTACCCGGTTTACAGGGTTATTTGCAGCATATTGATACAGTCCCATGCCGTCGCTGTAGCCAAGGGGGTCGCGTTGGTTAAACCGGCCGGTTTCGGGGTCGTACTGGCGGTACATAAACCGGATGGTTCCTGTTTCGGCGTCGTGTTCCTGCCCCGTAAAGCCAAAGCGGTTGTTCAGTGCCGATAGGGCCAATGGCTGGTTGGTGCTGTCCAGGATTTGTTGGCGGCCATAGGCGTCGTATTCGTACCGTTCTACCAACTGGCCTGCGTCATTCGAAAGTGCTTCTACCGAAAGAAGGTCGTTGGTATGGTAATAAAATTTCTTCTCGTCTTTTTCCATCATCACCGGCGTAAGAAAGTTCGCCATCACCGTATTATTTACCACGGCGCCGCTTTGCTGGTTCCGCTGCTCTATCTGCGACAACCCTGCGTAGGTGTACGACACGCCGTTGCCGTTTGCCGCTTTTGCAATTCGCCGGCCCAGGGCGTCGTAGGTATAGGCGATTTTGTTTGCGGGACCGGCCGAGTCGGCTACCAGCCGGTTATCGGCATCGTAGCGTTTGTAAAACTTCCCATCAAAGCGCAGGTTGCCCCGTTCGTCGTACTGAAAAAGGGAGCTTCCGCTGCTGTTGCTAGCGCTGGTGAGTTGGTTTAGCGCATTTACCTGATAGTTGGTGGTTTGCCCGTTATCAGTAACTGATGTGCGGTTGCCCAAGGCATCATATTGAAATGTTTTTGCAGAAGCGCCTTTTTGAATGGCGGTAAGCCGGTTGTTGTTGTCGTAGCCAAACGTTTCAGTTAACCCCGGGGCCTGCTGCCGCTCCTTTTTCTGGCGGTTCATTACCGCATCAAAATCCAGGCTTATATCCTGTAAGCCGCCAGCCGTGCGCAGTGCATTCAACCGGCCGCCAAAATCATGTGCATAAGTGGTGCGCAGGCCGTTGGCAAACATCGTTTCCGCTGGCCGGTTGCCGGCATCGTACTGGTAACTGGCCACGGTTTCGCCATTGCGATGAATAGCAGCCAACAAACCACGTTGGTTGTATTCATGCACAACGGTATCGCCGCCCGGATAAACAGTGGTCACCCGGTTGGCCGCCACATCATACCCATACCGCACGGTTCGGCCTGCAAAGCTTTCCGTAGCCCGCCGGCCCAGCGTATCGTACGTAAAGCCAGCAGTTCCCTGTGGGTTAGTAGCCGAAAGCAGCCGCTTTAGCGGGTCGTATGTAAAGTTGTGCTCTTCGTTGCCGGGCAGTGTTTTTTTCACCAGCCGGTTAATGTTGTCATAAGTAAACTGAACTACCGAACCATCGGTTCGGGTATGAGAAGTGACGTTTCCGATATTGTCGTACCCGTAAACAAAAGCTTTTCCATCAGGATAGATTTTTTTCACCAGCCGGTTCAGGTTATCGTGTTCGTAGCGGGTGATTTGCGCCAGTTGGTCTTTGATAGAGGCAAGGTTGCCGTTGAGGTCAAAGGTCATGGCAACGGTCCCGCCGTTGGCATCGGTTATGCTTACCGCCCGGTCGAGCGAATCATACCGATAGGTTTTGGTTGTGTTGTTTCGTCCGGTAATGGTAAGCACATTGCCGTTTTTGTCGTACGTGGCCGTAGTGGATTTGCCTAATGCATCCACCACGTTGGTTACCCGGTTTAGTGCATCATAAACAAACGAAGCGCTGGCGCCGGCACCATTGCTGCGGCGAACCAGGTTGCCCACTTCATCGTACGCAAAAGAAGCCAGTACACCATAACCATCCTGCAACTTTACCAACTGGTTCAGCTTGTCGTACATTTTGTTCAGCACCGCACCGTTCGGAAACACAATGCTTGTACGGTTACCGTTATTATCGTAGGCATAACGGGTGGTATGGCCCAGGGCGTCGGTCGCTGTTTCGCGCCGGTTTAGCTTATCATAAGTGTAGCGGGTGGTATTGCCCAGGGCATCGGTGGCGGCTATCAGGTTATCCATGGCATCGTAGGTAAAATAAGCCGGAGTGCCGGCTGCATTGGTTACCCTAACCGGCCGGTTGGAGGCGTCGTAGGCCAGCTTTGTTTCCTGTCCGTTTTCGTTTTTGTACGACACCAGGTTGCCATTGGCGTCATAAGCAGCCAATTGGGAAAAATTGGCCGGATTGGTGGCTTTTATAACCCGTCCCAGCAAGTCGTATTCGGCGGTGTATTTGTTGCCGCGGGAATCAGTGTAAGAGAGCACCTCGCCACGGCCGTTGTGGAGCAGCATCGTTTGCTGGCCCCCGGGTCGGTTGATATGGGTCATATGACCAATAGCATCGTAGCCTACGGTGGTTTTGTTGCCGTTGGGGTCTGTAATGCCGGTGAGGTCGCCATTGGACGCATAGGTCAAAACATAGGTGCCGCCGCCGGGCAGAAGCGCCCGGATAAGGTTGCCACGGTTGTCGAATTCGTACGTTGTGACATTGCCACGGGCATCTGTAACCGTTTTTACCTGATCGAAATCCGGCGTGTAGGTAAGGCGGGTGGTATGGCCCAGCGGATTGGTGGTAGAAAGTAGGTTGCCTCTATCGTCGTATGTAAAACGGTAAATACCGCCGTTGGCATCCGTGTGGGAAATTTTATTGCCGTTGCCGTCGTAGGCAAACTGCATGTTGAAGCCGCAGCAGTTGCCCGACACAGCGGTCACCCACGACTGATTGTTGTTCTTTGCATAGGTGTACGTCGTCACCTGATTGTTGCCGGTTGAAAGGTGTTCGGTAACCACCGTTTTTTGCTGCGTGGTGTCGTACGAAAAGCTGAGGCGCTTGTTGCAGCCAATCAGTTCGCTCACGGCTAAATCAGGAAAGTAGATGATGTTGGCCGTGTTATTGTTTTTATCGGTGGCCGTTTTCATAGGTCCGTTCACCAGGTAAGTGTACCGGATTTTTTGGTTCAGCGGGTTGGTCACTTCAATTAGCTGGCCGGCCACATCGTAGGTATAAGACCAGGCCCGGGCCGGTGCCGTCAGCGCTTCTTCTACCGTTACCAGCTTTCCGGCGGCGTTGTAGGTAAAACGTATAGTTTGCCCGGCTTTATTGCTTAAAGATGTTAACCGCGAACCCGTGTATTGAAAAAGGATAAAGTTGCCGTTCCGCTCTTCAATCCGCGTAATCCGCCGGTGCGCCGGGTCGTCAAAATAATAAACGATGCCTCCTTTTTCGGTCAGGCTGTATTTGCCAGGGCTATACTCTTTCAGCACGGTATAAAAACCGGCCGGAGGGCGGAAGCTGCCACCCGGAAGCGAATCGTACACGTCTTCACGGCCATCGCCCCAGTGTAACAGCCTTGCACCGGTCGTGTCCCGTTGGTAGCGGATGTCATAGATAAAATTCCAGCCTTTGCCAAAACCCCGGTCCTGGTGGTATTGAAAGCTGTTGTAGCTGAAATGAATGTTTATCTGGAAGGCCCTGCCCGGAACTATAAAATCCGTCCGCGGGATAAAAAGGTTACCACTAAGGGTGTTTACCTGCAGTCCCAGCGGGCCAACCCGGTTTGGATTGTTTAGATTTTGTGCATCCGCAGCAACAATGGCCAGCAGTCCGGCTGCCGCCAGCAGCCCTCCGAAAACTTTTCCTTTCAGCATTGTCATGATTTGATGTATCGTGGTGTTCATGCTATTCGTTTTTATTTCAGCTTCAGGAATACTTGTGGGTCCAACGGCATCCGGGTGGGTGCCTTGGTGTACAGGGTGATGGTGCCGCTGCCGCCGGCGCGGATGATGCCCGGAGGCCCACCTGGTTCTGTCAGTTCTAAGTACATCGCATCGGTACCATTGGGCACATCCTCGGGGCGAAGGGCCAGCTTCATGCCGTCTTCAATGTACAGCACTCTTGTTTGCGCCGGTATGTCCACGTTGGTGGGGTTATGATAGTTAATCTGTATCAGCACCGGCCGGCCCAGCAACACCCGTGGCGGTATCACCATTTCTACTACCAGTTGCGAATTGAGGCCGCTCGGCGCACCAGGGTCGCAGCCCGGCTCATTGCCACTGCCGCTGCCGCCGGTGTTGGGACCACTGCCCGTGAGCAGGCCACCGTTGTTGGTGGGCACAATGGAGAAGCCTCGCTCCAGCACCGCCGTGGCCGTGTCGCCTTTTTTCAGCCGCACATCGTACACACCCAATGCTTTGCCCCGAAGATTGAAGGTGGCATAAGCCAGGGTGCTGTTGGTAAAGTACACTTGCGAAGCAGTGATAACGGTGTCGCCTTTTTTCAGGCTGGCCGTCATGCCTTCGGTAAAGAGCGAGCCACTCAGTTTTACGGTCACGTTGCCGGAATTGCCGCCCGATGGCGATTGCACATGCAGGATGGTAAATGGCAGCACTTCGGCACGCAATGTAATGGCTTGAGGGTGTGTGGTTTTGGTAGCCGACTGCACGTAGATGTAGTACACCGGCTCTGTAATGGATGCCATCACCACCTGCTGGTTGCCGGCGTTGGGCGTTTCAAACCGGTAATCGAAGCGGGCCGGCGAAGGAACATAACCGCCACCGATAAACAGTTCGTTGCGTACCGACAGCGAGTCACCCGTTTTCAGTACCACCCGAATGGTGGAGCCAATGAGTGAATCCGGAATCAGAAGCTTATAATATCTTCCGGTGCGGTGGAGGGTATTGCTCTCCGTTACACCAATCCGCAGCTCTTTTACTTTTACATACACCGGCTTAGCCGATACGCCGGTGTTGTTGTCTTTATCCGATTCTACAATGTTGCTTTGCAGGTCGGTCCGCACCAGCAGGTTGTACAGGCCTTCCACCACGCCGGTCACCAGCGGTTGGGCGGTCAGCGTGTCCCGGTCAAGCGGGTCCATCGCCAGCGTTTTCTCCTTAATGCCAATCAGCACAGCGGTGGAGTCCAGGTTGGTGTTGGCAGACAGGTACAGACCATCCCGTGAAATGCCGTTGGCATTTTGCGCCGATTGGTTGTTTACCACCCACTTCACGGTATCAATGGTGTAGCCCAGCAGCACAGTGTCCGGTGCTGTTACACTGGCAACGGTCAGGTCGGTGGCCGGAGGTTCATACACGTTTACCAAGCTAAAGCCAAGGTTGTTGGTGCTGTTGCTTTCCACAATGGCGCCGCTGCTATTAGAGTGGCTGATGAGCACATACTGGCCCGGCTCTTTAAACAGCGGAATGGTGGCGTAGGCCGTATCCAAAATGGACTCACCCGGCTGCAGCACCTTGGTTATACTTTGATAATCCAGTAACCGGTCGCCATCGTTGTTGGCCACAGCAAAGTCGGTGGATAGCAGCAAGCTGGCCGCCCAGTTGGTTGGATAGGTAACGCCATCGCCTTTATTGGTAATGCGGCGCACAACGGTAAACGGCTGGCCCAGGGCTATCTCTGCCGGGGCGGTGATGATGCTGTCCACGAGGTCGGGCAGCGGGTTGCGTTCTACGCGAAACTTCCGGGCCACCCCGTTTTCATCCCGCAGCAGGTTGACGTTGTTGTCTTTGTTTTTTTCGGCCCTAATTACATCGTTGTAATTGGTATGCACCAGCAGGTAATAATCGCCGGCCGGCACATTGGGCACGGTCACCGAACGATTGATGCGCAGGCTGTCATGGCGGTTGATGGTACGGTAAATGCCATAATGGAGCAATTGTACATCGTTGTTGTTCAGCACCGAGTCCGGCGAGAGGTAAATAGCATCCCAGAACCAGCCGTACTGCGCATAAATATTCGGGTTGTAGCCGATGTTCTTTACCGTGTACGAAGCCGTGAAGTTTCGGCCTACAGAAGGTGTGCCAGTCAGCCGTACATCTTTTACCATATGGTCCACTAGTGGATTCACCACAATCTTTGCCCCGCTGGCACCGATGTTGTTATTCACCGACGTGCCTTCGTATGTGGCCGTATCGGCATTGGTTTTTACAAAAAAGTAGCCGGTGGCAAAATTGGCTTCGGGGAAGCAGAGGCTGATCTCGTAGCTATACGGCATTTTCAGTGTTACCGTATCCGTGTAGCTTTCCCCCTTAGCCACGCTGCGTTGCTGGCTGCGGGCACCAACGAATTGGGCCGTAGCCGGGTTGAAAATGGGCGAGCAGGAAAGGAACAAACTGTCGGTCCAGCGGCCCAGTGTAGTACCGGTGCCGTTGTTGGTAACGGTATAGCGTATGTGCGAAGTGAAAATGGTAAACACACTATCGGCCAGCTCCACACTGCTTACCACCAAGTCGGTGGCGACGGCCGCAGATACCATCGTTTGCGCACCGGTGCTGAGGTTGTTGGCCATGTTGGTTTCGCGGAAGGCGCTGTCCTGGTTTGTTTGCACATAAAAATACCGGGCACCGCTGGTGGGGGCCGGGAAGGTGTAGGTACGGGTATGCGTAACCTGCCCGCCGGCGGGAATGTCTTCGGTGTACGACACGGTGTCTATCAGCACCGCATTGTTATCAAACACCGGCCAAATGCTGCTGTAAATGCGGTCGGTGCGGCGGTGATTGAATACAGAGCCGCTACCGCTGTTTTGTACCGTGTATTGAATGTTGAAGCGCTGGCCACCGCTCACGGCTGCCGGCACCACCACCGAAGGCACAGAGAGGTCGGGCCGCTGAATACTGACGGGCGCATCGCTGCGGCGCACCTGCAGGTTGCCGGGGTATTCGTACACGGTTTTGGTGGCGTTGGTTACCACGTACACATAATAATTACCGGGCTGCAGGTCGGATGGAATATTGAAGGCCGCATTCTTTGGGAAGTTGGAGCCGGGGTTGATGGTGTTGTCCACGTTTACATTGCCGCTTACATTGGCCGGGCACCAGGTAAGGTCGGGGTAGATGCCGCTGTTCTTTTTGCCGTGGCTAATTTCTGCTACCTGGATGGCTGTTGCCGGGTTCAGGCCCGAAGCATCTTTGCTTAGATAAACCCGGTCGAGCCAGTAGCTGCTGCCAAATACGACACTGTCTCTTAGAATAGCACTGAACACAGGTTTCTCAACCTTGGTTACGTTTCGCTGTGTGCGGCCGCTTACCAGTCTGCCAGAACTTGATCCACCCGAACTACAAGTGGTGTACCAGAGGTAGTGGCCTCTGTTCTTTTCAATATTATCCCGGAAGCCATCGTTGTGGATGTTCCAGTTTACACCAAAAGGCTGCGTGGTGCTGGCACTGTTCACCGGCACGTTCAGGGTGCTGACAATGAGCTTTGGCGTTGGTGTCAGGTAAATTTCTATCTGCGACCGGTTGACGTTGTTGCCGTTGGCGGCCCCTTCGTACAAATCGTCGTCGGCATTTGCCTTTACATAAATAAACCAGGTGCCGAAGATGTAATTCGGAATCACTACCGGGATGCTGCGGGTGCGGCTGGCGCCGGCCAAAAGCTGCGTGGTGTCAAGCGGTGCAGCGCTGAAGGCATTGGGATAATAAGAGCCATCGGCTTTGGGATAGTTGAGCGGCACGGCCAGTTCCCGTACAAAGAAGGGATGCTGCGAAATAAACACCGAGTCGCGCCAGGTTGGCTTGGCCTCCGTGTTGGTGCCGTAGTTCCGCACTACATATGCCAGGTTGATGGTGCTGCCCGAGAAGGCGGAGGTAGGACTAGTGACGGTGTCAATACGCAGGTCCGGCGTGGGCGACAATTGGATGTCAACCGGATTTTTAGCCCGCAACGTATCGTTCAGCACCGACACCTGCAGGGGCGATTGGCCACCCGATGGATAGTTGGCAATAACATAGACATACGCTTTTTGGACAAAATCTTTGGGTAGCGTGTAGGTTAGACTGTTGGTGTACGACTCGCCGCTGTCGAGCGATGCCGGGGCGCTCTTGCTGCCCAGCAATAGGGGCCGGCGGTCGGCAGTGAGGTTTAGCCACTGTGACGGGTTCCAGTCAATGCCGCTCCGGAAGTTGGGCATTGTGTCCAACGCGAAGAACACACCATCCTTCCACCGCTCGGTGGTCAAGGTGCGGCCGGGGCCGATGTTTTTCACCGTCCAATTAATGGTAATGGTTTGCCCCGAATTGGCGACTGTTGGTGCCGCCACATTGGTCACCACCAAATCGGACAACGGAATGAGGCGGAACCGCTGCACCGGACCGGCTGTTTGGCCACAGGGGTTCCTGGAAATGACCTGCCATTTGTAGGTTGTATTGTAAGCAAACGATTTCAGGGGCAGCTCAGTCGAAACCGTTTTAAGGTTGGCCGCAAAGGGCATGGCTGGCCGGCTGGCGGCCGAATCCCACACGTATACATCATACGTTACACTGCGGGCCCCGGGTATCCACGACAGGGTTAGCGGAAGCTGTTGGTCGCGGGCACCGTTCACCGGCTTCATGCCCGACACCGGCTCCGGGTCTTCGCTGCTCAGGGTCACGTCAAAGCTCATCTCATTGCTGAACGCCGCATCGCAGGTCGTGTTCACTTTTACCCGCAGGGTATGCGTGCCAGGGGTTTGCCATTGCACAAAGGCCGTGTCGTCTTTGGCCGTGAGCACACCGCCGCCGCTAAGGGTCCAGTGGTAAACAGCACCGGGTATTTTTTGTGTGGTGTAGGTATATCGGGCCGTGCAGGGCGCGGCATCGCCGGTGATGGCCGAAATTTCGCGAACACCAATGCAGAAGGTTCGCACCACCGGCGTGGCTGCGTGGTAGTCATTATTGCCGCCTTGTTCGGCACTCACGGTTACAGTACCCGCACCGGTAAACCGGAACTGGCTGCCTACAATACGGCCCTGGCCCGACACAATACGGAAACCGACACCTAACCCGGAAGAAGAATTGGCAACTAACGGGAAAGAACCGGAAGGCACAAAGAACCTGTCGGGCAACGAGTCAAACAGGATCACCTGCTGCCCTTTTACGACCGTGATGGTATCCCGCACATCGGTGGCCGGGCTGTACACATCGTCGCCCGGCTGGTAAGCACGTAAAATGATTTGTCCCGTGCCGGTAATGCGCAGGCTATCGTTAACGATGGAACCTTTTCCGGATAAAAATTGATAGAGTACCGGCAGTCCCGACGAGGTGCTGCCAGCAAGGGGCAACCGTAAGTTTGGCGCCATGGCCACCGTGCCTATTTTAGTATAGTTGATTGTTTGCGGCTGTGCAGCATTGTTGTAGGTAATGCTGTTAGAGACCGGTCCGGCGCCACAGTCGTTCACAAACCGAACGGTATAACGGCCGCCGTCAGCGGCGTAGTAGGCCGAGTCTATTGCCCCGCCAATGGCGGTGTCGTTGCGGTACCACTGGCTCCAGGCGCCGGGGGGCACGTGGGAGGTGCTTAACCGCCGGGCAAAGCCAAATGCTACCGGCGTGGCAGTGGGCAGGGTGCCGCTCACAATCACGGTTTGCGTTTTTGTTTTCGATACCCCCTGGGCGTTTGACAGGTACAGGGCAATTTGCTTCGGCGCACTTTCGGTCCAGGTTACCCGGGAGGTAGCGCCATTGGCGGTAAGGATTCCGCCGCCCAGCGGCAGGCTCCAATGGTAGGTCACATTGCTATCGGGCACATTGGCGACGGAGTACACATATTCAGGCCCGGCACAAGCCGTAGTGTCGCCGGTAATGGTAAAGAGGGATGCTGGCGCCAGTTGCCCGGTGCTGATCCAATAATCAAACAAGCCGTCTGCATTCATCCGCAGAAAGACCGAGTCGCCCAGCGGCATATGCAGCTTAATGCTCCGCGAAACGGTTTGCCCTGCATCCACGGTGCCAACAGCATTTAAAATGAACCCGGTGGACGTAATAAACTGCTTTCTGGTGTTGTACACATAAAGGCGCAGGTATTTGTTGTCCAGACAGCCAAAACTGGTTCCGCCAAAATTAATCTGGAGGCTGTCCGGATGGGTCATCACCAGTTTGTAATAGTCATTCATGTCCATTTCGTTGTTATGGATACGGCCCAGCAGGCCCCGGTGGGTCTGGCCCGTGGCAATCAGTTTGGCGCCTGCATAGTCATTGTCCGGCTCCCGGTCAAAGGTGGTGTCCACTACAGGCTCCATCTCGTAGCTAATCTCATAATCGTAGGGCCGCTGGTTGAACGTGGTGCCGCTGCCCGAGGACGACTGCACCCGGAAGAACAGCGGGCCGGCGCCCACTCCGCAAAGACGGAAGGTTTGGGTGTGCGGCGTGTTGGTTACAATCTGCGAGGGCGGGTTGGCGGGCAGCGAATAGGTGGTGGCTGATCCTGAAACAAGCAGCCGCAGGCGGTTGTTGGTATTGTTAGAAACCGTAGCGCCGCGGTTGATGGCCTTCACAATAACGTTAATCGTAGCGGCCCGCGGTAGCGTGGCTTTGTAATAATCTTCCGTATCGTAGGGAGCGGCCACGCCATAGCTTACCCGCCCTTTTTTCACTTCTTTTTCGCCAATGGAAATGGCTTCTGCCTCGGTGTTATTCGGCTCCACATCATCGGGGCCGGCCACAGAGTCCGTTATTTCGTACCGAAACTCGTACTGCCAGGGTTCGTTGGCCGCAAAGCTGAACCGTACCAGTCCCATAGGAGCTACCGGAAAGTCGAGTGTATCGAGGTACACGCCGTCGGGCGGCAGGGCGGCTGGTGTAGCCGCTACCGGAATAGCTTTGGTAAAGTTGGTCGTAATGAAATTAAATGTCAGCCGGTTGGCGGTAGTATTTCCGGGTTCGGCACCATGGCCCCGGTAGCGGGCCCGGATATAAACCCGGATGCTGCTTTGCACATTGAGTGTGGTCCGGTAGTGGTCAATGTTGTCGAAGCTGGTCGAAATAAACCGCAGCGTCCCTTGTTTGGTTTCGCCTTCGGCAATAGGGCGGGCTGAGGCCTGGGTATTGTTGAATTCCTCATCGTTGCCGCCTTCGCCGTAGGGCTGAAACTGGTACCGGAGAGTATAACTAACTTTTTCGTCCACACCACTGTTGCCGTTATGAATGCGGAGTTGGTAAGTGCCACGGAGAAAAGCCCGGTAAAACTTAACGGCGTAAAGGGTTTCGTTGCAGTTGCCGTCCCAGCTTACCAGTTGCTGGTTGCTTAGAAAAGGCAGCGAACTGCCAAATTGGTCCAGCAGATCGAAATACAGCCCTTCTCCGCAACCGTCGTTGCGGGCTTTTATGTAAAAGGTCACGTCGCCTTCCTGTGGCAGCGTAAACAGGTAAGCATCGGCGTTATCTATCACCGCATTGCCTTCGTCATCATACACCGGATTTCCGGCCTCCTGCACGTGGTAGCCCACCTGGGCCACCTTTGTTTCGTTCTCGCTGATGGCTTCTGCCGCATACCCTTCATAATCGATATCCGATGCTTCTTCTTCAAAATCGGCATCGGTGCCGCCGTATTTAAGAGTGTAGCCAAAAGCGGCATTGGCCCACAGCCGGATGAACAACGCATCTCCCGGCTGCATTCCGGACAGCGGAATGCGGGAGAAAACTTCGGCAAACTGCGCCACCGCAGGATTGTTGCCTATGTAACCGGTAGAAAAGGGTGTGGCTTCGCTATTGCGGTACAGGGCATACTGAATGCCCCGGCCGGCTGCACAACTGTTATTTTTAGCTTTGATTTCCAAGGCAATATCTGCATAATTGCCAGGCGGCAGCGTTGTCCGGAACCAGTCTTCCGGGTCGGTGGCCGCATTTTGACGGTATTGATAATTGACGGCTTGCCGCAGGGTGTTGAGCGTATCAAACGAATAGGTGGTGGCAGCCGCCCGGGAATTGTTGGACTCTGTATTCGGATTAGGGTCGGAGAAATACCAGAAAACCCTGTACGCTATGGTACCGGTGCTGGAAAAAGCCAGGTAATAATCATCCATGTAGAGCCCGCAATACCGGAAGGTAGTCGTTACCGTAGCACCGGGAGCAATGCTGGCCGTGCTGTCGTTTGCCATTGCCCCTGCTGCCTGCAGGCCGTTAAATACATTCAGGCGAAGCCGGGCGGCACTGGCACCGCTGTTGGTAGCCGTTACACTCACCATCAGGCTGCCGGTGCTGTAGCCGTACTGCGACCAAAAGGCGACATCCGGCTTAAAATAATCAATGGCATCAGCCCCGCCTACGGCTGCGTTCAGCGTATCGCGGTTAGGCATGTTGCCGGCTGTGGCAAAGCTGTTGTTGGGTTCCGCTTCGGAGTAAGAGGTTTGTCCAAACGCCGTTGTTGCCATCAGCAGCAAAGCGCACCACAGCAGCCGGAAAGATTTGTTCATATCACATGAATTGTTGGTCAGGTAAAAGCGGTTGTCAGGAGAGGATTTTAGCAAATGCCCCGTTGAGCGAAATGAATAAAACGGGTAAGCGTTTTGGTTAGGCAGAGGATAGCGTAATGGCTGATGCCGGGTACAAACAAAAAGGCAGCCGGCCCCTGGCGGCGTTTTTTAAATGTAGAGAAAAGGACGGTCATGTGCAATTATTTACTGTTTTCCGGAATAATGGCAGGATAGCGGACCGTGAGCTTTGGCAAGGATAGAGGAAGACGCGACTGCCAGTACATCGGGGAAAAAGCCGGATGTCATCAAAAAAAGACCGGAAAAACTTTTTTTGATGACCTTTTCTGCCTGGGCAAGATGTAAGGACGGGCAATTGTCACCGGCCGGAGCCGGGCAGGTGAACGATTCGTCCGGAAACCTTTTTACCATTCCTCACAACCAACGCCATGAAAGAAAAACTGTTTCTGATTTTGCTTGCGGTTTCAGCAGGGCTCTTTTCCTGCAAAAAAGAAAACGGCGGACAGCCACCGGTGACGCCACCGCCCGCCACCCAACAGGATATAGCTGCGGTGGACACAAAAATCACCACGTTCCTTACCACGTATTCCATTCCCGGCGCCTCGCTGGCCGTTACCAAAAACGGAAAGCTGGTGTATAAAAAAGGGTATGGGGTGGCCGACCAAACCACCAATGAAAAACTAATACCGGAGCACCGGTTCCGCCTGGCCAGCGTATCAAAAACCTATACCGGCGCCGCCATTATGAAGCTGGTGCAGGACGGCAAGCTGAACCTCGATGCCAAGGTGTTTGGCACCGGCGCCGTACTGGGCACCACCTATGGCACACCGCCATATAATACCAACCTGTCGGCCATTACGGTGCGGCACCTGCTGCAAAATGTGTCAGGCTCCTGGGGCAGCACTACGGGCGGCGATGTGATTGACCAAAACCCTTCTTACACCAATGTGCAAATGCTCAACTGGGTGCTCAACGCCCGGCCCAACCCCACCGCGCCGGGCACCAAGTATGATTACTCCAACGTGGGCTTTTGGATAGCCGGGCGGGTGATAGAAGCGGCTTCGGGAAAGTCGTATATCAACTACATTAAAGAAGACCTGCTGGCGCCCATCGGTGCTACGCAAACCGACATGGCCGGAAAAACGTTAGCGGAAAAAAAGACAAATGAAGTGCGCTATCACGGCCAGGGCACCGACGCCAATTTTACCTACAACATTGCCTTTCCCCGGCGCGATGCTGATGGTGGGCTGATGACATCGGCCCCCGACCTGGCCCGGTTTATAGCGGCCATTGATGGTTTCAGCACCAGGTCGGATATCCTGAATGCGGCGTCCATCACGGAGCTGACCAAAGGCTCGTCGGTGTTTCCCTCTTATGCGCTGGGCATCGGCATCTGGAGTGCCGAAAATGTATGGTATAACTATGGTAGCCTGCCCGGCACCCGCACGGGTTTTATGCGGCACAACAACGGCACCACCGCTGTGCTGCTGCTGAACTCAAGGGCGAATCCGACCAACGAAACACCGTTTGTGCAGGGCATGCAAAGCCTGCTGCTCGATTTAGTGAAGAACACGGGTTACGCCTGGCAGGACATTGACCAGTTTTAGGCAAACGGCCGGCCAACGAACAAAACGGGCATCTGTAGGGGTGAAGAACGCTTCCATCATTTTTTTGCTATCTTTTGCAGAGATATACCTCCATGCGAAAGGAAGCGTTTACCACTGAAAACAAGCCCCATGACCAACTGGCTGCCATCCGCCAAAACGATGAAGCGGCGCTGAAGGTTTTGTACCAGGAAAACTACGCCAAGGTGGAAAGCTATGTGCTGGCTAACAACGGCACCGAAGATGATGCGAAGGATGTTTACCAGGAAGCCTTTATTGCCGTGTGGCGAAACATTCAGCTGGGCAAGTTCACGCCAAAAGGCGAAACCTCGCTGGGCGGTTACCTGTACCAGGTGGCCCGTTACAAGTGGCTGGACCAACTGCGGGCCAGCTATCCGAAAAAGCTGGTGCCGCTGGATAGCGCCGACCTGCACCTGGTGCTGGCCGATGGCCTGCCCGACGGGCAACAAGCTTACCTGGAAGCAGTGAAGAAAGCCTTTGCCGGCCTGGGCGCCAACTGCCGGCATCTGCTGCAGCGGTTTTATTTCGGCAAAGAATCGCTGCGTAGCCTGGCGGCCGCTTTTAACTGGACGGAAGCCACCGCCAAAAACAACAAATACCGCTGCCTGCAGCAATTGCGGGAACGGATAAAAACCCAATGAACCGCCTTGGACAATCAACAAAACATAACCCCGGAAGAATGGGAACGGCTGGAAGCCTACCTGCACGGGCAGCTTTCTGCCGACGAACAAAAAAGAATGGATGAACAACTGGCCGCCGATGTTTCTCTGCGGGAACAACTGGCCGAGGTAAACCTGCTCCTGCTGGGAGTGAAAGAAGCGGCGTTGCAGGATAAGCTGCAAACTTTTCACCAGCACATGGCCAGGGATCATAACAGTCCCCGTATCGGCCGGCCGTCTTCCTCGCTTCGTACCTGGCTGGTAGCGGCTTCTATCCTGGTTATTACGGGTTCTATCGCCTGGTTGCTGATGCTTCGCACCCACGGCGAGGAGCGGTTGTTTGGCGCCTATTTCAAACCCGATCCCGGCCTCATTACCGCCATGAGCGCCACGGATAATTACCTGTTTGAAAAAGCCATGATTGAATATAAACGGGGTGAATATGCAACGGCCATTGCGGCCTGGGACAGCCTGCAAAAAGCACAGCCGGCCAGCGATACGCTGAACTTCTTTTTGGGTGTGGCACATCTGGCCGAAGGGGCCAGCGGTAAGGCCATTTCGTATTTGAAAAAAGTGGCGGGCACGAAAAGTTTTTTTAATGCCGATGCGCAGTGGTACCTGGCGCTGGCTTTGTTGAAGGAGGGAAAAAAAGAAGCGGCGGTGAAGGCGTTGCAGAAGGCGGAGCACCCGAAGAAGGAGGCGTTGTTGAGGGAGTTGAAGGAGTGAATTCGCTCCGGAGGAGCGCCGTGTTTATAGTAAGAACGGTAATTGAGTGAAGTCGGCTCCGGAGGAGCCGCGTGTTCTACGCTAATAGCATTCTAATGCAAACCCCAAACAATTGAAAATGGCCGATACATTTTCACAAATCCATCTTCAGTTTGTGTTTGCAGTCCAGGGACGGCACAGCCTTATACCTAAACAACACAAAGAAGAACTGCACAAATATATCACCGCTTTGGTGCAGGCCCGAAAAGCCAAAATGCTGGCCGTGCACTGCATGCCAGACCATACGCATCTGTTTGTAGGCATCAAACCTGTCGTTTACATTCCAGATTTTGTGAAGGAGGTAAAGGTGGAAAGCAATGATTTTATTCGCAGCAAACCATGGGTGAAAGGAGAATTTCATTGGCAGGAAGGATATGGCGTGTTCTCCTACGGCCATTCACAAATTGACCAGGTTTGTAAATATGTGTTGAACCAGGAAGCGCATCATCACAAAAGGACATTTCGGGAAGAATACCACGATTTCCTGCAGAAGTTTGCCGTGCCGTATAAAGAGCGTGTTCTTTTTGAATGGGTAAATGTAGAAGAGGAGGCAAATGCATAGCACTTGTGCGAGGTTGTTGACCATCGAATGGTGTAGAGGCGTGGAACACGGGGCACATAGGGAACCATCTAAAATCAATCCTGGGTTTACTATAAACATAACGCTCCTCCGGAGCGGGAATGGACCGGTTTAAGCTGATAAAGGCAAAGACTGTTTATCTTTTTCGGCAACGAATGGTAACAGCCAACCATTTCTTCCCACCATTTGAAAACACCCCTCTGTATCCGTTTTGAAAACGCCCCCAATCACCGCTTATGGTTTTGCACAAACATATTTTTCTTGCTTGCTGCTTTTTTGTGGGGCTGTTTGCGCAAGCGCAAAACCACGCCGCCATCGAAAAAGCTCTCGCCGATAACAACGTCGCTGCCGCTGAAGCGATCCTGCAAGGCCAGGTGCACCGCTTTTGGGCAGAAAAACGGGCCGATTCCCTCAACCACTACATTCTTTACACCGGCAAAATCGAACAACTCAAAACCGACGCCGATGGCGGCACCCGCAACGTACAGGCCTTTGTTGAGCGCATCAAAACCCTTTTGCCGCCGCCCGCTATCCTGCGACAGACCTACCTTGAAGCGGGTGAATACTTCGGCTTTGCCGGCAAAAACAATTTAGCCTACAACGCCAACGCCGAAGCGCTCAAGCTGACCCTGGCCATGCCCGGTAAAACCGGCGCCCAACTGGGCCTTATCGAAAGCAACCTGGGGACTTACGCCCAGCGCATGGGCAACATCGCCTTTTCGGAACAGCACCAGCGGCGGGCCTTCCAGCATGCTCAGTGCGGT
>CBDUBQ010000040.1:0-59643 GCA_965365435.1 uncultured Flavisolibacter sp.
ACCATGCGTACAATATCACGCCGTACCTGCGAGGCCACGTTTTTGAGCTTTTGCAGGTCAATATGTTGGGCAATGTGATTCATTTTTTGTTTTACGTTTTAATTTCCACCAATGCTGCATGGCGGGTTACGCTGTTACATCTTCTGCAACCGTCTGCATTTTCCTGGAGTCTTCGATAAACCTGGCAAGCCCCAGATCTGTCAGTGGATGTTTCAGCAAACCCAAAATCGGCTCCAGCGGACAGGTGCACACATGGGCGTCTGCTTCGGCACATTGAATGATGTGATTGGCAGAACGAATGGAAGCCGCCAGCACCTGGGTGCGGTAGCCCTGAATGGAAAAGATGCGTACAATCTGCTCAATGAGCTGTACACCATCCCAACTGCTGTCGTCGATGCGGCCAATGAAGGGCGACGCGTAGGTGGCACCGGCTTTGGCAGCCAGGATGGCCTGACCCGCGGAAAAGATCAGCGTGCAGTTGGTTTTGATGCCATTGTCGGTAAACCACTTGATGGCTTTGATGCCGTCTTTTATCATTGGCACCTTTACAACGATGTTTGGATGCAGAGCCGCCAGAATCTTTCCTTCTTCTACGATAGTATCGAAGTCAGTGGACAACACTTCCGCGGAGATGTCACCGTCCACGATGGAGCAAATGGTTTTGTAGTGCCCGTTGATGGCTTCTGTTCCTTTGATGCCTTCTTTGGCCATCAACGAAGGATTGGTGGTCACGCCGTCCAGGATGCCCAGTGCAGCGGCCTCCCGAATTTGTGCAAGGTTAGCGGTGTCAATAAAAAATTTCATGCGATGACTGTACCTGTTTTATTTAATGAGATGAATATTTACTGCACGGTGAGTTTGTAAGTCGTGACGGTACGATACCTTTCACCAGGTTTCAGGATAGTGGAAGGAAATCGGGGCTGGTTGGGAGAATCGGGAAAATGCTGCGTTTCAAGACAGAGAGCCCCATGTTTCGGAATGGCTTTGCCGTCACGGTTTGTTATAGTGCCATCGAGGAAGTTGCCCGAATAAAACTGGATTCCCGGTTCGGTGGTGTACACCTCCAGTTTGCGGCCAGTAGCCGAATCCAGCAGCCAGGCAGCCAACTTGCTTTCTGCCCCTTTTTTGTTCAGCACATAATTGTGGTCGTACCGACCGGTTACCTGTGCTATTCGTTCGCCAATTTTATGCGGCTGTGTAAAGTCGAACGGGGTTCCTTTCACAACAGCCAGTTGTCCTGTCGGAATGAGCTTATTATCCACCGGTGTGTAGCGGTCAGCATCCACCCAAAGCGTGTGGTGAAGAACGCCTTTGCTCACATCGCTGCTTAGGTTGAAATAACTGTGGTTGGTAAGATTGACCGGTGTTGCTTTATCGGTTTCGGCGTTGTACTCCATCGTAAGCTCGTTCTCTTCCGTTAACGTGTACGTCACCGTTGCTTTCAGGTTGCCTGGAAAACCTTCTTCGCCGTCTTTGCTGAAATAGGTCAGTGTAAGAGCAGTAGTGCCATCGCTGGCAGGCGTGGCATCCCAAACAACTTTGTCAAAGCCTTTTTCACCTCCATGCAAGTTGTTTTTGCCGTTGTTTTTCGCCAGTGTGAAGGTGGTATCCTTCAACTTAAATTGTCCGCCGGCAATCCGGTTTCCATAGCGACCAATAACAGCACCGAAATAGGGCGGTTTGGCCAGATAGCCGCTTAAACTGTCGAAGCCTAAAACGATATTGCTTTTTCTGCCGCTTCTGTCGGCGGCAATCCAGGAGGTAACTATGCCGCCATAGTTGGTAATTTTTACTTCGGTGCCCTTGCGGTTCACCAGCGTAAACAACTGCACTTTCTTGCCATCCGCTTGGCCCCAGTCCATTACCGAAATGGCGGAAGATGATTGTTGGGCACTGTCTGTATTTTCTGGCTCGTTTACCGTTTTTACTTCGCTGCTTCCACAAGCGGCAAGTAGCAGGCTACCGAATAAAAGAAATGCAGGGTAACTAATCAGTTTTTTCAAGTTGTTATTTCTGTGTTTAATCAGCCGGTGAAGCCAAAGCCTTTTGCGTAGTAGTTGCTAACACGGGCCAGCCGTTGTCATCCCAGGTCAGCTCTTGTATATTCAGTTTTGATATTCCTTTATCAGCAGCATCGTAACCATGATAGATGATGTAGTCTTTTCCATCGAAGGTGTAAACCGAATTATGCCCGACTCCATGCCATTCACTGTTCCCCTGCAGAAGGATGCTGCCACCACCGCAGCGAAGCTCCACGCCGTCTTTATCCACGTAAGGGCCGGTCATTTTTTTGCAACGCCCTACAATCATTTTATAGGTGCTCTTCTCACCCTTGCAGCAATAATCAATAGAGGCAAAAAAGTAGTAGTACGGTCCTTTGCGGAAGATAAAGGGTGCTTCGATGGCATTGCCACCTGCGTCAGCAGGATTGTTATCGACGGCAGGTGGGTTCATTGCGGAAGACCGCTTTTTGCGACTTGCCACCGTCTGCATTGATTCCAATGCTTCTGCAGGCTGCAAAAGATCGTTGGTAAGTTTGAACATTTTCAAACCATCCCAGAACGACCCAAAAACCATGTAGGCAGTGCCTTTCTCATCAGCGACGATATTTGGGTCAATGGCATTCCAATTCGTTTTCCCCGGGTAGGATTGAATCACCCGGCCGTGGTCTACCCACTTAAAATCCGCGGAAGACGAATCCAGCGTTTTGTTCGTGGCTACGCCAATGGCCGACGTGTTTTTTCCAAAAGCAGAAACTGAATAATACAGGTAATAGACGCCATTGCGATAAAAGATATCCGGCGCCCAGATATGTCCTTTGAAACCCGGAATGGTATCCACGGCCCATTGGGGTGCTTTGGCAAATACAGGGGCTTCCTTCCGCCAGCTCTTCAAATCTTTCGACGACCAGACGGAGATGCCGGAGCCGGTGCAAAACAGATAGTAGGTATCGCCTTCTTTTGCCATCACCGGGTCATGCACTGATACCTTTCGGGTTGGAAGGATGGTGCCTACCGGCAAAGGCGCCGGCGGCTGCGCAGATAGCACCGCGGTGAAAAAAAACAGGACGATGGTGAAAAACAGTTTCATGCCTTAACTTTTATCGCTGCCCTTTTGTTTCACCGAAAACTTTTCCGCCACCAGCTTCACTCTTAGCACCGAAAAGGAATAAGGCGCCGCTTCCAGGGTAAACTTTTTGTTCCTGACCGGCAGATTATACTCTTTTGGTGCAATCTGCTGTGGTTGCGTAAATGAGTTCATGGTTGCCAGGTCACTGCCTTTCAACACAATCAACCGTCCATCCGTCACCAGTGATTTAATTCCTTCTAAAGAGATAAAACTGGTTTGTGGCTTACCGGCCACATTCACCAGCTTAATGATTAGTTCATTCGTTTTTTCGTCCACCACGGCCGATGCATACAGGCTGTCCTGCCCTGCCACCGGTTTTTCGTCCGCTGCGATGGAAACAACCTTTGAGCCTTTGTAGAGCGAAAACAATTTCTGTACATAATAGTCCGGTGTACCAAACGACTGCAGGTTATCTACCCAGATAAGATCTGGCGTCCATTGCCAGCCTTCGGCATGTGCAAAAAGGGGTGCATACGAGGCCATCGTTACTACATCGGCATTCCGTTCCAACCCAGTCATAAAGGCCGCTTCCGACAAAGCGGTGATCAGGTTGTTGCGGTTGTGTATGCTAACCGTTTTGTCGCTTTGGGCCGCATATTCACCGGCAAAAACTTTGGGGCCGGTGCGGGGATAATTGTCGTAGCGGGCCGCGTTTTGCAGGAACCACTCCGGACGGCGGTAATAATGTTCGTCAATAATGTCAGCCCCATTTTGCCGGAGCGCTGTATTGAGATGGTCGAACCGCTCTCCATTAGGGTCGGTGCCAGAACTGTTGACGATCTTTATCCCGGGGTATTTTTCTTTGATGCGTTTGGTAAAAATGGCCAGCCGCTCCAGGTATTGCGGGCCCCAGTTTTCGTTACCAACGCCCAGTATCTTCAGGTTGAAGGGAGCCGGATGTCCCAGGTCGGCCCGCACCTTTCCCCATTTAGTCGTAACAGCTCCATTGGCAAACTCTACCAGGTCCAGTGCATCCTGCACATAGGGCTCCAATTGGTCAAGCGGTACCACTTCGGCCGTATTAAACTGGCAGGCCATACCCGCATTCAGAATCGGCAGTGGTTCGGCGCCAATGTCTTCGCACAACTGGAAATATTCAAAAAAGCCCAGGCCAAACGTTTGAAAATAATCCGGCGCCGGACGATGGGCAAATTCAAAATTCCACCGGTTGATTAACAGTTGCCGGTTCTCCACCGGGCCAATGGTTTTTTTCCATTGGTAACGTTGCGACAGGTCATAGCCCTCCACAATACAGCCACCCGGAAAGCGAACAAAGCCCGGCTTCATATCGGCCAGCATTTGCACCATATCGGCCCGCAGTCCGCCCGGGCGGCCCTTCCACGTATCCGACGGAAAAAGCGAAATCATGTCGAGGTCAATCACGCCATCGCCTTCGAACCATAAGCGCAGCTTGCCTTTTTGTTCCGTTGCCGTGGCGGTTATGGAAACAGCCTGTTTGTGCCATTCGGAACCGCTCTTTGCTGGCGTTAATAAAGCGTGGCCGATAACAACATCCGTTGTATCAAGCAGCTCCACATGCAACGTTACACCCGGCTTCTGCTGACGGTACATGACCGAAAAATCATAACGCAGGTCTTTTTTAAATCCCATTCCCCGGAACCCTTCATTGACCAGGCGAAGGTCTCCCTCTCCAAAACCGGTTGCCGAAACACGAACAAACCGTGGATTGCTGCTATGCTCTTCCTGGCGGTTGACCATCAGCACCGTTCCTTCTGCCGGTTTTTTCTGTTGCACGTCCCAGCCCATCATGGGTTTGAAAAACTCAAAGGATCTGTTTTTCACCATCTCGGCATAGATGCCGCCATCGGCACCCATGTTGATGTCTTCGAAAAACACACCCCACATGGTGGGCTGCACCGTGGCCTTTACGTCGTTCAGCTTTACCGTTAGTGTTTTTACCTGCGCCCCCGCCTTCAGGCAAAAGACTGAAGCCGCCAAGGCACCTATGACACAAATCTTTTTCATGAAATTATTTTGATGAATACTGTTATCGTTTTTGTGGTTTTGGACCCGCCATGGGCATGTCCCTACAGTGTCAACGAATCAACCTGTCACCTTATCAACTTACTTTTTCTTTCCCCAGATGGCCGTTCCGGTATTGTTCAGACCCGAGAAAACAATGGTGGGTTTTTTATTCTCCCAATCCCTGCCCCGTTGGACAAACACTTTATCGGTAAAACCGTTGCTCCAGGCCAGGGTCAGCCAGGGAGCGGTGTACGTCCATTTGCTGCCCCCGTCTCCGTTGAGTGTGCCATCGGCAGCAATGGTGAGAGTAACAGCCGTTTGCAAATCGGGGTTTGTCTGCTCTTCGGCATAGCCGGGAACGACACTGTAGCCGAAAACAATTTGCTCCCATGCGCCGGTGATGCTGTCCTTTGGTACGTTTCCATTGTCTTCGTAGGCATAACGTTGGGGCGACACCGCCGGCCAGCCGTTTTCCATCCAGAAAATTTTGCGAACATGCAGGTTCATAAAGGCCGCATTTACCACCGGCCTCGCCTGCGAAGCAAAAAAGTAGTTGTTGGCCTCGTCGGTAAAAACGGCACCATGCGAAATGCCCTGATACCCGGCATGTCCGCTGAACCGGTACGGCGCAATGATCATTGGGCCATGGTCCACATCCGTGTTGGCATCAACGCCATTAAAATCATAGAACGGCCCGGTGGGATTGTCGGCCCGGCACACCCGGGTATTGTATTTAGTGGCCAGCCAATCGTAGGCAATAAACAGGTAATACTTTTTTTGTTCCGGGTGATACACAATATCCGGCCCCTCGATGTTGCCGTTGTACCGGCCGCCGGTAAAACCACGGTTGGCAATGCGCACACCTTTATCGCCATCGGTTTGCGCAAGGCCGGTGGATGCGTTCAGCTTCAATACATAGATGCCATCCCACCCGGAGCCATAATACATATAATGCTCACCGGCTGGTGTCACCACCACGGTTGGGTCAATAGCGTTCGTCTGGCGGCTGTTGTCGTTCAGCGAGGTGACCACCAGTCCCTGCTCCGTCCACGGCCCTTCCGGATGCGGCGAGGTGGCCAGGCCGATGACACTCAACCGGGGCGCCGACGACGACAAAGAGTAATACAACCGGTATTCGTTGCCTACCTTCAGCACATACGGTGCCCAAAGGCCGTTGAACGGTGGTGTTCCTTTCGACTGGATAAACTGGGCTCCTTTTTGCGGCAGGCCGTTGAACACCCAGCCGACATATTTCCAGTCCACCAGGTCTTTTGACTTTCTTATTTGAACCCCTGGTTTTACATCCACTCCAAATGCTGCATCAGTGCTGTAACAGTAATACCAGTCGCCAAATTTTTTGATGGATGGGTCGTGCACATTGTGCGAGCCCCATTTCAGGTAGCTGGCAAACGGAGCCACCTCATGGTACATATCGTTGATGGAATTGATGTCAAAAGCGGGGGGCTGAACCGGTGGTTCCGGCTCCGGACCACTGCCACCAGAAGTCGTCTCTTTTTTGCACGAAGCAGCAGCGATAACCAGCAAAGCCACCACAACGAAGCGCTTTACAAAAAAGGATTGTATAAAGGAAGCTGTTTGCATGGTTTGTTATTTAAGCTGGAGCACGGCCACGGAAAAAGGTGGCAGCGATACATTCAGTGTGTTGCCGTTGAGGGCTGCACCATTGAAGGTTGCCGGCTTTATTTTGTCCGGCGACTGAAAGCTGTTATGGTCCTGCAGGGTGGCTGCTGTCAGCACACGTCCCGTTACACCACTGTATCGTCCGCCTTCCATTTTGATGGTGATGTTTTGTGATTTGGTAGCATCAATGTTGACAAGCGAGATGTGTGTTCGGCCTAACGAATCCACTGAAGCAGAACCCGAGATAGCCGGAAGCTTTTCGCTGCCCAGCACATATTCAGGCGACTGAATGGTGAGTGGTAACAGCTTTGCGTCCTGGTGCACATTGTACATCTCCATGACATGATAGGTCGGTGTCAGCAGCATCTTCTCGCCTTCTGTGAGGATCACGGCCTGTAGCACGTTGATAGCCTGGGCCAGGTTGGCCATGCGCACCCGGTCGCTATGGTTGTTGAAGATGTTCAACGTGGCGCCGGCAATCATGGCGTCCCGCATGGTGTTTTGTTGGTACAGAAACCCGGGATTGGTGTTGGGCTCCACCTCGTACCAGCCGCCCCATTCATCAACCACTAAGGCTACCCTTTTTTGCGGGTCATATTTATCCATGATGACGGTGTGCTTTTGAATCAGGGAATCCATAAACAAGGCCCGCTGCATGGTGGTGAAATACTGTTGCTCGTTGAAGGTGGTCGAAGGTCCTTTTTTGTTCCACTCAATAACCGAGTAATGGTGCAGGGCGATGCCTTCCAGCAACCCGTGCGGAATATTTTTCATCAACACTTCCGTCCAGTTGTAATCGGCAGAATTGGCGCCGGAAGCAATGCGCAACAGCCCGCCCGTATTTGACCAGTCGGCCATAAATGTGGCGTACTTGCGGTACACATCTGAATAATAGGCAGGCTGCATGTTGCCGCCACAACCCCAGGCCTCATTGCCTACCCCCCAAAACTTCACCTTCCAAGGTTTGGTGCGGCCATTCTGCTTGCGCAGTTTTGTCATTGGGCTTTCCCCGTTAAAATTGACATAGTTTACCCAGTCAGCCAGTTCCTGCACTTGTCCGCTACCTACATTGCCGGCCAGGTAAGGCTCTGTTCCCAGCAGCTCGCACATGTTCAGGAAATCATGCGTACCGAAAGAGTTGTCCTCCGTTACACCGCCCCACCACACGTTGACAATCTTGGGCCGCTGCGCTTTGGGACCGATGCCGTCTTTCCAGTGGTAGGTATCGGCAAAGCAGCCGCCCGGCCAGCGCAGGTTTGGGATTTTTAGCTTCTTCAGTGCAGCTACCACATCATTGCGAACACCCGCCGTGTTGGGAATTTTAGTGTTTTTCTCCCCCACATAAAAACCGCCATAAATGCAGCGGCCAAGATGCTCTGCAAAGTGTCCATAAATATGCCGGCTGATGGTGCTTTGCGGACGTCCGGCCTGGAGCACTCCTGTAGTGGTTTGCGCTAGGGCTGAAAAAGTGAAAGAGAGAATAAGAAGTGAACAGAGAAATGTTTGTTTCATGTTTGATAGCATTGCCACGTGGTAGAAAAGCGCCGGCCTACTTTTTACAACAGGCCGGGCCTTTGCGTCTGCTTGTGTGAGAGACAGTTTACAGTTTACCGTTTACGGATCAAGGATGATGGGGCGAACGGTAAACGGCAAACCGCCAACTGTAAACTTTTTAGTAACCGTTGTTTTGTTTGTAACCTGCATTCAGGTCAATCTCCCGCTGTGGAATGGGGAAATATTCACGCCCTGCTGCATACGTATTAAACTCCGGGTCACGCTGCTTTAACTCAGCCAGTTTAGTTGGGTTCTGCAGCCATCCCCAGCGACGAATATCATCAAAGCGATGGCCTTCCTGCGAAAACTCCAGGTAACGTTCGTGCGCCAGTTGCTCCCGCATTCCTTCCTGACTCAACCCCGGCTTTATCGTTGCCAGGTCCGGAAGATTCACCCGGTTGCGCACCATCTGGATGTATTGGTACGCCTGCCCGGTTTGCCCTTGTTCGTTCAGGCATTCCGCATACATCAGCAGCACATCGGCGTAGCGCATAATACGTTCATTGATGCCCGACCGCCAGTCGTATTCGTTGGGGACATTGCCCAGGTAATTCTGGTATTTCTTACAAAACAGGTCGTTCAGGTCGGCTGCATTGTTCGCATACTGCGCCTGAAAAGTGGTCTGGTACATCGGTGTGTTCGGCGCATTACGGTCGGCCGCATCGTTGTAGAAAATGGTTGAGAACAACCGGGGATCAAACTGGCCATCCACGGTTTTCTCCTGCCGGAACTCGTTGAACGCAGAGCGGGTCGGCTGCACATCGGTCCAGCCGAATGCACGGGGTGCATAGGTAATGGCACGGGCCGATGTTTTACCCCATCCGGGCTGCGGCGCACCGCCCCAACCGAGCTCCTTGCCGCCAGCTTCCCGGGAGAACTGGACTTCAAAAACAGACTCGCTGTTGTTTTCGGCGGTTTCGGTAAAGTTATCGCGGTAGTTGGGTACAAGATTATAGATGCCAAGGTCCATCACGGCCTTGAATTGTGCGCCCGCTTCTGCATACTTTTTATTAAACAGGTAGGCCTTACCCAGGAAAGCAAGCGCAGCGCCTTTCGTCGCACGGCCAATGTCGTTTTTATCAGGTCCCGACACCGCTGCATAACGCACGGGCAACAGTTCAGCGGCTTTTTTAAAATCAGCCATCACCTGGTTCCATCCCTGCTCCGGTGTGGATTGTGACACTTTGTAGCTGCCCAGCTCACTGGCCACCTGCAATGGCAGCGGCACATTGCCAAAGAAGTTAACGAGGTGATAGAAATACAGGCCGCGCAGAAAATAAGCCTGTCCCATCAAGCGGTCTTTCAACCCTTGCTCCATCTCAATTTTCGGAATGTTGTCGAGGGCTTGGTTGGCACGGAACACACCCTGGTAAAAGGTTTCATACGCCCAGCCATAGATGGCAATGTTGCCGGATTGCAAGGCAAACCGGCCCGAGTTATACATCTGGTCCCAGGGACTGTTGCTGCGGCAATCATCGCCACGGGTGTCCAGCATCAGCGGCGTACAGCGCATGTAGCCACCATCGGGCAACAGGCTGGCATAAGCGGCATTCACGCCGGCCAATGCATCAGTTTGTGTTTTCCAAAACGAAGAAGAGGTTTGCTGGTTGGGATTCACCTGGTCTAACTGTTTGGAACAACCGGCAAATACTCCGGCGGCCAAAACGAGATATAAAAAGTTGTTCTTTTTCATTGTTGAGCAAGTTTTAATCGGATTTAAAAAGAAACCTGGGCACCTACCATAAAGGTTCTTGGGTTAGGGAATGAGCCAATGTCGAAACCACGGCTAAACAATCCATCGCTGATAAAGTCGGGGTCGTAGCCTTTGTATTTGGTGATGGTGAGCACATTCTGTCCGGAAAAATAAATCCGGGCTGAACGAATGGCTTTTGCCACACCCAGTTTTACGGTGTTGAACGTGTAACCCAACTGGAAGTTCTGCAGGCGCACATACGAGCCATCCTGCACAAACCGGTCAGAGGCTCGGCCATTGGCATTGGGATCGCCAATGACGGGACGGGGCACCATCGTGTTTTTGTTATTCGGCGTCCAGAAGCTCAGCATATCGGTGTGATGGTTGCTGTACTGCCCCAGCATCAGGTCGTGGTAAATGCCGTTGTACACTTTGTTGCCGGCACTGCCTTGCCAGAACATCGAAAAATCAAAGCTGTTGTAACCAAGGGTGGCATTAAAGCCATAGTACAGATTCGGAATCGTACGGCCCAAATAAATCCGGTCTTCATCGGTGATTTTGCCGTCGTTGTTGCTGTCCTGGAATTTCAGGTCGCCGGGTGCCGCGTTAATCTGCGTGGGTGATTTGGCCAGTTCATCGGCGCTTTGGAAAATGCCCAGCACTTTATGGCCAAACAACTCACCGACCGAACGGCCGACTTCTGTTTTGCTGGCAGCGCCATACACCGGGTCGTTGAGGCCACCAAGCTTCAGCACTTTATTGTTTAAGGTGTGCATGTTTGCATTCAGGTCATATGTCAGTTTACCCCTGGTGCCATGATAGGTGAGGCTCATCTCCACCCCGGTGTTCAGCGTGGAAGCTGCATTGGTACGCACATCCCAGGGAAAAGAACCAATGGAAAGCGAGATGGGCACACGGGCCAGCAGGTCTTCGGTTTTGTTGCGGTAGTATTCGGCCGTTACTAAGAGCTTGTTGTTCAGGAATCCCAAATCAAGTGCTACGTTGCTTGTTTTTTTGCGCTCCCACTGGATACCGGGGTCCACCAACTGCACCACGGTAGAACCGGGCGCCAGGGTATTGCCAAATACATAGCTGGCGTTGGAGTTGATGAAAGACTGGAACTCGTAAAATTCAATATCCTGGTTACCCAATTCGCCATAGCCACCACGCAGCTTTAATGTGCTGATAAAGGCCGGTAAAGTGATGAACTTTTCGTTTTGAATATTCCAGGCGGCCGCTACCGACGAGAAGTTGCCCCAGCGGTACTGCTTTTGAAAGCGGGATGTGCCGTCTCTGCGGAAGTTAACCGTAAGCAGGTACCGGCTGTCGAAGTTGTAATTGGCACGGCCAAAGAAGGAAAGCAGGGTCGCTTTGCCAGCGCCGCTGGCCAGTGTTTTGGCGGCCGGGTCGGCAATGGCGCTGAAGGTAAAAAAGTAGGGTTCCGGCAATCCTACACCACTGGCATTGGTCCACTGGTTGGAAAATTTCTGGAACGCCTGTCCACCCAGCAGGTCCACCGTGTGGCGGCCTTTATTGATTTTATACGTCAGCGTATTTTCAATCAGGGAAGCCAGGTCGGTTCCCTTTCCTTCAAACATATAGCTCTGGGTATTGAGATAATACCAGCCCAGGTCGTATTTTGGTTCGAAGGCAAAATTGCGGAAATCGGTACGGTCGTAGCTAAGGTTGATTTTGTATTTCAGGTTCTTGACAGGTTCCAGTTCGCCCCAGAAATTGCCAAGGGCCCGGTTGCGCTCCGATGTATTTTTGAGCAGCGCATTCATACCAATCACGTTCAGGGTAATGGCCCGTTGCGTGGCGTTGTCGCTGCCGCCGTAACCACCAAGACGAGCCGGATCGTTCACCGGCATGGTGGGTATGGCTGTGACAAGACTGGTGACGGCGCCGCCAAACACGGCGTGAAACTGCATGCCGTTGAATGGATTGACTTTTTCGGAATTGGTATAAATCACCTTTGCCCCATAATTGAAAATGCCGCTACGACCTGTCAGGCCGGCGTTCACCGTATACCGTGTGTATTTCTGCGGACCGGTGTAGGTACTGTTCTGGTCGAAGTAACCCAGCGACACATTGTAGGCAGCCGCTTCGGAGCCGCCGTTGAAGCGAAGATTATGGTCATTGATGGTGGCGGTGGTGAAACCTTCTTTTTGCCAGTCGGTATTGACATTACCTATAAAGCGTGGGTTGGCAGGATCGTTGCCGGGAGCAATGGCAAGACCGGCATTCAGTTCAGCGGCATTGGTGATTTTTCGATAGCCGGCAGCATCCGTTACCGAAAGTTTTTTAGCAAGGCTTTGCAAACCGGAATAGCCGTTGTAATCCACTCTTAACTGCCCGGCTCTTGCCCGCTTGGTGGTAATGATAACAACACCGGCATAAGCCCTTACGCCGTAAATGGCGCCGGCGGATGCATCTTTCAATACCTGGATGCTCTCAATATCGTTGGGAGCAATATCAAACGGGTTGGCTATCTGCACACCATCCACAATGAACAGCGGGTTGTTGTTGCCAAACGTGCTGATACCGCGGATTTTCATTTGCACAAAACCACCCGGCTCGCCCGAACCGTGCACCGTAACACCCGGCGCCTGGCCTTGCAGCATACGGGCTACATCAGGGGTGGCGGTTTTTTTAGCGTCGGTAACATTCACCACCGATACAGAGCCGGTAAGGTCTTTCCGTTTTTGTGTGCCGTACCCCACCACCACCACCTCGTCCAGCTTAGATGTGCCCTGTTGCAATCGGATACCGGCAAGGCTTCCACGGGCAGCCACTTCTTTTGACTCGTAACCGACATTGCTCACGACCAAAGTAGCGCCTTCGGCCGCTTCGATGGAGAAGCTTCCATCGCTCCCGGTGGAGGTGCCGCTGGAGCTGCCTTTGATGGTAACGGTAGCACCGGCCACCGGGTCACCGGTTGCAGTCAGAACGGAGCCCTTAAAAAGTTTCCTTGTTTGTTGTGCTGATACCGGCTGGCTCAAGAGAACAATACTGGAGAGAGTGAGTGAATAAACGGCTCCCCTGAGCAGCCATCCGCAAAGCAATCTGATTCTCATAATTCGAGGTTTAGTAGATAAAGCTGATAGCGATGTGAAGTTGAGAAGAACCATTTTCATTGATTCTGCCGGATGGCTCATTGTTTCTACAAATCGTATCAATTACGTTTTATGCACTTTCGACGCCTTTGCCGACGTAACTTTTCACTTGCCCCGAAACGGCTATCTTTAAAATTTGTAACGAGAAATGTGCTATGGTGCAGCGGCTCCTGTTTGTTTTCCTGATTGCTTTTGTTGCTTCCACAATCGGCGCACAACCGTATGATTTCCGGCACTACCAGGTGGAGAACGGTTTGTCGAATAACGCCGTTATCTGTAGTGTGCAGGACAAAGCCGGTTTTTTATGGTTTGGAACCAAAGATGGCCTCAACCGGTTTGATGGTTACACCTTCAAAGTATTCCGAAACAATCCGGATGACAGCAGCAGCATTGGAAGCAATTTTATCTATGCCTTGTTCGTAGACAAAAAAGGAACCATGTGGATTGGCACCGAGAAAGGGTTGTACCAGTACCATGCGGCGTCGGAAAGTTTCAGCCAGGTGAAAGCTATTGGCAACTTTCCGATCAGTGAAATTACCGCCGACGACAGGGGCAACATCTGGTTTATCAGTGGCCTTACACTCTATAAATATTCCATTGGTACCAGCAATGTCATCACGTACACACCACAACTGTTCTTTGAATCCACCGGTGTTTGTGTTTCTCCTTCCGGCGATGTGTGGGTAGCTACCTCCAACGGTCTGCTGAAAAAATATATTCCGGATGGAAACAGGTTTGCAAGCTTCGACGTATTTGGATCGTTGCGGCCCGGCGCTACCCGGTGGATTGAAAAGATCCAAGCCACCAATGAAGGCACCATCCTTGTTGGTACAGGAACATCCGGCGCCAAGGTTTTTGACCCTTCATCGGGCACGTATAAGAATATTCCCCTTCTTCAAAAGGGACAGACGGAACTATTCGTCAGGAGTTTCCTGCAATCCTCGGCAAATGAGTGGTGGATTGGAACCGAATCCGGCGTCTTTATCTACAACACCGGAACCGGCCTTGCCACGAATCTTCAAAAAAAGTACAACGACCCCTACTCTCTTTCGGACAACGCCGTCTACACCTTCTGCAGGGATAAAGAAGGCGGCATTTGGGCAGGCACCTACTTTGGCGGTGTTAACTACTACCCGCAGCCGCATACGCCTTTCAGGCGAATGATTCCAAAGAGCGGTGAAAATTCCCTGAGCGGAAATGTGGTAAGGGAAATCCGGAAAGACAATTCCGGGAACCTTTGGATAGGCACCGAAGACGCCGGGTTAAACAAGTGGGATGCTTCCGCAAAAAGATTCATTCATTTTCTGCCGACCGGTTTGCCAACCGGCATTTCCTACACCAACATTCATGGTCTTTTATTAACCGGGGATGAATTGTGGATTGGCACATTTGAGCATGGACTGGACGTCATGAACATCAAAACGGGCAAAGTGGTGCGGCATTACAGCTCCTCCAACCAGCCTGCCCTGCAAAGCAATTTTATCTACTGCCTGTACGAAACAAAAGAGGGTGAGATTTTGATTGGCACGACCATCGCCGTATACCGGTACAATCGCAGTGCCGATCGTATTGAGCCGCTGCCCGGCATGCCGGTTTATAACTGGTACACGGGAATTTTTAAAGACGCAGCCGGTACCATATGGGCCACCACGTTTGGCAACGGGATCAATTACCTCAATACAAAAACCGGGAAAACGGGAAACTTTCGTTACAATGCCGCCGACAGATACAGTGTCAGCAGCGACAGGATCAACGCCCTGTTTGAAGACAGTGAGAAGAACCTTTGGTTCGCCACCGAAAACGGTTTGTGTAAATGGAATGCGGAGTTGCGCAATTTTAAACGATACAGTACCGCCGATGGGTTGCCCAGCAACTTTGTCATGAGCATCCTGGAAGATGACGCAAAGCAGCTTTGGCTAAGCACGACAAAAGGCCTTGTTGCCTTTGATCCGCACACCGGGAAAATGAAGGTATATACTATTGCCAACGGGTTACTGAGTGATCAGTTCAACTTCAGTTCGGCTTACAAAGATGCCGATGGAAGAATGTACTTCGGCAGTGCCAAAGGGCTGGTTAGCTTTCACCCGTCGGAGTTCAAAACAAATACCTTTACGCCGCCGGTGTACATTACAGGCTTCCAGATCAACAACAAGGACATCGTGATTGCCCAAGCCGGTTCACCGCTGAAAAATGCCATCACCTTTACAAAGAGCATTACCTTAAAACACAACCAGGCGACATTCAGCATTGATTTCGCGGCGCTGAGCTATACGGCACCCGAAATGCTGGAATACGCGTATCGACTGGAAGGGCTATCGAGCGACTGGACCTACCTGAAAAAAAATCAGAAAGTTTATTTTACTGAACTAAAAGCCGGCACCTATGTTTTTAACGTAAAGGCGGCCAACAGCAGCGGCATCTGGAATAAGGAAGTGACCAGATTAGTCATCAAAATATTACCACCCTGGTGGAAAAGCTGGTGGGCTTACAGTGCGTATGCACTGGCCCTGCTGATGGCGGCCCTGCTCCTTGTACGCAATTACCACCGGCGCATGCAGGAAAGAGCAAGGCGAAACATGGAACGGCTGCAAA
Source organism: uncultured Flavisolibacter sp. (assembly GCA_965365435.1). Taxonomy (GTDB): domain Bacteria; phylum Bacteroidota; class Bacteroidia; order Chitinophagales; family Chitinophagaceae; genus Flavisolibacter. Next base: position 15,712 of record CBDUBQ010000040.1, read on the forward strand.
TTGCCAAGGAAAAAGAGATCTACGAAGCCAAGATGGATTTTTTCACCAATGTGGCACACGAGATAAGAACGCCACTGACACTCATCAAAGGACCGTTGGAAAAAGTGATCCGTTTGGCCGGCGGAATGGCGGAAATAAAAACCAGCCTGAAAATTATGGAGCGCAACACCGCAAGGCTGATTGAACTCACCAACCAGTTGCTGGATTTTCGCAAAACGGAAATCAGAGGGGTGCGATTGTCGTTTGCGGAGACCAATATCTCTGAGCTGCTGGAAGAAGTGCACCAGGGATTTTCCACACTGGCCGAACAAAAAGCGGTACGCATTACGTTGAACCTGCCGCCCTCTCCGGTACGGGCCTTCGTAGATGCAGAAGCTCTCACTAAAATCATCTACAACCTTTGCAGCAATGCCGTGAAATACGCAGACAGCTTTGCGGAAGTTAACCTGCTGCATCCGAAACCCGATGCGCACACATTTATTATCCAGGTAAAGAATGATGGCTACCTGATACCCGAATCGGTTGGCGAAAAAATCTTTGAGCCCTTTTTTAGGCTGAAAGAAACCGATAAGCAAAAAGGTACGGGTATCGGCCTCGCCCTTTCCCGCTCGTTGGCCGAACTGCATAATGGTTCCCTGGTTTTGGAAAAACCAGACGGTAACCTGAATATTTTTACTTTAGCAATGCCGATCCACCAGGAAGTGAACCTGACCGGAGCCGTGTATAAAAGCTCGCCGGGTGCGATAACTGCCACGAAATAACACAATGAAGCCTACGCTCCTGCTTGTTGATGACAACGAGGATATTCTCGAATTTCTGACTGACGAATTGAGTGAGAAATACACCCTCCTGACTGCACTCAATGGTGAGCAGGCACTTCGGATTTTAAAAGAAGAAGCGGTAAACCTTGTCATCTCCGACGTGACGATGCCCGTCATGGACGGTTTTGCGTTTTGCCGCCACATCAAATCCAACACAGACTACAGCCATGTACCAGTCATTTTGCTAACCGCAAAAAACACCCTTCAATCAAAAATTGATGGTCTTGAATTAGGTGCCGATGCTTATATTGAAAAACCGTTTGCTATGGAATACCTGCTGGCGCAGATAGTCAGCCTGCTGGCCAACCGGGCAAAGATCAAAGAGTATTTCGCTCATTCGCCACTGGTGCATATCAAGAGCATGGCCCATACGAAATCGGACGAGGCCTTTCTTGATAAAATCAACGAATTTATCTGCCAGCACCTCGATGAACAGGACCTGGATGTGGACAAACTCGCCCGCCAGATGAACATGAGCCGGCCCACGCTTTTCCGGAAAATCAAATCCATTGCCGACCTGACACCTTCTGAACTCGTCAACATAACCCGCCTGAAAAAAGCAGCCGAACTCTTAGCCGAAGGTGACTACAAAGTGTATGAAGTTTCGGACATGGTCGGCTTTAGCTCACAAACCGCCTTTGGCAGGAGCTTTCTGAAACAGTTTGGAATGACACCAACTGAGTACCAAAAAAAGAAGCAGGAGGAAGGCAAGTAATAATCTTCTTTCACCTATGTTCTGAAGCTTTCAGATCCTTCGACATCATTCGGTGTTTAATCGTTCCTCTTAATCAACTATTTGAATTTTTCAACACCACTCCAGTTTCAGGAAAGAAACTCCCTGGCGGGGCAAATTAAATTGTACAGTTACTTCACCTTTTTCGGTTTTCATCCATTCGGGTGAATGGAGCAGTTGTAACTGGCCGGCTTTTTCCAGCGTTGCAATCTGCCCGGCCGATGGATTTTGTGGCGAACCCATGCTTTTCCAAACTTCATAGGAATTGCTATGCTTATCGTCAATGCGGTAATGGTGCAGCAGTACATGTTTTGCCGGCAAACCTTTCAGGATTACCGTCACTTTTTCCGCCGTCCCCTTACTATCATCATCATGGTAATTCCAGAGCATCACGGTCGCTCCGCCGGCGTCTTTACAGGCTAACCCACTAATGTCGGTAAATGGCTTTCGAAAGCTGGAGTCAACAGCGGTGCGCAAGTCATAATTGTGATTGGATACGAGGTGAACACGGGTTCTCTTCAACATGCCGAACATCCGAAAAACATTCAGCACCGGCTTGTTCACGCCATTAGTGGCAAGGTCGCGGAAACCATAAAACCAGGGCTGGTTTTCAAATTCAAAAGACCAGGAAACAGCGCCTTTGAAATTCACTTTTTGATTGTCGGCCAGGAGGTATTTACGGGCAAAAGACGCAGCGGTGTAACTCGAATACATGGTACCGTTTCGGTAAGCATTTTCTTTGTTGGTAGCCATGCCACAAGCGGCGCATCCTTCGGGGTCCGACTCGCCAATGATGATGGGAATGTTCTTTAATTGCGGGTACGATGCCACAATTTTAAACCCCGTTTCAATGTCACGCAATTGCAGTCCCATGTTCATGCGCACATGGCCATCCACCACCCGCGGAGCTCCTTTGGCGTGAAATTGAATATGATCGAGTGGTGCGCCGATTTTGCCGGTAACGAAATTTTTTTCAAACAAACAGTGCCTGATAAACGCATGCAGCCATTTTTGTGCACCGGGGGTTGAGGTAGCGGCCACGTTGTTGCCGCCAATCTTTGCGGTAGGCAATGCCCGCTTCACCGCATCGGCGGTGTAATCGTACAACTTAAAAAATTCTTCCATTGTTCCTTTCCAGTAAAACCCATTGGGCTCATTCCAAAGCTCCCAATACCAGCTTTCCACTTCTGTTTTACCATAGCGTTCCACCGAGTGTTTTACCCACTGATAAACCAGCTCCGCCCATTTCTTATAATCTTTTGGCGGATAAGCCCACCCGGTTACAATGTCCGAGTAAGGATCGCCCGGTTTCCAGTAGTGACGATAAGGTTCAGGGTTCGTAGAAAGAGCCTGCGGCATAAACCCAATTTGCGCAATCGGCTTCATGCCCCGTTGAATATAGGTATCAAAAATGCTGTCAATGATGGTCCAGCTATAGATTGGGTTTCCCGCGGCATCTTCGGTGTAGGCGTTTGTTGAGCCCCATTTCAACGCCGCCTGCCCATCACCGGTCACCAATAAGCTGTGGGCCCGAACGTAGACTGGGACAGGACTAAGGGCAGCAATCTCTGATAGCAATCGCTTGCCATCTTTCATGTAGGTATAATTTGGCTCATCATAGCCGAACCAGGCCCAGGCCGGGTACATCGGTCCTATTGTTTTGGTTAAATCAACCCCGATGACGGCACCATCCGGCGTCGCTTTTCCCTGCGCCTGAAGCGCATCGCTCAGCAACAACAATACGGTGCAGACAAAAAAGTGAGTGACAAAATAATTTATCATTCTTTTCTTTACCATACTTTGTGTAGTTAGTTTTCGAAAAATACAACGGGCTTTATCTTTTTCACAACGGCTTAATGCTTTGAAGATTAGCCTGTTTCCTGGTTATTACCTTCGATGATTTTTTTGCGACTCCGGATACAGCAATGCAGCCACATTCACTGCCATCACCTACGACATAGAAAAAAAAGTTCGTTACCACATTCGGGCCGATTAGTTCCGTCCTGCTCCTGTAACCATTGACTTTTTCGGTTTGGAAGGTATCGGACTGGTGCCGGAAGCATTAACTCCCTCGGTGGTCATTACAACTCTTTTTATTGTGCCATCTCCATTGTAGTGGAGATAATCTACACAAACCGACCGGCGAAAGCTGCTTCCGGCTGTTGGCAGTGCGCCGTTGTGATAAATAAAGTAAGACTTGCCTTTGAAGTCAATAATGGATTGGTGGTTCGTGTTGGAGTTACCGGCCACCTCGTTGAGGATGCCTTTGAACTGCCAGGGACCGTGAATGCTCCGGCTCATGGCATAGGCAATTTTTTCCGGGAACTGGTAAGCATACGACAGGTAGTACCAGCCACCCCGCTTGTGTATCCAGGGTGCTTCCGTAAAATTTGGCAAGCCTTCCACCACCTGAATGGGTCCGTCCAGTTCCGTCATGTTTTCTTTCAGCCTGGCGTAGTAGCATTTTGTATTGCCCCAAAACAGGTAGGCCTGTCCATCGTCGTCAATGATAACAGAAGGGTCAATGTCATCCCAACCGATGGTGGCGGCTTTAGTCATGTCGTTGGTAACAAGCGCTGTACCACGGGCGTCTTTAAAAGGCCCCAATGGATTATCAGCCACCGCGACACCAATCGCCTTGCCGGGAACGGCAGCATGTTCTGCAGCCACATACCAGTAAAACTTACCGGCCCGTTCAATCACCTGCGAAGCCCAGGCATCTCCCTTAGCCCAGGCAAAATCTTTCACCCGTAGTGTCGAAGGATGCTCTGTCCAGGTCTTCATATCGGTTGACGAAAAAAGGAGCCATTCGTTCATGATGTAGCGTTCCTGTGCCGGCGGTGCTTCATCATGACCAGTGTAGAGATAAACGGTACCATTGTGCACAAAGGCGGCCGGGTCGGCCGTATACTTATGTTGGATGATTGGATTTCCGGCCGGTGTAAAGGTTCTCATCCGGGCCGTATCCGGTTGTGCTGCCGTTTTGCTTGCCAGGAGTAAAACCGACAACGCCAGCCCGCTTCCGCACATGCTATCTTTCAGTGATTGTTTCATGGTTATTACCACGGAAGAAACAAAAGCAGGGGCTTGTAAGGCAAGTCCCTGCTTTTTGTTCCGGTTATTTGTTGTGGATTAAACGGATGTATCGAACAATAAAATAATTATTGACGGTCAGGTTACCCAAAAAACCAATGGAAACAACCTGCGGCGTATTCAGTGTAAAACTGAATGATTTTGTTTCGTCGGCGCTTGGTCCTGTAGAACCAACATTGGCTCCATTGTACATTTTAGAAGAGGCCAGTGCGGTTGACAAATCTGCCAACTTAGGAATGCCATTTAAGCCGGCTGCCACCACACAATAAACGGTTGAGTTCTGCTGCACTTCCGAATAGTAATTGTATTCTACGGTATACTTTCCTGCAGGTAATTCGGCGGTCGTGGGCTGATAAATGATACCATCGGTGATGGGTGTATTGCCCCAGGTTTCCCAGTTAATGTAACCGGTAGGTCCCTGCCAGGGTTCAGCCGCCCAGCCGCCAAACGTACCGCCGCCTTTGTTTTTGCCGGCGGCATTGGTCACCCAGGGTGCCGCCAGCGTGGCAAAACGCCAATCGCCGGAAGGAATGACATTAAAGGGTGTTTTGTAATTTTTCAGGTACATGCCCGATACATCCAAATCATACCGGACATTTTGCGTTTGGTAGGTCGTGTAAAAAGTATCAATGGCAGCGGCAGAAGGTTTGTACAACGTCCTGTATTGAAAAGGCAGCTCCGGCTTGTAGGCTGGCAGCGTCGTACTAAAACCGGTGGCCGACGTGGACACAATCGTCGTGTCACGAACCACATTCGTTACATCGGTGTACTTAATCTGCATCCCAATCACGCCCGCATTGGCATTCACGTCGGCCCAGTCAATTTTTGCGGTACCGTTTGTTTGCATTTGGGCCACACTAATCAAACGGTTTTGCAACGCTGATTGATAGATGTCGCCATAGATGGTGGCCGATGCGTATACGGGCACTGATTTATTTCCGGCCGCATCATAGGTAAATAAGGTAAAGTTGGTGAGGCCTTCCGCCACCGGAAAGGTTTGGTCAAACCGGCCATTTACCATGGTTGAAGCCGTATTGAACGCAGCGGAGTCTTTGCCATTGTTCCAAAAGATTTTGACGGTCGTTACTTTTGGGTCAGCGGTAAACTGGCCGGTTATCCGGACCCGCTTATAACCCGAGTAGGCCGTTACCGGATCGATTTTTCCGGAGTAGATAATTTCGCCGTTCTGTATGTGGTCTTTATAGCTGTCCCATTTAGAACAGGACAGGAAAGTTGCTGCGGCAAACAAGGCTGCCGGCAGAAACATTTTATTAATGGATGGGAATATACTTTTCATGTTGTAGTCTTTGGAGGGAATGCTTTTTTTGCGGTCATGAAATTGTAACCTATAGCTTGCACCCTTTATCGTGGATCACCATATACAGCCAGTTCATTAATGTTTTGTGCGGTGCCGCCACCCCAGTTTTCCAGGCAACGGATCCGCATGTAGCGCACTTTGGGAGCATTAATGTCTACTTCGAAACTGAAGCCCGCGGCCGCTACGGCCTGGTCGGCCGCATCGTCTGTTCCGTAAGGCAAGCCTGAAGGCTTTTTAATTTCGTATGTTCCCAACAGTTTCCAGGAATTGTCGTACGCTCCATTCAGCGTTGGATTTTCAGAACCCCAGATTTGAAAACGCTTCAGTGTTGTCAGGTAGAAATATTGTCCTCCCCACTCCTGGTAAGGACGGTACCACACACGGCTTACTTTGCCGGGTGTACCCATGTCGAAGGTGACCGTATGCGGGCCCTGCCCACCGGCACCCTGGTCGGTAAAGCTGGTCCACGGCCAGCCATACTGGCCGTCCCAGGCGTAGCGCAATGCCGCACCATTTGTGACCTGCGGCGCATCACCTGGCAGGAAAAACTCCCTGAATTTGGATTTTGGGAAAATGGTTTCATAAAGCGGTTTCACCTGGCGGTAAATCGTGTCGGTTGTATTGCCCCAACGGTCTCTTACGGCAAATCCAAACGTTTTTGTCAGGGTATCCAATCCTCTGACCTTTGAGTCGATAGCATCGGCGTTTGTGTAAACGCTCTTGTTGTTATCAACTTCAAATTCATTAAAATCGTTTTTCTTCAACACCAAAAGAGCCACGTTTGCCTTAGCAGCATTGGAAGCATTTAGATTGTAGCCACCAAAGGCATCGGCAATGGTTATGCTTTTAAATACGTCCCAGATAGCCGACTGCAGCGGCTTTACTTTTACCACTATCGGTGCCGATGCCACTTCGCTGCGGCTCACCGAGTAAACCTGTACGTCGTGTTCGAGTGTATCGCCAAAGCCTTCCAGCACCAGCCTATTGGAATAGTAGGAAGCTTTTACCTCCGCCTTACCCGTTTTGATTTGATAGGTTGCTTTCACATAAAGCAGGCTGGGGTCGTTAGGCACTGTATAGGTCAATGTTGCCGCCCCTTTTTGATTCGTGACCTGTAGGTCTTTTATGGTAGCAGGAACAGCGTCGCTTTTGGTAATTGGCTTGTGCTCTCCTATTTCTTTTTTACAACCGGCCGCCAGCAGCAGGATGACTGCGGCTGCGAGGAATTTTTTTGATGTGGAGTTCATATCGTTGTATTAAAGATTCCGGTGGCCATTACCACCCAAGGTTTTCAACTAAATTGGGGTTCCGTCTTGTATCGTAATTTCCGATAGGCCAGAAATAATCCCGTGGCGCTACAAACCGCTGGTTGAATACGACCCGCTCACGATAATATGTGTCAGCCGTTTTACCAAGGATGTTCCAGCCCGTGATGTTTTTATTCAATTCCTGCGGTGCTTCTTTCCATCGGCGTAAGTCCCAGAACCGCTGTCCCTCAAACATCAATTCAATGCTACGTTCCTGGTGAATAATCTGCCGCAAGCCTGCTTGGTTGGTAAACTTTCCCGGGTTGTTCGAATAAAGGCCCCAGGACTCCCGCACACCTTTCAGGCCTGCACGGGCTCTTACTTTATCCAGGTATTCAATAGCAGTTGGAGAGGCGGGGGTGACTTCATTCAAGGCTTCGGCGTAAAGAAGGTATAAATCAGCCAACCGCACTTCGGGCCAGGGATAGGCTTTCCAACTGATGGCCGAACCTTGTGTGGTTGATTCCCAGTTGACCAGCTTTTTTACAAAATAGCCTGTCTCGCTCCAGTTGGCCACATGGCCGAAACCCGCCGATTCTGTGTTCTTTGCTTTAACGTAATACGTGTTATTATCACTGCCGGCCGCATTGCCGTCTTTCATGTACCAAACACCTCCGTCAAATCCAAGACTGGCATAAAACCTTGGCTCGCGGTCGAAGTTGAGGCGGGCTGTCGTAAAACCAGGTTCGATGTAATATTTCTCGGAGGCTTCTGCTGTGCGTAACTGCTCGTAATTGCTAAAGTCAAGGGTCTTGTCTTCATCAATGGGGACGCCATTGGCTGTGTAGAAAAGCTTTGCCATTTTTAGTGGTGGCGCCCACACGCCCTGGAAAGTAAAGTGGTCTTTGTTCGTGTTTCGCTCCACGGGCGGCATGCACAGTGACTGGTTGACAAAATACCCACCGTCCGGCTGTGTATTTCCCCAAATCACTTCTGAATTCCACCGTTGGGTGACAGCGTTGCGTACATTCAATTGCACCTTTGTTTGCTCGCTTAGGTTGTACACGTCGCTGGTATAGGTGTAAAGGCGGGCACCAAGCGCCTCTGCCGCATCAATGGCTGCTTTGGCAGCATCGCGTGCCTTCTCCCATCTTCTAAGGTCGGCAGCGGCGCTGAAGAGGGCTTCCCCTTCTTTGTTGCGAAGGGCAGCAAAATCAGGGTTTCCATTGAAAAGGGGGCTGGCAGCCATAGCCCATAATTTTGCTTTCAGTGCCAGCGTCATCGGAGCCGTTGCCCGGCCCATTTCGTTGTTTTCATCAGTGATTTTTGAAGGCAGCATTTTTGAAGCTGTGTCCAGCAAACCGGAGATGTAGTTCACACATTCATCCACGGGTCTTCTTTTTAATTCGCCGGTTTGAATTTGATCTATCGCCACACTCTTGTCCATGATGGGAATGGGTCCATACATCCGCAACATGTAGTAGTGATAATACGCCTTCAGAAAAGTGGCCTCTCCAATCCATCGCATCCGCTCCGTGGATGTCAGGTCAGGCACCTTTGCATTGCCCTGGAGATTTTCAATCATGATATTGCAGTTGCGGATGCCGCTCCAGATGCGGAGGTAATCGTGCCGGCCATCAGGGCTTTTGCGGGCACCTGCCCATTCGTCGAACAGTGGTGCATCTTTATTTTGCTGTCCCAGGGCGATGCGAAACAGCGGATGCCAATGCGTTTGCGTACTTTGCGGAAGCCAGATTTCATCACCTGATATCAGGCCGGGATTAAACCAGCCATCGCCGTTTCGTGGCATGTACGAATAACAAGTGAACAAAAATTTCTCGGCTTCACTCCGAAGCTTAAAGACGTTGTCCAGCGTAGCGACGTTATCAGGAACAACATCCAGGTATTTTTTACAGGAAGAGAAGCCAAGCGTGATGGCTAAGAGAGCCAGCACCGGCACGAACAGCATGCGTGTTCCTGTCTTTTGTGTTTTGGTCAATTTCATTTTTAAAAATCTGTTGATTCGGAAATTTTTTATACAAGCTTAGAAATTGAGCTGCGCACCCAGGCTGTACACTGACTGAATAGGATAACCCAGGCCGTTTCCGCCCATTTCCACATCCCACAGCTTAAAGCTGCTGATCAAAAACAGGTTGGTTGCCGAGAAATACAGGTGAGGTGCTTTTAGGCCAGTACGTTTCATATCGGGAAAGGTGTAACCCAGGTCTACACTCTTCAACCGGATAAAGCTGCCATCCCGCATCCACCAGGTGGACGTAGCATTGTTGGCGGCCACGAAGGAGGTACTAAGGCGGGGCCAGAGGGCATACAGGTTGCGGTTATCTTCTGACCAATTACTATCGGCAACGCCTTGCAACAAGCCATTCTCATATGCTTTTGGTAAGGCCACGCCGTTTTCCACCACGTTGTTTATAACAAACGGCTGAATGTTCCAGGGATTGATAAAGAACGTGGAGCGGGCAGCACCCTGGAAATAAAAACTGAAATCGAGACGCTTAAAGGCAAAGGAAGAACCAAAACCAAAGATGATTTCTGGTTGTGTGGGATAACCGATAGGAACCATGTCATCGTTGTTGATGACACCATCACCGTTTACGTCGTGATACTTGATATCGCCGGCCATCAGGGACTGGTCACCAAATTGAACAGGCGAATTCTGCACTTCCTTTTCGTCTATGAAAAGGCGTTCGGCAATGAAACCCCAGGTTTGCGACAGCGAGTGCCCCTTCCTTGACAAGTAAGAAAGGGATGCCGGATAGGTGATTTCATCCGTCAGGGTGGCTTTACTGGTTGCATAGGTGAAAGTGCCCCTGGCATTCATCCAGAAGTTCCGGGAGAAAGTATGCTGGTATTTAGCTGCCAGGTCAATCCCCTGCGTTTCGGCTTTGCCGTAGTTGGAGAAAGGCACCACCGTTAATCCGTAGGCGTTTTCAACAAATGATTTTGGCTGCAGAATCTGCGACCGGTATTGCTTGTACACGTCTACCGTCAGGTCGAAATCGTTCAACAACTTCAGGTCCATTCCAAGGTTGATCTGGCGGGATTTTTCCCAGGTAATGCCGAAGTTGGCATAGCGGGAAATGGAAACTCCCGGGCGGTAATACGCCGGTGCACCGTCGTTAGTGCCAAAGCTGGTGCCAAAGCCTGGGTCGTTCAGATTGACATTTGATAAGTAGAAAAAGCGGTCGTTCACATTGCCGATTTGGTCGTTGCCTACCAAACCATACGTCGCCCTGAATTTCAGGTCGGTGATGACCTTTTTTAGAGGCTCAAAGAATTTCTCGTTGGAGATGCGGTAACCGATACCACCGGAAGGGAAAAAGCCGTACCGCTTAACCGACGCAAAACGCTCCGAACCGTTATAGCCGAAGTTGAATTCCGCAAGGAAACGGTCGTCAAACCCATACGAGAACCGGCCGGAAACACCGTTATTCCTCTGCGGCAGTGAAGACGTAACGCTGCCGGCGTTACCGGTTTCGTAGCTCGACATATAGCCAATCAGCATGCCGCCAACCTGGTGTTTTGCAGCAAAGGTGCGGTTGTAGTTGAGCGAACCCTCGAGCCAAAGCCTGGAGTCAACCACTTTACGGCCTTCCGTATAACCAAGGTATTCCGTACCCGGCGTTCCAATGGAAGTGGCCGAGCCGTTGTTCAGCACCCGAAGTGCATAGTCTTGTGTGGTAGGGTCAATATCGGCCGTGTAATGATAGGGATTGTAAGCCCTGGACACGTCATAAAAAGAGTAGCGCCGGAGGTACCCCATGGCACGGGCACTCAAACCGGTGGTGATGGTGCTGAGGTTTTGCTTTAATTCCAGTTGTGGCTGAATGTTAGACGTTTTATACACGGCATAACCCTTTACCATTTCCGCGTACGGATTTATATACAGGCTGGGTGTCAAACTTCCGTTGCTAACCACCTGGGCAGAGCCAAAAAGCGGATGTTCGAGGTAAGGCAGTTTCGATTGCTGGTACACGGCCGGAAACCGCACCGGGTTAGACCAAAGAGTGTTGTTAAAGCTGGCCGCTCCTCCGCCGATAGGTCCTTTGTAATCATCGAACTGGCCATACATACGCAGAATAAGTTCGGTGGAAGCGCTCAGGCTCATGTTGACGTTCGACCGCACCGAATAATTCGACAACCGGATGTTGTTGTTAAAGTCATTGATAGGGCTAACCTTCAGAATACCGTTATCCACTGAATAGGTTCCGGCAATGTAATAACGGGTTCTGGCAGTGCCGCCATTGATATTAAGGTTATAGCTCTGATTGAGCGTATAATCCTTAATGAGTTGGTCCACCCAGGTGTTGTTTGGATAAAGAAAGGGGTCATCGCCGGCCTGGGTGTGTATGATTTTGTTTTGTGAGTATGGCTGAACGGCGTTCGGATTACGAGTTAGTGTGGCTTCGTTGGCCAGCCGCATGTACGTGATGTTATCGGCCAGGTCAATGCTTTTAGTGTTCCTGGAAATCCGGTTCTCGGCCCGGAAGCTGTACCGGGCCACACCTTCCTTTCCGAGCTTGGTGTTGACCAGCACCACACCGTTGGCACCACGGGCACCGTAAACAGCGGCGGCGGCGGCATCTTTCAGCACTGAAAAGTCAGAAATATCATCGGGCTGAAGACGGGCCATGTCTGTCGGCGAAGATTCTACACCATCAATTAAAATCAGTGGGTCTTGTTTACCTGTTCCAAATGTGGATAAACCCCGGATATAAAAGGTGGAGTTGTTGGTACCAAGACCCGGTTCACCACTTTGCTGGAACGAAATCATACCCGGGATGCGGCCGGCCAGTGCATTGGTCAGGTTGCCGGTAGGGATACGCAGTTCCTTTACGTCAACCGTGGTGGCGGCACTCACCATGCTTGCCCTCCGGCGGGTGCCGCCAAAACCAACGATGGTGATATCGTTCAAGCCTGTTTCTCTTGGCTTCAAAAGAATGTTCAACTGGCTTTGTCCGTTGATGGGAACTTCCTGGGTCTCGTACCCTACATAAGAGAAAACAAGGGTACCATTTGCCGGCACCCGTAGTGTAAACGAACCCCGGGCATCGGTCCGTGTTGATTTGGCAGCGTCAGCTTTCAATTGGATGGAGACGCTTTCGAGGTTAGCAGAATCCGAACGGACCTTTCCCTGAACCGTGATTTGGTTGTCCTGAGAGAAGCCGGTGGATGAAAAACAAAGCAGCAAAAGCACCATCATAAAAGACGGCACTCCTGCGTTTGTGCTTGTTGCTTTTTTCATAAGCAATTGATGATTGTTTTTTTGTAGAAAAGAAGTGTAGGTAGAAGACAGGCCACGAAGCGCCTGCTGAAAGTTGAGCAGCAATGTAAACGGCCGGGCAAGCAAGATCGTACACCAAAGATTTTCATGATAGCAGCCTTAATTGATGGCAAAGAGACTTACCCTTAGCCTGTAAAAACGAGCAGTTCGGCCGGGCATGAACCTGCCGGCAGCACAACAGTTCCAGAGCATGATTTTACCTTTGCAAAACCGGATGCACCGGACAACCGAAAAGCAACCTGGAAGCAAGAATGCGTGTGTACAGAATAGTTTTTCCGCTGGCAAATATCAATCGCTCTTTGCACCTGATGACACTGTAAAAATGGTAAACCCGGGCATCTTTTCTTCGTACTTTCGTTTCAATCTTTCGATCATACGTATCATCTTCATGCTTCCGCCGACATGGGGCATTTATGGATAGTGATTTTGTTCAACGAATGGAATGCACCTCCGCCGAATGAAAAGAACTGAAACAGCAATATTTTCATTAGTTATATTTACCATCTAAACAAATTGCGTATGACATCTCAGGCCAAAGACCAATCGAATTTTTATTTTGACGCAAATGAATTAAGAACGCAGCTTCTTAACAACCCGGCTGTCGTGGGCATCGTTGTTAAGTCGAGTGTTATTTTTCACACCTTTCCGCCAGAAGTCGAGTCAATGGCTGTGTTAACGGTGATGGCACAGGGATACGATAGTAACGGCGCACTGGTTCCCGGAGCTGAAGCAAAAGGATGTCCCAACCCCTGCAATGGCGGTTCCGGCACTAAAGCCTGCCAGGATGCAGCAATAGCCACTTTAAGCTTTTACCAAAACAAAAATCTCTATTGATCTTTTAACTTGCCATTGCAGTGGTTAAATTTTTAGGCACCTATCTCGAACCGCTTTCTTATGCAGTTTACCTGCTGGTATTGTCCCTTCAGTACCGCATGGAAAATTCGCACAGGAAAGCGGTTTTGATTTTTTTTTATCTGTTGGCTACCCTTATGACCTTATATGCCAACTATGTGCTTTCGTTTCCAAGGCATGACCTCCGGCGTTATAACGAATGGGTGTATAATCTTCTTTTCTTTTTCACGGGGCTTTCGCTAGCTTACTATTTTCTGAAAACATTTACCGATCCGCGCCGGAAAAAGCAGGTGTACTGGATGACACTCGTGGTGAGCCTTGCTTATGCCGCCTCCTACATTCAGGACCTCCCTTCGCCAAAACCAGCGGCCTTTTACAGCTATGCCATTGCTGGCTCGTTTTTATCAGTGGTGATTTGCTGCCTGTTTTATTTTCATCAGCTCCTTACCAGCTACCGGGAACAAACACCGCTGCGCAATCCCGACTTCTGGCTCGTCTCCGGATTTTTCCTTTGCTATTTCGGCAACTTCTTTATTGTTCTTTCCTTTCGCTACTTCAGCTTCATAGCCGGCGACAACCCTACGCAACAGCAACGCGACATGTTTACCGTTTTGTGGAGCGCACATAACCTTCTGCTTTTTGGAAGTGCAATGCTTACCTTAATTTTCACCCTGTGGATCAACTATCGCAAGGAATCACAATCGCCGTTATTGCCACATTCTTCTTATTGATTGTCGGTGTAGGAATCGTCAGCCTTATTCTGCTTCAACAAAAACGACAGATGGAAACCAGGCTCCAAACGCAGGAGGAGGTGTTGAAAAGAATTTCGCAGGAAATTCATGATAATATCGGCCAGGTGCTGACACTGGCAAAACTTAACCTAACAACTTTCAATCTCGAAAACCGGCAGGAAACGGAAACAAAACTGAATGACACCAGAAATCTTCTCGGCAACTGTCTGCACGACCTGCGCAGCCTTTCCCGTTTGCTTCATACCGACGTGATTGTGAGCCAGGGTTTATTAAAATCCGTAGAAGATGAAATCCATAATCTTCGGAAGTCAGTCACCCATACGGTGGCGTTGCAGATCGAAGGCGACCCCTACCATCTACCCGCACAACAGGAGCTCCGTCTGTTCCGGATTTTTCAGGAGGTCATCACCAATATCATCAAGCATGCCGGGGCCACAATTATCGAAATTCAAATGATTTATTCGGCACAGGCCTTTACGCTCCAAATCCGCGATAACGGCAGAGGCTTTAGTACCACTGACTTTTTGGAAAACCAGCCCTATTCATCAGGTATCGGCCTTCGCAATATGAAAGACCGGGCCAGCCAGATTGGCGCCTCCTTAACCCTGGATTCATCACCCGGCAGGGGCACCGTCGTTACAGTGAGGCTTTTCCCCTCGCGGCCGAAAACAAAGCGGTAGGAGCTTTAACCCTGATCGTTGGCAACGGCAAGTGATCATTAATGCTGACAAGACAAGCCGCTTGCTTAAATGACAGCAAGGAAGAAGCAGAAGCGCAGGCCACAGAAGGGTGGTGGAATCGGCAACGATCATTTGCCCGCGACATTCTTTTCAAAAACGCAGGAGTCTGCTTTCATTAATCCCACATCAGCCGGCGTGCGGATCGGCCAGCGCTGTGACGGTGCCTTTCCGCTGCGTATAACCATACCACCAAATCACCACAAAACAAAGCAGCGGCACCACATACGAAAGCTGAATGTTGCCGCCCGTACTGTCGCTGATCCATCCCATGATCAGCGGAAAAAAAGCGCCGCCTACAATAGACATCACCAGCAGCGATGAGGCGATCTTGCTTTCTTCGCCCATACCGGCAATACCTAAGGCAAAAATGGTGGGGAACATAATTGACATAAAAAACGGCGTGGCTACCACGGCATACACCGACACCTGCGCCGACGTAAACAGCGCTACGATCAGCAGGCCTATGTTAATCAGCGCATAAACGCGGAGCAGGGTGGCGGGTTTTACGTATTTCATTAAAAAGGTGCCGGCAAAGCGTACTACCATAAAACCAACCATGGCAATGCCGCCCCACATAAAGGCGGCTTCTTTTTCGGGAATATTGTGTACATACCCGGCATAGCGAATAAAGAAGGAACCCACACCTACCTGGGCGCCCACATAACAAGCCTCGGCCACCACAGCGCCACGCAAGTGCTTGTGCCGCAGCACCCGGAACGAAAAGCCCTTGGATGAATCACCTTCGCCTTCTTCCCTGATCTCAGGGATACGAATAAAGAAAAACAACAAAAGGATCAGCAGTACCACCCCGCCAATGACAAGATAAGGCACCTTCACTGTGTCCGCCTCGGAGGCCAGGTAGGCATTCAACTGTGCCGGCGACATGGCGGCCAGCTCGGCGCTGCTGTGTTCAATGCCCGAAAGAATAAACTGCCCGCCCACAAGCGGTGCAATGAACGCCCCTACCCCATTAAACGACTGCGCAAAGTTGAGGCGTTGCGCCGCGCCGGCCGGGTTGCCTAACTTGGTAATGTACGGGTTGGCCACTGTTTCCAAAAAAGTGGCGCCGCCGGCCATAATAAAAAGCGCCACCAGAAAAAAAGTATAGCTTCGGGTGGAGGCCGCCGGCACAAATAAAAAAGCGCCGGCGCAATAAAGGGCCAGCCCCAGGTAAATGCCTTTTACATAACCGTAGCGGTGCATAAACCAACCGGCAGGGAGCGCTACCAGAAAATAACCGAGGTAAACCGAAAAGTCAATCAGTGCACTTTCGGTGTCGGTGAGGGTGCAGGCTTTTTTCAGGTGAGGAATAAGAATGGGATTGATGTTGTGCAGAAAAGCCCAGAGGAAAAACAGGCTTGTCACCAGGATAAACGCAACGAGGTACTCGTTTTTCTTTTTCATTAGCATTGGGTTTGTGAACGAAGGCTAAATTTAGCTGATCGGCACACAGCAGCATTGCCGTATTTATACACAGGTTTGAACGATATCAGCATTACTGAACGGCAAGGGTAGCAGAACTGCCCCGCAAACAAGAGCTGTTGGCGGCAGCAGCAGTCTTCCACCTTTCTTACCGGCTGGCATTCCACACAAACCATTGCCGTTTCATGCAGCATGCTGCCTCGCTCCTTAATGTTACCAACTCACCGGCCGCCCAATGTTAACACCGGTGACATTACCTCCGCCCATTGTATGGAAAACGCACCCGATGAGCATCTGCCTCACTTACCAGTACCGGGCAACCTGATGTTTCGACGCAGCATTCAACTTTCATTTGAACGCCATTGGCGCAGGGTGCCGGGCTGCCAACGGCCGGCGACCAGCAGCAAACTATTTTCGACAGGCCACTGATTTTATGGAAAAGCAGCGTGGTGGAAACAGACACGGCGAACCGGAAATAAAAATCCGGCAATAGCAAAATGCAAAGGCGCCCACTCTTGCAGATAAATAAAATGATGAAAATGCCAGGTTCTGCCGGCAGGCTCTATTCGCTAAAAAACACTCGGCCCGGAAATTTTGTTATTTTGTTTTATGCTTCCACCGCTGCTGCTCCGTTCATGCCATATTGCGTTTTTTTGCGTGGGCCTTTTTACCCTTTGCTGCTGCAGCAAGGAGCCCGGGCAGCAAACACCCGAAAGCCCAACGCTATTGGACAGCAAAAAAGAAATTGTTTTTTTTTCGCTGAAGAAAGCCGATGGCGTTGCCTTTACTGCCGGCGAGCTTTCGGTGTCGGTTAAAGATTTTGCGGTAACGATCGAAGTGCCATATGGCACCAACCGCAACGGCCTGGTACCGGAAATCAGTATCAAAGGAAAAACGATTTCGCCGGCCAGTGGGGTGCCGCAGGACTTCACGGTGCCTGTTACTTACACCGTGACGGCAGAAGACGGCAGCAAGGCCGCTTACACCGTTACCGTAACGGTGGCCGAACCCGGGAGCACCATTTATTTTGGCAGCGGCAACAATACCTTTTATGCACTCGACAGCCGCACCGGTAGCTTAAAATGGAAATACACCAGCACCGCATCGTTTGCCTATTCCAGCCCTACCTATGCCGACGGCACGGTATATATTGGTGGCATTGATAATTATGTGTACGCATTTGACGCGGCAACGGGCGCCGTGAAATGGCGGCTGCTGGCCGCTAACACCGGAATAGAATCCGACGCTGTTGTCGTTAATAAAACCGTTTTCGTTGGGACAAATGACGATGAACTTCTGGCTCTGGACGCTGCTACCGGCAGCATAAAATGGCGGTTTAGGACCGGCAGCAATATCAGCTCCAGCCCAACGGTGGCTGATCACACCGTTTATTTTGGCAGCTCCGATGGAAAGCTGTACGCACTGGACGAAACCTCCGGCAATCTAAAATGGGCCTTTGCCACCGGTGGCATGATCAACCAGTCGGGTGCAGCGTTGGTGGATGGCGTACTGTATGTAGGCAGCGCCGACGGCTATCTCTATGCCGTGAACGCGACCACGGGTGCTTTAAAGTGGCGGTATTCCGCCAATGGCATTTCGCTGGAACAATCGAGCCCCACGGTGGCCAACGGCATTGTGTATATCGGTGGCTGGCATCAGCCAACCGATTTTACCCGCAAAGGAAGCCTGCTGGCGGTAAATGCCAGTACCGGCCAATTGGTGTGGGAAGGTCTGCAAAACACCGGCATCTCCTCCAGCCCCTGCGTGGCCAACGGAAAACTTTATATCACTGCCGACGACCGTGCTATTCATGCGCTGGATGCAGCCACCGGCGCCAGCCTGTGGAAAAAAACAGTGCTGGCCAACAGTGCCAGTGCGGCAGTCGCCAACAACACGGTATATGTCGGCGGTGGTGGCACCGGCTACTTTTATGCGCTGGATGCCGCCACCGGCGCTGAGAAGTGGAAATTTGGCACACCCGGCGGGTTGATGACGTCCAGCCCCCTGATTCTTTCTGCAGACAACAAGGCTGATTACGCCGGCGATTCGGGCTTGCGCAACTGACGGACGCATGAGGTAAAAGGCCTGCCGGATCAGTAATGTGGCGAACCATTTTTGTTTACAGCAAAAAGCTTCGCAAGGTGCGAGCATTGTAAACAGCATTGCCGCCGCCATCATTATTAAAATACACAAACACTTCTTTGCCGCTTCCCTGCCATTCCCGTATGCGGCTAGCCCACCACCGCAGGTCATCGTCGCCGTAGTAGCCGCCGTACAGATGGTGTTGGTCGGGCCCGTGCAGGCGCACATACACAAACGGGGCCGTGCACCGCAGCACGCAGGGCAGATAGGCTCCACTCATGATGCAGTAAGCAGCTCCGTATTGTGCCAGCAAATTATAGATGCTTTCCTGGTGCCAGGAAGCGTGGCGAAATTCCACCGCCACCCGTATCCACCAGGGTAGTTTTTGCAGAAAATAGCGGAGCCGCTCGTAATCGTATGCAAATTTTGGCGAAAGCTGCACCAGCAGCACGGCCCTTTTATCACCCAGCTCGTGCCAGCAGGCTTTGATCTTTTCTACCCAGCGTTCGGGTTGGTAGAGACGCCTGGTGTGGGTAAGATAACGCGGCGCTTTTACGCTGAGCAAAAAGCCCGGTGGCAAACGCCGTTGCCAGCTTTTGAACGAACCAACAGTGGGCCAGCGGTAAAAGCTGGCGTTTAGTTCGGCTGTTTGAAATTGTGAGACGAAATAATTTAACCGGTGCCAGGGCGCTGTACCTTGCGGATAAACGATGCCCTGCCAATGATCGTAACTCCATCCTGATGTGCCAATGTGTACCTGCATTGCGTAAACCCGGTTTACCGCACAACTAAAATAGCGACGGGCTGGTTCAGATTTTGCAGTGTTTACAGCCGAACCGGCCGCGGGACGGAATAGTGCGTTTGCCCGAAAGCAAATTTTTTTAAACCCCGGCCAAAACCACCAACCCACAACCTATCGTAAATTCATTGAGGTTGTATGTGCTTTACCAAAACCGAATGAAACAGACTGTTGCCTATTTTTTGCTTGTTGTTTACATAATTGCCCTGTGCAAACCAGTGTTGCCGTTGCTGCAAGACGGCCTTGCCCATCTTTTTTGGAAAGCGCAACATATTGGCACCGTGCACCACCATCATGGCCATCATCATGCCGAAAAAACGGTGGCAGCCACCCATGAAAACAAAACCGACTCAACTCCTGCCAACGCTAAATCTTCTCCGCCGGTTTCGGCTCATCTGGCAGCAAAAGTCGGTTTTCGTTTTTTGCAGCCGGAAGCGGTTGCCCGTAATTATTCCTCAACCGAGAGTTGCTTCCGCACCAGCCGACCTAATACGCCACATCGGCCGCCCAAACTTAAATCTGCCTCCAAACTGTTTGCATAACGTTTGCCACCGGGCAACGGGCTACTCAGCGCCTTCCGCGTAATGATTAGGCCTAACGCCCGATTCTCCGCCAGGCTCTCTGCACAGCGGCTTGGCGTTATTTCTTTTTTTGCACAAAACTCTATTCCGCCAACAACGCTTTTTTGCCTGCACCTGATTGGTACAGGCATCGAGCGAACTAATACTATGCCCATGCAATTTTTTACCGGCAGGTTCGCCTGCTCCTTACTTTACCTGCTGCTTTCGTTTTTCCAGGTGGCGGCCCAACCCGGCTCCAAGGGTATTTACGTGGTAAACCTGACCACCAAAGTGCCGGTGGCCGATGCGCTGGCGCAGACCACCGATGGTAGCTTTAATGCCCTAGCCGACGAAAACGGCTATATCAATTTGGGAACCCTTCCCGACACTGTAAAAACACTCAACATCAGCCGCCTTGGCTTTTATCCAATCGCCATTGGCCTCGATACCCTATCCTATAAAGGACAGGCGGCCTTAATTTACCTTGATCCCAAACTGGCCCGGCTGGACGAAATAAGGGTGGTGGCAGCAGCAACCAAAGGTGTGTTTGAACCCATCAGCAGTCTTTCCATTCACCTGCGCCCCATCACCAATTCGCAGGAAATTCTGCGTATGGTGCCCGGCCTTTTTATTGGACAACATGCCGGCGGTGGCAAGGCCGAGCAGATCTTTTTGCGTGGATTTGATATTGACCACGGAACCGATATTGCCATTTCAGTGGATGGCTTGCCGGTGAACATGGTGAGTCATGCCCACGGGCAGGGCTATGCCGATCTGCATTTTCTGATTCCCGAACTGGTGGAAAGCGTAAACTTTGATAAGGGACCTTATTTTGCCGATAAAGGCAATTTCACAACCGCCGGTTTTGTAGCCTTCAAAACCAAGGACTATTTGCCCAACAATTTTGTGCGGGCCGAAGCCGGTCAGTTCAACACCTACCGGGCGGTAGCAGCCATCAACCTCTTAAAGCCTAAGGGTGACAAAAGAAACCAAAGCCTGTATGTGGCCGGAGAGGCTTCGTTTACCCAGGGCTACTTTACCAGTGCGCAGGACTTTAGCCGCTACAACGGCACGCTCAAATACCATGGCAACCTTGGCCGCGGCAACACCCTCAGCGCCACCGTTACCAACTTCAGCAGCCGGTGGCTGGCATCAGGGCAAATTCCGGTAAGGGCGGTAGAAAGCGGGCAGATTGGGTTTTACGGTGCCATAGACGACACCGAGGGCGGCGAAACATCGCGCCGCAATGCCAGCGTGGAGTTATTGACCCAAACCGCAAACGGAGGCACCATACGCCAGCAGCTATTTTACAGCCGCTACAAATTTGAGCTGTATTCCAACTTTACATTTTTCAAAGAAGACCCGGTCAATGGCGACCAGATACGCCAAAAAGAAGCCCGCCATATTTACGGCTACAACGGACAATACCGGAAAGAATTTTTTCTGGGCCGGTTAAAAACCGAAACCCGGGCCGGTGTGCAGGTTCGCTATGATGACATTAACGACATTGAGCTCACCCGCACAAAAAACCGCATAACCGACATTACACCCATCAGCCGGGGCGACATTAACGAATTAAATGCCGGTGCCTATTGGTCGCAACGGTTTGCGTTCGCAAAGGGTTTTGATGTTACCGGCGGCCTGCGGGCCGATTATTTTACTAACCGGTACAACGATGCGCTGACGTCCACTGTGCTGTCGTCGTCTTCAACGATCGTTAGCCCCAAGCTCACGATCAACTACCGTGTCAGCAACCAGGTGCAGCTTTACCTGTACAACGGCCGCGGATTTCACAGCAACGATACCCGTGTGGCCGTGCCGCAAAATGGTAAACAAGTGCTGCCGCCGGCGTATGGCACCGACCTGGGTGGCATTTTTAAACTGGGCAAAAACCTGGTGTTGCAAACGGCGCTCTGGCACCTGTGGTTGCAGCAGGAGTTTGTGTATGTGGGCGACGAAGGCGTGGTTGAACCCGGCGGCCAAACAAGGCGGTACGGGCTTGATCTGTCGGTACGGTATCAGGCAGGTCCTTACCTTTTTGCCGATGCCGATATCAGCCTGGCCAATCCAAGGGCGCTTGATGTGCCGAAGGCAGAAAGTTACCTGCCGCTGGCGCCGCGGTTTACCAGTGCCGGCGGACTAACTTACCGTAAAGAAAGCGGCTGGAACGGCAGCCTCCGTTATCGGTATATGGCCGACCGGCCGGCCAGCGAAGACAATTCCGTGGTAGCCGAAGGTTATTTTGTAGCCGACGTCACGCTAAATTACACCACCCGGCGGTGGGAAGCCGGCATCGCCATTCAAAACCTGTTCAACACCCGGTGGAAAGAAACCCAGTTTGACACTGAAAGCCGGCTGCAGCCCGAACCGGCGCCGGTTACCGAAATTCATTTTACGCCGGGCACTCCTTTTTCTGCCAGGGTTGGCGTCACGGTTTGGTTCTGATAAATAACGGAGCAATACCGGGACTTACGTTTTTAAAGCCGGAATTTGGAAGCAAGAAAAAAAGGCCGGCAGCCGATTGGCTGCCGGCCGTTAGCCACCCTATTTTCACCCTCGTTATATTCAAAACAATTAACCCGGTGCCATGCCGTTAGTAAGCCAAACCAACAGCATGCGCCTGACGCTCATTCTGCTTCTTTTTGCGGGCCTTTCCTGCACACCGACCGCCACCATCAAAAACAAGCTTGCTGCCACCAATAAGCCTGTAAATGCCGCTAAGGGATGGCAGCCAGACGACAACCACGAACTATGGCAAAAGATTGTGGAAAGACCCGATTCGGTGAGCTTGGCTATTGCTATAAACGACACCATCGGCGCTTTACTGACCCTATACGGCCGGCTTGACTCGGTTGGCTATCTGCCCGACTCCCTGAGCTTAAAGCTCACTAATGGCACCAAGCAAGCCTTTAGATTAACCGGCAGTGTGATGCTATGGCAGGAGAGCCAGCAGCACCCCTTTGTGAGCCTGCAAGACCTGAACTTCGACGGCTCTTTAGAGCTTGCATTGTTCGACAATGCGGGTGCCGTCAGCTATTGGTACAGCGTGTACCTGTTTAAGCCAGGTGCCGGCTACAGCTACAGTGAGGCCTATAGCCAAACCCCCAGCCTGAAGATTGACTTTGACCAAAAGCTGGTAACGTCTTTTTATAGGGCTGGCGACTGTGAGGAGGTGATAGGCTACTATAAAGCGGTTTGTGACAGCCTACAGCCGATTAGCTATTTATACACCAGCCAAGAGACAGAGCGCTGCATTACTTACCGAAAGGAGCGGGAAAACGATGAGTGGAAGATAACAAAGCTTGGAGAGTGGGAGGTTACGTTGTACGACTCGCTGTACGTTACCCAATAAGGAAAATTTGTGCCCTGTTTTTGTGCCCTAATGAAAAAGCACAGGAAAAAAAAAGCCCGCAATACATTGAAAGCAATCAGTTGCAGGCAAATAAACACATGAGAAGAAGAGCTGTAGGGGGAGGGTTCGAACCTCCACGAGGCAGTTAGCGCACGTGCAAAACATTAGTGGTCAACCCTGGTCGGCCTTACCAAAAGTAACGTCGGCTCTACACGTGGTTTATCCTGTTATCCTCACCCCCGAGACAAGAGGGCATGTCTGCCAAAAATTTCATCACCCCACAGAATAAGTGATCAGTCAGTAGCAAGAACTACGCAGTGGGCAATAAAAGAAGCTGCCATTCAGCTCCAATCAGCCACTGCTTATTCCTTACTCCTTCGTTTCAATGATCTTGACAGGGCAAACATACATGCAACTGCACGATATTCAATCAGGATTGGAAATATTTAGATTTTCTTATGCCTTGCGACCGGTCGCTTGAATTTTTTTCAGAGGCGCCCCATTTATAGCCCACCGGTTTGAAAATTATCTAAGCATTGAATTTCACCTGCTTTTGAGCAAATGGCTCCTACCCCAACCCGCCCACGTTTGTAAAAACCAGTTATCAAAAACAAAGTGGCCTGCCCATTGACAAGCAGCCGGCAGTTGTATTTATGGACCTGGTGATGCCGGAAATGGATGGCATTCAAACCATCCCTATCGCCAAAGCGCTTTATCCGCACCTGCATTTTGTTGTGCTGACAGTATTTGATAACGAAGAAAAAATCTTTGAGGCCATCCGTGCCGGTGCCTCCGGATACCTGCTGAAAAATGAAACAGCAAAAGCCATTAACAACGCGGTGTAGAACGTGGTGGTGGATGGCGGAATTCCCATGAGTTCTGCCATTGCCCGCAAAGCCATGGAAATGCTGGGCAAAGCAAACCCCTTTGGCCGACCCAACGAATCCCGGCAAACCGATATCAAAACAGTTCTCTCAGGCCGCGAAATGGAGATCCTTGAGCATACCATAAAAGGCTGGGATGCCAAACGCATTGCCAGCTATCTTGACCTCAGCGTTTGCACAGTGCGCAAGCACACTGCCAACATTTATGCAAGGCTGCATGTCAATTCAAAAGCGCAGGTGATTCACCTGGCGCACGAGCTGAAGTGGTTTAAGTAATGAGTGAGCCACTGGCCGGTTGATGCGAAACCTACTCTTCCCTTTTTCGTTTTTTGCCGTAGAGCTTCTTCGCCTGTTCAACCAGCAGGGTAAATTCGGCCTGCGAGTAGTTGGATACATCGGCCGATGATTTGGCCAGTGTAGTCAGGTCGCTCCAGGTGTTGGACCGTACATACTTTGAATTCCGCAGCAAAGACCCGAACCAAACCACGGCGCAGGCAAATTTTTGCGGTTTCGGAAGTTGGTCGAATGGTGTGAAGAACATCTGCGGCTGGTCGGTCATTTCGCATTGGGTGCGGTTGCCGCTGTTTTTATAACGCAGCGCAAACTGCAGCGGGGCGATGAGCTGTTTTTGCAGCGGGCGGGCCGGCACCAGTTCAAATACGGCCTGCATAGAGTAGGCCGATCCCACCTCGCCGCCCTCGAGGTAGGCGGACGTATCCTTGATAGCGCCGGCTTTGTTTTCGAACCCAATTAACCTGTATTCCTTTACATACAGGGGATTGAAGCTGACGGTCATAAAGGCGTCATCGGCCACGGTGTAAAGCGTTTGCATAAACTCTTTCAACAGCACTTTCTCCACTTCGGCATAATTGTCCAGGTAAGCAAAATTGCCGTTGCCGCGTTGCGCCAGCATCTGAATTTTAGAGTCTTTGTAGTTTCCCATGCCCACGCCCAGGCAGGTGAGGTAAATGCCTTCGTTGCGTTGCTTAATGATCATTTCCTCCAGTTCTTCCTCTTTGTGGAGGCCCACATTAAAGTCGCCGTCGGTGGCCAGGATCACCCGGTTGTTGCCGCCTTTTATGTAGTGTGCCTTTGCCAGGCTGTACGCCAGCTTTATGCCCGATTCGCCGGGCGTGGAGCCGCCGGGCTGCAGGCTGTCAATGACCTTAAAAATGGTTTCTTTTTCGTTGCCGCCGGTGGGCAGCAGGGCAATTCCCACCGTACCGCCGTACACCACAATGGAAACAGTATCCACCGGACGCAGGTTGTTCACCAATGCCTTGAACCCGGTTTTCAGCAACGGCAGTCGGTTGGGCAAATCCATTGATCCCGACACATCAATCAAAAAAACAAGGTGGCTTTGTGCCAGGCTATCAAGCTTTATTTTTTTTGAATGGACCTGCGCCAGCAGCAGGGCGTTGTCTTTGTTCCAGGGGCATTCGGTCAGCGTGGCGCTGATGTCGAAGGTGTGGCCGTCTTTGGGCTCGGTGTACGACAGGTTAAAATAGTTCAGCATTTCTTCTATGCGCACCGCATCGGGCGGCACCATGGACTGAAGGGTCAAAAAGCGGCGGATATTACTGTACGAGGCCCGATCCACATTCAGCGTTATGCCGGTGGCGGGGTTTTGCGCCGCCGCCACAAATTCGTTTTCCACAATGCTGGCGTACGTTTCGTTGCCGGCAATGCGCAGGGCCATCTCTTCGCGGCTGAGGTTTTGCACCTGCGACGACAACCGGTTTTGCGCCGTGCTTTTGGCCACCGGCGCTTTTTTCAGCACAATTATATTAAACTGGTCGCCGTAGATGGGCCGCTTTTCTTTTTCATATCCTTCGCGAAAGATGGTAAGCGTGTCGGTTTTGTGCGGGATGGGAATACCAAAGCCCCCGTCTTTGCCCGACCGGTAAACATAGCCGCTGCTGTGCAAAAGCATGGTGACATTTTGCAGGGGAGCCCCCTCCTGGTCTTTTACCTGCCCTTTGGTGTAATACGGCTGTGCAGCAAGCAATAGCGGGAAGAGAAGCAGTAAAGCGATGATATGTGTAGCCCTCTTCAAAGCAGTACAATCACTAAAAGGTACAAAACAATCGGTGCCCGGTCAAGCATCCGGGGCCAGTTGGTAGATTTCCTTCAGGTTGCGGCCCAGGCCATCGTAATCGAGGCCGTAGCCCACCACAAATTTGTCCGGAATCTCAAAGCCCACATGGGCAATCGTCAGGGGGAATTTTGATGCCTCGCTTTTGTGCAGAAGTGTGACGATGGCAAACGATTTCGGCTGCTGGTGGTGCAGTTGCGGCAAAAACTCGTGCAGGGTTTTGCCGGTGTCCACAATGTCTTCCAATATCACCACGTCGCGGCCGTACAGGTCGTGGTCGAGCCCAATAGCGGTAATTACCTGTCCCGACGATTTCATGCCGCGGTACGAAGCCAGCTTGATAAAACAAATCTCGGCCTCGATGGTCAGGTGTTTGAATATATCGGCGGCAAACATGAACGAGCCGTTGAGGATGGCAATAAACAGCGGCCGCCGGTTCCGGTACTCCGCGTCAATTTTCGCTGCCAGTTCCGCCACTTTTTGCTGGATAGCTTCTTCCGATAAATAAGTCGTGAACGTTTTGTCGTGCAGTGTGATAGTCATCAGCGGCTTTTATTGATCTTGATTTGCTGGCCAATCCTCAGGTCTTTCGAACCCATGTCGTTCCACTTCATCACTTCCTCTACTCCTACATCGTATTTGCGGGCTATGGCATACATGGTTTCTTTTGGCTGCACCACATGCACAATGGTATGCGGTGTGGCGCCCGGCTCTGCATCGGCAGGCGTTATTTGTACCGGCAGCGTTGCCTTCGCTGTTCGGCCGGTGGCCAGTTTCGGTGAGCCCGGCGCCGGGCCTTTCAGGTAAAGTTTTTCGCCAACGGCCACCTGCACACCGCTCCTCAGGTTATTGTACTGCAACAGGGCTTCCAGCCGGATGCCTTCCGTTTGCGAAATACTGTAAAGCGTTTCGCCGGGTGCCACCGTATGTGTTTCGTTGGCGCCTGTACGGCGTTTGCGCTGCAGGTAAAGCAAGCCGTCTTCGGGGGCAATATCACCATTGGCCAGTTCATTGAACTCCAGCAGGCGGGCCAGCGAAAGGTTTTGTTCTTCGGCAATCTTCAGGTACGAAGTGCCTTTGCTGATAGCAATGACCTTTGTGTCGTTGATGTAAAAAACGCCTTGCGGGTAAACGGGCTTTTCCACATTGCTTTCCTCCACGGCATTGACGACCACTGGCGCCGGCGCCTCTTCCGTAGTGGCCTTTGCCCAAATGGGACTGTTTTCGTCGCGCTGTTTTTTTCCCAGCACAATTAAAGTATAGTCCTGCAGGTTGTAGTCGCGAATTAGCTTGATCAGTATCTGCGGGTATTTTGGATTGGTGGCATAGCCGGCTTTTTTCAGGCCGTGGGCCCAGCCTTCGTAGTCTTCGGGATCGAGGTTAAAAAGGGGTGCATAATGCGCCCGGTTGCGTAAAAAATCAGAGTGGTCTTTGTAGGAGATAAAAGGATCTTCGTATTTGCGGAAGCATTCGCCGCGGGCATCGTCGTCGTGGTAAACTTTTTCGCCGGTCCATTCCGTTTTGCATTTAATACCGAAATGATTGTTCGACTTCTGCACGAGCACCGAGGTACCGGCGCCGGTTTCGTGTATGCCCTGCGCCAGCGTAATGGAGGCCGGCACACCGGTGCGGGCCATTTCGGCCATGGCAATGTCCCTGAACCGGGTGATGTATTCTTCAATAACAGCTCTTGACTGGGCAAAAACCGGCTGGCTGCAGGCCGCAGCAAAAAGGAAAAGCAGAAATGGTAGTTTTTTCATGGATGTATTATTCGTTGGTCCGAAATGTGCCCGCTATTACAGCAGCTTTCGTATCACGTACAGTCCATCGCGGATGGGAAGAAGAAGCTTTTCGACATCGGTCCGCTGCCACACCGCTTCGTTGAATGCCTGGATGGCTTTGGCGTTTTTTCCTTTTATTTCTTCTTCCAGTACCTGGCCATGGAACAACACGTTATCGGCTAAAATAACTCCATTTGGTTTTACCAAAGGAAAAACGGCTTCAAAATAATGGAGATAATTTTCTTTGTCGGCGTCAATAAAAACCAAATCCCATTGTTCGTCCAGTTCACCGACGATTTCTAACGCATTGCCGATATGTAAAATTATCTGCCCGCCGAAAAAACTCCGGTCGAAAAAGCCTTTTGCCGTGGCTGCGTCCGCTTCCCGCAGCTCAATCGTGTGTAACTCACCATCGGCCGAGAGGCCCTTCGCCAGGCACAAAGCACTATAGCCCGTGAACGTACCGATTTCTAAAATACGGCGGGGCTTCAGCAGGGCGCTGATCAGTTCCAAAAACTTTCCCTGCAGGTGGCCGCTCAGCATGTGGGCATGCGCATGGTTTGCATAGGTGTATTGCGCCACTTCGTGCAGCAGGGCCTCTTCGGCGGTGGTGTAGCGCTCTGCGTAGGCCTGTGCGGCCGGGTGAATAAGCTCCATCAGTTGTTTTGCGCATTAAAAGCAGGGCCTTCTGTTTTTTCCGCTTCCATAGACCATTCGCTGCCGGTTGACGGCTTCGAGAACAGCCAAAGGCCGAGGAACACCAGCAACCCATTGAAGATGATCAGTTCCAGCCCTATCTCAAACGAACCAAAGATCTGGCGCTGGTATTTATCAAAGAAAAAGCAGATAAGCGGCGCTGCTACGGCAATGTAAGGCACCACGCCATCGTTTACCCGGCGTTTGGTGAGTATGCCAAAGCTGAAAAGGCCTAAAAGCGGACCGTAAGTGTAACCCGCCACCTTCAGTATCACCCCAATCATGCTGGGGCTGTTGATCCATTTAAACAGCAGCACAAACAGCAGAAAAATAAAGGCAAAGGTGAGATGCACCATCTTGCGCACCTGGGCCTTGTGCTTGTCGTTCCAATCTTTGCGGCGCTTCAGGCCAAGGATATCAATGCAAAACGAAGAGGTAAGCGCTGTAATGGCGCCATCGGCGCTGGGAAAGAGGGCAGAGATCAAAGCAATGATAAAAATCACGGAGATGATGGCCGGTATGCCGCTGCCCAGGGCAATGGTGGGAAAAATGCGGTCGGGGCGTTCGGTGATGCCGTTTTGTGCTGCGTAGAGATACAGCAGTCCGCCTAAAAAAAGAAACAGCAGCACCACCAGTCCCTGAATGATGCCGAAGGTGAGAACGTTCTTTTGCGAATCCTTCAGCGTGCGCACACTGATGTTCTTTTGCATCATTTCCTGGTCCATGCCGGTCATGGTGATGGTGATGAAGGCCCCGGCAATAATTTGTTTTAAAAAGAAAAGGCTGCTGTTAGGATCGGCAATAAACATGCGGGTAAACTGCGCTTCCTGCAATTGCGCCACGCCTTCGCCAAACGAAAGACCAAGGTTGCGCAAAATGTAGATGACACAGATGACAAGGCCCAACAGCATACACGTCGTTTGCAGCATATCGGTCCACACAATTGTTTTTACACCGCCCTCGTAAGTGTACAGGAGAATCATGAGCAAGATCACAGCCGTAGTAACCCAAAAGGGCACGCCAAAAGCGGCGAGAATCGTGTCTTGCAAAATGGCCACCACCAGGTAAAGCCGGGCCGTGGCGCCCAGCGTGCGGGACAGGATAAAAAAGCCGGCGCCGGTTTTGTAAGAGGCAAATCCAAGGCGTTTGCTCAGGTAATTGTAGATGGACGTAAGATTGAGGCGGTAATACAGCGGCAGCAGCACATACGCTATGACAACGTATCCAATAACATACCCAATGACCACCTGAAAATAGCTGAAACCTTCGAAGCCGCCGTCGCCAAAGGGCTTGCCTACAGCGCCGGGCACCGACACAAACGTAACGCCGCTCAGCGACGTGCCAATCATGCCGAAGGCCACCACCATCCAGTTAGAGCTTTTGTTGCCGATAAAAAACGACTCATTGTTGGCATTGCGGGAAGTGACGTAAGCCACAACCAGTAAAATGGCAAAGTAGCCTACTACAAAAGAGAAGAGGAGGGCTGGTGACATAGTTTATTTTTTTGCTAACAATCGCCGGTGGACGAACGAATTTTTTGAGGATCAAGAAATTTGTTTTCCATTTGCGCCACAAATTAGCGCAAGTAGCATGATTAACAAATTGGCAATTTTCTGCGGCAGCAAACACGGAAACAACAGCTTGTACGAGCAACAGGCAAGGGAACTGGCAGAGATACTTGCCGACCGGAAAATTGAACTGATCTACGGGGGCGGCAAAAGTGGCCTGATGGGCGTAGTGGCCAACAGTGTGATGGCGAAGGGTGGCATTGTGCGTGGTGTGATTCCGCAGGTGCTTGTGGACTGGGAGCACCAGCACGACGAAATCAGCGAACTGTTTGTAGTGGATGATATGCACGTGCGCAAACGCAAGCTGTACGAGTTGTGCGACGGCGCCATTATTCTGCCGGGCGGCTTTGGCACTCTCGACGAATTGTTTGAGATACTGACCTGGAACCAGCTTTCCATCCACGATAAAAAAATATTTATCCTGAACAGCGGCGGCTTTTACAACCACCTGCTGGCGCACATACGGCTGCTAAGCAACGAAGGTTTTATGTATGGCGAGTTGGAAGA
Source organism: uncultured Flavisolibacter sp. (assembly GCA_965365435.1). GTDB lineage: Bacteria > Bacteroidota > Bacteroidia > Chitinophagales > Chitinophagaceae > Flavisolibacter. The sequence continues at coordinate 46,319 of CBDUBQ010000040.1, forward strand.
CAAGTTTATGGTGCTGAACCAACCGGCCGAACTGGAACAATACCTGGATTAGCTTCCGGCACGGAACGCACAACCGTCAGGGGCCAATGGTAAGTGGGGAGACGTATTGCTCCTATTCACGTCTCGGTTTTCATGGCCCGCCGTCTATTGATTGTTTTCTTTTTTCAGCGTTTCATCCATTTCCTGCTGGTCCTGTGCATCGGGCATGTCTTCTATGCTGGCCACTTCCCGCAGGTATTTCTCGGCTTTTTCATCAAGCAACCGATCACCCAGCAAAGGTGAGAGGCTGGCATCATCCGGCGCCGGGTTGCTGGCATTACCGGTGTTTACCGTGGGGGCTTTTTCATTGGCCGGCCCGCGAGCATTTCTGTTTTGTTCATCTGACATACCGCTATGCTTTTAAGTAGTAATAAAACCATAGCGGTAAAAATTATGCCATCAAAACAGTGCAAAGGTTAGGTCCTATTAACTTCTTCCAGGGTATTGTTCCGGCGTTTTGTATCCACTTTTTGTCCTTTGCTGAAGTTGTAGCGAATGGTGGCGCCGATGGTGCGGAAACGGAAGTATTGGTCAAACTCGTTCACGTTGCCGTTAATGTCTGTGGTCCAGAAATAACGGAAGCCTTTAAAAAGATCGTTGGCATTCAACGTAAGATCAAGCTTCTTTGAAAGAAAACTTTTGCGGAAAGCCACATCCACGCGGTGCATCGAAGCCATATGGTAAAGGCCCGAAGCAGCCGGCCCGCGGTAGAGCAGGTTCAGCTCCATGCGAAAATCTTTCGGCAGCAAAATCGTATGGTTCGACTGGAACATAAAAAACAACTGGTCGTTTACCAGCTTGCCGTTGTTCGACTGCATGCTGAATTTGCTGTACGAAAGAATGGCCGTGTTTTGGGTATCCCACCATTTGCAAAGCTTAAGCGGTGCAATGGCGGTAGCGCCGATATTGTACCCATCATCCACATTGCCCGTGGTATAAATGGTTGTTGTATCCTCTACCAGCAAGATCGGAATCTCCGCCATCACATCGGTATTGCGCTGGTAGTTGAGGGTAAAATTATACACCTTTTTAAACACCTGCGTCAGGCTGAACGATTGTGTGTACTGCGGACGAAGCTGTGTGTTGCCCTCGTACCAGGTGTAGGGATCGCGGTAGGCCCGGAAAGGGTTCAGGTTGCCATAGTTGGGCCTCGTGAGCCGGCGACTGTAGCTGTAATTGATGCCATAATTTTCATTTACCTTCTGCTGCAAAAACACACTGGGAAAGAGATTGGTGTAATTACGCGGGGTCATTTTACCGGTGGTGAACGAATGGCCCAGCGAGGACGTATGCTCCATGCGCAGCCCCGTTTGCACAGCGATCTTTTCACTCAGCTTCCCGTTCCAGTTGACATAGGCCGCATAAATTTTTCATCGTACCGGAAATGATTGGTACGATTGGGGTCAAGCACCAGCGGCCCATTGGCAAAATAAAACCGGAAGTCATTGTCCGATACAATGCGGCTGGCCCGTCCGCCCAATTCCAATTTGTGCACTTTCGTCAGTGGCAGGGTAAGGTCAGCTTTTGCCGAATAAATGTCGTAACCATTCGGCGTATTGTTGAAAAGCAAATCGGTGGTTTTGCTACCGGTAGCCAGATCGGTAAAGTAGTTGTTGAAGTCAGACGATCCGCGATTGGTGATCTTCACATAATCAAGGTCGGTTGTCAGTTGCGCACCAAGTGTGTCGAACCTGCCGGTGTAATGCAGGTTGGTAGTGTAATTGGTGTAAGTGTTGCGGCTGAAATTATCGGCGTCAATAAACTGCGCCGGCTTTTTCGGTTGGTTGCCGATAAGTGTCTCCGTCAAAAACTCCTGCTTTGCCGTATTGGTGGTAAAATAAACCATGGCGCCAATGCTATGCTGATCGTTCAGCGTGTAGTCGGTGCCCAGCCGCACGGAGGGTGGTCCCTGCACGGTAAAATTGCCGGTGGCCACCTGGTCGAAATAAGTGGTTTTGCTGGAACCATAAAAAACCCGGGTAAAAGTGGCTTCCCGTCCGCCCACACGCCGCGAAAAATCTGCGTTGGCAAACGAATTCCAGCGGCCGCTTTTATAGTTGATGTTAGCACCGGCCGATGCCGCATGCTGGCGGTGAAAATTATAACTGTAGCTGGAATACACGCTGCCGTTCATGCCCTGCTGTGTGTTTTTTTTCAGGTTGATGTTGAGGATGCCCGAGGTGCCTTCCGCATCGTATTTGGCCGAGGGGTTTGTGATGACTTCAATGTTCTTCAGGTTTTCGGCCGGCATACCCTCCAGCAGCGTTCGCAGGTCGCGGGCCGAAAGGAAGGTCTGCTTGCCGTCAATCATTACTAACACACCACTGCGGCCATTTAGCTGAATGTTTCCCTCTGCATCAATAAACACACCGGGAGCTTTCGATAACACGGCATAAGCGGTGCTTCCGGCAGCCATAGCCGTTCCCTGTACACTCACCACCATACGGTCGGCCAGTTGGGTAATGGCAGGCCGGAGCGTTGTGATGGAAACGTTGTTCAATGTTTTTACATCGGCCCGGAGGATGAACTCACCAAGGTCTATGGCCCCATCTGCCACATCAATTGCGCCTGTTTTGAGCGGCGAAAAACCAATGGCCGTTATATGCAGGAGATAGCGGCCGGCTGCCGGCGGCTGAAGCGTAAAGTTGCCGGCCGAATCGCTGATCACGGCAAAGGCCAGCGAACTGTCGGCGCCGCGCAATAACGCCACATTGGCAAACGATACGGGCTTTTTCTTTTCATCGAGCAAGCGGCCCGAAAGCGCTCCGGTTTGTGCCAGGCTGCCTGCGGCTGCCAGCAGCAACAGCCCACAAAGAAAGAGGCGTAAATGACTGCCTCTTTCAACTGACCGGTGAATGCGCAATGGAGAGGGCGTTTCTTCGGGCAACGATTTCATACAAGTGCTGTTTGGTGTGTAAAACATTTAAGGTTGGCTTTTCATGCGATACGAAAACATTCGTGCTTTGGTTATGGATGTTGCTCAGGTACCATTCTATGATGAAAAAAAATCGGTGGAAAACGCCCCCCGTGCCGGTTGTTGGCTGCCTTTTGCAACGCCGTTTGTTAGGTGGCAAAACGAATGTAGAATCTTTCGCACCATAGGCGTTTACCGCTTATCTATTTCTGCAACCGCACACCGATAAACAGTTTAAAATGATGGCGGTAGAGCCGGCATTGGCGACCTGGCTTTTGCCGGCCTGAATGAATCTTTCAAAAATTCTTTTTATTTTCCGGCCCAAAACATGCCGCCGGCCACTGCGGAAACAATCACGAAAAACCGAGTTTTTTTTACCTGAGAACCATTCTATTCCATTCTTTAAAATCCAATCCAGTATGCTCGCCGCCGCTATCCCGCCATACGAAAAAGAACGCCTCGCCGACCTGCTATCGTATAACATCCTGGATTCGGATGAAGAAGCCGATTACAACCACCTGGTGGAACTGGCGTCGCTCATTTGCCAGTGCGATTTATCGGTGATCAATTTTATTGATGCCGACCGGCAATGGGGCAAGGCCAAATATGGCCTTGGGGATACCACGGCACCCCGCAAAATTTCCATGTGCGCCCACACGATTTTGCAGAACGATGTGCTGCTGGTGGAAGACACGCTGCAAGACGAACGCTTTTTTGACAATCCCTTCACCACCGAAGGCGGCATCCGGTTTTATGCGGGTGCACCCATCAAGTCCGAAGGCGGCTATAACATTGGGTCGCTTTGCGTTTGCGACACCCTGCCCAAGCAACTGAACGATCAGCAGAAAGAAGCGCTGAAGCACCTGACAAGACAGGCCGCCATTTTGTTGGAAACCCGCAAAAAGAACAAAGCGCTGGAGCAACTGGCCAATGCGGAACGGGCGGCAAAAGAAGAAGCCGAAAAGGCCCGCAAGGCCCAGGAAGAATTTCTATCCACCATGAGCCACGAGATTCGCACACCCCTTAACGGCATCATTGGCATGGTGAATATCCTGCAGGCGGAAGCACCCAAAGAAGAGCAGAAAGACTACATTGACACGCTGCAGTTCGCCTCAAAAAATTTGCTGTGCATCGTCAACGATATTCTCGACCACAACAAGATCGTCTCGGGCCAGTTCTCGCTCGATGAGGTGCCCTTCAATTTGCCGCAACTGATAAAAGAAGTCAAAAAGCAGCATGCGATAAAAGCCGCAGAAAAAGGCCTGTCGCTGGTAGTGGAGGTAGCTGCCGGTGTGCCCCATTGGGTGACGGCCGATCCTACCCGCCTCACACAGATCCTGAACAACCTGCTTGGCAACGCCGTGAAATTTACCCTTAAAGGCGGTGTGACGCTAACCGTTTCGGACCTGCGCCACGAGGGCGGGGCTACGCTGGTGCGTTTTGAGGTAAAAGACACCGGCATTGGTTTTACCAGAAAAGAAGCCGACCGTATTTTCGAAAAATTTGCCCAGGCCAACAACGGCATTACACGGCAGTTTGGCGGCACAGGCCTTGGGCTTTCCATCACTAAAAAGCTGGTGCGGCTGATGGGTTCAGAAATTCAGTGCGAGTCGGAAGTGAATAAAGGCTCCTGCTTTTCGTTTACGCTTTTGCTGAAGCCGGCAGCCCCCGCCGCGGCCGCCGCCGCCAATGCGCTGCAGTCCGGTAACGGGCAACTAAAGGTGCTGATAGCAGAAGACAATGCCATCAACATCCTGGTAACCCGTAAAATGCTGCAGAAACGGAACATCCAACCGGACGTAGCGTACAACGGGCAGGAGGCCATTGAAAAAGTAAAAAGCCATCCGTATGATCTGGTGCTGATGGACGTTCAAATGCCGGTGATGGACGGCATTACCACGGTAAAAAAATTGCGGGACGAAAAACTTTATGGCGGTCCGGTGATCCTGCTGACGGCCGATGCATTTATCAACAGCAAAAACGAAGTGACCGCCCTGGGCTTTGATGATTTTTTGCTGAAACCGTTCGGGGCCGAAGAACTTTACCGGAAGATAGAACAACTATTGCCGCAGCATTCCAAAACAGAAGCCTGATTGTGCTTGTAAGGTAGTTTGAAGTCCGGCGCCCACGTTTTCCGGTGACGGTGGTTTTGCCGGGAAAGAGCCTCATTTTGCTAAACCGCTTTTCCGGTTTTTGTTCCGGCCAGAACCACCAGCCTCACGCAGGCCGATAAGTTTTTTTGTTTTGGCGCAACACCTCCTCCACGGCTTCTTTTGTTCCGGCAAAGGGCCCCGAGTCTTCTATTTTCAGCGTTGCCATAGCAGCCGCAAATTCACCGGCTTCTTGTATGCCGGCTTTTTTGCATCGCTTATACAGGTAACCGGCCATGTAGGTGTCGCCGCAGCCGGTGGCATCGGTGGCAACAGCCGGAACAAACGCCGGTATCGAATAGCGGTGGCCGGCGGTAAAGATTTCAGAGCCCTGGCTGCCGTAGGTAACGACAATCTCTTTCACACCCCATTGCAACAACTTTTCGGCGCCGTCGGCAATAACGGAACATCCGGTAAGCACCCGCATTTCATCTTCACTGGCTTTTAAAAAATGGATCAGCGGCAGCACCTCCTCCTTTTCGGCCCAGGTGGCCGGCTGCACGGCGCCCCTGTCAACTTTGCGCAGGTAACCCTGCACGTCGAGCGAAACGGCCCCTTTTTTAGCCAGCAGGCGGATGGCTGCCGCCGGTATATCGCCGGCCACCAGCGTGCCCAAATGGTAGATGCCAGCCTCCACCGCCACTACCTGTGCCGGGCTAAACGGTTCGGCCACCTGCAGCACCCTTTGCGTTCGTTCATTGGGATCATCGCCATAACGATTCTCGAAAAAAAGCGTGTTGGCCGAGGAGTAGATGGTTATATCAACTCCTTTTTGCCGCAACGGTTCCAGCAACTGGCTGTCGGCATCGGCCATGGCCGTTAGCAGCGCATAACGCACCGGCAGGGCAGCCATGGCATACGAAAAATAAACCGAGGTGCCGCCCGGCAGGCAAACGGTTTTTGCCGGCGTGATGATCCGGTCCATTGTGGTGTGGCCTATGCAGCAAATTTCAACCAACATGTTATGCTTTCATAAGCTTCATCTCATCGGGGTTCCAGTAAATGATCTTTTTTTCAAAATAACTGTCGTTGCAAGCCAGGCAGGGCGCTGCTGCCCTGAAGCCGAATACGGCATCTTCTACCACCGGCTTGCCGGTGCGCACGCCTTCAAAAAAGTTGGCAAAATGATCGAGGTGCTCGTTGTAGCCCTGCGGTGGTTTGTAAGTGATAGACTCTTTTTTCGGTGCCCGCCGGTCAGCTTCGCTGTACGTTTCGTTGTATTGTTGCCGAATGGCTTCCTGCATGGCCGTAGGATAGGTGGAGAGGGCATCCCACCCGCCAAGGCCCGGCGCCTTTGGCATCAGGTTATGGTTTACGGTGAGGCCATTGCCGCTCAGGTCCATCACCCCTTCCTCGCCTATCAGCTTCAGCGTGCCGCGATCGCCGCTGCCGCTGATGAAATTCACCCGCAGCATCAGTTGAAACGGCGGATGCTGCGCTGTTTCGGGGTACTCCATAATCGCCGTCATTACATCGGGCACATCGCGGCCGTCTTTCCAGTACGAAAGCTGCCCCGACGAAAAAATCTTTCGCGGCCCGGTGGAGCCGGTGATCACATGCACGCCCGAAAGAAGATGAACAAACAAGTCGCCGGCCACACCGGTGCCAAAGTCGCGGTAGTTGCGCCACCAGAAAAATTTCTTCGGGTCGTAGGGCGTTTTTTTTGTTCCGGCAATGTAACGATCCCAATCCACGCTCGCTTCCGAGGCATCGGGCGGCATGGTGTATTGCCAGGCGCCCAGGGCACTCTGCCGGTCGAAAGAGGCTTCAATCGTATTGAGCTTGCCAATTTCACCAGCCTTGTATAACTCTTTTGCTTTTTGGTAAACAATGCTGCTCACCCGCTGGCTGCCCACCTGCATGGTTTTTCCGCTCCGTTGCTGGGCGGCCACCAGCCCGGCCCCTTCGCTGATACGATGCACCATGGGCTTTTCGCAGTAAACGGCTTTGCCCTTTCGCAGGGCTTCTTCGGCTATGCGGGCATGCCAGTTGTCGCTGGTAGCCACAATTACCGCATCAATATCGCTGCGGTCCAGCACTTGGCGGTAGTCTGCCGTGGTGAAAAGACTGTTGCCATACAGTTCTTTTGCCCTGTCGAGGCGGCCCTTGTACAAGTCGCAGGCGGCTACCAGCTCCACGCCCGGCACTTTCAGCGCCGTTGTCAGGTCGTTGTAACCCATGATGCCCATGCCAATGACACCGATCCGGATTTTGTCGTTGGCCGAAAATTCTTTCTCATAATAGAGCGTACGTTCTTCCATTTTTTCTTCCGCCGCCAGGCCGGCCAGCGGCGCTGTGGCAAGGGCAAGGGTGGATCCGCCAAGCGTTTTGAGAAAATGGCGGCGGGTATCCCTGTTGTTAGTTGACATAGCAGGCAAAGTTCTTTTTAATGAATAATGAAGATGATTGTAACGGTCTTCAATTTAACCATTTCATCAGAAGAAGGCCGTTGGCCAACCGAAATTTTTTTAAGCCGGACGGGAGGGCATTTCCTGGGTGGGCGTCCACTCACTATACAACCCGGTGGTGGCGCCAATGCGCTGTACCGGTGTTTGTTTTCTGGAAAAAAATGCGACGATTTTATTGGCTAAGCGTCATGAGGAAACCGATCGTGAAGTTGGTGTCGTCATCGAACACAAACAGGCCGGTGCCACCCGAATCGGTAATGGCTTTGTAAATGTTCAACCCGGCGGCGGTTTTTTTATCGGCAGGCGTATAGGCCGTTGGTGGCCGTAAGACCGTGTAACGTTCGCTGCCACGGCGGTGCTGCCGGGCCAGTGTAGCAGGCACGCCGCCCGTGACAAAACAAAACTTCCGCCGGTCAGGCGGCAGCTTGCCCAGTCCCTGCTTTACGGTAGCATAAGCCTCTTCGTCGGTTACGCCTCTTTCGAAATAACGGGAACCGGGGAGTTCCATGGTGCGTATGGCCCCCGCTTCGTCCCAGGCCAATTTTGTATTGCCGGAACCAATATCGAGCATAAACGAATTGGAAAAATAAGGCGGCGGCACGGTGGCCATATACACGAAGCGGGCCTCCTGTTCGTTCGTTACCCGGTTTACACGGTAACCCATCTTTACCAGCTCGTTGGCAATGGCCACCGTTTTTGGCTGCTTAAGTGCGCCCGACGAAACCACAAAGTGCATATTGGGACTGGCCACGCCATTGTGAAACATGTTGAAGAGGTACCGGTTAAGACCCTGGCGGATGCTTTCGGTGGTGGCCCGGCCTTCGAGCGCCAGCGACTGGCCAAATTCTCTTGTCACCAGCTTCCAGCGCTTTTGGCTGTCCATGTTCACCACAAACGAATTAAAGCCGGAGGCGCCCAGTTCTACCACACCGTGCAACTGCCCGTTTTCGGGTTCCGCCGGCCGGTAAGTGAATGCGCTTCCGGGCGCAGCAGACGTGTCGGTACCGGCCGGCAATGCTCCCTCCTTTTTTTCGGCGATTGCTTTAGTGTTAGCAGCACCACCTTCCAATTTTGTTCGCAAGGCAAAAAACGCCAGCGCACCTACAACCAGTATCGAAACAACAATCGCTGCGGGGGTCAATTTCATTACAGAAAAAAATTCGGGCACAAAAGGCAACGGCCTGGTGCTTTGTTTGAAGGCGCAAAGGTAAGTCGCTAAGCCCTGATGACACGCAGGCTTACTGGTGCCGTTTCGGCCGGACGGGCTTTTATCACGGTGGCCCGGCCCGGATGAACAATAACAAAGCCTGCAAGGCTGTGCACCTCTTACCATTGGATTGCTTTTCGCCCCGCGGCCGGTAGTGGCCAAAACAAAGGCATGTACAGTTTTCAAACAGCACCTTTGCCCAAACCAAATTATCGTGCAATTTTGCCGGCCGGCCAACCGGAATTACACATGTCCATCGCCCCTCTTTCGCCAACGCCGGCGGCCACACCGGCCGCAAAAAAACTACGCCTGAAAAAGCAGGTGGTGCTTTTTGTTTTTTCCTGCGGAGCGATCATAACTTTTTTTCTGCTGCCGCGAAACAAGGCCTGGCTGCAAACAAGGCCACTCACTTATCTGAACGAATTCTTTCAGCAGAAAGATGCGCTGGCTATTGAACACCGCAAGCGGCAGCGCTGGGGTGCGGCCTATACCGTTTCGAAGCAGATTGCCGGCTTGATGGCTCGCGAACGAACGAAGGACAGCCTGCTGGTGGTACTGCCGCCAAAAGGCTATTTTAAAGACCGGCAAATAGACTACCCGGTGCCTGAGCCGGCTGTGTTTTATTATTACACCGGCCTTAAAACAGTGTGGCCTAACAGTGCCGAAGCGATGAAAGCAAACCGGATAATCAGGGCTGCAAACGGCGATCTTTTTATTGATACGGTAAAAGATAAACAGCGGCTGGCCGATACGCTGGAGGCATTCAAGAAATACAAAATATCCTTATGATGCCGGTGTTGATGGGGTTGTTGCTGACAGGCCTGCAGTTTTGTGCCGGTTTCGGGGTGTTGCGCTGCTTTCGCATCAAGCTGCATTTTATTCCGCACCTGACCGTATCGGTCCTTCTTGGCGTGGCGGTTTTTTCGGCCATCCCGTTCCTGTTGCAATTGTTGTGTGTGCCGTTAATGGTTTACAGTGTTTTCAGCACCATTGGGCTTTCCTGCCTGTTGCTCAACGTTGGCGCCTCTTCCTATTTCCGGTGGTTTTTTATGCAGGGCAAAACCCTTCGATTCCGGTCGGCGCTTTATGAGCTGCCGGCTTTGGTGCTGATCGCCCTTCTTGTTTTTGCCAGCGTTTGGCGTTGCTGGTACTATCCACCCACCCCCCGCGACCTGACCTCGGGTGCGGAGGTGATTGCCGAATACGCCGTTCGGGAGAAAACCATGATCAACTCGGTATTCACCGTGAACCTGGAAACCACTAACAACCAGTTTAAGCCACCCTTCGTCACCAGCCTGCAGATCATTTACAAAATGGCGGGCTTTCCGTTTGGGCAGGTTTGGCTGAGCACTGTTTTTGTTGCTTTCCTGCTGTTTTTATATGCCGTTTTGCGGCAACGTATCCACGCTCTTTTTGCCGGCTGGCTGTTGCTGGCTTTTATCGCCATACCCGAAATGTATGCCTACACGCTGATGGCGCTATTCGATTACAGCAACGCGGTTTTCTTTTGCCTGTCTGTCTATTTTCTTACCGCATTTTTCGAAAACCGGCAACGGCGGCTCCTGTTCTTTTCTTCCTTATTAATGGGAGTGGCCACTTATGTGCGGTCAGAGACTTTGGTGCTGGCAGCGCTGGCAACGCCGGCGCTGATGCTGCACCTGTTGCGCCGGAAAGAAAGCCCCGCGAAGGCTCTCGGCTGGCCGCTGATTTACCTTTTGCCCTCTCTGACCGCCTACCTGGTTTCGGTTACGCTTTACATTGGCTTTTACCTGCCCGCCGGCTACGAAGTGGGCAATCTTGTGAACCGGAACTTGTTTGACCTCTCCGCTTTACTTCATCGTTTTGGACAATTAAACGAAGCGCTTTTTTTCAGTTCATCGGCAATTGAATACTACGCTTATTTTATCTACTTTTTTCTGCTGGTGCTTTTGCTTGATGCTGTTCTGTATCGGCGATGGTCAAGGCCTGCCCGCAATTTTTTATATGCCGTGTTGCTGGTTTACGCAGGCATTGGACTCACAGGTCACCTGCTACCGCTGATGGATATCTTCAATTCATCGAAGCGGGCCCTGTTTAAGATCTTTCCGCTGATGTTGTTGTATATGGGGAGTAGCCCGGTGATGATGCGGTTGTCGGAGAAGATTTTGGGTTGGGAGGTGAAGTGATAGTATACCCGCATTACTTCCCGATACAGAAAATAATAACTACTGCAAATCAACTACTTATGAAACCAAGGTACAGTTAAGGTACAATAGATAAGATTATAAGGAATATGCTATCATTTCGGGGGGCGTTCTTGTTCGAGAATAGCTTCAACTTCCTCGTAGTTTGGAGTAAGAACCAAATCAACATATTGGGCTTCGACCAAGTCACAAATTTTCAATCTAATTTCCTCGTCGTCGTCAAAACAAATTAGAGAATGACTATAGTTATTTAGAAGCGGATCATGGATAACATCTTTGATACCATCTCCATCCGACAACGTGATTTTGCGCAATTCTCCAACATTGAACTTTATAATCCTGAAATCCCTCGGATTTATGAAATTACCCTTTGCATTTTTATTAAGTCCCAATAGGACAGCAGCTTGTGTTAAGCTACAATATCTATCCCAATTGACAGACAAACCGTCCGAGTCTGGAACAAAGTCTGCTTCATTTGGCCGATTTTTTGGCTTATGCTTCTTCCACTGAAAAAAACTGATATTTCGATATACGAAATCCTCATCTGGAATGACTTCTGCATCCTTATTGGGATCTAAACATCCGGCCATTCATGCAAGGTTTGTCATCCAATAAGCAAGATATTCAATAACTGAATCGTCAACCAAAACGCTTTTAATTGGTTGCTGATTGTTCTTCAGATCTCCATAGTAGGATGCAAAATTTTGACTTCCTGCAAATTTTATATTAATTAAAAACCTTGCCTTTGCAGTTTTCCATACAATATCAATTGTACCATTCTTTACAGGATTGATTTCCGGAGCTGAGATAACGACATCAAACTTCTCTGAAATAAATTTTGAATAATTGATGAGGAAATGAGCAGCAGAAATCCATGTAAGTCTATCAATACGCGTCCCATTCATACCATCCCATCCCACCTCTAAATCCAATATTTGCTTTGATTCTTCAATACACCTAGCAATATGTGTCAGTTTCCACGGGAAAAAAATTACTTTGTCTTCTATTTCAATAGAAACTTCAACTTTAGTTCTTTCTTTTACTTCCGCCTGATTCCACTTGCTACTTTTCCAATTACCACCTCCTGAAATATTATACACCTTGAACCCGATGCTGTAATCATCATCATCTTCACTAATATTCCATTCACGGTACCTAATCTTTGGTTGATTAATAAAACTTGTTATCATAAAATAGCACTTACATCAATAAAATGAATAGTAGAATCGTAATCCTGTTTAAGTAACTGTTCTTTTTTGATTGCTCTTTCTATTTTTCCTTTAAGTTCATTTAAATCTTGAAGGTCAAGCGAAAAAACCGATTCACTTCTTCTTCCACTCTTTGAGTGTTCTATCTTCAATCTGTGAATCATCACACCATATCTATTTGAACTCTCCAAATCATCATCAAATAGCACCCTAATATCAGTTACTATCATTGACTCCTGATAGATTAAGTCATCAACTCTAGCAAGATCTATAGATTTTAATGTAAGGAGGAAATTTCGACAACTTTTTAGAATGATACTCAGATGTTCTCTCAATTTGTTCTCTTCTTCATAAGAAAAAGAATTTTCATCATCATCTTCTTCAATTGCAAGCTTGAATGATAGAGCTAAATCAGCAGCCAGGCTCTCACGCTCTCCTTTGTGGGATTGTATCAGATCTGACATACTTAGTAATGTCTGTATTATTGATCGTGAATGTTCAATTTTCAAATTGGCACTAACATGTTCATTAACATTGTCCATGCTCATTCCAACAGGCATATCATTCAAAAAAGCAGCTAATTGCTCAATATTCTCAGTCGATTCTTCGCTAATAGAAAGGAAGCCAGGTAGTGCCGAATCCGGTATCTTAATGAATGGCATGCTCAAAAATAGTATTTAGACGTCCGCTAATATAAACTTTGTTCTTTTATACAAAAATAGCTGCATTTAGGTAATATTTGATAACCAAGCAATTAGATTCGTTTCATGAAAAAAATGTTAACAAAATTGCTAAATTTGTGTATAGCTGTCCACATAACTAATCACATGTTCTTTCCCTAAGCAACTTGCCATATTAGATCCACCGGACATTCTTGTACGCTGTCTAGGGAAATAAGTTGAGTGTTCAAAGGTGCAAAGCTTGTTTTCCTACCCAGCATTTCCCAGAAGTTAATATTTCAGTATTTACCCTCACCAAAAAATTATTATCAGAGCAGACGTAATTACAATTCCGACAATCATTAATAATAGTAACCATACTATAGGGTTGAAATTTGGTGCAGGTAATGACATTATTACAAAAAATAAGTTTCAGAAACTCATTACTGTTCCAGCATCTTTGGAATAGCTACTGCTGTTTCGTACCTATCGACTGCTTTAATTGTAGGCTCCCCTGTTTTTAGTGCCAGGGTCAGTTAGAGTTTTCAAATGTAGAT
>CBDUBQ010000041.1:0-57941 GCA_965365435.1 uncultured Flavisolibacter sp.
TTATTCAACTGCACTGCTGCCAATGCCACACCTGACAGCAATGCGTTCACGTTGGACAAAATCCAAATGAGATTATTTTCAATCCTCTTTTTTATACTGACTGCTCCGCTGGCTGCATTTACACAACAAGGTGACAACTGGTTGCAGGTGAAGCTAAAAAATGCAGACACGGTTCTTGTGGTTAGCCATGACCTGACGGCAGGCATTATGTTCCAGGACAGTACAGGAAACCGTATTCCGCCTCCAAAACTCCTTGTTGTCGGAAAGCCCACCTATGCAATCATCCGGGAACGTCAACAACTTACAGGTGGTCAACTGGACACATTCATTAAAATCGTTGCACGACCGTTTCAAGACCGCAGAATAGAAACAGCGAAATGTTTTATGCCTCACCATTCAATTTTCATCATAAAAAATGGAAAGACGTCATGGGTTGATATTTGCTTTGGCTGCCGGTGCGGCAAGTGCCCTGGCAGCGCCCATCATCAACCGTGGTGCCATCGTTGCCGGCGTAAACTTGGCCAATGCTGAACAGGCCACAGCGTTTTACACGTATCAGCGAAACATCGTACAGGGTTTCCAGGAAGTAGTGACCCAGTTGAAATCCATTGACAATTTGAAAAAAGAATATGAGTTAAAAGCCGAAGAAGTGCAAACCCTCACCGAAGCGGTAGCTACTGCCAATGATCTTTACCTCGCCGGTTATGCCAATTACCTGGAGGTGATCATGGCGCAGGGAAGTGTGTTGCAGGCCGAACTGGAACAGGCGAATTTGAAGAAAGAGATCTTTCATTCGACCATCAATTTGTACCGGGCGTTGGGGGGAAGCGTGGAATAGAAAGGGGGAAAGATGACATAACTCATTTTACTCCGATCCAGAAAACCAGAAAAGTGGCGGTAGCCACTTTTCTGGTTTTCCTAAAAGAGAAAAAGTCTCCTTTTCATTAATTCAATAGTAAGCTATAACAAACCTGTGTTTTATTCGGCAATGATCATCATAAGGCGATTAAAGCGGTTATTGCAAGAATGGCTTTTTCGGTAGAAATTATTTTTTACTATTCGTTGGTACTTTCCATTTTTTTTTTTTTTCTTTCCGCCAAAACTAACTGTATGCGATTTTTACCTGTATTACTCGCCGTTATTTTATTAACCGGCTGTTCCGCTAATAAGTTTTATGCCCGCATGATGAAGCCGGGTGCTATTCCTTCTGATCTTGGAAAACGTGGCTCTACCTTACTCATCATGAAGTACAGTGCCGAAGAAGTGGAAAAGACGAAGCTTTATGGACATAACAATGAGCAGCTGGAAAAATTAGCGGCTGCCTTTCCATTTCCCACTGTTCTTGTGACAAAAGCGGAACTACAGTCGCCAAAATATGCAGACGTGAATAAGTACCGCTATTTTTTGCAGCCGTCCGAAGCAACAATGACCGAAAAGGAAACAACAAAATTTGAAAATCATTCCCCTACCACTCGCACGTACTACTATTCCGAGCAATTCTTCACCGACCGGAAAGAGGAAAAAAACCTGCCGCTGACAAATTTTAAAGTTCGGGTGTTTTACCAGGGAGTAAAAATCATTCTCAGCCAACTGCAAAATCCGGCTTGATCGGTTGACACTGCAATCAGGCCTGTGGTATAGAATGTCGCTTTACCTGTTTTCGAGAAATCATCATGTAAACAATCAATTGTCAATATGAGAAAAACTCTACGCTTAGTTTCCTTTCTTCTTGTTCTGATCATTTCCTTCACAGCCTCCGCAACGAGGTATGTGTTTACAGGCAATGGTTCGTTTGATGACCCTTCCAAATGGGAAGGGGGCAGTGTACCGCCGGGATATTACAACGGAAGTACAGACACAATTTACATCAGGGGACATGTGCAATCGGTCAGGACCTGTATTTACTTTAACTCTGTTTGTGTCGGTCAGGACGACTTCTTTCAGCAACTGAACGGGACCTTAATTATCGAAGTTGGCGGAACCGTCAATTTTAATAATGTTACGCAGTTTTCCAATCTCGGCGACATCGTGGTAAATGGAACATTGATCAACAACACGACGTTCAATATGTATCCTTTTAGAACCTACAATGACACACTTAAAGCAACTGTTACTGTCAGAGGGACATTGATCAATAATAAATTCCTTCACAACCAAGGGAGAATTACAGTAAGCAGCGGCGGCAACGTAGAGAATAAAAGCAATGCGAAGATCGATAACAACAATATCCGCCCAGGAATATTTACAGTTGAAAACGGAGGAAGTTTGATCAATTCCGGCAGCTTTGTTTTCTCTTCCATTGCCTCCACCATTTCCAGCTTTATCAACGAAACGACGTTATCCGGTTCTCCGGTTATTTCAGGAAGTCTGACAAATAGAGGTGTACTGGCGCCGGGCAATTCTCCCGGAAAGGTCACAGTCACCGAAGATTACATGGCGACCGCTACGTCTGTTCACAATTTTGAAGTAGGAGGCACTGCTGCCAACGCGTATGATCAATTGCAAGTGACCGGCACTGCCTTCCTAAACGGCACCCTGAATGTTTCCCTGATCAATGGCTTTGTTCCTTCGGCAGCCGATCCCGGGCTGCCCATCATTACCGGAACAATCAATGGAACGTTTGCCACAGTGAACAAGCCGGCCGATTACCAGGTTATCTACACGGCCAATAGTGTCACACTGCATCATATTGCGACGCTGCCTGTCAGGTTTGGCAAAGTCGATGTACAAAAAGATGGGGCAGCTACATATGTCACTTGGCAGGTGTTTGCAGAAAAAGATATTCAGTATTACGAAATCGAAAAGAGCCGGGATGGAAAAACATTTTTCAAAGCCGGCAACCAAAAAGCGGCGGCACAAACCGCATATTCTTTCCGCGACCTGCCATTCGAAAACAAGACTTGGTACAGGATAAAGAGCGTTGCGAATGACGGCCAATATAGCTATAGTGTTGTCCTTCTTTATAATGGGGGAAAATCCGCTGTTCCCTTTTCCGTGTTTCCCTCGCCGACGCAGGCAGACATCCAGATTCAGCATGCATCCGCTTACACCAACAGTAAGATTTTGCTTTCAGCAGTTGATGGAAGAATTGTGCAAACAATTTGGCCCGGAACGGGAAGTCAACTGACAGTTATTTCTCTTTCGGGTTTGCCAAGCGGAACTTATTTTGTCCGCTTTATAAACGGAACAGATGCTGTTCAGCTTTCAAAATTCATTAAGCAATAAATACAGACCGTGATGCATTAAAAACGAGAAAAGTGGCAGACGCCACTTTTCTCGTTTTATGAACCCCGAAGATCACTCTGTGGGCTTTTCCTGTTTTTGACTGTTACTGTCTCCCGCGTTATTTCCGCCCTGCGGCCTTCTTGGCTGTTGTGGTGGCCTCTGACCTTGCGGTCGTTGTCCGCCCTGCGGCTTTTGCCCCTGCTGCCCTCCGCCGCGCTGCTGCGCATTTCCCGGCCTGCCCTGTCCGCCGCCTTGTTGTTTGGGTTGGCTGTTACCACCCTGCTGCGGACGCGGCACCTGTTCTCCGCCTTGTGGTCGTTGCTGGTTGCCGGTACCTTGCGGACGCTGCTGGCGCTGCTGCGGTTGCGCATCACCCTTCTTCTGCACCGGCAGGTTTTGCGGCCTCATATTTTGCCCATTGGCTGTTGGCAATTGCTTATTGCCTCTTTGTTGCCCGCCCTGCCGTTGCTCACGCCCACGGTCGCGGCGCTTTTTGTCGGCTTTCTCCAGGCTGCGCAGGCTGATGTGGCCTACCACATCCACAAACTCCGGCTCCACTTCCTTTACCTTGCTCGATACTACTTCCACCGCTTCCAGTTCTTCCGGAATGGTGCCTTGCATATTCAGCCCTTTGATCTTCCGCACTCTTTCAATGGTCAGTGGATATTGCTTATTGCTTTGCGGCAGCACATACCACATCAGGTTCTTGAAAATGTCTTTTTTGATGAGCGTGGCGTTGCCGCGGGCCACCTGCAGCATGTCGGCATTTTCCGGGAAACCCTGCAGGGCATCCAGGTAGGTATCCAGCTCGTAGTTGAGGCAGCACTTGAGCCGACCGCATTGCCCACTTAGTTTTGTCTGGTTGATGGAAAGATTCTGGTAACGGGCCGCCGCCGTATTCACCGATTTAAAATCGGTGAGCCAGGTGGCGCAGCAAAGTTCGCGGCCGCAGGAGCCAATGCCGCCCACTTTTCCGCTTTCCTGCCGGGCGCCAATCTGGCGCATCTCTACCTTTACCCGAAACTCCGAAGCGTATTGTTTAATCAGCTCGCGGAAGTCCACCCGGTCATCGGCAATGTAATAAAAGGTAGCTTTTTTGCCGTCGGCCTGAAACTCCACTTCACTCATCTTCATGTCGAGCCGCAGCTGGCGGGCCATGGCCCGGCTGCGCACCAGTGCTTCGGCTTCGCGGGCCTTTTGCGCCCGCCACATGTCCACGTCGCGGTCGGTGGCGCGGCGCAGGATCTTTTTCATTTCGGGCGACATTTCATTCACGCCCCGTTTTTTCAGTTGCAGGCGAACAATTTCGCCGGTGAGCGATACTTCACCCACATCAAAACCACTTACGCCTTCCACCGCTATCAAGTCGCCTTTTTCAAACTGGTGAAGCGTTGCATTGCGGTAAAATTCTTTGCGGCTGCCCTGATTAAACGAAACTTCCACCACCCGGCAGGCCGTATCCAAATCACTGATCGGCAGGTTGCGCAGCCAATCGTGGGTATTCATTCGGTTGCAGCTACCGGTGCTGCAACCGCCGTTGCTCTTACATCCATTGGGTTTTCCCGTACCACAAGAACCACATCCCATGCTATCGTTGAGTTTAATCGTTAGAAAAATGAGGCACCGGGCGGGCAAAGAAGGAGAAAGAGGGAGTGGCGTAAATTTCAAAAAGCAAAACCATTGCAGTGGGTTTCTGCATGGCCGCCCGGCACCGGTCTGTGACACCACAGCTACTGCCGGGTGCCAGCACACCCGCTGCCCGCGGGCCCTGCTTTTGCGTTCTACGAATTTATACTGAGTAAAAAATCACTTTCTTTTCCTTCTTCACAAGGCCAATAACCCCTGATATATATTGACTCACGCCAGGGCGTGAAGTAGGCAAATATAAATTTTTTACGCTTCCGGTTCCGAATCTTTGCAGCCTGTTTACAAATGCAGGTCCGGTACGGAAAGCCGGCGCCGCGTATTTTCCGGCGGCATTTAATAGAACCTTACGCCTTTTACACCGGCGGGCCTTACACCGAAACCACCACCCCGTTTTTTACAATGTGAAAAAGCTTAATGGTAAGGGCATGAAAAAGGATCTTGGCATTGGCGTTTCGCTCCACGTAATAACAGGCTTTGCCTAATTCTGCCGCAATGGCCTCTTTTTGCTCAATGCTAATTTGCCTGTTCAGCCGCTGCGCCAGGTCCCGCTCACCGGCCGACATACCCTCTACCACCGCCTGCTGGTGCGTACCGTCTGTGATTTGCAGGCGCAGGGCCTGCTCCAGCAAATGAATAAAATAGCGGAGAAATTGTTTTTGGGGTTCGCGGCCCAGCCGGGCAATTTGTTCAATCACTTTTACCTGTGCGGCGGCGCCGGTGCGCAAGATGGCGTTGAGCCATTCGCGAAGCAGGTTAAAGTAGTCTTCGTCGGCGTGCTGCAGCAGGTGAAGGGCTTCGCGGTAGCTGCCGCCGCAGGCGTTGGCCAGCAGTTTCGCCTGGTCTTCGGGCACATTGCTCCTGGCCTGCAGCGTAGCGGCTATGGCTTCAGGCGCCAGGGCAGGGATTTTTACCAATTGGCAGCGGGAGAGGATGGTGGGCAGTATGGCTTCTTCGTTTTCGGCCACCAAAAGAAAAAGCGTATCGGCCGGTGGCTCCTCAATCAGCTTCAGTAGCTTGTTGCCTTCATTTTTCAGGTACTCCGGCATCCACATCACCAAAATTTTGTACCCGCTCTCAAAACTTTTCAGGTTCAGCTTTCGGTTGATCTCGTTGCATTCGGCGGCCGTTATGTTTCCCTGCTTGTTTTCGGCGCCCATAAACTGCAGCCAGTCGTACACATTGCCATAGGGAAATTGCCGGATGAATTCGCGCCATTCGCTGATCCAGTCGGTACTGATCGGTTTTTCATCGCTTCGTGTGGTGCGCTTGATAACCGGGTAGGCATAATGTATGTCGGGGTGCACCATGCCAGCCGCTTTTTGGTACGAGGGCTGTTTCTGCATCCAGGTATCGGCTTCCTCCGGGGTGCCGGGCAATTTTATGTCAACCGGCTCGCCAAAAAGAGAGGTCTCCCCAGTTCCGCCGGAGGTGGGAAGCAGCGATACATAATCTGCAAAAGCCAATGCCAGCGGCAGCGCCCCACTACCTTCTTTCCCTAAAAAAAGAAGGGCGTGGCTGATGCGGTTGTGCTGCACCATTTCTACGAGGTGTTGTTTTACCTCCTGCTGGCCAATGACGTCTTTAAATAACATGTTTGAACCGTGATTTGGGTAGATAGAATGGATTTGCCGGAAAAAAGAAAGCCGCCTGATTTTCAGACGGCTTCAAATATCCAGAATAATCGTTTACATCAAGCCAATTCGTGGTTCAGCCAAATTAGTTCAGGTAAACAGTGATCTCTTCGCTCATGGGGTTTACCTTGCTCGGAAACACTTTCACCAGCTTTCCTTTTTCATCTATCAGGAATTTGGTAAAGTTCCATCTTACGACCGGGTCGGCCGTGCCCATTTTTTTTGCTTCCTCTGTCAGGTATTTAAAGATCGGGTGAATATCATCGCCCTTTACCGACACTTTTTCGGCCATAGGGAAGGTTACGCCATAATTCTTTTTGCAAAAAGCACCAATGTCTTCATTGCTGCCGGGTTCCTGCTCACCAAAATTATTGGCCGGGAAACCAACAATCACCAGCTTGCCCTGGTATTTGTCGTAAAGCTTCTGCAAATCGGCATACTGCGGGGTATAGCCGCATTTAGAGGCCGTGTTCACCACCAATACTTTTTTGCCTTTAAACTTCGAGAAGTCAATCGTCTTTCCGTCGAGGCTGGCCACCTTAAAGTCATAAAATGAAGCGCCGCTGAGCATCACAGAAAGGATAGAAGCGAGGAGGAGGATTTTCATGTTTTTGTTTTATTCTTTTTCAATTAACAAGATAAAGATAAGATGGTTGGGCAACGCGGCCATTTCGGGTCCGCTAAAACGCTGTTATTGTCGCCATTCGTAGGCGCCCAGATCGGGTGCGGCGCCGGCGGGCCGCGCCTTACCGTCGAGGTCTGTGCCAAGGCCGGTGGCCGTGCCTGCATCCACAGCCGGCGAGCCTGCCTTTAGCCGGAAGTTGAACTGCCGGGTGCCCGTGTTAATGCTATCGAACAACGGCGGCCCGGAAATGGCGCCATTGGGCGAAACGGTAACGTTGGCTGGCGGCCGCTGCACCCGCCACAGCACTTTATCAAATAACACATTGTAAGCGGTGTTGCCCTGCCTCGATGCCACCACTTCGTCTTTCACAAAGCCGTTTTGTTCGCCCCAGAAAATGCAGTTGCGAAAGGTGGCGTTCAGGTCATTCACAGTAATGGCATTCCCCTGAACAATAAAGTTGGTCAGCAACGCTACCGGGTCTTTGTGTTGGATATAGCTGTTAGAAAACGTGGCGATGGTGCTGTGCGTAAACTGGTAGTTGCCGCCAAGGGCCAGAATGAGGTTTTTGCCGCAGTTGGATACCAAGAGATTTTGTGCTGTAATGCTGGTGTTGAGCGCCAGCAGGCCCGCATCGTAGGCATTGTCAATGATGGTTTGGCTCAGCGTGAGCTTTGTGCCCGAAGCCGAAGGGCCGGTGGCCACGATACCCTGGTAAGCATTCTTTATAATGGCATAGCTGATCTGGTTTTTCTGGCTGCTGTTGGAGAAGTAAAGACCAGGGTAAGAGGCCGGGAAATCGCGGTAGGGTTCATCCAGCCGGTCGCCGGAAAACACCACCCGGGTGCTGTCGTATGCTTCGCCAACAACCTGCAGCGAACCGTTTACAATAAACGGCGCATCGGCATGCATAAAAATCCGGCAGCCTTTGTTGATGGTAAGGCTGGCGGTAGTGTCAACCGTTAGTCCGCCCAAGATCACATAAGGAAGGTCGTTGTTCCAGGTTTCGGCACCGGTGATCTTTTTGTTCCGGAAAAAATGGGCGTTTCGCCCAAATGCGTTGAGCTGTATCCAGGTCCGGTTGCCGTTGTAACTCACCTCAATGCTGTCCTGCACAACAAACGGAAGGTTTTGCGCTGTTGGATTAATGCTGACGGTAACGTATAAATAAAGACTGTCGTTGGCCAACAACTCCACATTATTTACTTGCGGACCCGGCACGCCATCAACATTTAATTTAAAAGGCGAATTGGCGCCGCCGGCCAGGCGCACCGATGACAGGCGAATGCCTTTGTCGTTATCATTGATCAGCTTTACAAACCGTGAAGTAGAACCCGTGGAAGTAAAAACCGTATCGAAACGCAGGGTGTCAATGCTTGGCCGCAGGAGGGCGCCGGCGCTGGTGGTAAACGATTCTTTCCGGCACGAAAAAAGAAAGAGGAGAATACAAAGAAGGGCCAGGAGGTTTTTCAAAAGGCTCATAGAGGATAAAAATACATCAGTGGCCCGAATAACAAAGCGTGGCCACGCTTACCCTTGTATCTGGCGCCGCCAGCAATATGGTGCCGCAGGCTTCCAGGGTGGCGCCGGTGGTCACTACATCGTCAATCAGCAGCAGGTGCCGGCCGGCAATAACTTCCGGTTTGGCCAGTTCAAAACGCCCTTCTATATTCAGCCAGCGCTCTACACGGGTTTTTTTGGTTTGGCTTTCCGTGTGCGTCGTGCGAATCACCACGTCTTTCCATACCGGCTTGTCCATCACTTCGGCAATACCCTGGCACAACAGGGCCGCCTGGTTGTATCCCCGTTTTCTTTCTTTGGCCGGATGAAGAGGCAATGGTATCAGGGCATCCACATACCGAAACCGGTTGGAGTCGTGCAGGGCATATCCCATCATTCTGCCCAGGTAAAGCCCTAGCTCTTTATTGCCGCGGTATTTTAACTGGTGCATTAGGTGCTGCATCAGCGACTCCTTGGTAAAATAACAATGTGCCGTGGCCGAGGCAACCGGCAGGCGGCCCCAGAAGAGTTTTTCCACCGGGTTATTGGGATGGAATTGAAACGCGGTTTTTGGCAACGACGAAAGGCATTTCAGGCAAAGCAGATGACTGGCGTCCAGCACATCGGTACCGCAGCCCTCGCAGACATGCGGAAAAAGAAAGTGGAGGACAGCTTCTTTAACAACTTGCAGCATGATTCGAAAGGTGTCAATTGGATAAGCTGATCATTTGATAATGACGGAAGGGTTGCAGAATGCCGACATCCAAAATCCCTTGGGGATGTCTTCCTGAATTTAGTCGTTTTTACGGAACTCCGCCAGGCCTTATCAAATTATCCGATTGTGTCATTATCGAATTAAAACAAATGCCGGTACACCTCTTCTACCTTGCCCAGCATAATCACGTCAATACCATATTTGTGTTTGCTGAGCCCTTTCTGATTGTATTTGGAAACGATGATTTTGCTGAACCCCAGTTTTTCGGCTTCGGCTATGCGCTGTTCTATGCGGTTCACGGCCCTTATTTCTCCGCTCAGGCCCACTTCGCCGGCAAAGCAAATGTCGTGCGTCACCGGCACGTCTTCGTATGAGGAGAGAAGCGCCACCAGCACCGCCAGGTCAATGGAAGGATCTTCCACTTTCAGGCCGCCGGCAATGTTCAAAAACACATCCTTCACACCAAAATGAAACCCGCCGCGTTTTTCCAGCACCGCCAGCAATAGTTGTAAGCGCCGGGTGTCAAAGCCACTAACCGTTCGCTGTGGCGTGCCGTAAACCGATTGGGTAACCAGGGCCTGCACTTCAATAAGGAGCGGCCGCTGCCCCTCGATGGTGGCCGCAATGGCAATGCCGCCAAGCGACTCTTCTTTTTGTGTCAGCAAAATTTCGCTGGGGTTGGTCACGGGGTTCATGCCGTTGTCGTTCATCTGGTAAATGCCCAATTCGGCGGTGCTGCCAAAGCGGTTTTTCAAGGTGCGAAGAATGCGGTAGGCATAATGACGGTCGCCCTCAAACTGCAGCACGGTATCTACCATATGCTCCAGGAGCTTTGGGCCGGCAATAGCGCCTTCTTTAGTTATATGTCCGATAAGAAAAACCGGCGTATTGGTTTCTTTGGCAAACTGCTGAAACTCGGCTGCACATTCCCGTATCTGCGATACGCTTCCCGGCGAGGATTCGACAAAGGCTGATTCGAGTGTTTGTATAGAGTCAACGATGATCAGTTGCGGCTTCAGCTTTTTTATTTCCTGAAAAATGATATTGGTAGATGTTGCGGTAAGCAGGTAAAAATTTTCGTTGTGCAGTTGAAGGCGGTCGGCCCGCATCTTAATCTGCTGTTCGCTTTCTTCGCCGCTGATATAAAGGGTAACGGCGCCTTTCATCTGCAAACCCATTTGCAGAAACAGCGTTGATTTGCCAATGCCGGGTTCACCGGCTACTAACACAATGCTACCGGGCACTATGCCGCCACCCAACACCCGGTTCAACTCCGCATCGCTGGCCAGCAGGCGCGGAGTATCTTTTGTTTCTACTTCATTAAGGTGGCGGGTACGTTTGGTGGTGTCTTTATTATCTATGTACGACGACCAATCATTCGTAGCGGTCTTCTTGTTGTCTTTTTGAATGAGTTCTTCAACAAACGTATTCCACTGCTGGCATCCCGGACATTTACCCAACCATTTCGCACTTTCGTAGCCGCAGTTCTGACAGAAATAAGCGGTTTTTACTTTCGACATTGCGCTAAAATTACGCTGCCTGCAAGCGAAATAAATCTTAAACGTAGGGTGGCCGCCAGGCAAAAAAATAAGCCATTACAGAAAGTAAAAAGGGCCAGCCTTGCGACCAACCCTTTTACTTACTAACCCATTAAATTCTGACACTAAATTACAATTCTGCGGCACTTTACAAAATTATTTTTTGCTGGTGTGCATAACTTTTAGAAGGTTTTATATAAAGGGCTTTAACATAATTGCCTTTACAACAAATTGATTAACAATATGATATTAGACTGTCAAAATTCATATCTAAAATTTATTTACTGATAAACTGTCATAAAAAGAGCCTACGAAGACGTTCGGACTGACAAAAGGGAAAACTACCGGCCTTAACGGTATTTTTTCGGTATTTGGAGATAGATTTGAGGGGATTAAGGCAAAAAAGGAAATACAATGACAACCTCAATTATGCTTGTTTCATTTCTCTTTCTCGGAATCAGCATGGTGGTTTCCATGATACTGAAGAGCCGGTTTTCGGCCTATGGAAAAATTCCGCTGTCGGCCCGCCTTACCGGAAAGGAAGTGGCAGAAAGAATGCTGCGGGAGAATGGGATCTACGATGTAAAAGTAGTTTCGGTAGAGGGTTTTCTTTCCGATCATTATGACCCCACGAAAAAAACCATCAACCTAAGCCCCGAAGTTTACAATAATTACAGTGTGTCTGCTGCGGCAGTTGCCGCTCACGAAACCGGGCATGCCATTCAGCATGCTACCGCTTACACCTGGCTAAACCTGCGCAGTAAACTGGTGCCGGCTGTGCAAATAAGCTCTTCCATAGTGCATTGGATACTGATGATCGGCATCTTTATGGCCGCTACGGGCAATTCTACCCTCTTACTGGTTGGTATTGTGCTGTTTGCGCTTACCGTTATTTTTTCGCTGGTAACCCTGCCGGTCGAATTCGACGCCAGCCGGCGGGCCCTGGCCTGGCTAAACCGGACCAATGTGACCAATGACCAGGAATATCCGAAAGCGAAAAATGCCCTGAAATGGGCAGCGATGACCTATGTAGTGGCTGCGCTGGCGGCTCTTGTTACCCTGCTACAGTATGTTATGATCTACATGGGCGGCCGCGACAGAGAATAAGTTCGGGGACACAGAAAAGAAGTTTTTTAACCAGCCATCCGACCGGGTGGCTGTTTTTTTTGTGCCAATTTCTACATAAGTTATTGATTTTTAATCGAGTTTATCCTTTTTCCTGATTATGTGGCGAAACCGGAGAATATTCCTGTTTCAAAAAAAGCCTGAAATGGTTCGCAAGGCTCAGGCGACTGCTGCCGGCAAAACTGTCTTTTCATGGTTCAACAATGTCATTGCCAAAGCTTTAGCCAACTATTGTTTATTGTTAGGTTTACCGCTCAAAGCCGCATTTTGAAATTTCATCCAGTCTTTTTTACCATCTAACAAAATTTTACATATTTTTAAGATGTCAACAATCAACGGCTGCATGATAACTACTTATGAAGAAATGCTGCCGGCCCCAACATTTCCATGGGCCGGCATTTTGCCTCTTTTTGATTCCACTTAGCTCGTTTACTGCTTATTCATCAATATTCAGCTTTTCGTACGACTGTTATTATTAACTCTAAAACAAAACTCACATGAGAAAACTTCTATGCTTTGTAGCAAGCTTTTTTTTGCTATTAAGCGCTGCCCTGGCGCAGCGAGTCGAAGTATCCGGCAAGGTCACAGGGGAAAACAACCAGCCCCTTCCGGGCGTTTCGGTGCAGGAAAAAAACACGCAGAACGGTACCACCACCGATGCCAATGGCAACTTTCGCCTCCAGGTGGGGCGCAATGCCACCCTGGTATTTTCGTCGGTAGGCTATGACCTGAAAGAGGCCGTAGTTGGGGCCAATGCCCGCGACATCAATGTGTCCCTGTCGGCTGCCAGTGGCGCTATCAGCGAGGTAGTGGTAACGGCCCTCGGCATCCGCCGCGAAAAAAAGGCTCTTGGCTACGCTGTTACCACCGTTGACAAAAAACAGTTGGAACAGCGCCCCGAGGCCGACATTACCCGTGTGCTGAATGGAAAAACACCCGGTGTTGATATTGGTGCCACTTCCGGCATTTCAGGTAGCGGTACCAACATCATTATCCGCGGCGTGTCGTCCATTACCGGCGAAACCACGCCGTTATTTATTGTGGATGGTGTGCCATTTGACGCTTCCACCAACAACCAGGCTGACTTCCGGTACGGTAACCAAACCTCCAGCCGTTTTCTGGATCTTGACCCCAACAATATTGAAAGCGTGAGTGTACTGCGGGGATTAAGCGCAACGGTCCTGTACGGCGAGCAGGGCCGCAACGGTGTGATCCTGATCACCACAAAAAACGGCGCCAACCGGCGGGTTGCCAATAAGGCGGAGATCACCATCACCCAGTCAACCTTTGCCAATAAAGTAGCCAGCATGCCCGAGTGGCAAAACACCTACGGCGGCGGCACCCACCAGTCGGTAGGCTTTCAGTTTTACTCTAACTGGGGCGCAGCTTTCACTAATCCGCCGGTGATGGTGACACATCCGTACAGCCGGGCGGCCTATGCAGCGGCTTTCCCGCAGTTCCAGAATACGCAGGTGCCCTTCCAGGCTTATCCCAACAACGTAAATGACTTTTTCCGCACCGGCTGGATCAATACAACCTCCATTAACATAGCGGGTTCGCCGGGCGCCAATTCAAACGTAAGCGGCAACTTTACCCGCTACGACGACAAAGGGTTTATTCCGGGCAACGATCTGCGCAAGTACACGGCCGGTCTTGGCGGCAGCACCAAGCTCACCAACCGCTTTACCATTTCCGGCGTGGTAAACTATGCTACCACCAATTTTCAAACACCACCCAACTCGGCCAGTACCGGAAGCGGACCGCAATATGCCAACTATCCGGGCATTTTTGCCGACGTCATGTACACGCCCAGGTCAATTGACCTGATGGGGCTGCCGTTCGAAAACCCGTTGACAGGTGAGTCAGTCTATTACCGCCCCGCCAACGATATTCAAAACCCCCGCTGGACGTCCAAATATGTACGGTTTACCGAGAACGTACAGCGTGTGTTTGGTAACCTGGCCCTGCGTTATGAGGCGCTGAAAAATCTGAACTTCACCTACCGCATTGGCCTCGACAATTACAACAACTTCAGTACCCTTCAGGCGCCGAAAGGCGGTGTGCAGGTGCCCCTGGGTGTTTACCGCAGTACCAACAGCCGCAACACCATCCTGAACCACGAATGGCTGGCCAATTACAACACGCAGCTTTCATCCAACTGGGACTTTTCTGTAACCGGTGGTGGCCAGTTGCGCCGCAATATTTACAACCAAGACGGCATGTTCAGTCAAAACCAGTTAGTGTTTAACCTGTTTAACCACAACAATTTTGTGAACCACACCAACCTGAGCGAAAATGGCCGGAACCTCGATTTCAAATCCGAGTCTATTTCGATGGGCCTGTTTGCCGAAGCCAACTTTGGTTTTAAAGATTTCTTGTATGCCACCGTTGGCGGCCGGCAAAGCTGGGTGTCCACGTTGGAAAGTGAAAACAATCACTTGTTTTATCCCAGCGCATCACTGTCGTTTATTCCAACATCGGCCATTGAAGGCCTGCGCAACAACAGAACCTTCAACTACATAAAAACGCGGGTGAGCTACGCTACCAGCGCCCGTTTCCCCGATCCCTATACAACCCGGCAGGCCCTGAGCATCGGCAGCAACGTATTTGTAACGCCCAATGGTACACAGGTCAATTCCAACGCCATCCCTAACCGCCTTCCCAATCCCGGCTTGAAGCCGGAATTGCTGCGTGAGTTTGAAGCCGGTTTGGAAACACGCCTGATCAACAACCGGGTGAGCCTTGACTTTACCTGGTACAACCGCGAGTCGAAGGACCAGATCATTGCCCAGCAGATTGACCCGTCCACCGGCTACGATACCAAAGAGATCAACGTGGGTGGCGTGCGCAACCGCGGCATCGAAATAGGGTTGAACATTGTGCCGGTACGCGGACGCAACCTGACCTGGGACTTTACGGTGAACTTTACCCGCAACCGCAATGAAGTGACCGAGTTGCTTGAAGGTGTTAAGCAGATTCCGGTGGCCGGCTTTACCGACCTGGGTGGGTTTGCCATCAAAGGACAGCCGTTGGGTATCATGCAAGGTTATTATGTGCAGCGTGATCCTAAATCAGGCCAACGCGTAGTGGACGGACAGGGCAATTACCTTACCTCAACAGAGATCGGCATTATTGGCGACCCCAATCCGGATTTCAAGACTTCGGTGATCAACAACCTCTCGTGGAAAGGTCTTTCCTTCCGGATGCAGTGGGACTATACACATGGCGGCGACATTTACTCGGCTACCATCCGTTCTTTGCTGGCAAGAGGCTTGACAAAAGACACGGAATTCGACCGCATGCAGCCGTTGATTTTGCCCGGTGTTAAGCAAGATGGCACCCCCAACGACATCCAGGGCAATGCATTTACTGTGTACTTCAACAGTCTTGGTTTTGGTCCGTCCGACGTAAGTGTGTTCGATGGCACCGTGATCCGTTTGCGGGAAGCATCGCTGTCGTACAACCTGCCTGCCCGTATTTTAAACAAAACACCGTTTGGCGGCATTTCACTGACCTTCTCTGGCCAGAACCTGTGGTACAACGCACCCAATACACCCAAGTACATGAACTTCGATCCGGAAACATCCGGATTAGGCGCCGGATCGTACCGGGGCTTTGAGTTTATTACCGGTCCTTCGTCGCGCCGGCTGGGTGGAAGCATCAGGGTAACATTCTAAAACTAACGTGTAAAAAAACAGATATGACAAAGTCAATAAAATACGTGATGGTGCTGGCGGTGATGCTGATGGGAGTCGGCTCGTGCAAAAAATTCGACACGTTGCTGGAAAACCCCAACTCGCCCACGCCGCAAAGCGCCGATGTGGATTTATACCTGAATAATGTGCAACTGAACTTCAGTTCGTTTTTCGACCAGGCACAGGGCTTTGGGTCGCAGCTTACGCGGATGACGGTTTTCTTTGGCCCTACTTATCAAAACGGGTTTTCGCCGCAAACCTTCGATGCTATTTGGAGCACGGCCTACACCGGCGTGCTGAAGAACGCCAATGCCATGATTCCGCTGGCAAAAGCGCAGTCCAAGTTTCTGCATTCAGGCATTGGTTCTGTCCTGAAGGCCTATACGCTGATGACATTGGTGGATATGTTTGGCAACGTTCCCTACACCGAGGCAAACCTGGGAAATGAAAACCTGAACCCCAAGGTGGACAACGGCAGCGCCGTTTACACGGCCGCATTGGCACTGCTCGATGATGCCATCGCCGACCTTGGAAAAACGGCGGCTACAGCGCCAACGTCCATCTTGTTTAACAACACCACGGCGGCCAGTTGGAGAAGGGTGGCAAACACGCTGAAACTCCGGGCTTATGTTAATACCCGGCTGGTAGATAACACCGTTGGCGCCAAGATCAAGACCCTGGTTGATGGCGGAAACATCATCAGGTCGGATGCGGATGAATTTACCTTCCGCTATGGTACCCAGCAGGCAACGCCCAACAGTCGTCACCCCCGCTACAATGCCAACTATGTAGCCTCGGGAGGCGCCGGCGATTACATTGCATCGCAATACATGTACTCGCTGCGTTTTGAAAAAGGCCTCACGGATCCCCGCACCCGGTACTACCTGTACCGCCAAACCATCTCTGATCCCACGCCGCAGCAGCAACCTTGCGCTTATCAAAACACACCGGCGCACTATCCGGCCACCATGCCCTTCTGCTACCTGGGCAGTGGCTACTGGGGCCGCGACCATGGCGACAACAGCGGTATTCCGCCCGATGGAACACAGCGCACCGTGTGGGGTGTTTATCCTGCCGGCGGCCTGTTCGATTGCAATAACTACACGGCCACATCGCTCAACGTAGGCGGACGCGGTGCCGGCATTGCGCCCATCTGGATGTCGTTCTTCACCGACTTTGTGCTGGCAGAAGCTGCGCTGACGGTAAACGGCGCCGGTGGCGATGCCCGTGCGCTGCTGCAAAGCGCCATTACCAAGTCCATCAGCCGCGTCATGGCCTTCCCCGCGCAGGTGGGTGCCGCCGTGTGCACTAACCAAACGCCATCGGCTACCGCTATCAGCAATTACGTAAATCTGGTAATGAGTGAATACGATGCTGCTACCACCACCGATGCCAGGCTGGATGTGGTGATTCGCGAATACTGGCTGGCCCTTTGGGGCAATGGCGCCGAGGCTTACAATGCCTATCGCAGAACCGGCAAGCCGAAGGCTTCGATCAATGGTGGAACCGGCCTGCAGTTGACGGTGCTTCCCAATACCGGTGGCTTTATCCGGTCGTTCCTGTATCCTTCTGTATTTGTGAACCTGAATAGCAATGCCGTTCAAAAAGGCAACTGGACAACCAAGGTGTTTTGGGATACAAATCCAGATCCATTACAATAATCTTTAAATGATTCAGACCATGAGAAAATTGCAAATAAGCCTTTTTACGTTTTTGACGGCAGTTGCGTTTTTTGCCTGTAAAAAGGAAACCGATCAGATTCTATCGTTTGATCAGTTAGGGATAGGCTCCTATATTTTCGTTGACAAAGCCAACAGCACCGAGTTCAATTTTGCGCAAATTGGCACATCGTCGGTCAGCTGGGACGGCCATATCGTTGGCGAGGCTGCCGACCGGGTGATCAGCTATGTAAGCTCGAGCAACAATTCGGCAAACAAAACCACCTGGAAAAAAATAAAAGAAACACCGATAGCGGATGGTAAGGTAACCATCAGTGTTACCGGCGGCCAGGTGGCCACAGCACTCGGCGTTGCGCCTACCTCGCTTGCTCCGGGCAGCCAGTATGTGATCTACAACGAAGTAGTGACAAAGAGCGGCAAGGTTTACAATTACAACAACACCAACGCCGAAGTAGAAGCGGCAGCAGCCTACAGCATGGGACTGCGGCTTTTTTCCACAATCACCTGTCCGTTTGAGCCCGCCGGCTTTGCCGGCGATTTTGAGGTGATTAGTGATGGCTGGGCTGATTATGCCGCCGGCGATATTGTGAAAATCACCAGCGCCACTGCCACATCGGTCGTGCTGGATGCTTATCCGTCGCCATCGTACAACCCGGTGTCGAGAAATCCGATCACGGTGACCATCAACCCTGCCAACGGGAGGGCAACGGTTGCCCGTCAGACCTACGGCAGCTATCCGCCCGAAATTGCTGCCGCTACCACCGCGGCCAGGGCCAGCTATATTTTCTCCTGCACCGGCGATGTGATTCTTTACCTGATCCATACAGGGCCTAGCGGATCGCCCGATTACGGCACTTACCTGCTGCGCCTGAAAAAGAAATAATACCGTCTTTTGGTGAAGGAAAGAGGCTGCCCCGCCGGGGCAGCCTCTTTCTGTTTAAGAAAATAGTTATTACAAAAGCACCCGGCCTTTCGGCAACAAATGGAGTGTAAAAAGCCAACAACCGGCGCTGAATGCTTTTGGTTTAGCGCAATTCTAAAAGGTTTTTGCCACAAGGAAAAGACGGCTGTTGAGGTGCTGCGTGTTTCATCAGCCAGGTCCATGGGGCTCTGCCTGAGCGTTGCCTTCTATTGCAAGTGCATGGTAAAAACAGGAAACGCTGCGGAGCTTATAACGTCAAGGGGAGATCCCGGATCGCTTTACGATACCGGTATAACAAAACGGGTTCGGCAAACTGTTGCTCTGCCAAAGAAAAACCCGGCCAATTGCTGACCGGGTCTTTCTATTCAACACATTTATTTCCGCCTCAGTACCCTGGATTCTGCGTCAGGTTCGGGTTCACCTTTAATTCATTGAACGGAATGGGGAAAACCCAGGTCCGGTCGTTCGGGCCAATCGTACAACGCTCGGCGCGGGAGTTGCCGGCTGTTCCGCATTCGGCACGAACAATGGTTTTCGTGGTACGCCGCAGGTCAAACCAGCGGTGCCCTTCGCCCAGCAGCTCCACACGGCGCTGCAGCAGAATGGCATTCAATAAAGCAGTGCCGGTTTCGGTGCCGGTGCCCACGCCTCTGTTGGTACGCAGTGTATTCAGGTCGTCAAGGGCAGTAGGGTCGTTCGGGTCTATGCGGGCTTTGGCTTCAGCCCGCATCAACATCATTTCGCCGGCGCGGTACACCTTAAAGCTTCTGATTTCGGGATACTTCCACAACAAGGTGCGCTGCACGCCGCCTGAACCGACCTGGTTGAAACGGGTTATTACTGTATCGACATAAGCGCCTCCCTGACTTTGGAGAATTGTGCCCATCGCCGCAGTAATCCGATAGTTTGGACTGCTGCCACTGATGGCACCACCGGGACGCAAAGCATTGTCTGAAGGAATCTGCCAATACACTTCCGTTGGTGGCGCTGCTTCTCTGTCGGCAGCAAAAGATGCTACAAAATCACTGCTATTTCCCAATTTACGCTCTGTCAGCGTTACTGATGCATCACGAATCACGTCTTCCCACTGCGAAGCGTAATAATTCACGCGGGCACGCATGGCATACACCACCAAGCTGTCAATGTAATAACGAGAAGCGTTATTGGTCGTATTGCCGCCGCCTCCGAAGGCAGACAGCGCATCGTTTAAATCTTTCAGAATGGCATCGTAATTTTCTTTTACTGTGTTGCGGGCAGGCAAATTGCCAAAAGGCTTCTGTGGGTCGAACGTGGTGACATAGGGAACGCCCAACGCCGTGGCGTTGCGTCCAAAGTCCACCGCGAAGTAGCGCATCAGGTCGAAATGGCAATGCGCCCGGATGGCGAGTGCCTGTGCCCGGATACGTTTTGCTTCGTCTGATGTAGCGCCGGATTCGTATTTGCCGACAAACTGCAACAGGTTGTTGACCCTTGAAATAATCTCGTAAGGCTGAATAAAGGCGCCTGAAACATTGGCGTAGTCTGACGCATAAATCATTTCTGACATCACATTCCAGTTGCCCAGACTTTCTAATGCTTCGACAAAATCATCGCCCATTAAATCCGGCAGGGCACTATAAGCGCTGGGCGTTCCCGATGCGGCAGGGTTGTCGTAATAACTATTGCTTTGGAAACCATCATAGGCCCCCCGCAGGGCACTTCTCACATCATCGAGCGTTCGCAGATCGGTCAGGGTCGTATCGGGTACGGTATCGAGCGGCTTGTTGCAGGCAAATAAGCCTACTGCCAGCACCGCTGCAAACAAGTAAGTTGATTTTAATAAACGCTTCATTCTATCGTTTTTCAAAAGATTAAAAGTTCAGGTTAAGGCCAAATGTCACACTGCGCAGCACCGGGTACTGTGCACCGGTTACCTGTGCATTGGCGCCTTTGCCATCAATGTCGGAGATGGATGATACCTCAGGATCCCATCCCTGGAAGTTATGCCAGGTGTAGAGGTTTTGTCCTTGTGCAAAAACCCGCACGCCCTGGAGTTTCAGGCGGCTGAGCACCGTTTTCGGCAGCGTGTACGAAAGCATCACATTGCGCAGGCGTACATAGTCGCCTTTTTCCAAAAAGCGGGTGGTTTGGCTTTGTGTAGCCTCCGTCAGGCGCGGAAAGTTGGTCACTTGTCCAGGCGTGGTCCAGGCGTTCAGGGCGTTCCGCGAAAAGCCAGAAGTGGTGTATTGGTAATACTCCACATTAAAGCGGGCTGTGTTAAACACGTAGTTGCCGTAGTTAAATACAAAGAACGTTGACAGTTCCAGTCCCTTCCAGGCAAAAGTATTGGTAAGGCCTGCGTTGTGTGGCGCATCGGAGGTGCCCAGCACGGCCAGGTCATTGGGGTCGTATTGTTCGGTGATGGTTTTGCCATCGGCTTTCAGGTATTGCGAATTGCCGTTTTGCGGGTTAACGCCGGCATACTGCACCAGGTAAAAGCTGTTGAGCGGCTTGCCTACCTGCAACACCTGGAAGCTCCGGAAGAGGATCTGGTCCTGATCGTCGGGGAGCGATTTGATGGTGTTTTTGTTGTAAGCGTAGTTGGCATCGAGTGTCCAACGGAAATTGCGGCCATTCAGGATGCGGAACGAGAGGCTTAGCTCAATGCCTTTGTTTTCCATGCTGCCGGAATTGGAAAGCACGGTGTTGCCTCCGCCGGTAGTAGCGGGAATTTTCGGCTCGAAGTAAAGTCCTTTTGTAAGACTGCTGTAAACTTCTACCGTTGCCCGGATGCGGCTGTTTAGCAACTCCGTTTCCAGGCCGGCGTTAACCGTACGGCGACGCTCCCAGGTTAGTTCTGTATTTCCTAAACGGTTGATGAAAAGGGTGCCCTGGCCACCGTAGGTGCCTCGGTTGTATTGCTGTATGTAAGGAAAATCGCCAATACCCTGTTGGTTGCCCACCGATCCGTAGCTGGCTTTCAGCTTCAGGTAGTTGATGGCTTTCACGTTAAAAAACGCTTCGTCCGAAACAATCCATCCGGCACCGACAGAACCGTACTGTGTCCAGCGGTTGGCCGGGCTAAGACGCGACGATCCATCGCGGCGGCCGTTGAGCGTTAGGAAATAGCGGTTTTTGTAATTGTAATCAACCAGGCCAAAAAACGACAGCAGAGCGCTGTTTTCGGGGAACCCCCCGCCTACGACCGGTATGTAGCCGTTATCGGCTGTGCCGGCCACCAATCCTGCTTCATTATCAAAGGGCAGCAACAGGCCATAGCCGGTAAAATTAAAGTCGCGGCCGCGGTTCCGGAGGTATTCGGTGAATACGCTAGTCGTCAGGCTGTGCTCACCATTGGCGCCTAATGTTGTTTGATAAGTAAGGCTGTTGGTGATGGTGGTACGGAAACGGCGATCGTAACCCCGTTCCAGTTCGCCTTCGCCACGGAATGCCTGTCCGAAAGCAGCATTTTGTGCCGCCGACTGCGTGCCGTTTTTGATGATGTTCTGTGTTTCAGTCTGCGAAAAATCGCCGCCGGCATTCATCCGGTACGTCAGGTTCCGCACCCATGGCAGTTTTACTTCAACAAATACATTTCCGGTTGACTTAAGCTGCCAGCTTTGTCTTACATTTTCCCGAAGGTCTTCCACCGGATTGATCCAGAATGGGAACTGCACGGAGTTGGTGTAGGAGCCATCGGGCTGGTAAACCGGCTCGTAAGGCAGTGCCCATAGTACGGTGTTCAGCGGCGATCCTATGCTTTGGTCTCCTTCGGTGGTGCCCCGGAAGCGGGACCAGCCACCCGACAGGTTTATGCCAAATCGCACATTGCGTTCGTTGTGGGTCAGGTTCAGGCGGCCGGTATAACGTTTCAGGCCGGTGTTGATGGTCACGCCTTCTTCATCGTAAAGGCCGAGTGAGGTGTAAAAGGTTGTTTTATCGCTGCCGCCCGAGGCCGACAATTGATGCGATTGAATTCTTCCCTGGCGGAACACATAATCGCTCCAGTTAACATCGGTCTTTCGGAATTCGGCCACTTCTGCCGCCGTCCATCCCCAGGGATTATCGGCCAGGTCAGGGTTCATCTCAAAATCCAGCTTTTCCTGCGTATTCATCAGTTCCAGCTTGTTTTTTGGCAGCCGCGAAAAACCTACCTGTCCGTCGTAGGCAAAGCGCACCTGGCCCGAACGGCCCTTGCGGGTGGTGACCACAATAACGCCATTGGCACCACGGGAGCCGTAAATAGCAGTGGAAGCCGCGTCTTTCAAAACGGTCACGCTTTCAAAGTCGCCCTGGTTCAGCGTGCTGAAGTCGCCGGCACGCACTTCTATGCCGTCAACAATATAAAGCGGCGTTACAGATCCGTTCACCGACGAGCGGCCACGGATAATAACATCGGCATTGCGGCCCGGCTGGCCCGATCCGGCCTTGACGTTCAGGCCGGGTGCCTGCCCTTGCAAAAGCTGGTCGAACGAGGCAATGGGCTGTGTGCGTACATCGTCTATAACAACGGTGGAGGCAGAACCCACTGTAGAGCGGCGGGAGCGGCTGGTATAGCCGGTCAGCACCACTTCGGTTAAGGCATTGGCTCTTGCCGCCACGCTCACAACCAATGCCGGGCCGTCAACCGTTACTTCTTTGGTTTCAAAAGCACTGCTGGTGATGATCAGTACATCGCCCTGCTTTGCGCTGATGGAAAAATTACCCTGCGCATCGGCCACGGCAAAACGCTGTGTTCCCTTCACCTGCACGGTGGCAAAAGGCTGTGGTTCTCCGTTGGCCGCCAGGACTCTTCCGGTGATCGCCTGCGCCATCGCCGACGCCGTCAGAAAGAACCCAACCATCAGCAGAAGAACGGTTTTGGTCATTTGTTTTTTCATATTCTGTATTTGATTTAAGCGAGTTGAATATTCCGTTTTGGTAAGGGAGGCCAGCCGTTATAAGACGAAGCGTAGCTGTAAAGACAAACAGCCCGTTTCTTCTGACGTAAACAGAGCTGCGTTATTTACTGAAGCATGATAATTGGAGTGTAAAGCGTGACAGGGAGAATTTAAAGCTGCTTTCGGTTTTTCGGTGGTATTCATGGTGACTGCGGTCAAAAGTAGCAGCAGATTATGGATAAATCCGCACGTTCATCTTTGTAATAAGCCGTTGATCAGGAAAAACGGCAACTGTTGTAAAAAAATGCCGCTGCCTTTGGGTGCGTTGTCCGTTGCCGAAAAAAATTGGCCGGAAAAAACCATCGAAGCGGGTTTTTCCGGCCAGCAGAGGGAGGGCAACGGCGCTACACTTTTATCTCGTCGCCATTGGCATCGAAAAATTTAAACTCGGTAAGGTGATAGCCCGTATCGGCCACAACCATGATCTTTTTCCCAAACTTGCGTTTCCACTTCGACACTTTGCTCTTCCAAAACAGGCCTTTTGTGAGAAAAGCATGCAGGATGGGGTGGGCCACAATGGTGAGTGCGGCGTGGTTATGAGTAAACAGGTAGGCGAGGTTTTTCTCAATCTCGTCTTCCAGCAGCAGGGTAGAAGAAATTTTACCGGTGCCGTTGCAGGTGGGGCAAACCTCCTGGGTGTTGATGTTCATTTCGGGCTTCATGCGCTGCCGCGTTATCTGCATGAGGC
Source organism: uncultured Flavisolibacter sp. (assembly GCA_965365435.1). Taxonomy (GTDB): domain Bacteria; phylum Bacteroidota; class Bacteroidia; order Chitinophagales; family Chitinophagaceae; genus Flavisolibacter. The sequence continues at coordinate 23,907 of CBDUBQ010000041.1, forward strand.
CGAACTTTGAAATGGGGAGCACGGCGTGCTTGGCACGGTCGGGATGCATAAAACGCTCCATGGCTTCCATCAACTTCTTTTTGTTTTCCGGAAGCTTCATGTCAATAAAATCCACCACGATGATACCACCGATATCCCGCAGCCGCAACTGGCGGGCAATTTCTTCGGCCGCCTCCAGGTTTGTTTCCAAGGCATTCTGCTCCTGGTTATTGCTCACACTTTTATAGCCACTATTGACGTCAATTACATGCAGGGCTTCGGTGTGTTCAATAATGATGTAGGCGCCGCTGTTAAGGTTCACCGTTTTGCCAAACGATGATTTAATTTGTTTGGTAATGCCAAACTGGTCGAAGATGTGAGCCCCGTTCTGGTGAAACGACACAATCTCTGCCTTCTCCGGCGCCACCTTTTGGATATAGGTTTTGGAGTCGGTGTAAATATTCTTGTCGTTGGTGATAATGCGGTTAAAGTCTTCGTTCAGCAGATCGCGAAGAATGGAAGCCGTTTTTGTTTGTTCGCTCAGGATTTTCGTGGGCGGTACAGCACCTTTCAGGTTATTTTGAATAGACTGCCACATAGCCGTCAGCTCCGAAAGATCTTCGTGCAGTTCGGCCGTATTTTTTCCTTCGGCTGCGGTACGCACAATGACGCCAAAATTTTTCAGCTTAATGGATTCTACAATCCGCTGCAGGCGTTTGCGTTCTTCCGATGAGTGAATTTTGCGGGAAACCGCTACAATGTCGTTGAAAGGCGTCAGCACCACAAAGCGTCCGGGCAACGAAATTTCGCAGCTCAGGCGGGGGCCCTTGGCCGCTATCGGTTCTTTCAGGATTTGCACCAGAATGTTGGGCTTTCCGTTCAGCACCTCGTTAATCTTTCCGGTTTTGATGATTTCCGGCTCTACCTGGAAAGCTCCAAAGTCAAGGCCGCCCGGTGTTTTATCGTTAATAGCAAGCTGAGTAAACTTCAGGAGCGATTTCGCATAAGGGCTAAGGTCTGTATAATGTAAAAACGCATCTTTTTCGTAGCCTACATCCACAAAGGCCGCATTCAAACCCGGAATGAGCTTTTTTACTTTGCCCAGATAAAGATCGCCAACGGCAAAACGGGCATCCGTTTTTTCGCTGTGCAGTTCCACCAGTTTTTTTTCTTCTAACAGCGCAATTTCCACACCTGACGATGTGGAGTTAATGATCAGTTCCTTATTCACATTACATGTTCTTTTAAGAGATTTACAGGCGTACAGAGAAAGCGTTGCTTTTGGTACCGGTTGCCGAAGTTTTTAATGGATGGGCAAAGGGAGGCAAATTGAAGGGAACTGCAACCGGTAGAATTAAGCATCGCCAAAAAGGATAACCGGAAGCCTCACTAAGAAGCTTCCGGTTATGTTATTGAACCTTATTTACGCTTTTTATGGCGGTTCTTTCTAAGTCTCTTTTTGCGTTTGTGTGTCGCTATCTTATGACGTTTTCTTTTTTTACCACAAGGCATAGTCTGAAAAAGTTTATTTGTTGTTTTTTAAATCAGTTACTCGTTTTTCAATTTCTTTTTTGAGCTCGGGAATCTTTACCATCGGCAATGATTTCTGATACATGGCCGCCGCATTGGCTTTTTGCCCCATTCGCTCATAAGTATCGGCCAAAATCAAAATGGCCTGCTGGTTTGATGGCTGCAACCGGACTACCGTCTTAAAGCGTTCCACTGCTTTGTCCAGTTGTCCCGACATCAGGCTTGCTTCGCCCAGCGTAAACTGTGCAAAAACATTGGTCGAATCTTTCTGGACCACCTCGCGGATAATGCCAATGCCTTTCATGGGGTCATGTCCGCTGTAAAGAATGGTGGCGCCCGATCCCACTTTGGCCGAATCGTTGGCCGGATTCAGCTTCAAAGAACGTTCGAACAGGTCGGTGGCCTGTTCGGCTTCCCAATGTTTCAGACGGTGATCCTCTTCGCGACCGAGGGCGTCTAAAAATAAACGGGCAGCAAAGGAAAGGGATTTTTCGGAATTTTCCAACCGGGCCGCTTCCGCCGTGTACCAGGCAAAGGGGTAAAAGGCAAGGGGGGTGATGGCTCTTGCACTGTCGGACCAAAAGCGGGCTAACTGGTGCATGAGGTGGAGTTTTTGCGACGCCACATCGCCGCGGGTGATACTGTTTTCGAGCTGCGCCAAACGGGCCACCTGCGCCTGCGGCAGGTTTTGTTTGGCATAATAAAGCACACTGTCGGTAGTTAAACCGGCATCGGTAGGAGAATCCGCCGGAGCGGATGCGGGAGAAGATTTTGCTTTTCTTTCACCAAAAAGCTGATTCTGCGTAGCGGCAAAAAGCCCGAAAACCATCAGAACAGCAATAGAAAGCGTAATCCACTGGGGTTTGTTCATAAGTATCCCTCCTGCGTTAGCGGCAGGAAGGGCGAAGTTACTCTACAACAGTGGTTTTTTTCACATCAGCCACAAACTCTTTGGCGGGCTTAAAGGCCGGAATGTGGTGCTCGGGGATGTGCACGGCCACATTCTTTTTAATGTTACGGCCAATTTTGGCAGCTCGTTTTTTGGTGATGAACGAACCAAAACCACGAATGTAAATGTTCTCACCCGCCGACAGGGATTCTTTGATTTCGCGGAAGGCGGTTTCCAGCGTCATCAAAACGTCCACCTTGGGGATACCTGTCTTGTCGGAGATCTTGTTTACTAAGTCTGCTTTTCTCATAGCGATTAATTTGCTGATTAACGCGACAATATAAAATAAATAACAAGGAATGTCAATAGACCGGACAATTTCTTGACTAAATTAGGCAATTCTCCGTAATGAAAAAGCAACCTGTTGAAAAAGAGACAATTATAAACAATGGCAGAGGTTCGGAATTTGCCGCCGGTTTGCTGCGCTGGAACCGGTACGAAAACAACCGGCAAATGCCCTGGAAAGGAGAGAAAAATCCCTACAAAATCTGGCTGAGCGAAGTCATATTGCAGCAGACAAGAGTGGAGCAGGGGCTGAAGTATTATGAGAATTTTATTGCCGCCTTCCCCGACGTGCAGGCACTGGCCAACGCACCCGATGGAAAAGTATTTAAGCTTTGGGAGGGCCTTGGCTACTACTCCCGCTGCCGCAACCTGTTGCGGGCTGCCCGCTTTATTGCCAGTGAGCGAAAGGGTGTTTTTCCCAATAGCTACAATGAAATACTCGCATTGAAAGGCGTAGGCAGCTATACGGCTGCCGCCATTGCCTCCTTTGCCTTTAACCTGCCGTATGCGGTGCTCGACGGTAATGTTTTCCGTGTGCTCTCCCGCATTTTCGACAGAGAAGTGCCCATTGATTCCACGGCCGGCAAAAAAGAATTTGCTGCCCTGGCGCAGGCGATATTGCCGGCAAAGCAGGCCGGCGAATACAACCAAGCCATCATGGACTTTGGTGCAACCGTCTGCAAGCCGGTACCGCTGTGCACCGCCTGTTTTTTCAACGATCGCTGCCTGGCCTACCTCGCAGGCAAACAACAGCTTTTGCCGGTAAAGGAAAAAAAGACGGCTATCCGGAAGCGTTGGCTCAACTTTTTTATTGTACAATGTGGCGGACAGCTATTGATTCAGCAGCGGGAAAGAAAAGACATCTGGCAGGGGCTACATCAGTTTTTTTTAATTGAAACCGAAAAAGGCCCCAAAAGCAAAAGCCTGCTGCCGTTGTTCGAGGCGCAGGCCGGCATAAACGAGTACCGAGTAGAGGCGGAATGGAAAACAAAGCAGGCCTTGTCGCATCAAAGCATCTGTTTTCATTTTTTCCATTTGCAAACAAAGCGGAAAAAAGCAGTGGCAGGCTACCGATGGGTAAGCCGCAGCGAGGTAAAGCAGCTTGCTTTTCCAAGAACCTTGCAGGAAGCACTTGAGATGACAAACAAAAGCCGGTAGATAAATTGCCCATGCCGGCGGTGGCTGAATCCTGTTTACTGCTTTTTGTCAAATAGCCGCCGGCTTTTAGCTGGCAGAAAATTTGATTAATCTTTTTTAAATTTACAGACAGGCATAGTTAGACGGATTTTATTCATAAGAAAAACAGTCATTGTATGAGAGGCGTAAACAGAGTGATGCTTATTGGCAACCTGGGAAAGGATCCGGATATGCAGTACCTTGAAGGAAACATTGGCGTGGCCAAATTTCCCTTGGCCACCACCGAAACGTTCAAAGACCGGTCGGGCAAATTGGTGTCGCAAACCGAATGGCACACCGTGGTTCTTTGGCGGGGCCTTGCCGAACTGGCGCAAAAATACCTGCACAAAGGAAGCCTGGTTTACATAGAGGGCCGCTTGCGCACCCGGAGTTGGGAAGACAAAGAGGGCAATCGCAAATTTGCCACCGAGGTGGTGGGCGATAACCTGATTATGCTTGACAAACGAACCGATAGCGGCGGCCATGTACAAGGCACCACACCGCAGGGCGAAACAGGACTGGATAATTTTTCAGGGCCCGACCTGCACCTGGGCCCTGACCAAAGCGACCCGCCAATAGATAAATGGTGAACAGGTAAGTTCTTGGTTAAGGCAGGTGGCAAACCTGCCTTAAATCTTATTTTTGGGCCAAAATAATTGCATTGGATTATCATTCGGTTAGCCGGCTGCTTCATATTATCCTTCAACAAAATCCTGCGGCATCGCAGGGCACGCTGTTGCTGATCGTTCTGTTGCTGGTACTCCTTTTTTTAAACTTTTTGGTGTCTGGCGCCGAGGTGGCATTCTTCTCTCTACATGCCCGCGACGTAAACATGCTGAAGACAAAACAGCATGAAGCAGCCCGCCGCATCACCACGCTGCTCGACAACCGGAAAGAGGTTTACACAAGTCTGCTGATTGCCAGCGGCATCTTCAACATCTCCATCATTTTTCTTTCTTACCTGCTGCTGGAGCCGCTGAAGATTGCTCCGGTACAAACCTTCATCCTCATCAATCTTGAACTAATTGTCAAGATCATCATCATTGCCTTTATTCTGGTTTTCTTTTGCAAAGTGCTGCCTAAGCTTTGGGCAACTCAAAATACCCTGCGGTTTGCCTACACCTCGTCGGCCCTGGTAGAAGGGCTGCATTTGTTGCTGGGCAGCCTGAGTGCCCGCATGGTTGCTATTGCCGACAGCATCAGCAAAACCAGCGGCGCGGCCGAGTCGGAGATTTCGGGCATGCGGGACCTCGATGATGCCATTGACATCAGCAACGTGGAGACCAGTGTAGAGGAAAAAAACATCCTGAGGGGCGTCATCAAATTCGGCAACATCACCGTGCGGCAGGTCATGAAAACCCGCCTCGATGTTAACGGACTGCCTTACGACACTGCTTTTGGCGAGGTGGTAAAAAAGGTGGAGGAACTGCATTACTCCCGCCTGCCGGTGTACAAAGGAAGCCTAGATGAGATAGTGGGTGTGATCAACACCAAAGACCTCCTGCCTTATTTGCACGAGCCCGATTTTAACTGGCAAAGCATTATCCGTCCGCCGCTTTTTGTGCCCGAAACAAAACTCATCAGCGATCTGCTGAAGGTCTTTCAAACAAAGCGCATTCATTTTGCCATTGTGGTAGATGAATTTGGCGGCACCAGCGGCATTGTTACAATGGAAGACATTCTGGAAGAGATCATTGGCGACATACACGATGAATTTGACGAAGAAGAAAACACCGTGCGCAAGGTGGATGACCAAACCTGGGTGGCCGATGCCAAAGTGATGCTGCCCGACCTGTGCCGGGCCATGCGACTGCCGATTGATACGTTTGATGCCGTAAAAGGCGAAAGCGAATCGCTGGGTGGCCTGGTGCTGGAACTGGCCGGCGAGTTTCCGAATGTAGAAGAAAAGCTGGTGAGTGGCGATTTTGAATTTACCGTGCTGGAAGCCGAAAAAAACCGGCTGAAAACCGTGGAGATTTTTATTAATCAGTTGAAGAATGAAGCGTAGCGAAACAAGGAGAGTCGGCAGCAGGCAGTTGGCAACAGGCAGTAAAAAGCATTCTTTGTTTTTGGTTATGGCTTACGGCCTCCTGCTTTTTCTCGCTGCCTGCAACGACGATTTTGTGCAGAAGCAGCGAGGCTATTTCAAGATCCATTTTCCGGCAAAAAAATACCAGGCATTTAACCGCCCTGATTTTCCCTACAGCTTCGAGTACCCGGTGTATGGAACCGTTCTTCAGGACTCACTTTTTTTTGATGAAAAGGCCGAAAATCCTTTTTGGCTCAATATAGATTTTCCGCAGTTTGAGGCAAGGCTGCACCTAAGCTATAAAGAGATCGGCCGGCACCGTTTCGATTCGCTCGTCAACGATGCCTTTACGCTTTCTTACAAGCAGCATACGTCGCGGGCTTCTGCCATTCAATCGCGGAATTTTACAGCACCTGCCAACAATGTAAGCGGTGTGTATTTTACCCTAAAGGGAAATGCGGCCACAGCCAACCAGTTTTTTGCCACCGATTCGGTGAGGCATTTTTTACGTGGCGCCCTCTATTTTAATACAACGCCAAATGAAGACTCGCTGCGGCCCGTGAACGAATTCCTCCGGCAGGACATTGAGCATTTGATCAATACGCTGCGGTGGAAGTAACAGACGTGAATCGTCAAACGTGAGAGGTGAAACCAGTCCTGTTTCGTTTTTTAGTGTTTTCCGTTTAATAGCAAACATTTTATGGCAGGCGCCAACAGCACGGCGTTAAAACTTTCTGCCGTTTCACGTTTGTCGTTTCACCTTTCACGTCCGGTGTATCTTTGGCAAAACTGATCTTTTGATAGCAATTGATAATATACTGGTGAGTGATGATGTGGCGGAGGCCAGGTTTGTATGCGACCTGCACAAATGCAAAGGCGGCTGTTGCGAGGACGGCGATGCCGGAGCTCCGTTAGCGAAGGAGGAGAAGAAAATACTCGACGAAATTTATGAGGCGGTAAAACCTTACATGACGGCTGAAGGGCGGGCCGAAATTGAGCGCCAGGGGCGGTACGTTTATGACCCCGAATTTGGCTGGGTAACGCCAACCGTTGACGGCGCCATCTGCGCTTATGGCATCCGCGACGAAAAAGGCATTATCAAGTGTGCCATTGAGCAGGCCTACTACGACGGCAATGTGGGCTGGAAAAAGCCCATAAGCTGCCATCTTTTTCCCCTCCGCATTGTAGAAGCAAAACATGCCACCTACGTCAATTACGAGCCTCGCGAAAGCCTGTGCGATCCTGCCTGTGCGCTGGGCAAAAAACTGAAAATGCCGGTTTACCAGTTCCTGAAAGAGCCCATCATCCGCCGATTTGGCGAGGAGTTTTACCAGGTACTGGAGCAGGTGGCAATTGAACATTTCGATACGAAGAAAAAATAATGGCATGTCGGAACAAGCAACATCCTTTAAAGCAAAAAGCACCGTTAAGGCCACTGACCGCGAGCATCGCCGCAAGATCAATTTCAACATTTCCCGCTACAACGCGGTTGTGCCCAATGGCAAGCAGCAATTCACCGATCTGCACGCGGCAAGAGAACAGGCCAAAAACCTGAAATGGCAGGCCATTGAAACGCTTGATCAGCAACTGCTTTCGTTTGAAGAAAAAATCACCGCCCGTGGCGCCACCGTTCTCTGGGCCGAAACAGCCGATGCGGCCTTGCAGGAAATATTGAAGATTTGCGAGGCAAAGGCCTGTAAAACCGTGGTAAAGAGCAAAAGCATGGTGACGGAGGAACTTCACCTGAATAAGTTTTTGGCTAAGCATAACATCGAGAGCGTAGAAACCGACCTGGGCGAATACATTCAGCAGCTTGACGACGAGGCGCCTTACCATATTGTAACGCCGGCCATGCACAAAAGCAAAGAAGATGTGGCCCGTTTATTCAACCATAAACTGGGCACGGCGCCCAACCTCACACCCAGCCAGCTTACGCTGATTGCCCGCGAAAAATTGCGGGAAAAATATACGCAGGCCGAAGTGGGCATCACCGGCGCCAACTTTATTATTGCCGATACGGGCGCCATTGCCCTGACCGAAAACGAAGGCAACGGCCGCCTGAGTTGCGCCTGGCCCAAAACCCATATTGTCATTGTTGGCATTGAGAAAGTAATACCATCGCTGACCGACCTGGCCCTGTTCTGGCCCTTGCTGGCCACTTATGGCACAGGGCAAAAAGTTACCGTTTACAATTCCATTGTTTCGGGGCCAAGGCAGGCCAGCGAAAATGACGGGCCCGAGGAGATGGTGGTGATCTTGCTCGACAACGGCCGCACCAATATTTTAGCCAATGCAAAAAGCCGGGAGTCACTGTATTGCATTCGCTGCGGTGCCTGCCTCAACGCCTGCCCGGTGTACAAAAACATTGGTGGCCACGCTTACGAAACCACTTACAGCGGGCCCATTGGTTCGGTGATTACGCCGCACTTAAAAGACCTCGGCGATTGGAAGCATTTAAGCTATGCTTCATCGCTCTGTGGCAATTGTACCGAAGTATGTGCGGTAAAAATCAACCTGCACGAGCTGCTGCTGGAAAACCGGCACGAGGCGGTGGAAGAGGGTAATGCCGCCATGGCGGAAAAGATGGCATGGAAGTTTTGGAAAACAGCCATGCTGAACCGGGGGTTGATGAATATGGGAACCGGCGGCATGAAAGCCTGGGCTGTGAACAGCTTTGTAAAAGACTGGCACCGGCACCGGTCAAAACTGCAGTTTCCCGGCCAATCGTTCAACCAGATGTGGAAGGAAAAAAATAGGAAAAGCCCTTAATTTAGAGTGTGATCGTTTATAGCCATACGTTAACCCCACGCCTTGAGTACATTATTAATTTTTTGTCGCAATATTTTCAAACACCCATCCGGCTGATTTGCGATGAAGAAAAGTATCTTGCCCACCCCGATGCGCACCGGGTGAATTACAGCTATCACCGGCTGCTCGATAACGAACTATGGATTCACTCCCATGTGCTGCTTTTCGAGTCCACCATCCGGCCGGTAAAAATTGAATGTTTTGACCTGCAGGGACACAAAGCTTTTTTTAAAGCCGAAGGCGATACCGGCTTTGACCTTTTTGCCGCTATTTTTTACCTGATCACCCGTTACGAAGAATACCTGCCCCACCCCAACGACAGCTACGGACGTTTTTCCCACACCGCTTCGCTGGCGCACAAAGAGGGTTTTTTGCAACTGCCGCTCGTTAATTTATGGTTAGAGGATTTCCGGCGCCTTCTGCAGGAGCGTTTCCCGGACCTGCACTTACCGATGCCGGCTTTTCGGTTGCAGCTTACCTATGATATAGACATAGCCTGGAGCTTTCAGAACAAAGGCTTCCGGCGTAATGCCGGCGCCCTTGCCCGCCTGTTTTTTTCGGGCCGGTGGAAGGCGATGGCGCACCGTATCCGGGTCATTCGCGGGCGCCGGCAAGATCCGTTTGATGCTTATGAATGGATGGATAACCTGCACCGGCAGGCAGGTGTGAAGCCGCTGTATTTCTTCCTGGTGGCCCGGCTGCCGGGCCGTTTCGACCGGAACATCGAACCGGAAAATCCGGCCTTTCAGCAATTGATCCACCGCCTTGCTTCAACCTATTCTATCGGCCTTCATCCATCATGGGCCAGCGGCGATCAACAGCCATTGCTGGCAAGGGAAAAAAGCTGGCTCGAAAAAGTTTCCGGCCAGGGCATCACTGCTTCGCGCCAGCATTACCTGCGCTTTGAGCTGCCCGCCACTTACAGGCGATTATTGGCCATTGGCATTTACGAGGAATATTCAATGGGCTATGGTACGGCGAACGGCTTTCGGGCTTCGGTGGCCACGCCGTTTTTTTGGTACGACCTAAAAAACGAAAGCAAAACGGACCTGCGCATTTATCCCTTTTGTTTTATGGATGCCAACGCCTATTATGAAGAAAAAAAGACACCGGAAGAAGCGCTGCGGGAAATGTTCCATTATTTTGAAACCGTTCGCTCGGTAAACGGCACCCTCATTACCATCTGGCACAACAGCTTTCTGGGCATTGACCCGGCGTTTGCCGGATGGCGGGAAGCGTATGAGCAATTTGTACAAAAAGCAAGTCTTGGATAGCGGGTAGGCATTTAGGTTGTTTCAATTTTGCAGAACAATTTTTTTGAATTGTTGCGTGCAGATCCTGATAAAAATTCCTGCCGCCTGCTATTCATCAACAGCCACTTCTCTCACTGTCTTGTTTACCCAATAAACGCCGCAAAGGGTTATAAGCACTCCCGCCACGATGGCAATTGTCAGCTTCTCACCAAACGCGATAGCGCCAATTAAAAAAGCGATGACCGGGTTGATGTAGGCATATACCGACACCTGCTCGGTGGGCAGATGCTGCAAGGCATAGAGGTAGGCCGCAAACGTGAGCACAGAGCTGATGAGCACCAGGTAAACGATAGCCGCCCACGATTGCCAGGGAATGGCCGCCAGTGCAATGCTGGTATGCGAAGCCGCCGACACGCCATAAAGAACCACGCCGGAAATCAGCATTTGCAGGCCTAAACCGAAATAGGGATTAAAGCGGAGGGCTTGTTCTTTTGTGTATAAAGTGCCAAAGGCCCACGACCAGGTAGAGATGAGCGAGAGCAAAATGCCAAACCGAAATTCGGGCTGCACAAAATCCTGCAGGTGCCCGAAGAAGATAACACAAATGCCGGCAAAGCCCAGCGCCAGCCCGCCCACGGTTTTGCGGCGCACCGCCGACCGGTTGCCGAAGAACCCGATCAGCACCAGCCAAAGCGGAAAAATAGCGCCGATAATGGAGCCGAGGCCGGCCGAGATGTATTTTACGCCCCAGGTAGAAAGACCATTGCTGAGCATGAAGTTCAGAAAACTGAGCACTAGGATAGGAAGCCATTCGCGCCGGCGTGGAAGCGGTACGCCTTTCATCAGAAAAAACACAACATAAATAAGGCCGCCCGCAAGCTGCCGGATGGCCGCCAGTTGCAGCCCGGGCATATGCCGTACACCTTCTTTTGACGCCACCCAGGTGGTTCCCCAAAAGAAACAAACAATTGCCAGGGCCACATAGGCTTTCCGTTTAGTGCCCTGTTGGCGCCAGGCAAATGGATTGAGTATGGCGGCCTGCCGGCCAAGGGCTACTACGCCATTCAACGCATCGCTGACTTTCGGAAGGATAAAGGTGAATTTGGTTCGCATAAATACAAGGCCTCAGCGCACCGGCACCGCCTGAGGCAGCCGTCAGGGGTAATCAATCTTTGGCCTCGTTCCCGTGTTTGGATCGGCAGCGCTGGATAAGAGAATGCTGATGATAGAAGCAATGACCACGAGAATAATGCCGATCATGAACACCGTGTAGGCAATGCGCAGCAGCCGGTATTTGCGGGCCAGCACCACGCCCAGGAAATAGATATCCATGGTCATGGTGTTGTACAGGTATTCTTTGTCGCGAAGCATCTGGCTCATGCCCCACTGGTAATCGTGCAGGCCCATTTTGTGAAAATTGCCAAAGAACAACAGGTTGGTTTTTTTGTTGCGGATGTCTTCTTCGGTAAACCGGCCGCTGTTTATGGACGGGCGGGTGGCCAGGATAGCCAGCGTAATGGTAACCAGGCAGGTAAGCATCAGCACGATGGACGGCAGAATATAGTCGCCGCCGCCGGCGGCCAGCATGCGTGGCAACAGGTAAGCTAGCCCGGCCGACAGAATAATGGAATTAACGGTAATGAGCAGGTTGGCTTTATTGTCGGCCATGGAGCTGAGCTCAATATGGTTGTTCGATGTGGTGCGGAACATGGTTTGAATGCCCCGTTCTGCATTTTTCTGGGCTTGTTTTTCGGTAACCGATAATTCGGTTTTATACGGAAAGGCCTCCTCGGGCTGCAGTTCTTCCGGCTCGCCTTTTTTCGGGTTCTTTTTCTTTTGCAGTAAAGCCAGGTTCTGCTGCTTGCCCGGCTCCAGAAATTCCTGACCGTAATCGGTAAAGTACTTGTGGTTTTCCAAAAACAGGATATTGCCTTTTCGCCATTCCTTTTTGTCAATTTTATGGCCCAGCAGGTTTTCCCGTTCCTGCTTCAACAGGCTGTTTCGGGCTTTAAAATCTTCGGTGGAGAGATGAAAAAGATCGGCATCGCAAAGAATCTTTTCAATAAGGCTGACGGGCGACTGTGGCATGCGGGTGGCCCGGATGCTGGAAGCCACCCGGTGTACTACCTGTTCGTCTGCATGGTGGCCGGCCAAAAACTGGGTGGCCATCTGGGCACTGGCTTCTTCGTGGCCTTCGGCCTGGCCAATGGAGTATCCCACATCGTGAAACCAGGCCGCCAGCAACAACACGAAGTGGTCGTCCTGCGGCAGTTGATAATGATCGGCAAGACGGCTGCAGGCTCCGGCAACATCTTCGGTATGTTCAAGGCTGTGAAAAACAAATTCCGGTTTTACTTTGTGATGGAATAGGTCAGTCACGTAGGCCCTGGCTGCCGCCAGAAGCTGGCTTTGCGTTTCATTCATGGTACTTGGTGCATTGTTTGATAAAGTAAAAGTAACAAATGCCAAAAATGTTATTTCAAAAGAAATGCCCGGGGTCCTTTTTCCCGCTTTTCGTTTGTGCCGTGCTGTTGATCAACGGCTGCCGGCAAAAATCAACCAACCTATCCGATTACGATCTGCAACACCCCGAGGTGACCTTGCTGGGCAGTGTGCTCAACGAAATTTCTGGCATTTGCTATTACGGCAAGGGCGGCGACAGTGCATTGCTGGCCGTGGTGGACAGCAAGCGCCAGGTGTTCAAGCTGGAAATGAAAGTGCCACGGCTGAAGGACCAGACCGATAAACTGCTTCCGCCCGACAGCGATCCCGAAGACCTGGTACAGGTTGACAGCTCCATTTTTGTATTACTTAGCCGCGGCATTCTTTTGGAAATTCCGGGGAATGAAAATGACACAGCCGGCGTAAGATCGTATGAACTGGGCTTGCCGGGCAATAACGATTTTGAAACCCTTTATTATGATCCGAACGTAAAGAGCCTCGTGATGTTGTGCAAGGCCTGCGATCATGAACGCAAAGCCGGCATCCGCACCGCTTACCGTTTTGACCTGGCCACCCGCCGTTTCGATTCCACTTCTTTTTTTACAATCGAAAAAGACAAGATCAAGGAAGTTTTGCAGGATGCCAATGCAAAATTCGATCCCTCGGCGGCGGCCATTCATCCCATTGATAAGCGCCTGTACATTCTTTCATCGGCCGGCAATCTGCTGGTGATTACCGACAACCGCGGCACGGTGATGACGGCTATGACTTTAAACCCGGACGATTTTCCACAGGCCGAGGGCATTGCTTTTGCACCCAATGGCGATATGTTTATTTCTAACGAAAAAAAGCACGGCGAACCGACATTATTACGCTTTCCGTACCGGCAAAGCAGCAACAAAAAATAGAGCCATGAGAAAGTTACTGCTACTCCACCTGCTAGGGTGGGCTACTATCTGCAACGCACAAACCAATAGCGCTGCACCAACCGATACCATCACCCAGCGTATTTTCCTGGTGGGTGATGCGGGTGAATTGTTTGGGCCCGATAACACCCACCCCGTGATAGATTGGCTGAAGCGGCATGTGAATTGGAAAGACAGCATCAACACGGCCATCTTTCTGGGCGATAACATTTATCCGCATGGCCTGGCGCAGCGCGGCGAGCCTGATTATGAACTCTCGAAACGGATCATGGATACGCTGCTCAGCCCATTTATTGGCGCCAAAGGCAGGGCCTACTTTATCCCGGGTAACCACGATTGGGAAAATGGCAAACTGGGTGGCTGGCAGCGGGTCATCAACCAGCATAATTATATCAACGGGCTCAACCAAAAAAATATCGAATCGCTGCCCACGGGCGGTTGTCCCGGGCCCATTGCCTACGACCTGAACAACCAGGTGGCCGTGGTCTTTATTGACAGCCAGTGGTTTCTCTACATCCACGATAAGCCCGGGCCCAGCTCCAACTGCACCAGCCGCACCATAGAGGAGTTTACCACCGAGCTGCAGGAGATTGTGGCGCAGCACCAAAATCAGTTGCTCCTGATCGTTACCCATCACCCCATTTATTCCTTTGGGCCGCACGGCGGCGACTATACGTGGAAAGAACACCTGTTTCCGTTTACGGCCCTGAACAAAAACCTGTGGATACCCATGCCGGTCATCGGCTCCATTTATCCTATCTCCCGCGGCGTGTTCGGCAACCTGCAGGATGTAAAACATCCCCTTTATCAAACCATGGCCGACGCTATTGAAAAAGCGATTCGCAAACACCCCAATGCGCTGATCGCATCGGGCCACGACCATAGCCAGCAATTCATTGAACGGGTGCGGCAAAAAGACACGATCTACCAGATTGTGAGCGGAGCGGCCAGCAATCTCAGCCGGGTGAAGGAAAACAAGGAGGGCAAGCTTTTGTACCATGCCTTGCAGTACGGCATCGGTGTGCTGGAAGTGTTTCAGAGTGGCCGGACGGCTACCCGGTTTTACGATCTCAGCAGCAAAGGCCTCGACGATCCAAAGTTTGCCCGCGATTTCCGATCCATTAAAGCGCCGCCGGCCGAAGTGGAAGATACCACCACCGTGGTGTTGGCCGATTCGGTGAAAACAGCCGCCAATTCGGACCTGGCTGGTTCGGGCGGGCGCCACCTTTTTCTGGGGAAAAACTACCGTGCCGAATGGACAACACCCATAACGGCGCCGGTGCTGAATCTGGGCAGCGAATTTGGCGGCCTCGTTCCCACCAAACAGGGTGGGGGCAAACAAACCCGATCGCTCCGGGTGGAGGATTCAACCGGAAAAGAATGGGCTCTGCGGTCGGTAGAAAAATTTCCCGAGGCGGCTATTCCGCCCGACCTGCGGCAAACCTTTGTAAAGGATATTGTCAGCCAGGGTGTATCGGCTTCGTATCCCTACGCCAGCTTATCGGTGGAGCCGTTGGCAAAAGCGGCCGGTGTACCGCATAAGCGGAAGAAGGTTGTTTATATTCCCGACGATCCGCGGCTGAGCCGGTTCCGGCCCGTTTTTAAAAACACGCTGGCCATTATGGAAGAAAGAGAGCCGGCCGGCATTAAAAAGACAGACAATACCGATGAAGTGGTGCTGGACCTGGCAAAGGACAATGACGATAAAATAGACCAGGTGGCGGTGCTGAAGGCCCGGCTGCTCGATAATTTTTACATGGACTTTGACCGGCACGAGGGCCAGTGGGACTGGGCCACCCGCGACACCGGCAAGGGCAAGATCTACTACCCCATTCCAAAAGATCAGGACCAGGCCTTCTTTACCAACCAGGGCCTGCTGCCCAAATTTGCCCGCAAGCCATGGCTGGTGCCCGAGCTGCAGGGTTTTCAAAAGAAAGCCAAAAACATAAAAACCTTTAACCGGCCGGCACGCAACTTCGACCGCTTTTTCCTGAACGGGCTCAGCCGCGAAACCTGGGAGCAGGAGATTGACAGCTTTTTGGTGCGCATGACCGATGCAGTGATTGACGAAGCACTGATGCGACAGCCGAAAGAAATAAGGAGCTTTCATTATGATAAACTGACCACCACGCTGAAAGAACGCCGGAATTATTTTAAGGATGAAATGCTGCGTTACTATGATTTCCTGTCGGAGGAAGTGAATATAGTAGGATCGAATAAACACGAGTTGGTCACCATCAACAAGCTTCCCGAAGGCAAACTGCAGGTAACCATGCACAAACTTGACAGTGCAAGGGCAGTGGGGCCAACCATCTACGACCGTGTGTTTGATGAACGCCTCACCCGCCAACTGATGATCTATGGCCTTGATGGCCGCGACAGCTTTGTGGTAAAGGGCGGTGGCACCTCCATCAAAATACGGGTGATTGGCGGCCCCGGCGACGACTATTTTGTAAATGAAAGCACCGAAGGCCGGCGCATCAGGGCCTACGATGTGGATTTTGAACAAAATAGTTTTGCCGGCAACACGGCCGGCTTTATACAGCGGGTGAGCAGCGACCCGCGAAACAATGAATACAGCCGCATTTTTTACCGGTATGGCTATGTAAAACCAAGCCTGGCCGCGGCCTTCAACGTGGACGATGGTATTTTCCTGGGCGGCCGGCTGGAAGTGCTTACCCATGGCTTCCGCAAAGAACCGTTCAGCCAGTTGCACGTGTTCAGGGCCGGCCATGCCCTGCGCACGTCATCGTACTACTTCAGTTACGAAGGCGATTACACCGGCGCCATCGGCCTGCACGACCTGGTGGTGCGTGCCGACATACGGGCGCCTATCAACGTCTCCAACTTTTTTGGCATTGGCAACAACACCACCTACAACCCCGAACTGGGCGGCCGCCGCCTCCAGTATTATCGTGCCCGGTACTCCACTGCCACCCTGGCGTTTTTGCTGCGCCGCCGCTTGCAATCGTGGATGCGGGTGAGCTATGGCCCCACCCTCCAATACTTTCATGTGAGGGAAAGAGAAAATGCCAACAAGTTTTTGGGTTCGCAGCCTTTATTGCCTTACGTGGATATGTCCACCCTGTATGAAAGGAAGGTATTTGCCGGTGCCGAACTGCGCCTCGACATCAACTCCCGCAACAGCCCCAACCTGCCCACCCGTGGCTTTGTGCTGGATGCCGGCGCACGGCAGCTTTTTGGCCTGAACCAAAATACCAACCGGCTTACGCAACTGCATTGGGACATGAGCGTGGTGGCCTCTTTCCGGCCGCAGCCAACGTTTGTGTATGCAGCGCGGCTGGGTGTGGCCCACAACATCGGTGCGTACGACATTCCGCAGGCGCAATACCTGAGCGGTACCGAAAACCTCCGGGGCTTCCGCCGCAACCGGTTTGCCGGCCGCACCATGCTGTTTCAAAATACGGAGCTGCGTATCCGCCTGGCGGATTTCAATACCTATCTTTTCCCTGGTTCATTTGGCATCCTTGTATTCAGCGATGTGGGCCGTGTTTGGGTTGACAATGAAAGGTCGCGGCGCTGGCATCATGGCTATGGTGGCGGTATCTGGATTGCGCCGGTCAAGAGGGTTGTGCTAACCGCCTCGGTTGCCCATTCAAAAGAAGAAAGCATTCTTCCTTATGTAAGCCTGGGCTTCCGCTTCTGACAAAAAATGATCATTGTTTTGAGAGGGCTCAGGCCCTCTTTTTTTATACGGCCGGGCTGATGCCAGAACAGTCATTCGGCAGGCGTGGTAATGGGTTGACATGCCTGCTTACCCGTTGGCTGCCCGATGCCGCATTAGCTTTTGAAATGAAGCTCACTCGAACGTTTTCAATTGGTAGCTATCAAATACGTAGCTGGCTGTTTCCAATGGGCCGTTGCGTAGCCGGTGCCAGTAACCCAGCGCCGGTTCGGTTGTATTGCGCAGCACATAAATGGATTGTGCCGGCGTGTATCCTTCCACCAGCTTGAACAGTTTTTCGCCGGAGGCCGTACGGGCTGCGTCTGTGATGATAAGACAATGGCCGGGGCTTCCCGGCTTGATGATCACCACGCCAATGGCCGGCTCCTGCGCCGCCGACAGCTCGCTGGCCAGGGAAATGGTGCCGGCATAGGTATATACAATGTCGAGGTAATGCCGCAGGCTGCCGTGGCTGATGTCTCCCGGTGCGGTATTGGTGAAACGAACGGTGTTGCCCTGCGGAACGGGCCGTTTGCCCCGGCAGTAGTCGCCGTAGGTATAGCGATGGCCGCTGGTAAAGTGAAAGCCAATCTGGCTATACCGTTTCTGCGAAAAAAGATATTCGGCCCATAAACGCATGAGGGCGTCGGCACATTGCTGCAGGTTGCGGTGGCCCACATCGTAGTTGATAATGGCCGCATGCTTTTGCTGATCGTCAACCGGTACGCCACGGTAGTCTAAAACGGGGCCCTTTTTTTCAGGTAAGTGCTGCAGAAAATAGGCCCAGCTATTTGTATCCGCAACAAGCTGGTGGCTAAGCAAGGGGGCATCGGGAATGCTTGGAGGGGGTGAAACGGTACTTTGGTTGCGGCACGAGCAAAAAGTGCAACACAGGAAAAGAAAGGCAAAAAATGGCATGCAGCGGCTTTTCAATAAGACACGCCGGGCCGGCGCATTCCATAATCGGAAGGGCGCCTAAAAAAATAAAAGGCGTCAGTAGTCTGACACCTTGCTGGCTAACCGGCCGGTTGTGGCGCTTACTTCCGCACCAGTTCTTCGCGGGCAGCTTTGGACGATAGAACCTCTTTGGGCTGCTCTTTTTCAAACAACACATCCACCCTCACGGCCTTCAGCCCGCTGATGCCCTGGGTATCTTCCAGGTCGAGGTGCTCCAGGTTATCGCCCAGCATTTTTTCGCCCTGCAAAAATTCAATGTACTCCAGGTATTCCAGCAGCTCTTTGTGTTGCGAGTAAACAATGGCCACTTTTCCGGGTTGCGTAAGTCGCTCTTCTGAGTCGCGAATATGTACTTTGTCAATCCGTTTTTTTATAATCTCGTACCGGATGTTGTAAGCGCCGTCCACATCGAACTTGCGTTCTTTGCGGCGAAACGAAATGGAAAGCGGGATCGAGTGCGCAAGAATCAGTTGTGTTGTTTGCAACAGCAGCGGCAGGCGTTTTTCCAACGCATGCGTCAGCCGGGCGGCCTTGGTAAGGAAGGTCAGTTGCCAAAGCTTCAGGTTGCGTACATAAATATCGCTAAATCGCTTGTAGGGCGATAAGGACTGGCCGACATAAATGTTGAACTCTACGCCGTCGGTAATGTAGCGTTCAAAATAGTGCGGATAAATTTCCTGCACGGCCAGTTGTTCCTGGTCTATAAAGCGGTCAAGCGTATCGTTAATGCGGGTAATGCTGTCTTCGTATTGCTTGCGGTGATGATACACAATGCGGCGGGAGGGATCAAGCGCCGCAAAATAGTCGTCTATCACTTTCTGCAGCTCCGGCTTTAATTCCAGCAGGTTGTGAAAGATGCTCTCCAGGTGCTCTTGCAGAAAGTCATACATCTGCATTTCATCGTCGGAGAGCAGCGTGTCGGAAGCCGCGTTGATGTATTTATCTACCCGGAACTGCGTTTCACGCAAAATAGGAAAGTCAACAATTTTAGACGCCCTCGTGAGTACATCGCTGGCCAGCGTTAGCTGTTCCAGCAGGTCCAGTTGAATAGCGTTACTGCGTTCAACGGACGAATTGCGAATGTCTATGGAGCCGTAAAGTGGATAAACATCATTGAACGAGATCGGTGGCATCTTGGCCACTTCCGATGTTTGTTTGTGCTGCAGGTAATGAAAAGCCGCCTCAGTGAACTTCCATTCCACCGCCGGCTGAATGGCCGTGAAATGTTCTTTGATCGTTTTATCAATCTGCATCTGCAGGCTTTCGTTTGTTTTCTTCAGCGCCAGCGTAAACAGCTCAATGGCCGGCGTGATGTGCGCTACATGCTTGTGCTGCAACTGCCCCGGTTTTTCGCTGCTGATTTCCAATAGCCCAATCAGGCGGCCATCATCGCATTTGAGCGGGCAAAGCAAAAGGCTGTTAGCACCCAGGTTCCGGTAAATTTTCAGCAATTCGTTCTGCCTTGCACCGGAGCCGCTGAGCGTTTGGTGCAGCACGGGCAGGCTGGTATTGTTAAAGACCTCCTGACACAGTTCGCTGATTTCATCCTTATGGCGGATGGCCGAGCTGTCTTTGAACAAAAGGCTGTTGCGGTAATGCGTTTCGGTATAGAGATAATAGCCGTTCTTTTTAAAAAACGGCGTAATGCCGATCTTAACGCCGCGCAGGCGGATAAGGCTCTGCACGTGTTTCTCCAGTTCGTCGTACACCTCTACATCATTAAATGCATTAATGTTGAGCAAGGCATTTTTAATCTCGGTTGTAATCTGCTCTTGTGTGACGTCGGA
Organism: uncultured Flavisolibacter sp.; assembly: GCA_965365435.1. GTDB lineage: Bacteria > Bacteroidota > Bacteroidia > Chitinophagales > Chitinophagaceae > Flavisolibacter. Next base: position 43,713 of record CBDUBQ010000041.1, read on the forward strand.
AACGTTGATTACCACAAGCCCTTCGAACCGGAAGTTCTCAAGCGGAAACATTTCGTGCAATTCTTCTGTCTCCATTGGGCGCTGCAGCGATAGGTCGGCCGGTGGTGTATAATCGGCAGCGGTGTTTTGCACATCCACAAATTCAGCATTGAGCTTTAGTTCATAGTAACGGGGCAGGCCGGTTTGTTCTTCCGGAAAAGCATGTACCGACGTGGCCGTGATCGGCACATCCACCGCGTACAGCTTTCGCAGAATAACATTATAAGCCAGCGACATACTGGCCCGGGTAATGTCAACCGTGGTGCGCCGGTCGGGTACATTGATGGCAATGCCGTCTTTTAGAAAAATGGACCGAAAGCCGGGCGAGGAGTAGATGGTTTCGGAACTGAACGGCAGGGTGATGGCATAAAGGCCCTGGTGGTCGGAGGTTGAAGGCGGAAAGATCGTGGCCAGAAGGGCCTCTACCAGGGGTTTGTGTTTTTGAAAAAGCAACGCGTCGCTGCAGGGTTGCAGCAGTTCAGGCACCGCCTCAATCTCGTTCAGCAGGTCCTGAAATAGTTTTTTAGCGCCGGGCTTGTCTTCTGCCACCATCTTTTTTAAAACGGAAACCAATGGCTGAATAGACAGCACGGAATTAAAGCCGGTATAGGTGTTTGAAACAGACGTCATCTATTGGTACTGATTTAAAGCTTAAAGATCAACCTCTGCGCCAAAAAAATTTTATGTTTCTTAAAGTTCAGCGCAAACAACCACATGTCGTTGAAATTCAGGCTCAGGCCGGTTTTTTTTCTTTTGAAATTACCAATTGATAGTACCGGCACACGGGCCGCAGGCCACAGGCCGCACAGTTCGGGTTGCGGGCCATGCAAACGTACCGGCCGTGGAGAATCAGCCAGTGATGAAAGATATAGATGAGGTCTTTGGGGATAAACCTGACCAGTTGCTGCTCGGTCTGAAGCGGGTTTTTGGCGCCAATGGTAAGCCCAATGCGGGCCGATACCCGGAAAACATGCGTATCCACCGCCATGTTGGGCTGGCCGTCAATGACCGATGTGATCACGTTGGCGGTTTTGCGGCCCACGCCTGGCAACTGCACCAGTTCTTCCACAGTCATCGGTATTTTGCCGCCAAATTGCTCAATCACCAGGCGTGCCATGCCAAGCAGGTGGCGGCTTTTGTTGCCGGGAAACGAAATGCTACGGATCAGGGCAAATACATCGTCGTATTCGCCTTTGGCCAGGGAGGGGATATCCGGGTAGCGCTGGAAAAACGCCGGTGTCACCATGTTTACCCGCTTATCGGTGCATTGCGCCGACAGGATCACTGCTACCAGAAGTTCATATGTATTGCCAAAATGGAGCTCGGTTTCTGCGTTGGGCATCTTCTCCTGAAAATAAGCAACGCAGGCCTCAAATCGTTCTTTGCGGGTCATGGGAAGCGCAAAGGTAAGCAGGGAGGAGTCAGGTGGTTTTCACCGTTTGCTGGGCGGCAGCATACTTCAGTACATTCAACACTACTTCGGTGCGAGGGGTTTCGGTGAGGTTGTTCAGCCGTTCCATGGCGGTCTTCATCACGGCCAGTTTTTCGCGAAGCGTCCAATCTTGTTTCAGAGCTTCTTCCAGTGCAATGGTTTGTTCGGGAGTGGCCTCTTTGTACAGGTACAACAGCAGGTCCTCCGGCGTGAAATTGTGCATAGACTTTCGAATAAGTGGTGGAGAGCGATAAAACAATGTTGTGCCAACCGGTCCGTTGCCCTGGCTGAAATCAAAAGAAATTTACAAAAACTTACTGAATGGCAATTTTTTGACTTCTGGTCCTACAGGCAGCGCAACTGTGCAACCGTTTTCGCTACTATGGTTCTTAAAACGAAGGATAAATTCCCTTATTGTGCAGGGCGTGGAAAATACGGTTTTTCCAGGCCGGGAGAAGGGTGAAGATAGCGGGGTGGCCTGCCGGATAAATAACGAATGAAAACCAGGATTTATTCGGTATCGGGCGGCCGCACCAGGAACAGATCTTCGTTTTCCCGCTTCATATAATACCGCTCCCGGGCAAATTTTTCTATGGCAGCAGCATTGGACTGCATCTCCTGCGAAAATTTTCTGCTTTCGGCTATTTTTTGGGCAAAATAAGCCTTGCTGTCTTCTACTTCCGCCAGTTCGCGGCGGCGCTGCATTTGGGTAAATACATCGTTTTTGTCGAAAAAAAGCATCCATGCCGCAAACACGGCGAGTGTTAGCAGGTATTTGTTGCGTGCAATGGCTAGGAGGAGGCGTAGCTGTTTCATGGCTTTGCGGAGTGAAGGTAGAGAAATGTTGAAAGGCTGAAAAGTTGACAGGTACCCGGGCAGCCACCTATCAACTTTTCAACTTGCCAGCTTACTTACCAAACTTTAGCCTGGCACCTGGATAGTAGGCCGATGCGCCAAGCAGTTCTTCGATGCGGATCAGTTGGTTATACTTTGCCATCCGATCTGAGCGGCTGGCTGAGCCGGTCTTGATCTGGCCGCAGTTGAGCGCCACAGCCAGGTCGGCGATGGTATTATCCTCTGTTTCGCCGCTGCGGTGGCTCATAATGGTATTGTAACCGGCATTTTGCGCCATACTCACTGCATCAATGGTTTCGGTAATTGTCCCAATCTGGTTCACCTTTACCAACAGGCCGTTGGCAATGTCTTTCTCAATGCCCTGCGAGAGGCGGGTGACGTTGGTGACAAACAGGTCGTCGCCCACCAGTTGCACTTTTTTGCCAACGGCTTCGGTCAGGGCTTTCCAGCCTTCCCAATCGTCTTCGGCCATCCCGTCTTCAATAGAGGCAATGGGGTACTGGGCTGCCCAGTTCTCCCAGAATTTTACCAGTTCATCGGAGCTCAGGGTTTTGCCATCGCTTTTATGAAAGGTGTATTTGCCGTCTTTATACAGTTCGCTATTGGCGGCATCCATGGCAATAAAGATCTGCGAACCGGCTTTGTAGCCGGCGGCATTGATGGCTTCCATTACTGTGTCAATGGCTTCTTCGTTGGAGCCGATGTTGGGCGCAAAACCACCCTCGTCGCCTACGTTGGTGCTGTAGCCTTTTTTCTTCAGCACGGTTTTCAGGGCATGGAAAATTTCCACTCCCCACCGCAGGCCTTCGCTAAACGAAGAGGCGCCTACCGGCATCACCATAAATTCCTGGAAATCTATTTTATTGTCGGCATGGGCGCCGCCGTTGAGGATATTCATCATCGGCACCGGCAGCGTTTTGGCATTGGTGCCACCTACATAACGGAACAGGGGCAGGGCTGCTTCTTCGGCGGCCGCCTTGGCTACCGCCATGCTTACTGCAAGGATAGCGTTTGCACCCAGCTTGCTTTTGTTGTCGGTACCGTCCAGGCCAATCATCAACTGGTCAATGCCGGTTTGGTCGGCTACGTCATACCCAACTAATTCGGGAGCAATGGTATCATTCACATTGGTCACGGCTTTCAGTACGCCTTTTCCTACGTAGATGCTTTTATCGCCGTCGCGCAGCTCCACGGCTTCGTGAATGCCGGTGGAGGCGCCGCTGGGCACCGCGGCACGGCCCATGGCGCCGTCGTCGGTAATGACATCTACTTCAACTGTTGGATTCCCGCGGCTGTCAAGGATCTGCCGGGCAAAGATTTCGGCTATGTAACTCATTTTGGGTTTGGTTTATCGGTTTTAAATTAGGCTGATAGTGGCTTCAGCAAAAAACTTTAGCACCGCAAAGAAAGGAATAGAAGAAGTAGCGGCAAAATCTACTCGTTGTCGCTCAGGCGGTCATTGATCACGTTGTTTCCCCGCTGCTTATCTAAAACAGCATGATGACAAGTTGTTCGGCTTCTTTTCTCTTTTAGTAAATGTTACAGGGAAAATGCCGGAGAGTAAGCTTTCTGTTATTCTTATAAACAGGTCGAAAATCAATATGGTTTTCCCGCAAACTTCCGATAGCCTCGCTCAGCTCATCAACAACGTTTTTGAGCGCCGTAACTAATTGGTCTTTGTACCAGCGTTAAATTTATTTGTATCCTGACGGGCAGAGTCAGCAACTTCTATTTGCCACATCTTTAATCAAGAGATTTGATTTCGTCGCGGATATCGCTCCATTTATGTGATTTTTCAAACTTGCATCAATACGTTTGTTTCTGCTGTCCAATTCCTCTTTATGCCGGTCCGGTATGTCAGCATCTTCTTTAATCAGCAATAATCGCATTATGGCTAATAAAACTCGCTCATCGTCTGTTTCCTGAACGGCTTCAATAATTTTTGCTTTGTCAGCCGTTTCCATAACTATTGCTTTGTTTAAAGATATGAAATTGATAAGGCGGCTTTTATCAATCCGCCAGTCATCCCCTAATTTCCGGCTGTGCTTTCAGACTCCTCCGGATTCTCAAAATGACTTTTGATGATCCTTGCCTTTGATACCCCTACCACCCTGGCCAACTCCGATTCGGGCTGCTGCTTGATATTGTTGATGGAGCGAAATGTTTTCAGCAGCAGGTTGGCGGTGTTGTTCCCAATGCCTTTGATGCCTTCCAGCGAATTTTTAAACGTGCCCTTGCTGCGCTTTTCGCGGTGAAAATTGATGCCGTAGCGATGCACCTCGTCGCGAATACGGCGGATGAGTTTATGGCTTTCGCTGTCGTACGGAAGTTTGAGTGATTGATTGTCGCCCACGAAAAAAATCTCCTCTTCATTTTTTGCCAGGCCAATAAATGTCATTTGCCCTTGCAGTCCCAGTTCTTCAATAGCTTCGTAAGCCGAACTTAGCTGGCCTTTGCCGCCGTCAATAATCACCAGTTGCGGGTAGGGGCTGCCCTCGGTTTTTAGCCGCTTGTATCGCCGGTAAACGGCTTCCCGCATGGTGGCAAAATCATTGATTCCTTCCACCGTTTTGACATTAAAGAGGCGGTAGTCTTTTTTGCTGGGTTCGCCGTCTTTAAAACAAACCATGGCCGAAACCGGGTAGCTGCCGTGCAGGTTTGAGTTATCGAAACATTCAATATGCTGCGGCACGGCGGGCAGTTGCAGGTCCGACTGAATTTGCAGCAGCACGGCCGATTTATCCACCTTTTGAGCCTTGAGCCTTTCCTTGCTACGCACACTGTCAATAAAATACTGCGCATTTTTCAGCGAAAGATCAAGCAGCTTTTTTTTATCGCCGGCTTTTGGTACGGTAAGGGCCACGCCGGGCTCATCGTACTCTATGTTGAAGGGCAGCACTACCTCGCGAGCCTCGCTGCTGAAGGTGGTGCGTAGCTGGCCAATGGCCGCCGCCAGCGTTTCTTCCGGTGTTTCGTCGAGGTGCGTTTCTACCCGGATGGTTTTTGTTTGAATAATGGCGCCGTTGTTCACCATCAGGTAATTGACATAAGCAATGCCGTCGTCTTTTACCATATTAAAAACGTCCACATCTTTCAGCGTGGTGTTCACCACAATCGAACGCGACTGGTAGTTCTCCAGGTAATTGATCTTTTTCCGCACCCGTTCGGCCTTTTCAAACTCCAGCGCTTCGGCAAGGCCTTTCATTTCTTTTTTAAAATGTTGAATAACCTCGCCAAGGTTGCCCTTTAGAATGTTCTTTATCTGCCTTATGTTTTCATTGTAATCTTCTTCGGACTGTAAGGCTTCGCAAGGCCCTTTGCAGTTGCCAAGATGGTATTCAAGGCAAACCTTGAACTTGCCTTTCTCAATATTGCGTGGCGTCAGGTTCAGCGGGCAGGTGCGGAGCGGAATGGTTTGCTTGATGAAATCGAGCAGTTCCCTTACTTTCCCCACCGATGTGTAAGGCCCAAAATACTGCGAGCCGTCTTCGATCTTTTGGCGGGTGAGAAACACTCTTGGGAAAGGTTCGTTTTTAATAACGATGTAGGGATAGGTTTTGTCGTCCTTCAGCTCAATGTTGAACATCGGCTGGTATTGTTTTATCAGCGAATTCTCCAGTAAAAAAGCATCCTGCTCGGTATGTACAATGGTAAATTCAATGCGCTGTATGCGCCGCACCAGTTCGTGGGTTTTGTAGCTGTTGACGGACTTGGTGAAATAAGAACTGACCCGTTTGCGGATATTTTTGGCTTTGCCAACGTATAAGAGTTCGCCTTGTTCGTTGTAATATTTATAAATGCCCGGCTCCTGTGGCAGCGAGCCGGCAATCTCCTGAAAGTCTTTCTGCGTCATAATAAAAGTTCCAAAATTCGCCCGTGCCGGTGTACACGGGTTGTTGTTGCGCCTGCCAACGGTTCAAGCTTTTAACTAACCGGCCTACTGAGTGTTGCTGTTAAAACCGTTCCAAAATACCTGCAGCTTTTTTGTTTGTTGAACGCCCCCGGCTTCGCTGATAGTGGTAATCTGGAAGTTCTTGCCGGCTTCCCACAGCATATTCTTGCGGGTGGCTGTGTCGCCGTTTGTCTGCCACAGCTCTACAAAGATTGACTGAATATTGTTTTTGCCCTCGCTGTTTTGCTCTGTGTCCAGCACCACATGCTCGCGGCGCACCGGGTGGTCTTCTTTGGTGGTAAACATGAAAACATAGGAGCCGAGGATATCGTCGAAAGCCTCCGTCAGCTCGTAATCGTCTCTTAATTCGTCGGAGGCAATATCGGGAACCCCGGCAAAATCCTGTGCATACCGCCGGGCTTCTTCGTTGCGGATGGGCACTGTGTCGGACCGTCCGTTTACCGTTTCAATTTTGTAAAAGCTGGCCAGCGATGTATCCAGCCTGGCCAGCTCGCCTTTTATATAAGCCGGTACGGGGAAAAACTGGTCGGCCGGCACGGCAGCCGTTTTCTTTTTCGGCTTGCAGCCCGCCATCAACAACAGGCAAATTGTACCGGTAATCAAACTACGCATAGCGGCAAATGTAGGCATCACCCTAAAACGAAAAATTCCCGCTGCTATTGCTGCCGGCGGGAAGGGAAAGAAAGCCTTGAATCAGTTACTTAATCACCGACACGCCGATCTTCAGGCCAAAATCAAACAGATTTTCCTTGACCGGGTAGTTGGTGATAAAGCTGGAAAGAAGCTGGTACCGGACCTGCGGCCCCACCTGCCACCGGGTGCGGCCCGACTGGTAAGTGACGAAGGTTTCGAAAGCGGTATTTACGTTCCAGCGGCGCAGCAGCCAGGGCACGTGCGTATAGCTTTTGTAGTCGCTCGTGATCATGTACGCCCGGTCGCCCAACACATAGGTGGGCTGCACAGTGCCGGCAATGCCAAACTGCATTCTGTCGTTGCCTTTGAGGGCCAGCTCTACGCCCACCGGCGCCGACATTTGAAAGGAATAGTTCTGCAGCCAACTGGCCTTTGCATGGCCGGAAGCCTGAACGTTGCTGTAGTTGGCTATGGCCCAAACGGAATCTACGCCCGATGTGCGGCGGTTGTTCAGCGCAATAGCCGCCAGGGCAAACGGCGCATGAATAGCCTTGATGTCATAACGGTTTACGTTGAACTGAAAGCCAGCGCGGATGCGCAGCTTTTCCGATACGGAATATTTTTCGGTAAGGCCAAACTCAAACCCAATGTCGGGTTTGTGGGTGACCATGCTGTTGACGCTGTTGTACAGCGCATTGAAATTGTTCTGGGCAAATAGCTGCGGGGAGTTGCGCAGGTACGATTTGTTTTCCGACAGCTTGCGATAGGAGATGGTGGGTGCAAAATGGTATTGCGTTTGAAACCGGCTTTCCTTGCGCTTGCGTTTTACAAAATAAAGATTGGTAGCACTTTCTATCGTCCAGGGAGCCTTCTCGATGGCGGATGCCGTGGACGCCGGCGTTTCTTCCTTCGGCGTATCGGCTGTTGCCCCGCTTTCTTCCTGCGGTACCGGCGCATCAACCGAGGATGGAATGGCATCGGCTTCCGTTGATTGATCTTCCTCTATGTAGGTTTGTTCCGAAGTAGCGGTGACCGGTAATTCTGCAATAATGGCCTGGCTTTGCGGTGTTTGTTGTTGAATGGCCGGGTAGCTTCTGGGCACCAAAGCAATCACTTTTGCGCCTTCATCGGCATTGTTTGGTTCTGCAGTGGCAGATGAGGTTTCGGCGGGCGAATCCTGTTGGCTCGAAAGCGGCTGTGCCGCCGGCCTCAGGGGACGCGACTGGTTGTTGATGGTTAAATACCCCAGCACCGATGTGACCAGGAAAAATGCGCTCAGGCCCATACCAAATCTGCGTTTGCCCTTGTTCAGCTCACCCGAAAGCTTTTGCCAAACGCGGTCCGGTGCTCTCATGCGCAGGTTGTCGGCGTTGCGTTTTAGGTATTCTTCAAAATTCTCATCTCGAAATTCTCTCATCATGGTCAGTCAAGCTTTGGGATCGTTAGCGGCCTCCGGCAGCGGCATAAAGCGGCTCCTTTGGCTTGTATATGATGTTTTTCTTTAGCAGTATGTCTTCCAGCATGGCTTTGGCGCGGGTATATTGGCTGCGGCTGGTGCTTTCTTCCACATCCAGCATATCCGAAATTTCTTTGTGCGAAAAGCCCTCGATAGCGTAAAGGTTCAGCACCGTGCGGTACCCGATGGGTAGCATACGAATGCACTCCACTACTTCTTTGGCCTGTACAATGGAAGGAATGGAGTCTTCCCGCACCTGCAGGTTGCCGGCGTGAATAAGGTCCACACTTTCGTTGAAACGCTTGTTCTTTTTCAGAATGTTGATGCAGGTGTGGATCATGATCCGCCGGATCCAGCCCTCCAGCGCACCGCGGTTTTCGAACCGGTGTATCTGCGAAAAAACCTTTATAAACCCCTCCTGTAGCATGTCTTCAGCGTCTTCACGGTTGTGGGCATAACGGTAGCAGACGGCAAACATTTTATGGCTGTACTTATCGTACAAAGCACGTTGAGCGGTTGCCTGATTTTTCATGCAGCCTTGCAAAAGGGCTTCCTCAGTCATAGATTTTCATTGGTTGCCTGTAAGTTAAGACAAAACTTCTGTTCAAATGCTGCATGGGTGCCGAAAATCGGCCAACGAATGCCCCGGGCATAAAAAAGCCGGAGTTTAAACGGCAGTGCGGAACTGCTTTTTAAACTCCGGCCCGAACGGTTTCGGCCGGTCTAAAAACTGCTTCGCAAAGCCAAAATCACATGGCGGCCGGGGGCCGAAAACCCGGATGCGAAGTAGCGGTAGTTCCGGTCAAAGAGGTTTTCTAACCCAAACTGAAAGCTGAGCTTCCTGGTTAGCTGCACAGAGGTGCGCAGGTTTAGCGTTGCCCACGATGGCGTGCCTTCCGGCGTGGCATACTGCACATTGTCTTCGCCGCTGGGGTTGTAATCTTCCAGGCGTTTCCAGCCGTTGTACAGGGCAAAAACTTCCGCCGTCAGGCGGCTATGCGTGAACGTCAGGCTGGTTTTTCCATACACCGGCGGAATGTGGTCGAGCGGAACCTCGCCGCCGCCTTTCGGCATTAAACGGCCGCGGGTATAAGTGATGGTGGAATAGAACCGGAAGTGCGTGAGAAAGTCGGCGGTGACATTGGCGTTCAGGCCATACACCGTAGCCCGGTTGATGTTCTGATTGGCAAAAACTTTTACCCTTGTGCCGTTGTAAGTAATAGAGTCCTGCCCGCCAAACCGGAATGACGCCAGCGAAATAGCATTACGAAACCAGGTATAAAAACCGGTGACCTCCAGCCGGAGGTTGCCCCGGCGGTGGGTTATGCCCAGGTCGGCATTGTAGGTGTATTCGGGGTTAATGGCCGGATTGGGAACAATCAATTGCCGCGATGCCGTGTTGGACTCAAATATCCGGGCCACATCATCCACATTGGGTGTGCGAAACCCCGAGGCCAGGCTGGCCGTCAGGCGGGTGTTATCAGAAGGAAGATAAACGGCGCCGATATTACCCGTAACGGCAGTGTTGCTCTGTTTTATTTCGGTAAACGGAAAATTGAAAAACGAATTATCGGCAATGGTGCTGCGCAGCGAAACCGTCTGCAGCCGGATGCCGTCGTTGATGATCAGCCGGCCGTTCAGCAGCTTCCAAATATGCTGCGCATACAGGCCAAAATAATTCATGTTGTTCTCGCCGTTTGGATACCGGGAATCAAGCGGAGACTCCGCCCCGGTTTGAATATTTTGCCGGAAAGCCCTGGATTGCACATCGTTTAACTGGCCGTCCATACCCACCGTCAGCTCGTGCTGCTGCCAGCGCCGGCGGCCATCTACCACAAAGCCCCAAACGTTTACCTTCTCTATCCGGTTGTCGAGCCGGTCGTAGCGCCGGAAGTCGCGCTGGTGGCGGCTTTCCTGGATTTTTTGGTAATTGGCATTGGCCCGCAGTTCTTCAAAGGGTCCGGCATTGCCGGCATTAAACTCGTAGGCGGCCAGGTACCGGGTTTGCGGGCCATAATACCATTCGGCAAAACGCAGCACTCCGTTTCGCACGTCCTGAAGGCGGTCGTACCGGGGCACATTGGTTGAATTGGAATGCTGAAGGTTCAGCGAATGGGTGATGCTGTTGTTCTGTTTGTAAAGAAACTTTTGTGTAAGATCCCACTGGCGGTAACCCGAGAACCGCTGCACCCGGTCGTCTTTATTGGCAACAATAGAGTCAATGCCGTTGATGCGGGCCACGTACTGGCTGCGGCGCCCGAAGTTGGGATACTTGTCAGGGTAATTATTGCCCATGCGCAGGTCGCCAAAATCGCTGTAATTGTAAGACTGCAGCCAGGCGAATTTCCGCCCGCCGATGCTCACATCGGAGTGGGCCGTTTTTTCGTCGTTGGCCGTGCTATAGCGCACAAAGGCCGAACCGGTGGCCAGCATTTCGCCGGTGGTGGAAAGCTTCGGCTGTTTGGTACGCATCAGCACCACGCCGCCCAGCGCATCGCTGCCGTACAGTGTGGAGGCGGGGCCGTACAGCACTTCCACCCGCTCCAGCATATTCTGGTCAACGGTTATGACATTTTGCAGGTGACCGGCCCGGTAAATGGCATTGTTCATACGAATGCCGTCCACCACCAGCAGCACACGGCTGGCTTCGAAGCCGCGGAGCACCGGGCTGCTGCCGCCCTGCTGGCTTTTCTGTACAAAAACATTTCCGGTGTTAATGAGAAGGTCGCCAGTGTTTTGCGCATTCATCTGAGCAATTTGCCGGGCCGTGATGACCTCCACTTTCTGCGAAACAAATTTTTTGCGTTCGGCAAATTTCCCCGAATAAATGATCACCTCATCGAGGTCTTTAACCGTAGTATCCGATTGGGCAAGGCTGTGCAGGCAAAAGCACAGCAATGCCGCGAAAAAGAAAATTTTTTTCATGGCTGGTTTGATAGATTAGAAAAGAAAAGACGCTAAAAACAGATGGCAGTGGACTGCGGCGGCTTTTCAGCCATCAAACCGGGAGGCGTTGGGAGAAAAAAAGAAAAAGCTGTATGGTGAACCAGTCGCCGGTTTTCGGGGCCCAGCCAAAAGAAAAGGGGCAGGAGTATAAAACCGTGCAGGGCCAGTACAAACTGCAGCAATGCACCGCTTTTTTCAGGCCTTGCCAATCGCGAAAGCAAGTAGATAACGGATGTTTCTTCCTCATCAAAGTAGCCGGTGGCGGTAAGAGTGCCATTGGCTACCCGGTACTGTTTTACATCAAACAGTTTTCCCTGAATCGTCAATTCTTTTTCGGCCTTATGCCACACCACCGCCTCCGCCGGCAACGACACGGTTACCAGCTCGTGACCGTTCATTCGCAGGCCGGCTGTTGTTTGCAGGCACCATTGCGTACCCTGTAGCAGAAGCAATGCCACCAGGGGCAGTGTTAAAAAGGCCAGGAAAAGAAAGGGCGCAATATGGGAGAGACGGTTTTTCACAATCAGCAGGCGGTCTGCAAGATAACGGATTAAAACCGATCCGGCACCGCTTTGATGGCGGCGCCGGCGTTGGTCATATCAGTATTTCACCCGTCATTTCTTCCGGAATGCCAAGGCCCATCATCGTCAGGATGGTGGGGGCCAGATCGCCCAGCTTGCCGGACTTCAGCGTGCCTTTCCACTCCCTATCAATGACGAAAAAAGGCACGGGGTTGAGGGTGTGTGCGGTATTCGGTGTACCATCGGCGTTGATCATGTAATCGGCATTGCCATGATCGGCAGTGAGAAAGATCGTATAGCCATTTTCGAGGCCAGCCGTTACCACCCGCTGCACACAGCTATCCACTGTTTCCGCGGCTTTAATGGCGGCTTCCCATACACCGGTATGGCCCACCATATCGGCATTGGCATAATTGAGGCAAATGAACGATGCCTCGCCGGTCCGAATTTCGCCCACAATGGCGTCGGTTATTTCCGGTGCACTCATCTCGGGTTGCAGATCATACGTCGCCACTTTCGGCGAAGCCACCATAATCCGCTGTTCGCCTTCGAAAGGCTTTTCGCGGCCGCCGCTGAAAAAGAAAGTGACGTGCGGGTATTTTTCGGTTTCGGCAATGCGAATTTGTTTTAAGCCGTTGTTTTCGATGATCTGGCCCAGGGTATTATTGAGGTTGTCGGTTTCAAAAATCACATGCACCCCTTTAAAGGTTTGATCATACTCCGTCATGGTGGTGTAATGCAGGGCCAGCGGTTTCATGTCCTGCTGGGGAAATTCCATTTGCGTCAGCACTTTGGTGATTTCCCGGCAACGGTCGGTGCGGAAGTTAAAGCAGATGGCGGCATCGCCATCCTGCATCGTGGCCACAGGTTCTCCGGCGCTGTTTACAATCACCGTTGGCAGAATAAATTCGTCGGTCACATTGGCGGCATAAGAACGCTGAATGGCCTCCTCTGCAGCGTAGGCTTTCTGGCCTGCGCCTTTTACCAGGGCATCGTAGGCAAGCTTTACCCTTTCCCACCGGTTGTCGCGGTCCATGGCATAATAGCGGCCGCTAACGGTGGCTATTTTCCCAACCGACTGGCGGCAATGCGCTTCCAGGTCCCGCACATATCCCAACCCGCTTTTGGGATCGGTGTCGCGGCCGTCGGTGAACACATGAATAAAAACGTTTTGGAGGTCATTTTGCTGGCAGATATCAAGCAGTGCTTTGAGGTGGTTGAGATGAGAGTGGACACCGCCATCGCTCACAAGACCGAGCAGGTGCAGCGGTCTGCCCGTTTCTTTTGCCTGCTGAATGCTCTGGAGCAAAACCGGGTTGGTAGCCAGCTCGCCTTCGCGAATGGCGACATTGATCCGTTGCAGCTCCTGATACACAATGCGGCCGGCGCCAAGGTTCAGGTGGCCCACCTCCGAATTGCCCATTTGGCCATCGGGCAGCCCCACTGCTTCGCCGCAGGTAGTAAGCGTTGTATTTGGATACTGGCTGTATAATGAAGAGACAAAGGGTACCCGGGCGTGGCGGATGGCGTCGGAAGCCGGTACCTGGCCGAGGCCCCATCCGTCCATCACAACTAAAATAACTTTACGGTGTGGCGTCATAATTTGCGTTAAAGGGGGCAAAGCTAACTATTCGTGAAGGTTTTGTTTATATTACACGGCCAAAATTCGCTGCGCCGGTGTGGCATTATTTTCGCTCTCAGCAGGCCGGCTAAAACATGGTATATGAAAAAAATAGCTACTTATCTCTCTGCTGGTCTTTTTTTGCTGTTGTTTTCCGTGGCTGTCCGCGCCCAAAGCGTTGATGGTGTGGTGAATGCGCTGCGCAGCGGTAATGCCAGCGAGCTGGTAAAAAATGCCGATGACGCTATTGAAATTAAGCTTCCGTCGAAGAGCGATAGCTACAGCCGGTCGCAGGCAACAGCCATTTTGCAGGACTTTTTTCAGACAAAAGGCGTTAAAAATTTCGAAGTGAAATTCAACGGCCAGAACGGAGAGTCGAAATTCTGCGTAGGTACGCTATACACCCGCGCCGGTAACTATCGCACTACGGTGCTCATGACCAATCGCACCGGCAGGCAATGGATAAAGGAAATCAGCTTCCAGGCGATGTAGGACCACGGATTCACTCGATTATAAACAGATTGAAAGGATTGCTTTTAGAGCAGTCCTTTTTTATGTTTAACCACAGAATTTCGTGGCGGATTTGTCATTCGATTTCTATAGGAAAACAATTGACTTGTTTCGCAAAAACCGTTGGCAGGGAATCTGCGTCATTCCTTCCAAAATCGCACTCATCCGCGGTTAATTTTGTAAGCATGATCAACGATTTTGACGAACGGTTGCACGCCCTGGTTGATGCAGCCTTGAAAGAGGATGTGGGCAACGGCGACCATTCAACGCTTTGCTGTATCCCCGCCGGTGTTAACGGCAGGG
>CBDUBQ010000042.1:0-51185 GCA_965365435.1 uncultured Flavisolibacter sp.
CCGCCGGCCCGAAGCATTGACCGATCCTTCGTTCAGACCACGGCCGCGGCGGGCCGCGTTGTAGATGCCCGCCACCTGCCGGCTGTTGAGCGGTATGCGGTAGATACGAAAGTCATGTACCAGCGCATTCAGGTTCGGGTCGCCGGCGGCCAGTGACTTACCAATGTACAGCGATTTGCCGGCGGATGAGGTGCCAAAAACAGAAGCCAGTTCCTGCGGAATTTCTTTTGCTTCACCGGCCAGGCGGCTGTCTATGTAAGTGAGAATGGATTTGGAAGGAACATCAATGACAACGGCGATGTGTACCCATTTTCCCGTATCGAGCGCCGGGGCTGTTACGCCCTTTGCCGTGCTTTGGCCGGCGGTGATGGCGGCCTCGTAACCTTCGGCCAATGCCGTGCCCACGGGAGCAGTAAAAAAATGGCTGCCGGCGTCCTTGCCGAAATCAAAAAAGCGCTGGCCTTTTTGTTTTGACCGCAGGTAGATCCATCCGGAAATACTGAGCGATTCGAGATCGGTGAGCGCCTCGCCGGGGATGGTGACAAAAGCAGTGGAACTGCCGGAGAGCGACAATACTTTTTTTCCAAAGCGGCGGTCATTGACAAAGCTGGCGCCGGCATCGGGAAGGCCTGCGTGCAGGTTGTTCCGCGACCAGTCTTTTGTATCACCATCGAACAAATAGCGTGCAATCAAACCGGTTTCGCCAATGCCGTCCAGTATCTGGTCGCCGCTCTGCGCCCGTACGGCGCCGCCGCCACTGGCAAAAAAGGCTATCAACAAAAAAAAGCGCAGAATAACAGTGTTCACATTCATGTCTGCAGAATTTTCAAAATTTTTTTTGCGAAGGCATTGCTCGCTGGTTTCCGGCTATCGCCGAAAGAAAAAATAAACGCATTTGAGACCAAAAGTCCGCTGCCATTGACGGGCATCCGGCATTGCCGCGATGCGTTCATTCTTTTACCGGTTGCCTTCTCCGGCACTGAACGGGATTGCCGTGCAGGCGGTGTGAAAAGACTAACCATCTATCAAGCAATCTAAACTCCGCATAAAACTATACGCAATTCGCCTGCGGCAATTTTTCAATTTTACCTTATACTCACATGATATTAACTCATCTTTTTGGCGCTTGTGCGGCCATTACGGAATGCACTTATGGATGAATGACGGCCACCAGGGTTGCCGCGACAAGGAATAACAGCGCCACGGCTTCGGATCAATCAAAAAAAATGATCGTATGGGCGTGATGGCGAACGGTAGCCAGGTGGCAGGGTTTGCACCGGTGCCCTGGCGCATACACATCAGCAAGACAATTTGCGGTTGAATTCGAGATTTGATCCTTAACCGGCGAAACGTTGGAAAGGCAATTAAAATTTGGGTGAAACAGAGTGCTGCGTAAGAAATAGAAAGAACACTCCCTTCATTGGCAAGCAGGTTGGAAAAAACACATAGCAATGAAAAAGAGCTTTAAAAGAGAAGGAAGCCCTGCGTGCCATTTACATCCTCGTTTTTAGCTCTTTTTTTGGGGCTTTTGAAAATCGTCCTGCCATGAAAAAGCCTGTAAAAAAGGATTTACAGGCTTTGAACGACTTTGAGAATCAACTTTGTGAAGAGTGAAGGATTCGAACCTGTCTCAATTGCCGCTTGTGAATCAATGTATTGAAAAACTCTTTTTCTGTTTACTCACGAATCACTCACTAATTTTTCACTCGTTGCAAATCGCCTCGCAGAGGTATAAAATTTGCTCTTTATTTCGACACTATTCGGTGTTTAAAGCATCTGTTCGCAAGCATAAGTTAGGAAAAGTAGCCGACGGTACTACGCAGGTCTAAGCGTTCGATTCTGCCATTGATTCAAGTAGCTTAAATGGTTCAAACGAGGAGGTAGCTAAACCAATATTCTGCTAACAGCACCGGTAGCAAGTTGTCGAATACCGGATTTTGCCATCCACTTCTATTCTTTTTACTTTCACTTATGGCCGAATGACAAAGCGGACCTTCGATAAATGGTAGGTTTAGGCGCTCAGTACCCTGCTATTAGCCCGGATTCGGTGAAGGTTGCTGCTGGATTAAACATCTTGGTTATCGAGTTGCTGCATCAGGGTCTGGAACTAAATGCGATGGAGCAGCCCCGGCGAAGTGTCAAAGCCAATGTGCCAGCTAACTATAAGTATCCAACTATTGACGACCATGCGCAAATTGCCCTTGAGCGTTTTAAAGTTTGGCTCCAAAAGAAAGACTCATCGGGGCATTTATAAAACCCCACAAATTTTGTGTAAAAAGGTCTTTGTGACAAAACTTCAATAAGCGCACTTACTAGGCGTGCGAAGCACCGAATTAAACAAAAAATGCTCGGTAACAAGTCAGCCGGTTGTCCAGTATCGAAAAAAAGCAGTTAATTTCTTTTTGCGACACCTCTTACTGTACCGTCCACCACAACGGTTATCTCCACGTCAAAGTCCAGTTCTTTGTTAAAAAGCATGTAATACATGTTTTGCAATTGGTGCAGTGATGCGATGTTTTTCACCATCGGACGATGTAAGAATTCCACAAAATCATCTTCAGAGTCAGTAGCTGTTTCTACAGGCTCTGCATAAGTACCTATCAACTGCCAGAACCTGAGGTATTGCTGGTGGGTAAAATTGCATTGCTGCAAGACCGCTGCACTCATGGGCACCGGCTGAATGTCCGCTACCGGGTAGCTCTCGTTTTCATCGTAGGTATTGCTTTCCACCCCCACTTTTGATTGGTCGGTAAGTGTCTGGCTATTGCTAATCATCGTAACTCTACGGAGGCGGTTATTAACCAGAATTATATTCCCGGTTCTCAGGTCGTGACAGGGGATCATGTTGTTGATTTAAATTATGAGGAATTACCAGCGTATGTTTTCTAAAAAAAAATGCTTACTCGTGCATTAGACGAATGGTCGTTCGCATATCTTACAACTCCTGCCGGGTTTTTGCTTTTTTTGCAAATTGGTTGTCAGTTTATCAATCTTCTTTTCCAGCTTCTTAATATCGTTGGTGGCGTTGCTGGCATCGTTTGCATCGGTAAGGGCTTTTTTTGCTTTCTTTTTTGCGCTTTTCGCATCTCCCAGATCACCGTTGATTGCCTTCTGAGCCTGTTCACTGCTTTCCTGTGCCGTACTTTGCGCAGCTGTCTTAGCTTTGGCTGCTTTGGAGACATATCTTGGCAAAGTGTTTTGAGCAATGGTTAGAACGGCATTAAGGTCAGCAATTTCGTTACTGAGTGCAATCCATTTCTCGTTTAGTTTAACCGTATCGGAGGCGGACTTGTATTTCTGCGAGGAAGCCGGAACGAAAGACATCAGACAAAAAGCAGCCAACAGAAACGGTACATTTCTTTTCATAATAAATTCATCAGGAGAATCATCGGACATGCCCGGCCTTGCAGCTCAAAACCCGGCGGGGCGATTAAGGAGGGAAATGGAGCTGCTAGTAATGACCAATTATCATGCCCCGATTGATGACAAAGAAACAAACGCGCCAGGTAAAAATCAGGTAGCCTGATGCAGGCTTTTTCCTGGGAAGCCGTCAACCCATGAACGGTTTTAGCAGTGCGGCCTTGTCTTCTTTTCGCAGTTGCAGGATAGCCTTTTGTTTGATTTGGCGTACTCTTTCCGCAGATAAATTTAGT
This sequence comes from uncultured Flavisolibacter sp., assembly GCA_965365435.1. Classification (GTDB taxonomy): domain Bacteria; phylum Bacteroidota; class Bacteroidia; order Chitinophagales; family Chitinophagaceae; genus Flavisolibacter. The sequence continues at coordinate 3,654 of CBDUBQ010000042.1, forward strand.
TTCCTGCCAATGTCATCAATATGCATTTCTTCCTGCCGGCCGATTCCAAAAAACCAACATACAATTTTTTCCTGAATGGGTGTTAATGCCGACAGGCAACGCTTTATCTCATATTGCAGCGATTTGGTGTTGGCGAAATCTTCATCCTTTGCACCAGCTTTGCAGCTCAGAACATCCAGGAGTGTCCTTTCCATGTTATCGCTGCTCAATGGCACATCAAGACTTTCATGCTGTATGGCCGAACAGGTGATCTGTTCTACTTCCTTCACGGTAAGATGAACTTGTTGGGAAATCTCATCAACCGATGGACTCCTTTCCAATTCCTGCTCAAGCTGGGAAATATGCTGCTGGATCCTGTTTCGTTGATTGACCCGGTTCTCCGGCAGCCGGATAAGCAGTGATTTGGTATTGATGGCATGTATGATAGATTGCCGAATCCACCATACGGCATAAGAAATAAATTTAAATCCCTTGGTTTCATCAAAGTTTTGCGCCGCCTTAAACAAGCCTATATTTCCCTCGCTGATTAAGTCGGGCAATGAAAGGCCCCTATGCTGGTACTGCTTGGCCACGGAAACGACAAAGCGCAAATTCGACTGTGCCAGCACAGCCAGCGCTTGTTTGTTGCCGCCCCGGATTTTTTTAGTCAGGATGATTTCCTCATCTGGCGTTATCATCGGGATTTTGGAAATATCCTGCAGGTATTTTTCCAGGCTGGCAGAATCGCGACTGGTGAAAGACTGAGTTATCTTGATTGGCCGCATTTTTTGTCAGATATGCTATGTAAGGTAGACTTAATCTAATCAAATGAAGGAACTAATATCCAGTCAACGCCTGTTTTACCCACAACAACGATCAACAATGATTCCGCCCATAATTACTGGCGTATGAAAGCACCTCTTGAATTGGAATGTATCAGATTATACCCTGTTCCTCCTGACACAAATGACACTGGGCTGAAAATAAAATGATGAAGACTGAACTTCCCTTCCCCCTTAAGCAGGAGTTGCCTGGCACAGTTGCCGCCCCAGCAGGCAAACCCGCAAATGAAAGGGCCTGCCTGGTGTTGGGAATGTGACAGATGCAGGCCCGGCGAATGACATCTGTAGCGTTGCTGCTTAGCACCGGGCATAAAGCAACGAAGGCAGCGAATGACATCGAAGAATCCCGCAACCATCAATCACATTTACTTACAATTTCAGTAACATCCCACGTCTTCTGTTTCCTGCCAGGTAAAAGCAGATTTCAACCGCAGGCTAAAGCGCACAAAAGGAAAAGGCACTGCCACTTTCCGCCAGGTTCATCAAAGCTCAATTTTTGTCTCTCAAAATCAATTCAGAAAATAAAACATTGAATCGCAGAGGAATAGTGTACCTTCTGCTGCCAAACCATTCCTTCAATTATTCAAAAGGGTTCATGAATATCAAACCGATAAAAAAGATCCTTACAGGAGCCGGAACCCAGAAGAAGCTCTATGCCGCGTTTGTTCCGGTTTTGCTAATGATATTTCTGGGAGCACTATTTATCGCGATGGTGTCTGTTTGTTTTACCTCCACTAAAGGACCATTAAGCACCACCGCTTTTCTAAAGCAATTACAAAGTCTGCAGGCAAGATTTGCCGCTGGCAAAATCATTAACCCTGAAACGGAACGTGAGCATTTGGAGAAGTTGCAAAATAAGGTAAAGACGCTCTCTGAGGCATCAATTATTTCCGGCAATGCCGACCTTCGGCGATTATTACACAGCATTTGTCAATCAATTAAGATCGTGTTAGATCAACCTGATCTCGCAAACAGAACAACATGGATAAAACTGAACAGCCTGATGGTTGATTTCAACACACAATATTTCAGCGGAAATACATAAACGCAACAGGTTGCTTTCTGGAAATGAAACGGGGATGGCACCTCCTCTCCTCATCAGCTCAATTCCATTTTCGATGAAGGCATCAAACCGGCAGTGCCTGCCAGCACACCACCATTAAAAACAGTCTATTGAAGAAGCTCTGCCCGATAGCTGTTTACGACTGTGGCCCTTCTAACCACTTCCCACCCGTTGGGGTAGCGACGGCAAATGCCGGCTGCGAGGCAAAAAAAATTCGCACCGAAGAACACGCTGACGTCATAAGTTTTTGAAAGTGCTTCACATCTCCTGTTTCTGTGTTTGTTTACTGCCGATGGGCCCATAAAGACCAAAAAAAAATTATGAAAATCGCTTATATAGGAACCTATCCGCCGAGAGAATGCGGCATTGGAACTTTTACGCAGAACCTTGTTTCAGCTGTATCCGGGCCAACCGAAAACGGAATCAATAACGAAAGCCTCGTGATTGCGATGGATGACGGCGCCGATTCCTATCAATATCCTGCCGAAGTGAAATTTAAGATTCATCAGGAGCAACAGGAAGACTACTTGGAAGCGGCACGTTTCATCAACTTCAGCGGCGCCGATGTCTGTATTCTTGAACACGAGTACGGCATCTTCGGCGGGCAGAATGGCATCTATGTGCTGCCCCTTCTTTACCGGCTCCAGTTGCCGCTGATCGTTACCCTCCACACCGTGCTGAAATCACCATCATACAACGAAAAAGCCATCCTGGTAGAGATTTGTAAGATGGCAGCCCAAGTAGTGGTGATGACCGAAAAGGCAGTGGAATTTCTCACTGGTATTTATAAAATTCCGGTCGGTAAGATCCAGCTCATCGAACATGGGTTCCCTGACCTGCGGTATGAACATGCGGCCGTGAAAAAAAAGTTCAAGTTGGAAGGGAAAAAAGTGTTGCTTACGTTTGGCTTTATCAGTCGCAACAAAGGCATCGAAACCGTTATTAAAGCCCTGCCCGCCGTTGTCGTCAAATACCCTGAAACTGTTTATATCGTTATTGGCAAAACGCACCCCGCCGTGCTTCGGCACGCCGGCGAAGAGTACCGTGTTTCGCTGTTGCTGCTGGTGAAAAAACTGGGTCTGGAAAAGCACGTCATCTTCCTGAATGAATTTATCAATGAAAAAGAACTTTTTCAATACCTCCATGCCGCCGACATATACATTACCCCTTACCTCAACGAAGCGCAGATCACCAGCGGTACATTATCGTACGCGGTCGGTTCGGGTGCTGCTGTTATTTCGACACCCTACTGGCATGCAGAAGAATTGTTGACCAACGACCGGGGCTGCCTTTTCAACTTCGGCGATAACGAAGGCCTGGCCACATTGCTAACTGACTTGTTTGCCCATCCGGAAAAAATAGCGGCGCTCCGCAAGAATGCCTATAGCTACGGGCAGCAGATTACCTGGCCAAAGATTGGCGCCCGTTATGCTAACCTGGCGAGTGAAATGTTACAACTATCCAGGGACGAACCGGCAACGAAAGATGCCGTTGTGGACCCTTTGCTGCTGCCACCCTTTTTGCTTGATCATGTGAAACGCATGACCGATGACACAGGTATCATTCAGCACGCCAAATTCGGCATTCCAAACCTGAAAGAAGGTTATTGCCTGGACGACAATGCAAGGGCTCTGCTGTTAGTGGTAATGGCGTTCAAACAAAAAAAGCTACCGCTGGCGCTGGACCTGCTGCCCATCTACCTGAGCTACATCCACTACATGCAAAACCCCGATGGCACCTTCCGGAATTTCTTAAGCTTCAGCCGGAACTTTCTGGATGAACGAGGCTCCGAGGATTCATTTAGCCGGGCCATCTGGTCGCTGGGCTACCTGATGGCTAATGCACCTAACGATGCCTATTTCCAATCGGGTAAAGAAATCTTTTTTGAAGCAGCGCCAAATTTTGAAAAGCTGCAATCCATTCGCAGCATCGCTAACACCATGATCGGCATCAGTTACTATTTGAAGATCAATGCGCACGATGAAGGCATGACCGGAATGCTGCGGCGAATGGCCTATAAATTGATTGCTGAATACAAGCAGCAAAAATCAGAGAACTGGCATTGGTTCGAAAGTTTGCTGGCCTATGACAATGCCATGCTGCCGCTTTCGCTCTTACATGCCGCCGGTATTTTGGGCGAAGAAACGATCACCGAAGTGGCGCTGGAAAGCATGCAATTTCTTTCGTCCATTACGCTGACCGAAGGTTTTCTATCGGTGGTGGGCAACGAGCAATGGTATATAAAGAATGGCCACCAGTCAAGATTTGCACAGCAGCCTATTGATGCGCTGGCGATGGTGCTCATGTTTCATGAAGCGTATCATCTCACAAAAGACAAGGCCTACTTAAATCAGTTGTCCACTTCTTTTACGTGGTTTTTAGGCGAGAATGATTTGCGCATGAGCCTTTATGATTTTGAAACGAAAGGTTGCTGTGACGGCCTCGAAAGTTATGGCGTCAACCGCAACCAGGGTGCGGAGAGTACACTCGCCTATCTTATCTCCCACCTGACAGTGCTGTCGGCCTTCGATGATTTTTACAAACCCGAACCGGCATGAAGGTGGCCATACTTTCGCCTATTGCCTGGCGAACCCCACCACGGCTTTACGGTCCCTGGGAGCAGGTAGCGTCAAACATTGCCGAAGGTTTGGTGGAAAAAGGCGTTGGTGTGACCTTATTTGCCACCGGTGATTCAATCACGAAAGGCAGTCTGGCCTACACCAGTGAACAACCTTATGCGGAGCATCCATCTATTGATGTTAAAGTGGAAGAATGTCTGCACATCAGCCACCTTTTTGAGCGGGCTGGCGAGTTTGATCTGATTCACAACCATTATGATTTTTTGCCACTGACATACTCAAGGCTGGTGCAAACGCCGGTGCTCACCACTATTCACGGTTTTTCATCGCCGTTGATTGTGCCAGTGTATAAAAAATACAATTCCACCAATCATTACGTTTCCATCAGCCATAGCAACCGCCATCCCGACTTGCAGTACACCGCCACAATCTACAATGGCATTGACACCGCTGCGTTCGACTTTGTTGAACATCCGGATGATTATCTGCTTTTCTTTGGCCGTATTCATCCTGAAAAAGGCACCCGGGAAGCAATTGAAGTAGCCAGGCAATGCGGGAAAAAATTGATCATCGCGGGACTGATACAGGATGTCGTTTATTTCAACAACCAGGTTCTTCCGGCTATAGACGATAAAATGGTTGTTTATGCCGGCAACTGTGGTACCGCAAAGCGAAACCAATTGTTGGGAAATGCAACCGCACTACTGCACCTCATTTCGTTTGACGAACCGTTTGGCCTAAGCGTAGTGGAAGCCGCTTGTTGCGGTACGCCGGTGATTGCCGTGAACCGGGGCGCTATGCCTGAATTGATCCGGCAGGGCGAATCAGGATATCTGGTTCATTCGATAGCGGATGCGGTGGAAGCTGTTCAACAACTCCGTTACATCAACCGAAGCCACTGCAGGCAGTGGGCGACAACGATGTTTTCGAAAGAAAAAATGACAGTTGAATACCTGCGGGTGTACGAAAAAATTTTAGCGTCTTAGTTGCCAGCCCCTGACGCCTTCAGCGCGGCCAGCAACTCCGGAAGATTCACAGTGGCATAGGTGGAGGCATAATCAGACATGGCATACGGAATAATCAACTGATCGTTGTGAATAAGCGATCCGCAGGAATACAGCACGTTGGGCACATAACCTTCCCGTTCCGTTTCGTTCGGAATAAGCAAAGGGTACGGCAGGCGGCCGATCACATTCGTTGGATTTTCAAGGTCGAGCAAGCTGACGCCCAAGACATACTCCCGCACTGGTCCAACACCATGCGTAATCACCAGCCAGCCTTCCGGCGTTTCAATAGGCGAGCCACAATTGCCCATTTGCACAAACTCCCACGGAAAAATTGGCGTTTGCAAAAGCGACGCCTTGCGCCACACATTGATGTTGTCGGAAAACGCGATGTAGTTGTTAACCCCATCCATGCGGCACAACATGGCATATTGCCGCTTGATTTTCCGGGGAAAAAGGGCCATCCCTTTGTTCTGCGCCACCTCGCCGTGTACGGGCATTACTTTAAAATGGTAAAAATCTCTGGTCACCAAAAGTTTTGGCAGAATAGCAATCCCGTTGTAGGCAGTGTAAGTGGCGTAATAGATCGCTTCGCCAGTTTCATCTGTAAACCGCACAAACCGGGCGTCTTCGATTCCTTTGATCTCGGTGTCGGCAATAGGGAAAATCACCCTTTCAGAAATGTCGGTGTCAACGGAATAATCCATCTCGTAATGCGAGGAGGCCAGCCACATCATCTCGTTGAGCAGCACGCTGCTTTGAATGTCGTTCAACGCGGTAGCCCGGGTCTCTTCCACGTACCGTTTCAATTCTTCATAAGTGAATGTCTCAGTTAGCTTTTCCATGATTACCGGGTAAACTTTGCTGCCTCCGGTTTGCATTTCTTCCAGCTTGCTGAGAAAGGTTTTTTTATGGTAAATATGATTGCGCACCTGCTTTGGCGACTCCAGCATTTTACCGGGTGGCTCCAGCGTAATGTTGTTGTTACGATCAATGATGCCGGACCGGAAAACCACGGAGGATATATGCCCTTCTCCCGTTGCACGGAAGCTCAGGATCACTCTTTTTTCGCCGGCTGCCACTTCCGATTGGTCAGGATCGGCAAAAAGGGATGGGTTAAAAAATGCGGCCGCCTCGATTGAATACTCCATGGTAAAATAGGAGCCAATGATGAGCTTTTCTTCGCTACTAAAGGGATGTTCGGCCAGTCCCATGGTTTCGAGCAGACCTGCAATTCGGGTAAAATTTCGTTCAAATACAGCAGAGATGCTGCGGTGGCGCTTAGAAAAATTACGAAGCACCTGCCGAAGGGCTTCGTGTTGATCTTTTTTAGAAAGCGCCATCACCCTTTTTATTAATGCTGCACTGCGTTCCGGATTGGTTGCTAAAAACCGGGCAATTACACGGCTTGAATCGGGCTTGAACAAAACATTTTTTCTGACAACTGTTACCACCATGAAATGAATTAAAAAACCAAAACCGGTACGGGAGCTGGCGGGCGGCACTGCCCTTCACTCCGGGCAATGTAATCTTTAAAACCGGTTAAGGTCATTTTCTTTTTGTCGTACAAAAAGTTTGTTGAGTGGCAAGAGATTTTTAATGGAGAAAGAGAGATCTTTTTTTCATAAAGCTGACGGCACTACGCCACTACCGGCTTACCCATTTCCCGGCCTAGCTTCTTCAACATCTTGGCATGCACCCACAACGCCTGCAAAAAAGTGGGCTGCACGTGGTACGGCAAGCCAAATTCCTCTACCGTTGTTTTTACAATGGCAGCTATTTTTTTATAGTGCACATGGCAAACGCCGGTAAACAAATGGTGCTCTATTTGGTAATTCAGCCCGCCAATAAACCAGGAAAAGATGCGGCTGCGGGGAGCAAAATTGGCAGTGTTCATTACTTCGTGTACCGCCCACGAATCCTGCATGCGCTGCCTGCCTTCTTTCTCAACAGGCAATGCAAATGCGGAACTCTCCATGATATGTGCCGGCTGGAAAATGCAGGAAAGAAACAGGCCGGCAGTCAGGTGCATCAACACAAATCCGCCAACAACCCAATACCAGGCCATGTCAGAATAAAGAAGAGGTAACACCAAAACATAGGCGTAATAAAACAGTTTGTACAGCGTCATGCGAAAAATGGTTGTCGCAAACGCCGCCTTTTGCTTTGGCAGTAGGCCGTGTTTTCGATAACGGAAGAGTGAAAGATAATCCTTTGCTGTCATCCAGTACAAGGTCATAGTCATGTAAAAGAACCAGGCGTAAATGTGCTGGTAGCGATAAAACCATCGAACCGGCTGATGCGGCGAAAGCCGGATCAACCCCATCGTGTCAATGTCTTCATCAATGCCCTGCACATTGGTATAGGTGTGGTGCAGCACATTGTGCTGGATACGCCAGGCCACGGCATAACCACCGATCATCTCCAGTGCATAACTGATCCCCTGATTAACGCCTTTCCGTGACGAATAGGTTCCGTGGTTGGCGTCGTGCATCACAGAGGTGCCGATACCGGTTTTACCCAGTCCCATCAACAACCAAAAGCCAAGGAACAGCCAGATATTTGCTGCGCCAATCCCGGTTACGACTAACACGTAAGGCACAAAGTATAACAAGAGCATAAAAACAGTCTTCACCCACATTTCGCTATTGGCGTAAGGCGAAACTTCGTTAGAAGAAAAATAATTTTTCACGTTGGCTGCCACTGTATCATAAAAGCTGTTTTCTCCTTTGGGTGCAAATCTCACAATTTGCCGTTTATCACTATCCATACGTTTTTTTCATTTTACTAGTAACACTCTACAGCCATCTGAGCAGCGGCAGGCCGCCCGAAATGAATAAGTCGAGATGCATCATTATGCTGTCAGCTTCTTACCGGCCACAATCCGGCAGAAAGTGCTAACATGATCCTCTATTTCCCGCGTTGTATTTCCTTTGGTGAATATGGCATCTACGCCCTGGTTGAGCAGCATCTTTTTTTTGACTTCCTGCAGCAAGGTTGTGTAAACAATAAGAGTTGCCAAATCCATTCGCCGTTGGCTTCTGATATAGTAAATCAATTCACCTTGAGCGGCAGGCGGCATATAATAGTCAGTTACAATCAGGTCGGGCAGTGCAGCGACGGGTAGCGAAGCCAATTGCCGGATCAGTTCCGGCGTTGTGGTATAACAATGTACGGCAGCAATACAGGTTTTGTTCTGCAAAGCGGTTGTCAGCATTTCCAGGTCATCTTCATCTTCGTCGTTAAGGTAAACTATGTACTGCTCTTCTGCCATATCTCCTCTTTTACGCACTTCACATAGTGAAGGTTGCTTAATCACCGGATAGCAAAAAGCATTTTGCCAGACCTCATCAAAGGTCGCATCTTCGGGTGCACCAACGAATGTAAAATTGGTGCAAACAACTGTATAATTCACAGATAAGACGATACGGCAAAACCACAGGCGAAAAATATAAACAAAGTTTAGTACCACCAGTTGTGCGCCACCTTATCGAGGCCATTTAATAGCACCTTCATCGCCTATGGCAGCCAGCAACCGGTGCCTCACTGCGAATTATATACAACGTCACCTGAATTGTATAGTACTTATCAAGGCGTGGCAAGCGAACTTTGCCAGCCTGTTTACTCATGTGTTTTTTAATTTTAGGCCGAATTTCTATTCGGCCTTTTTCTGATGCCAACACTGGCAGCCTGATCCTTTTGGCGCCTGCCTGGCCGATCATTTTTAAGTACACCGTATTGCCATCGTCAAGGAAAAGCAAAGAGAGAGAGTTGTTTGCAACAATGGCTTGGAACATCGTTATCAGGCCGGCAAAATAATTGCTTCCTAATAAAAAATTCGGAGTAGCTGTCAACCAGGACGGTTACCAGCTAATTCAGGACATTTGGCGTGTACGAATGGCCACTGGGCAGGGAGGGTGGTTATTTACTGATACGGTGATTAAAACTGATTTTATTGGTGTGTCACGCCACAATATTATTCGTTTCAGCAATTGTATGATTTACAGGTTTAACCGGGTGCCGGCTCAGTCATCGTATCCGCTCCGAATGACAGTCAATATCATCTTAAACCGTTCGTTGGCATGAATTCGGTTTGTGCGGTGGGCTGGAATGATCATGCCTTCACCCGTCTTTAGCAAAAATTGCTTTCCGTCCACGTTCACCTCAGCCTGTCCGTCTATCACCTGCGCAAACGTGTCGAAAGGTGATATTTTTTCGAGCAAGCCCTCACCTGTATCGAAAGACATGACACTAACGTGCCCCGTGGATTTGTTTAAGATAGTCCTGCTCACGATTGATTTTGGGATGTACTCGATAATTTCGACAATGATGTGTGCCACGCCGGCTTCAATTTCTGCTTTCATTTTGTTTCTCCTTGATTGGCCGATGGGTCATCAAACCGCAATTGCCGTAATTTTTTGTAATGGGTAGCTGTGTAGCCGGTTACTTGTTTAAATTGCTTAGACAAATGGGCAGCGCTGCAGTAATGCAATCGTTCAGCAATGGCGGCGATTGTCAGTTCTTCGTAAATCAAAAGTTCCTTGGCCTTTTCGATGCGGTTGTTGATTATGTAATGTTCCAGCGTGAGCCCCTGCGTAGCGGCAAACAAATTGGAAAGATAGGTGTAGTCGTAATGTAGCTTAGCGGACAGAAAAGAGGAGAAGTTTTCCAGCAGCGGTTCGTCGGAATAATGGACCTGCTCTATTACCACTTGTTTTATCTTCTCGACCAATTGGCTTTTCCTGTCGTCAATGATGTATAATCCCGACCGTCCCAAAGCCGTTTTTAACGCATCAACGTCGGCTGGAAGAACGGGGTCTTTCAAGGTTATCTCACCCAACTTCACGTCGTCGTAGATAAGGCCAAGCCGTTCCACTTCATCTTTCACAACAAGCTTGCAACGAAGGCAGACCATATTTTTAATGAATAGTTTCATGCATACCGCACGGGGTTGGTGATAAGCTGCTTTCCAGTTGGTTGAGGCAAAATGCCGCAAAAGCAATCTCGTTTTTTGTTGATCGGTGACGATTGCCCGGGGGGTTGCTAACACTTTCACCAATAACCAACTGTCTTTCCATTAAAAAGCACCTTTTGTAAAAGCCGGCTTCTGATCCCACGCTGATCCATCCGAATGATTAGCTGTCGGGACCTGTATCAAACTAATGGCTAACTCCTTATTCGTCAGGGCATAATAAAGGTTCTGCAATTGGTGGAGAAAGGCTGGCTGAAAAGGCAACCGCCGTTCAAAAAGATACCACTGGTTGGCCTTTAGATTATAGCGCAAAAACGGCAATCCTTCTTCTATTCCATCGGCATCCAAATTTTTACACCAGTTCCCAAACGAATGTTTGAAACTGCTGTCAGCCAAGATTTCAGCCGACAAAGGAATAGGGAAATATCGCCCGACAAACGTAAAGCTGTACTCATCCTCCTTCACCAGCTTATAAGCTCTTTTCGTTTTTGGCACCACATCGGTGTCATCATGTGTCATGACCCAATTACCAGCCCTGATCTCCTTTGCATCTATCATATAGGTTATTTTCGCTGTTCGTAAGGCAGCCCATTGCAGCAGCCCCCATTGCATTTGTTGAAAAATTCTTTCAGAAAAAGCCTGTCGGTGGAGAGAGATTGTTGCGGCCTCTGGTGAATAGATGCAAAGTAGTTCTATTTAGCGAAGCCAGGTGTTAATCGTTAGCTTCTATAGGCCGGCCTGTAAAGAAAGTCAGTACAATAATCAACCAAAAGCCGGTTAAAACCGCGGAAGGGACAAGTACAACTCAAAAGGCATTGGGCGAAAAGCAACGCTGCCAGTAGGCAATGATCACCCTTAGCGTTTCTTCCAATTCGCCCACGGCTGTTTGCTTGAGAAAAAAACCCTGCGCCGACATGCTGTAGGCTTGGATAACTGCCTTTTTTTCCGCCGATGTTGTGAAAAAAAGGTAGGGTATGCACTTGGTCTGCAACTGCGTATCGGTATGAATTTTCTGTTTCAATTCAAGCCCGTTCAGTTTCGGCATATTGATATCCGACAAAATCAGGAACGGGACAATTGTCGTTGAATTTAGGAAATCCAGCGCTTTTTCCGGGTCAAGAAAAAAGATAATTTCATTGCCTGAATTAATCTTCTGGAAAACGTCGTGCAAAATTTCCTGGTCGTCAATATCATCTTCAATAACAATGATGGGGCCATTTTTATTCATAAAACATGGTTGACCGAGAGCTATGTGACGGCATAAAGCCCGCGGAAATCAGAAAAAGCATGGGCTGTTTAAAACAGACAGGTTTGTGGCGCCTGTCAAAAACAATGCTAACGATGATCATTGATCATGGGTTGTTTCGGAAGACAAGCTTTTTCCCTTTCAGCTTAAAATAAATATTCTGCAACTGGTGAAGGGAGGCTACTTTTTTCACCATCGGACGGCGCATAAAATTCAGAATATTGTCATCACCGTCAATATCAATATCCGAGCGGTTTTTGGCGCCACCGGTAATGAGCTGCCAAAATTTAAAATAATCGTGGTACACAAATAGACACTGCTTTAACACAGTATCGCTCATCGGCACCGGCTGCAGCGATTCGAGGCTGTGTACTTTTGTCATGTCGTCCCGGTCTTTTGAACTGTTAGCCAAAAGTGTAGTGGCAGAAAACGATCCATTGATCATAGATACCTGCTCCAGTTTTTCATTCACAAACCCATAGTTTCCGAGCCGTAGTTCGTGGCTTGATATCTTATTGTCTTTTTTTAAGACTCCCGGCACGTAATGATATTTTCTTCTATTCGGTATGAAGAAATGCACAAAAAATTATAAAAAATCCTGCACCTGAAGTTCTATACTGTTCTTCTTAACCAGGTTAACGGCCTCGTCGTCCATGGTGTTTGCTTCCGATATTACAGAGTTGACATATACAACTACCAGCTCTTCGGGCAGGCCTGAAAGTCTGAAATTTTAATAAGCTCAATGTGGCACAGCTCCAAAACAGTTACCGTTCCGGTAAATCCGGAACGTCATTCCGTCGGTGGCCAGCTGATTATTCATGCCTGATGAACGGGACAGGGGTCGTGGTAATCGTTACCTGGGCCGTTACCTCCATCCACAGTAATTTTTTGTTTTCACCGTTTGTTTTATTCACAGGAAAGCCTGAGACCTGACCGGATATGCGATTCAAGTTCCTGGCGAAAAATTAGATTCTTCCGGCTGGCCTCAAACAGATCTTCCATTACCCCAAGTGGTAATTCCTTTGTGCTGATCCGGCCGGCAAGCCGGGGATGATTTACCACCATTTGGGAATCAATGCAGTGATTTTTTACAAACGAGAGCAGCATGTCTGCTGTCGGACAGGCCGGCTCACCCACCAACATCCCGGCCATGACGGCAAGGCTTTTCCCCAGTTCAGGAAAATGCGCAGCGTCAAAGCGATCGGTGTCGCCAATTTGGAATTTGTGATACATAAACCTGAGTTGTTTCTGAATGCAAGCGTAAAAGGGAAGCAGGATGCAAAATTGGGCTTGACGCCGGGGATTGAAATATTGCAAGATGCCAGTCGCTTAAAGGTAGGCCATCCGGGCCGCATTCTCCTTTTTCTTTTCTCCCTCAGAAGTTGCACTACTGCCCTGATCACACTTCCCGCATTTGCTTTTATGCAACAGGAGTTGCCGAACGCAGACGGTGCAAGAACAGAAATTTCTGTTGCACGTATTTGTTTCCCCTATCAATAAATCTGGCTTGAAAGATCACGGCCGACACAGCAATTTTACCAAAGGAATAAGGGATAGCAGTTTGTAATAGAAAACATTCTGACTTTCGAAGATGCAATGACTTACCTTTTGCTACAAAACAACAGTTTCCTTTAATTCAGAAATCATGAAAAAGCTTATCGTGATCGCAACTGTGTTTGCCTCGGCTAATTTGTCGGCACAGACGCACAGTGCTGAAGCAGAAATAAGGCGGCTGGAGCAACTGGAAGTACAGGCAGTTCTTCAGAAAGATTCGGGCATGCTGCTGCAATTATGGGCCTCCGACTTCACCGTTAATGCGCCTGATAATGCCATCAATTTCGCAGGCAGAACAACACTCGACAGAGCCGTTTTGAAGCGGCCACGCGTTGGATTTACACGGGAGGTGGAACACGTTACCGTGAAAGGCAATTTTGCCTTTTCTATGGGCAGTGAAACAGTTCAGTCAACAACCAGCAAAATCGGCGGAACGCCTATCATCAAACGGCGATTCACCAATATTTGGGAAAGGCAGGCAGGCGGATGGAAACTGGTAGGCCGCCACGCAAACGAGATTTGCGGCAAAAATTAATCCCCCCTTCCCGTCATTTGAAAGATAATCTCTTCGCTGCCCTATATTGGCTACCTTTCCGGATGACGTTTCCCATCTCTTACCAGCTTCAAAACGGTACTACGGTTGAAGTAAGCCCTAACAAAACCGGCGACAGATTTGTGTTTGACTTGTTTCGTAACGGCATCATGTTCGATTCATTTACATGGACGCCTGACGACAATGTCAAAAGAGCCGACATCGGCACGAGTGACGCCAAGAGTCTGGAGGGGAAATACGCCGAAGCATTAGACTTGTTTCGCAAAATGAAATAAGCGGTATTCAATGAGCAATTGATACTGTGTAGGCCGATCGCCGGCAGGGGTTTGCACTAAAAATCCTTTCATGATGCTGGCCGTCTTCTATTTCGAGATACATCCTCAAAAACACCAGGCCTGTTAGCGTCGCCATCTCCGGAATGGCCGGAACGACTTTAAAAAGAAAGACCAGTCGCTGTAATGCGGCTGGTCTAACAAAAAACAACTCCGGCGGGTTATTGGTTTTTTGCTGAATGTATGTTGCCGGAAACACGACCTTACTGGTGCATTACCCTGATGGTGGTCAGCATGGCATCCAATTCATTCAGCTTCTTCTGTTTTTTCAGCAGTTCTACAGTCAGCTTATCAATCCTTTTTTCCTGGCTTTTCACGTCATCTTTCGCGTCAGCCGCATCTTCGGCGTCATTGGAGGCCTTTTTGGCTTTCTTCCTGGCACTTTTCGCGTCACCTAAGTCGCCGTTGGTTGCTTTGTAAGCCTGGTCACTGCTATTTTGCGCCGTTACCTGCGCATCTTTTTTGGCCTGACTTGCTTTTGAAGTGTAGCCCGGCAAATTATTTTGGGCAATCGTGAGCTTCGCAGTGATCTCTGCCACATCGTTACTCACTTCCACTATTTCTTTATTTAGCTTAACTGTGTCCGACGCCGACTTGTATTTTTGAGAGAAGGCGGTGACACCAGTTAAGGTAAAAAGCAAGAAGAACAAGGAGAACATAATCTTTGTCATGATATCATTTTTTAGGAGTGAGAAATTGGTGCGGCGCCAGGCCTCGGCAAAAAGGAAAGATATTGTTGCCAAACCGATAGGTAGCTTACTGTGGGCAACTATCATGCCCCGTATGATGGCATTTGTAAATGTTCCCGCTTCATTCACTAACGATCTACTCCGTAAATAAATTCTAAAGATGAACCGGATCATTTATCCATTGTCAGCAGGTACTTCCAGGAGAAAGGCAGGAGCTTCTAAACTGCCGAACAAAATCGCCTTGTATTTTCGGCGAAGTGCATCGCGAAGATCAGAAAGTAAAACTGCACTCCTAATGCAGTGCAGTTTTACTTTAGCCGAACCAATTAACTTTCCTTCTTAAATCATTTTTAGCACATTCAATTTATATTTTCCTTACTGCTGTTATATACGCTTAAATAGGACTAGAAGTCGTCTCATAAATAGGTGTTGTAGCTTTGTAGGATGCGATTGACAGAAAAGCAATAGGAGAAGATTGAGTATCTTGTTCCAGATGGCCCTGTCAGAAGTGATGGCAAGGGCCGCCCCTGGAGAAATAAACGAGACATGCTGGAAGGCATTCTGTGGATGGTGAAAATCGGCGCCCGCTGGCGAGAGTTGCCCAAGGAGTATCCACCCTATCAAACCTGCCATAGGCGTTTTCAGCAGTGAGTGCAGGAAGGCGTCTTTGATAAAATGATTGAAACGCTGGCTCGTGATCTACAGGAAAGAGGCGGCATAGACACGTTAGAATGCTTTATTGACGGCACGTTTTCGCTGGCGAAAAAAGGGGGCTTTCTGTAGGAAAGACTAAGCGGGGTGAAGGCGGTAGGATAATGGCAATCACGGACGCTGGTGGTGTTGTTTTATCTGCCCGGATCGAATCTGCAAGCCATCATGAAGTCACTTTAGCGGAAAAGACCCTGGAGGACAGATTTGTGGATGAACTGCCGGAAAAACTCATCGGCGACAGAGCGTACGACAGCGACCCTTTGGATGAGCGACTAGCAGAACGGGGGGTGGAGATGATAGCACCATAAAGAACTAGTCGGAGAAAGCCAAAAACACAGGACGGGCGAAAACCAAGGCGCTACAAACGAAGGTGGAAAGTAGAGCGATTCGTTGCCTGGCTGTTCAACTACCGGCGCTGCATTGGCCGCCACGAAAACAAAGAGCAAAAATTCAAAGCCATTTTGCTCTTAACCTCTATAATGATCTTTCTAAAATCCTATTTTCATTTATGAGACTACTTCTACATAAGTTGCATAGCTACATTTCTTCTGTTTTATTATTTGAGTACAGAAGCATGGAGGGGTGATTTCGCACCAGCAGGTTCATCGTGTTTATAGGAGCGGCGCACAAAGTGTAATGGCAGGGCTCCAGGGGTACCATGTTCTATGAAAGCGAAACACGCAGCCTCTTCGGAGCCGACAGCCTCCGTTTCTATCCTCCATCCATAAAAAAGGTATCCCAGCCGGACCTAAAAGACCGATCCGCCAAAATATACAGCCCGCCTTACTTGCAAGTGGCATAATACATCCATCGGCTTGTGAATGACTTTTCAAATAAAAGGTTTGTATGAATGTATAGCAAATCGAAGTTTGTGATTTAGTTGAAAGAGAGAATAATAAAATAGCGTTTTCATCTGCAATAGCCTACCTTTTGGAGGATTTCTTCGCAAACGCCATGAATGATAGCTCATTCAGACAAAACTGCCTTCGGCAATGCATCAGGTGAATTGACCCAAAATGACTTATCATGATCCTGTACATTTTTAATTTAGATGATGCTATCGGCAATGTTCAGCTTAAACTGTTATTCATGCCTTTTGGAGAGGTTCGAACCGCACAAGTGGTAAAGGATGTCATCTCGGGTGGATCCAGAGGGTTTGGATACGTGGAATTCGCAGACGACAAATCGGCGCAAAACGCCATCAAGCACCTCAACGGACTGGACCTCCAAACTCTAACCATTTATGTAGAAGAATTAAAACCATCGACAGCTTCGATAGCTGAGAAAAACAGCCACTTCCATCCTATCGGGCTGAATAAAAATTAAGGGTCTCCCAGATGCGACAATTCAAATGCAATGAGCACCAACAATGCCGACATTTACATTGGTTTCCATAATCAGGCAAACCAAACCTTTTTCTTGCTGGAAAAAGTCTTCCTCTCTTCAATCGAGAAGGTAAACCGGCATGAAGAAGAGTTTCGTTTTCAGCAAATGAAAAAAGAGTATGCCAGTAAGCTCAAGCACGAACTTGAATTGAGTGCGCAGGAACTAATGCAAAGGCGGGGGTTACACCCGGCCACAGGCCATGATTTTAATGACTTTATCAACGAATATGTGCACCGATTTGTGCAAAAGATTGACACCTATTGAGGTGTAGTACTCAAAAATAGTTGGTAAAATCGGCTGGAATGCAGTTCCAGCAAGGTTTAAAGGAAGTTTACTGAAACCAGTTTCAGTAAATTTTTTTTGTTGGATGAAAAGCAGTAAAAAAACGTTGCTGAGCCTGCGGTTTTTCTGATGTTATCAGATGGGGAAAGCAGGGAGGTAAACAGCGATTTAGGTGTAAAATTGTGGCATTTTGCTTACCTGTAACGCTCCTGGTCAGCGGGAAGAGAACCGGTTTAGCTGGTTTTGGAAGTGAATAGTGGAAAGGCAGACCCTTGCTACGCTGGACCGCAACAGTGGGCTTTCCAGAGCGACTTTACAGCGGCTGTTCTACCGGTATTTAGCACGCTCCCTGACGTCAAAACCATCAAAAGAAGTGGTGTTCACCTGCACATGGACGCTTCCTACTTCAAGCGGTTTTGTATGGTCTGCTACCAGAATGACGACGATGGCTATACACAGCTTATCCGAATTACCGATGGCGAACACATTTCAGATATAAAACAAGCCCTGGATAACCTCTTAAAGCTAGGCGTGCACATCGAAAGCATCACTTGTGATAGTCACAAGAGTGCGCTGAAAGCCATCAAAAGCGCTCTTCCGGATGTGACGGTTCAATGCTGCCTTGTGCACATCTAACGAAGTGCTGAGTAGTTCGCAGATTGATATGGCCAAGCATCTTGGAAACACTTTCGATTGGAACGCCATTGTTAGCGTAATGGTCGTCGCAAAGCTATGCCGCGCAAGATTCGAAGTAAGTATTTTGGTTATTCCGCAGACATCTGCTATTCCCTTTAGATAAGCATTCTCTTTTGATTACTGGGCACCGGTAGCGCCAGGTCTTTTGTCGCACAAACAGGATGGCTTCTATACTCGGCAATCAGTTCAAGCGCAAAGGGCAACAGAGGAATTCTTGAAGGCGTCTCCGTTTTGCGCCGGTTAGTGAAAACCCATTTTTCACCATCAATGCCAATAAAAATTTCAGTTTGTATGAGCTTTTTTACGTCGGCATATGCAAGTCCGGTAAAGCAACAGAAAAGAAAGAAGTCGCGAACTTGCTCCAGCCGCTCCATAGCAAAGGTTTTGTCCCTTATGGTTTGCAGTTCCTCTTCCATCAAAAAGGCCTTTTCCACTTCCCTCTTTGTCATTTTGAAGCCAGGGAAAGGATCTTTTAGCAACCAGCCATTGCGAATAGAACGGCTAATTACTTTCCGCAAGTTTGCGACATACTTCATCGTTGTATTATGGCCTCACTTGCGTACGCTTTTAAACCAAAACTCAAATTCCGAAACAAACTCAAAACTTAGACGGGTGATTTCGATATCAGAAATTCCCTACTTCTATTGTAGAAAAGCTTTGGTATGCTCGAGATTCATCTTGAACCGGGTAACCGTGGCGGGTGCGTATTCAATTCCCACCAAGGTTTGCATCTGGTCATTGTGGTACTGAAAAACTTGCACCAGCATTTTTGCCCGTTCCGTTCTGCATTTTAGAACATTCCGTAGTAGTTCGGTCGTGATGGCTTGCTTGTTTTAGAGTAGTCGCCGCATGGCCTCATAAAATTTCGATTGCAATGTGTCCAGGTACACGTTCAACGCTTTACTCTCTTCCTTTGTTCCGGCCGCTCTCTGCGCATGAACATGCCATTTGGAGAGTTCCCACTCCCGGCTGGTAGAAATTTCTTTGAAATACCATCTACTGTGATACGTAAATAAATCGACATGTTGCCTTTTTGGTAATTTTTTGGCTTTTTCAGGTAAAACAAAAACCCAAAACTTTTCTCTAACATCGTAATTGATTTTCGAGGTTAACAAATTACGATTTGCAAAGACGGAAAAAGGAGAGGTTCAAATTCTGAACAAATTCAAAACTAACCGTTTACTCCATGTTGAGTGAGTCAGCACCTGTCAGTCGGATGACTCACGAATTACTCACTACTTTTTGGCGTTTCCTGGGTGATTTTGACAACGGAGTAAAACAAAAAAGCCTGCATTTCAGGCGATTTGCAGGCTTTTGACTTTTTTTGACATTGATTTGGGCGGAGACTGAGGGATTCGAACCCTCGATACCCTTTAGAGGTATACACACTTTCCAGGCGTGCTCCTTCAACCACTCGGACAAGTCTCCTTTGGAAAGGGTGGCAAATTTAAGGTTTCCCGGCTATCCGGAACAGCTTTTTTGCATTGGCAGTGGTAATTTTTGCCACTTCGTCTAATTCCAGCGCCAAAAGGCCGGCTAGCTTTTCGGCCACCAGCTTTGTATAAGCCGGTTCGTTTCGTTTGCCGCGGAAGGGCACGGGCGCCAGGTAGGGGGCATCGGTTTCCAGCACTACCTGCGATAGGCCCACTGCCTGAATTACCTTGTCCAAACCACTGTTCTTGAAAGTGGCCACCCCGCCAATGCCCAAAAAAAAGTTCAGTTCCATCAATCGTTCGGCTTGTGCGGTATTGCCGCTGAAGCAATGAAAAACACCCCGTAAGCCCGGGTATTGCTCCACCACGGCAATACATTCGTCGGTGGCATTGCGTGAGTGAATCACAATGGACAAATCGTGCTGCATCGCCAGTTCTATCTGCCGGTGAAAAGCCACGTACTGCTGGTCGGCAAACGTTTTATCCCAGTAAAAATCAAGGCCAATTTCGCCCACAGCCGCAAAGCGGCGCTGCTCCAAGTAATCGGCCACCACTTGCAGTTCCGCTTCCACACCAGCATTTACCGAGCAGGGGTGCAGGCCCATCATGCTAAAACAAAAGGGGTATTCGGCTTCGGTTTGCAGCATGGCACTATGCGTGGCCGCGTCAATGGCCGGCAGGTAGATGGCCGATACACCGGCATCGAGGGCCCGCTGAAGCAATGCTGTCCGGTCTATATCAAATTCAGGCAAATAAATATGTGCGTGAGTATCAACGAGTATTGATTTCATACCACCAAAACTGCCACTATTTTTAAATCTGCGTTAAACATATTTTCTTTACGCCCTTCTTAACAACCCTATTTTAAAACTACAATTATGAAGAGAATTCCGTTCCTAAACCGCCTGGCCGCACCTGTGCTGGCCACCACGTTACTGTTTGTTGGCTGTAAAAAAGAAGACAGCGCCAACACACTTACACCCCAGGAAGAAGAACAAGCCACTTTTGTCACCGCCCAATCCGAATCCGAATCGGACCTGGTGTTCGACGATGTTTTTAACAGCGTAGTAGGCGCCAATGCCGAGGTAGGCATGGAGGGCCTCGGGGTCTATGGCCGAACCGATGGCCGTTCAGACCTGTTCCGCCAAGACTCCAGCCGGTCATCGTGC
This sequence comes from uncultured Flavisolibacter sp., assembly GCA_965365435.1. GTDB lineage: Bacteria > Bacteroidota > Bacteroidia > Chitinophagales > Chitinophagaceae > Flavisolibacter. Next base: position 24,144 of record CBDUBQ010000042.1, read on the forward strand.
GTAAAAAGAACCGTGACACCAACACAGCCCAACGCGTTTCCAAAAACGGTGACGCTCGACTTTGGTACAGGCTGCGAAATTCAGGGGCGCACCCGTTCCGGTAAGATCATTACGGTGTACACCGGCCGGCTGGCAGAACCCGGCGCATCGGCCACCACCACTTTTGAAAATTATGCCGTTGACTCGTTTACTGTGGCAGGCAATCACAAGATCACCAACACCACCACCGGCAGCAACAACATGCGGCAGTTTACCGTAGAAGTAAAAGATGCCAGAATCAGCCATCTCCGTCACCGGGCAAGCGTAGCTGAATGGAACGCTATACGGGTGCACACACAAGTGGAAGGCAATGGCACCATTACGCCAGCCGATGATGTGTTCCGGACCACCGGCCGTAGCAATGGTGCAGTAAAGCATGTCCTTGCTTCTATCGCCTGGACATCAGAAATTACCGAGCCGCTCATCAAACGTTTTTCGTGCCGGTGGCTGTCGAAAGGCATCATCAAAACCACCCGCACCGGCCTAGCCGCCGATTCAAAATGGGTGGGTGTATTAGACTTTGGCAACGGTGCCTGCGACAATGCCGCTACTTTAACCATCAATGGAAACAGCCGGCAAATTGTTTTGAGGTAATTAAAAAAATATCTATACCTTTAAACCAGTTTTCATAGGGTACGGATTAAAAACGGGCCAGGGTTTCTACCCAGGCCCAAATTTTTTTTACACCTCACTAAAGTGCCTGAAAATCAAAGCCTTGCCGGTGCAGTTCAGCCAGCACTATAGGCAATATCAACCGCAAATTCGGGAATGCTTTTTCACTGTCGTGAAACACAATAACCGATCCTGGCCGGGTATGCCGCAGCACTGTATCAATGCATGCCTGCGCACTGAACGAAGCATCGAAATCGGCACTCAATACATCCCACATCACAATTTTAACATTATATTTTTTGAACATAATTGAAAGCCGGCGGGCCTGCGTTTTTTTGATGCGGCCATAGGGTGGGCGAAAAAGCCGCGTTGGCATAACAGCGGCCGCCTTTTGCGCATCGGCCACATAGATTTCATCCGGCGTTTTCCACCCGTTGAGGTGCGAAAAGGTGTGATTGCCCACAGCATGCCCGGCTGCAATGATTTGGGCATAGGTGTCCGGATACTGCACCACATTTTTTCCAATGCAAAAAAACGTGGCCGCAGCACCATACTGCTTTAGCTGCTCAAGTACCCAGGGTGTAATGGCCGGGTGGGGGCCATCGTCGAACGTCAGAAACACCGTTTTACTTTTTACCGCCACCCTCCATATATAGGAAGGATATAACATACGTACCCACCACGGTATCTTTAAAAAATACTTATGCACAATGATTAAAGATAGCGGGAAGACGGCAGTAGCAAAACGATGCGACATTACCGGAAGTAATGCAAAGGCTTCCGGCATCCGTAAGCTGCTAAACCAAATGGCCAACTTCGGCAGGCTGACCAGGGCTTTGGCCAACTGCCCATCGTTGTTGGCGCTTCCTGCCCCCATGATTCCTTCTTCGGCGCTCCTTTCTCCCGCCCTATTTTTGCCGCATGTCACAGCAAAAGGTTCGTGTTCGGTTTGCACCCAGCCCCACCGGTGGCTTGCACCTGGGCGGCGTTCGTACGGTTTTGTATAATTATCTTTTTGCCAAACAGCATGGCGGCGATTTTATTCTTCGCATAGAAGACACCGACCAAAGCCGGTATGTTGAAGGCGCTGAGCAATACATTGTTGACACGCTGGAGTGGTGTGGCCTGCGGCCCGATGAAGGCCCGCAGCAGGGCGGCGGGTTTGGCCCCTATCGGCAAAGCGAGCGCAAAGAAAGTTACCGTCGGTACGCCGACGAGCTGGTGGCAAAAGGCTTTGCCTACTATGCTTTCGATACGGCCGAGGAACTGGACAACATGCGCAACCGCCTGCGTACGGCCGAAAATCCATCGCCGCAGTACGACCGCACCGTGCGCCAGCAAATGCGCAATTCGCTTACCCTGCCGAAAGAAGAAGTAGATAACCTGCTGCAGCAGGGCACGCCGCACGTGGTACGCATTAAAATGCCCGAAGGCGAAACAGTGTCGTTCACCGATGCCATCCGCGGCGAAGTCAGCTTCGACACGTCGGTGGTTGACGACAAGGTGTTGCTGAAAGCCGACGGCATGCCCACGTATCACCTGGCGGTAGTGGTAGATGATTATGCCATGCAAATCAGCCATGCCTTTCGGGGCGAAGAATGGCTGCCAAGCGCACCAGTGCATGTGTTGCTGTGGCGCTATCTTTTTAGTGAAGAAAAGATGCCGCAATGGGCGCACCTGCCGCTGATCCTGGGCCCCAGCGGCAAGTTGAGCAAACGCGATGGCGCCAAATATGGCTTTCCGGTTTTTGCCATGAACTGGAGCGATCCAAAGACCGGCGAGCTCACCGAAGGCTTTCGCGAACGGGGGTTTCTGCCGGAGGCGTTTGTGAACCTGCTGGCCATGCTGGGCTGGAACGACGGCACCGAGCAGGAAGTGTTTTCGCTCGACGAACTGGTGCAGCGTTTTGCCATAGAAAAAGTACACAAGGGCGGCGCCAAATTTGATTATGAAAAAGCCAGATGGTTCAATCATGAATGGATCAAAAAATTGCCCGCCAGCCGCTACCGGGAGGAGGTGAAACAGCTATTTGCCGGCAAGGGCCTCAACCTGCAAGACGATGCCTACCTTGACAAAATCATTGACCTGGTAAAAGAACGCTGTACGCTGCTGGCTGATTTCTGGGAGCACAGCGCCTTTTTTTTCCGGGCGCCGAAAACCATAGATTTTACGCCCATCATGGCCAAATGGAACCCGGCTAAAAAAGAATTTTTTGCTGCCCTGAGCCGTCCTTTACAAAGTGTCAGTGATTGGAAAGCCGCTTCGCTGGAAGCGCTTTTTAAACAACTGGCGGAGCAGGCCGACATTAAAACCGGTGAGCTGCAGCTTCCTTTGCGGCTGATGCTGGTAGGCGGAAAATTTGGCCCGCCGGTGTTTGACATTGCCGAAGTGCTGGGCAAGGAAGAAACCGTGGCCCGCATTGAATCGGCGATGGAGCAATTGGCTTAACCCTGCTTTTCCATAAGCGCAACAATAGGTGCCCATTCGCCGGCAAGCCCCTGCAAAAACGCTTTGGTTTGGGTGGGCAAAGGCTTTATCCCGGTGGTGTTGGCCACAGCCTGTTCGGGTGTGCGAATGCCTGGTATCGCGGTGCTGATTTCCGGAAAGCTGAGGATATAACTCAATGCAAGGCTTGTTTTCAAAAAGCCTTCTTTTTCAGCGGCCGGCCAGACCTTTCCCTGCAACAGGGCCACTGATTTTTGCCGTATTTCCTCCGTCAGCCGAAAGCTGCGATGGTCGGAGGGCTCGAAAGAAGCCGGTGCTGAAAATTTGCCCGTCAGCAAACCAAATTGCAGCGGCATGCGGGCAATGATACCGTAACCGCCGGCGGCCGCCCGCAGGATGGTTTCCATGGCCCGTTGGTTAATCAAGTTGAACACAAGCTGAAACCCGTGACCCATTGCCCTCTCCATTAAAAAATCGGCTTCGGGATGCGGATGAAAAGTATTCAGCGAAAGGCCCCAGTACCGGATTTTGCCTTGCTGCTTCAACTGGTCCATGGCTTCCAGGCAATCGCCCTGCTGCAGGTGCATCAGCCGTGCCGAGTGCAATTGGTAATAATCAATCACGTCGCGGTTTAGCCGCCGCAGGCTGGCTTCGCAGGCCGGTATAATGTAGTCTTTTGAATAATCCAGCACAATCTTTTCGTTTATATTCCGATGGCCCACTTTCGTAGCAATGATCACATCTTTTCGTGGCCCCAGCGATTTGCCCAGCAATTCTTCCGAATGGCCCAGGCCATAAAAATCCGCCGTGTCAAAAAAGTTTACGCCGGCATCCAGGGCGGCGCTGATGGCCTTTGCTGAAGTGGTATCATCTGTTTGCCCCCAACCAATCGGTGTCTCTCCCACTTGCGCTGCGCCCCCAACAGCCCAGGCGCCAAAACCCACTTCACTGACCTGCAAACTTGTTTTCCCGAATTGCCTGTAGTTCATGCTTCCAAATTACGGCATCCGCAACAAGAATTATCTTGCAGCACAACCACTACACATGCGAAAGGAATCTGCTCTTCTCCTTTTTTTATTGCTGCTGAAATTTTTTCTTCCTTTTTTGCTATCGCACCCGGCGTATGAGCTGCACCGCGACGAATACCTTTACTACGAACAGGGGCAACACCTGGCATTTGGATACCTCGAAAATCCGCCGCTGATTGGTGTATTGGCTTTTCTTTCGTCCCTGCCGGGCGGCGGTTATTTCTGGGTGAAATTCTGGCCGGCGCTTTTTGGTGCGGCTACTCTTTGGGTCACGGTAAAATTGGCGAGGGAGTTGGGCGGAGGCGTCTATGCACAGTTGATTGCCGCACTCGGAATCATTTTTACAGCTTACCTGCGCATCCATTTCCTTTTTCAACCCAACTTTTTGGAAATCTTCTTTTGGACGCTGAGTGCTTATTTTTTAATTCGATTTTTCAATTCAAGTGGGCAACGCTACCTGTATGCCCTTGCCGCTTCGCTGGCGCTGGGCTGGTACAGCAAGTATTCCGTTTTGTTTTTTATTGCCGCCTTGCTGGGTGGACTGTTGCTGACGGATCACCGGAAGCTGTTTAAGCAAAAGATATTCTGGCTGGCCCTGCTCACCGGTGTTGTGTTGATCCTTCCCAACTTTGCCTGGCAGTATGTTCACAACTGGCCGCTGTTTCATCACATGAAAGAACTGCGGGAAACGCAACTGCAGTACCTCGACCGGACTGGCTTTTTGAAAGACCAGTTGCTGATGCTGGTACCTGTCGTGGCCGTTTGGCTGGCCGGATTGGTTTGGCTGCTGGCACAACGGCGGTATCGTGCCATCGGTTACACCTTTTTGCTGGTAATTCTGCTGCTGATGCTGGGCAGCGGCAAAGGCTATTATGCGCTTGGCGCCTATCCCATGCTGCTGGCGGCCGGCAGCGTTTGGGCCGAAAACATTTCTGCTTCGCGAAGGTGGCTGCGTTACACGTTTGTGGTGGCTGTTCTTCTGCTTTCCTTTCCGTTTATACCGGTATTGCTGCCGTTGCAAAATCCGGCAGACATGGCTGCCGCCAACAGGAAATATGGGTTGGAAGACCTGGGGTTGCTTCGGTGGGAAGACGGCGAAAATCATCCGCTGCAACAAGACTTTGCCGACATGCTGGGCTGGAAAGAGCTGACCCAAAAAGCGGAACGTTTTTACCAGCAGCAACCCGATTCGGTAAAAGCCGCCACGCTGGTTTTTGGTGCTAACTACGGCCTGGCCGGAGGCATGAAATACTATGCAGAAGACCCGGCTTTCAGGGACAAAATCATCAGCGAAAACGGAACCTTTCTGTTTTGGATCCCGGACAGTCTTTCCTTCCGGCACCTTCTTTTTGTTGATGATGAAATGCCCGAAAAAGAGGATGAGGTTTTGGGCCGGTTTGCTTCCATGCATCTTATAGACTCCAGCAGCAACCCTTACTCGCGGCAGTACGGCACCAAAATCTTTTATTTTCAAAACGCCGATGACAGCGCCCGGATCATTGCAGAACGAGACATCCGTAAAGCAAAAGAAAGATTCAGCCGGTAAGCGCATGGTGCTTATGCGCTATTTTTGTGGCCTTGCTATGAATACGATTGATCGCCCGATACGAGTGCTGGTAGCCAAAGTAGGCCTGGATGGCCACGACCGCGGTGCAAAAGTCATCGCCACGGCCCTTCGCGACCAGGGCATGGAAGTGATTTACACCGGGCTGCGCCAGACGCCGGAGATGGTGGTTGCGGCGGCCCTGCAGGAAGATGTGGATGCCATTGGCATCTCTATTTTATCGGGCGCTCACATGACCGTATTTCCAAAAGTGGCGGCGCTGATGAAAGAAAAAGGATTGGATGATGTGCTGCTGACCGGTGGCGGCATTATTCCGGCCGAAGACATGGATGCCTTGCAAAAGACCGGCGTTGGACGGTTATTTGCTCCCGGCACGCCAACAGCGGAAATTGCCGGTTATATTGAATCCTGGGTAAAAACGCACCGTTCATTCTGAGGCAAAGCCTCTCCTGCAAACGGCTGGTTTTTGCATGAATGGCAGTCGCTTTCTGGTCGCTTTTGTTTTTATCACCAACCAAACCAACCATATGTCCTCATTCATTAGCCAGGCGAATCTGAATCCATTCCTCGCTTTATTGCCGCAACGCCGTACCATGTTGCTTCCGCTCTTTTTACTGATTTTTTCTGCCGGTTGCGACCAGGTAAGCACCAGCACCAAGGTTCTGTCCGTAACGCAGGGCACCATCACCAACCCGCCTACGGGCATGAAAGCCGCCTACCGCACCATGGAAGCAGCTGACATTAAGCTGGTGATGAACGGCGAAGTGCTGGGGCATACCGACATCCCGCTTGGCGAAGAATTTTACATCATCAATGAAGGGATTAAAGGCTTAACGGAAAAAGAGGGAAAGGTAGCGGTTGGCTGTTCGCTGCTTATCACCGATGAAAAAGGGACGGTTCTCATGAACGAAGCCGACTTGTTTAGCAGTAATGGCGTGTTTGAAAAAGAAAAAGCAAGAACCTTGCGTTGCAGTGTGTCCACCGGCCAGCCAATGGAGTCGGAAACCCACTACCTGGTAAAGGCAAAATTCTGGGACAAATACGGCGATGGCTTTATTGAAAACGTGGTGAAGATCCGGGCCATTGATTTGCCATAATTTTTTTCTTCGGAAACAATAGCAAAGGGGCGCTGCATGGCGTCCTTGTTTTGCCAGCGCACAGCCGGGCCGGTTGGCCGTTTTTCCCTCCTTACATTTGGAAAAATTTGCGGTATGTACACGACTCTTCTGACGTTTGTCGAAAACCATATCCTCACGGTCACCATCAACCGTCCCGATAAGCTGAACGCTATCAACAAAGATGTAATGAATGAACTTGATGCCGTGCTGGACGAAATAGAAGCCAACGACGACATCAAAGCCGTTATCCTCACCGGGGCGGGGCAAAAAGGGTTTGTCGCCGGCGCCGACATCACGGAGTTTCAGGGGCTGAGCAAAGAGGAAGGCCAGGCCCTGGCGCAAAAAGGGCAGGATATTTTTTTCCGCATCGAAAACAACCGCAAACCCGTTGTAGCGGCAGTAAATGGATTTGCCCTTGGTGGCGGTTGCGAACTGGCCATGGCCTGCCACTTCCGCATTGCTGCCGAAAATGCAAAGTTCGGTCAGCCCGAAGTGAACCTTGGGTTGATTCCCGGTTATGGTGGTACGCAGCGGCTGGTGCATCTTATTGGCAAAGGCCGGGCTTTAGAACTGTTGCTCACCGGCAATATGATTGATGCCCGAACGGCGCTGCAATACGGCCTGGTGAACCAGGTGGTTTCGCAGGAAGAGCTGCTGCCGAAAGCAACGTCCGTTGTGGAAGTGATTGTAGCCAAAGCCCCGCTGGCCCTTGCCAAATGCATCGCGGCAGCCAATGCCGCTTTCAGCAACCAAGGTTATCAAAAAGAAGTGGAAGGGTTTGGCGAATGTTTCGCCACGGAAGACATGAAAGAAGGCACGGCCGCTTTCCTTGAAAAACGCAAAGCGGTGTTTAGCGGAAAATAGGTTTGCCGTAAAGGCGGGAAGACGTGAAACAATAAATTGGTAACAACCGTTCCCTCCTTCGTCTTCCGGCCAATTGAGCGGTATTCGTTGGAAGTTACGTTTTCCGTTAAGGCGGCAGGACGGAAAACAATACATTGAAAACAACCTTTTCCCGCCATTCCGTATTTCCGGCCAATGAGACTACTGCGGAAAAACACGGATGGTTTTTACATAGCGGGTTTTATAATAATCGCTTAGCGGTGTGATGGTGACTCCGTACTGCCTGCCGGAGGTGGCATGAATAAAACGGAGCGAGTCGCTGTTGTCCACAACAATACCCATGTGCCCCACAAAACGCTCCTGCGGATTGGTGCCCGTAAATAAAATCAGGTCACCGGCTTTGGCCGAGGCGGCGCTCACTTCAGTGCCCACATTGGTAAAATCTATTGACGATCGCGGCACCACAATATCAAAATGCCTGAATACATGCGTGATAAACCCAGAGCAATCAAAACCTTTTGCCGGATCGGTAGAGCCGTAGCGGTAAGGCACGCCAATGAATGTTTTGGCATAGGCCACCACCTGCCGCGGGTCGGCGCCCTTTGTATCAATCTGGCCCGATGGCAGGGTGAGCATGTTTTTTTGCACCGTGTCCACTTTGTTTTCGCCCACTTTTATAGTGTCAACCGGCACATTGCCCGACCAGGTTGTTTTTGCCTGGAGCGAGTCGGTGGTAAGCAGGGTTGCCACCTCGCTGCCCTTTCGGTTCACAAAAAACACCGCGGCATACCATCCCAGCAGCATTAGCACCAAAAAACCAAGAATCCATTTTACGGTTCGGCTCATATCGTTGAGCTATTCAAAAAAGAGTCCAGATTTAAAAAGTTTGCTGACGCTGGCACTTCTCTAAATTTATTCCATCGCAGCCCAAACTTTTCCGGCCCCTCTCGCGACTACTGTCTTAAACCCGTGAACTTGTGAACCTGGAAACTCGTGGACTCTTGCCCCAGCGGCTATCTTTGCGCCACCTAAATGATAGCCATGTCACAATTCCGCACAGAAAAAGATACCATGGGCGAAGTGCAGGTACCTGCCGATGCCATTTATGGCGCCCAAACCCAGCGAAGCATTGAAAATTTTAAGATCGCTCAGGACATTAACCGGATGCCGAAAGAGATCATCCGCGCCTTTGCCTACCTGAAAAAAGCAGCGGCCATGACCAACTTCGACGCCGGTGTGCTTCCCGAAGAAAAGAAGAACCTGGTTGCACAGGTTTGCGACGAAATACTGGAAGGTAAGCTCGACGATGCCTTTCCGCTGGTGGTATGGCAAACCGGCAGCGGCACGCAAAGCAATATGAATGTAAACGAGGTGGTGGCTTACCGTGCCCATGTCATCAACGGCGGCAGCCTTACCGATAAAGAGAAAGTGCTGCATCCCAACGATGATGTCAACAAATCGCAATCGTCGAACGACACCTTTCCCACCGCCATGCACATTGCGGCTTATAAAATTTTGCTGGAAGTAACCATCCCCGGCATTGAAAAGCTGCGCAACACCCTGGCCGAAAAAAGCAGGGCGTTTATGAATGTGGTGAAAATTGGCCGCACCCATTTTATGGACGCCACTCCCCTTACCCTTGGGCAGGAGTTCAGCGGCTATGTGTCTCAACTCGACCACGGCCTGAAAGCGGTCCGCAACACCCTCGACCACCTGTCGGAGCTGGCGCTGGGCGGCACGGCGGTGGGTACCGGCATCAACACCCCGCCCGGCTATTCGGAAAATGTGGCCCGCCACATTGCTGCACTCACCGGCCTGCCCTTCCGTACCGCGGAAAATAAATTTGAGTCGCTGGCCGCCCACGATGCCATTGTGGAAGCACACGGTGCACTAAAAACGGTAGCCGTGAGCCTGATGAAGATCGCCAACGACATTCGCATGCTGTCGTCGGGACCCCGCAGCGGCATCGGCGAAATTTTCATTCCCGATAACGAGCCCGGCTCCTCTATTATGCCGGGCAAGGTAAACCCCACGCAGTGCGAGGCGTTGACGATGATAGCAGCGCAGGTGTTGGGCAATGATGTGGCCATCAATGTGGGGGGATCCATGGGCCATTTTGAATTGAATGTTTTCAAGCCTATGATGATCTACAATTTCCTGCACAGCGCCCGGCTGATCGGCGACGGCTGCGTTTCGTTCAACGACAAATGCGCCGCCGGCATTGAGCCCATTGAAGAAAACATTCGCAAGCATGTCAATAACTCACTGATGCTGGTGACTTCGCTCAACACCAAAATCGGCTATTACAAAGCGGCCGAAATTGCGCAGAAAGCCCACAAAGAAGGCACCACGCTGAAAGAGATGGCGGTTAAGCTCGGATATGTCACGCCAGAGCAGTTTGACGAGTGGGTGATTCCCGAAAAAATGGTAGGTGAACTAAAATAAGAGCTGAACAATGCCTACGGAAGGTGATGATCGTTGTATTGACAGAAGCGGCTGTTGCAAAACAGCCGCTTCTCATTTATCGGCCGGCAGAGACTGGTACGGTCCAGCGAAAAGGGCGGCGAATCTGGTTTTCCGGCCAAAATCTTCCCTGCCAGGCGAAGCTCAAAGGCTTTCTTTCGGCCCGTTCACACATCGGGTTTCGGTGTTTAATATGCGGGGAAAACTGTGGATAAATGCCTACCTCCGGCAAGCCGGGGTGTGGCTAACTTTTGGCATTTCTTTCACAGAAAAGCAGCAATTTTATTGTTTGAATGGTCAATTACAGGGAGGAATGGAACGGCCATCTTTCTCAAACTGGCTGGTAAAAACCAGAAGCGGCTGGCCCCGTTCACCAGGATCAAAATCATCCGGAAATAGCCTGTTAATGGAAACTTAATGCTCTTTTTTTCCGGACAATCATCACCTTTGCGCAAAATTTGTAAACACTTATGTTGAGAAGAATGCTTATCATGCTGACAATCAATCTATTGATTGCTCAGCTATCCCAAGCCCAGGTAACGACCAGTAATTTGACGGGCACCGTCCGGTCGGGTACCAACGAGCCACTTGCCGGCGCTACGGTCACGGCTACGTATCAACCCACGGGCACGGTTTACACCACCACTACTACCCAAAACGGACAGTTCAACATTCAAAACATGCAGGTCGGCGGACCTTACCGGGTTACCGTTTCCTTTGTGGGGCAGCAAAGTTCCACTACCAACGACATCTTCCTGCGCCTTGGCGAACCCTATGTGCTGGATGTGAACCTCACCAACCGCGAGGCGGCCCTTAGCGAAGTGGTGGTGAGCGCCACCAACCGCAACTCGATCCTAAACGCCAACCGCACGGGAGCCATTACCAATATCAACACCCGCCAGTTGAACACGCTGCCGACGATCAGCCGCAGCCTGAACGACTTTATCCGCGTGACGCCGCAGGCTTCATCGGCCAATTCGGGCGCCATCGGCGGCGGTAACTACCGCCAGAACTACATCACCGTTGACGGTTCCGATTTCAACAACACCTTTGGTATTGGTTCCAACCTGCCGGCAAATGGTTCGCCCATTTCGCTGGATGCCATCGGCGAAATTTCCATTAACGTTACTCCTTACGACGTAAAGCAGTCGGGCTTTACCGGCAGCGCCATCAATGCCGTCACCCGTTCGGGCACCAACAATGTTTCCGGCTCGGTGTACACTTTCTGGCGCAACCAGAACCAGCAGGGTAACAAAGTGGGCAACAACACTCCCTTCCTCCGCCAAAACCTGGAGGAAAAAACGTATGGCTTTCGCGTGGGTGGCCCCATCATCAAAAACAAGCTTTTCTTTTTCATTAATGCAGAAAAAGGCGACAGAACGCAACCAGGGCAAACCCGGTTTGCCGCCACGCCCGCCGCTCCGTTTGGCAGTTCACCAGACATCTCCCGTCCCACGGCCGACTTCCTCAACTCGGTACGTACTTACCTGAAAAATACCTACGGCTACGAAACAGGTGAGTACCAGGGCTACGACAATGTGAGCGAAAATACCCGTATTGTGGGCCGCATTGACTGGAACATTGCCCGCAACCACCGCTTCAACATCCGGTACAGCCAGGTGGAAAGCAAGTCGCCCAGCTTCCTGAGCACCTCACGAAGCCCGCTGGCCGGCTATGGCAGTGGCAACGGCCGCCAGGGCAATAACCACCTTTGGTTTGAGAACAGCAACTATTTCCAGGAGGCCAACTTTTATTCGCTGGCCGCCGAGCTGAACTCTACGTTCGGGAAATTTGCCAACACGTTCCGTGGCACGTTTACCCACCAGAACGATCCCCGCAGCTCCAACAGCGCCGTGTTTCCGCTGGTTGACATTCTCGACGGCAGTAACGCCGCTTCGCCAGGTTCGGTGCTGACATCGTTTGGCTACGAGCCGTTTACCTTTGGTAACCTGCGGGATGTAAGAACCACCTCGTTTGTTGACTACGTCACCTTTACGCAGGGAAAACACAACTGGACCGTGGGCGGACAACTGGATATCAGCGCCACCAAAAACGGCTTCCAGCGCTTTGGCTCTTCGTACTACACCTTCCGCTCCTGGGAAGATTTTGTGAATGGTGTAAAGCCGGTTGATTTTGCGGTGACCTATCCGCTGAATGCAGAACTGGAGCAGGCTTTCCCCCGCTTTAAGTTTGCGCAGTATGCGCTTTATGCACAGGATGAAATGGCCCTGTCGGACAAGTTTCGCCTGACGGTTGGCTTGCGTGCCGAACTGCCTTCTTACCTGGATATTCCGGAAATTCAAACCCACCCCCTGGTACAGGACCTGCGGTTTGAAAACGGCCTGAGACTGAACACCGGCACTCTGCCGAAAAACAGGATCATGTGGTCGCCACGGGTAGGCTTTAACTACGACATAAAAGGCGACCGTTCGCTGCAACTGCGTGGCGGTTCGGGCATTTTTACCGGCCGTGTGCCCACCGTTTGGATTGTGGCACAGTCGGGCGACGCCGGCATGCTGCAGTTTACACAAGTGTACGAAACACCGGCTGCCGACCGCAACAACCCGGCTAATTTTGTAACGCCTGGTGTCTTTAATCCTAACCAGTTCTACTATGTTCCCGGACAACCGGGTAACCCCAACCAGGCATTTCCCAAGGCCGGAACGGCAATACCCAGCACCATCAGTGCCATTGACCCGAACTTTAAGTTTCCGCAGGTGTGGAAAACGAGCCTGGCACTGGATGCCCGGCTACCCTGGAACCTGGTGGGCTCCATCGAAGGTATCTACAACAAAGACCTGAATATTGCCTTTGGCAACAACCCCAACCTGGTAACACCGCAGGCGCTGAATGTAACCGGCTATGCCGACAACAGGCCGGTGTACCCGGTGAGCACCAGCGCACGGTTTATCAACCCCATTACCAATGCCGGTCAGCCGGTAGCCACCGGCGCCACCAACGGAACAGCCTTTAACCCGGCTTACCTGACCAACGGCTCCGAAGGCTACTACTGGTCTATCACAGCCCGCCTGGACAAACAGTTCAGCAGAGGCTTTTCCGGTACGCTGGCTTACACAAAAAGCGAAGCCAAAAACCTGTACGACGGCAGCGGCGACCAATTGCTCAATACCTGGTCGCTGACCCAGATCGTGGGCAATCCCAACAACCCGGGCCTGAGCCGTGCCAACTACATTGTGCCCGACAGGATTGTGGCATCGGTAACTTACCGCAAAGAATACCTGCGGCACCTGGCCACACAGATCTCTCTTTTCTATGAAGGCTCCATCCAGGGACGGTTTTCTTATACCTACACCTCCGACTTCAACCGCGATGGCCAAACGAATGACCTGATTTATGTGCCGAGAGATGCATCGGAAATTCAGTTTGCCGACCAGTCGTACGGTGGTGTGACCTACACGGCCCGCCAGCAAAGCGACTTGTTCTTCCGCTTTATTGAGCAGGACCCATACCTGAGCTCCAGAAGAGGACAATATGCCGAACGTAACGGCGCTGCCTTGCCCTGGCGTAACCAGATGGACGTGCGGTTTGCCCAGGACATTTTTGCCAACCTGGGTGGCAAGCGGAACACCCTGCAGTTTACGGTTGACATCTTCAATTTTGGCAACCTGCTGAACAGCAACTGGGGTATCTTCCGGCAGATCAATGCCAACGGCATTCTGCAGCCGCGGAATACAACCAACCCCTCGGGTGGCACACTGACCGTGAACGGAACCGCTACGCCGGTAACCGCTTACACAGCCGGTGGCTCCACCCGGCCTTACTTTAGCCTGGCCAACGACCGGAACCTTCCGGCCACGGCTTCTTTCAGGGAAAACAATACCTTGACTTCGACTTACTACATGCAGTTTGGTCTGCGGTATATTTTTAACTGATAAATGCTGAAACAACAAAAAAGGCTGCTTCAATTGAGGCAGCCTTTTTTGTTGTGGAAAAACCCCTTTCTGAACAGGGAAAAAATTAGTGGAAAGGAACACCAGGGCGCACCGGCTTTTATCCCGGATGATGGTTGTGAAAATAGAGGCGATAAAACACAAGGACATATAGTGGCGGTCATTGCGGCACAGCCGATGCTGATGTGGGCAATAATGGGAAGCCGCTCCCTCCATAGCAAAACCGGTGCGCTTTTTCCGCACCGCCGTGCATTAAGTGGGAACTTACCGGGCTTTCTATTCTGCCGGGCTTTCCAGGCGTGTAGAATTTGTTCTACAAGACTTTACAAACCAATCTCATACACTGGTAAATCATTCAACTTCGCCGGATAAGTTGTACAGCCCGATGACAGGAATAGTCTTTGCGACTACAGATTCACACCTCCATGCCTTAACCGATACACATGCAAGAAAAAGAAGATAAACAAACAATTACTGTCAAGAGAAGCTGGCCCCAACGTGTTGGAAGGATATTCCTAAAAACGATTTTGTTTCTCTTTCTCTTTGTTCTGGTTTTGTTTCTGCTGATCCTGACACCGCCGGTGCAACGCTTTCTCACCACCAGGGTTGAAAATTTTCTGGAGAATAAGCTGCAAACAAGAGTGGACATTGGCCGCATCGGCTTTGGCCTGTCGGGCAACATTTCGCTGCAGAATATTTACATCGAAGACAAAACAAAAGACACCCTGGTTTCGGGCGGCGCCCTGAAGGCCAACATCAACTTCATGAAGCTTTTTTCCAACGAAGTGGAAGTAAAAGACATTGAGTTGCAAAATATCACGGTTAAGATCAAGCGATTGCTGCCTGACACCACGTTCAACTTTCAGTTTATTGCCGATGCGTTTGCCTCGCAGGCAAAGCAGCCCGATACGGCGCAAACGGCACCGATGGTGTTAAACATCAGCGACATTACCCTCGACAACGTGGCGCTGACCTACAATGACGTGGTGACAGGCATAGACATGTTTGGCCGCATTGGCTACGCCACTACCACCATTGATAAGCTGGACCCCGCTACGCAGACGTTCGACTTTCCTTCTTTGATTTTGCGCAATACCACCGTGCGCATGAAGCAGATAAAGCCGTTGCTAACCCCCGACCCGATGGCGAAAGACATTGCGGAAGCGAAGGCGCCTGCGCCAATGAACCTGACTATTGGTGTGATAGACCTCACCAAGGTGGACGTGCGGTACGACAACGACGTATCGGCCCTTTACTCTTCCGTGTCCATTGGCAAGGCAAAACTCGATGGCAAACAGTTTGACCTGGGCAGGAACCGCATTTACCTGGACGAATTGCTGCTTGACAACACGATAGCCAATGTTCGCATGGGCAAAAGCGCCGGCGCCGAAGTGCTGAAGCAGGAAGCGAAGCAAGAGGTGGTGGCCGAGAGCACTGCCGGTTTTGATTTCCGCGTTGACCGCATCCGGCTCAACAACTCCGACATACGCTTTGATGACGACAACAAACCGAAGTTGGCTTACGGCATGGACTACTCCCACCTGAAGGTTGACGATTTAACCCTGCACGCTGACAATTTCGTCTTCAAACCTGATTCTACTGCCCTGACGATCGTAAAAGGTTCGATGACCGAAAAAAGCGGCTTTCAGCTTACCGACCTGCAGGGCGAAATTTTGTACGGCGCCAACCAGACTTACGTAAAAAACCTGCTGTTCAAAACACCGGGCTCGGAGCTGAAGCGCAGTGCGGTGATCCAGTATGCCTCCCTGGAAGAACTGCAAAAGAATTTTGAGCGGGCCGTTTTTGACCTGGATATCGCCGACAGCTACTTGCAGGTAAAAGACATCCTGGTGTTTGCGCCGCAGCTCCGGTCGCAGCCGGCCTTTCGCAATGTAAACGATGTATGGCGGTTTAACCTCATTGGCCGTGGCACCATGGACCGGCTGGCCATTGAAAAGTTCCAGTTCGACGGCCTGCAGAATACACAGCTCAACGCATCGGGCACCTTGCTGGGATTGGCCAATCCGCAAAACGCAGGCGGCAACTTCAACATTTACCGCTTTCACACCACCAAGGCCGATATGGCGCTTTTTACTCCGCCGGCGCTGGAAAAACAAATGAGCCTGCCGCAGGATGTGAACGTTTCGGGCCTTATCAGCGGCAACACCGGACGCCTTAATGCAAGGCTCGACATCAACACCACCGACGGCAATCTTGACTTCAACGGGGCGTTCGCCAACCTGATGAACCCGGCCGCCATGACCTACAATGCCACCGTGCGTGCCTCCGGCTTGCGCCTGGGTAAACTATTGCGGCAGGAAGGACAGATCGGCAATCTTTCGGGGACCTTTACAGCCAATGGCCGTGGCATAACGCCAGACGCCATCAACACAAAATTCAAAGCCACCATTAACAACGTTGGCTACAACCGTTATGCCTACCGCAACATCAACATCAATGGCACGCTGCGCAAATCTGTTTTCAGTGTTAATGCAGATGTAGCTGATCCGAACATTGATGTCACGCTTACGGCCAGCGGCGACTATGCGGCCTACGGGCCTTTCAAGATTGATGCAGACATTGACAGTGTAAAGGCACACAACCTCGGATTCAGTGCCGAACCACTGACCTTTCGTGGAAAGATCACCGGAACGGCCGACGACATCAACACCGGCACACCTACGGCCGATATTACTTTAACCGATGCTATTGTTGTTTCGGGTGCCAACCGCCTGCCAATTGACTCGCTGCAGGTGCAGGCGGGCCGCGATACCGAAAACTTTTTGGTGCTGCGCAGCGAGATAGCATCGGCCGAACTGCGTGGCGAATACAACCTGTTGCAACTGGGCGATGTGCTGCAGAACAACCTGATGCCTTCTATCTCGGCTACGCCTTTTCAACCCAAAGCCGTGGACCCATACAACATCCGCTTCCGCGCCGATATGTACCTCTCGCCTGCCCTGCAGGGTTTTGTGCCCGACCTGAAAAAAGCCGACAGCGTTCGGATGGAAGGCACGCTCACCAACGCCGACGGATTGCAGGCTACACTGGCTGCCGCCAACCTGGTTTATCAAACCAACGAAGTGCGAAACCTGCAGGCCCGCATCAACACTGCTGCCGACAGCGGGCTGCTGGTGAATGCCACCGTGGACCGCCTGAAAGCCGGTGGCCTGGATGTGTACGCCACGCGGATCAATGCTTCGGCAGATCAGGGCAATATTGACTTTTCGGCCGCAATTGACGACAAGCAACAGAAGAACAAATATTTCCTGAGCGGCCTGGTGGCACAGTCGGCCAACGGCGACATGACCCTGCGGCTGCGGCCCGACAGCCTGCGGCTGAATTACGACCAGTGGACCGTTGATCCGGCCAACAGCATCACCATCGGCAAAGGTATTTTGGCCAATGCTTTTACGCTGTCGCAGGCCGGGCAAAGCCTCAGCATTCAAAGCCAGGGCAACACCGGCGATTCGCCGCTGCAGGTACGTTTTACCAACTTCAGGCTGGGTACCCTTACGGCTTTTCTGAAGCCCGATACCACCCTGGCCGATGGCGTGATCAACGGCCAGGCAACCTTTACCAATCTTATGGCGCAGCCCCTGTTCACATCGGACCTCACGGTATCTGACCTGACGCTGATGCAGGACACGGTAGGCAACCTGAATGCGCAGGTCAGCTCCACCGGCAGCCGGTACAACGCCAACATTACACTCACAGGCAAGGGCAATGATTTAGCCATTACCGGCTATGCCGAACCGCGTGGCGAAGAAATAGCGATGAACCTCGACCTGGCCATCCGCCGCTTTGGGCTGAATACTTTTCGCGGCGCTACCAGTGCGTTTTTGACCGATGCCAGCGGCAACCTTACCGGCAACGTGAGCCTGCGGGGCACAACAGCCAAGCCGGTGATTGACGGCAAGATCAATTTCGACAATGCCAGCATTACCACGGTGGCCATTGGCGGTCCGTTCCGCATCAACGACGAAAGCCTAGTGATGGTGAACAACGAAGGGCTGGTGATAGACCGCTTCTCCATCCGCGATTCGGCCAACAATGCACTGACCATTGATGGCAAGGTGGGCACCACCAACTACACCAACTACAATTTTGACCTCAACCTGAGGGCCCGCGACTTTAT
Organism: uncultured Flavisolibacter sp.; assembly: GCA_965365435.1. Lineage (GTDB taxonomy): Bacteria > Bacteroidota > Bacteroidia > Chitinophagales > Chitinophagaceae > Flavisolibacter. Next base: position 42,305 of record CBDUBQ010000042.1, read on the forward strand.
GGCGGTGAACAATACCAAAAAGCAAAACAGCCTGTTTTATGGCAAGCTGCTGCTCTCTACCAATATGCACATCGGGGGCAATGAAACCTCGCCGGTAGTGGATGGCAACCTGTCGGTCAACGAGGGCACCGATTTCACGGTGGTGATTCCGCAGCGAGACCCCGGCATTGTATCGCGGGAAGGGGTGGTGGAGTTTGTGGACTTCAGTAATCCATCGAACAACGATTCGCTGTTTATGGCGCCGTACGATTCGCTGAACAAATCGGCGCTGGTAGGCTTTGATGTGGCCACCAACCTCACGATCAGCAAAGACGCCAAATTCAACGTTGTGATTGATGAAGCCAACGGCGATTTTGTGAACCTGCAGGGCGAAGCCAACCTTTCGGCCGGTGTTGATCCCAGCGGAAAAGTAAACCTCACCGGCACCTACGAAATTGAGCAGGGGTCGTACCAAATGAGCTACAACTTCATCCAGCGGCGCTTTGATATAGAAAAAGGCAGCCGCCTGGAATGGTACGGCGAGCCAACGGCCGCGCAGGTGGATCTCACGGCCATTTATGTGGCCAATACAGCGCCGCTCGACCTGGTGTCGGATTACATTTCTGCCTCCAGCAGCACCATCCGCAACACGTATTTGCAAAAGCTGCCTTTCCAGGTGCGGCTGAATATGGATGGTGAGCTGATGCAGCCCGTTCTGTCGTTCGACATTCAGTTGCCCACCGACAAAAACTACAACGTGTCGTCCGACATTATCACCAATGTGGACACCCGCCTCACCCAACTGCGGCAGGAACCGTCGGAACTGAACAAGCAGGTGTTTTCGCTGCTGTTGCTAGGCCGTTTTGTCGGTGAGAATCCGTTTGAGTCAAGCGGCGATGGCTTTAATGCCGGCGCCTACGCCCGGCAGAGTGTAAGCAAGCTGCTGACGGAGCAGTTGAACAATCTGGCCGGCGGGCTCATTGGCGGCGTGGACCTCAATTTCGACGTGACGTCGAGCGACGATTACACAACCGGATCGCGGCGCAACCGCACCGACCTGAATGTAGGCCTGAGCAAACAATTGCTCAACAACCGACTGACCGTGTCGGTGGGCTCCAACTTTGAATTGGAAGGTCCGCAAAACACCGGTCAGCGCAGCAGCAACCTGGCCGGCAACGTGGCCGTATCGTACCTCGTTAGCCGCGACGGCCGGTACATGCTCCGCGCCTACCGGCAAAACGAATACTTCGGCGTGGTGGACGGTTATATCATCGAAACAGGGCTGCGCTTTATCATCACCCTCGACTATGAAAAGTTTGCGGACATCTTTCGCCGGAAAAAAGTAAGGCCAAATAACGCACGAGACGAAAACAAGAAAACAGAACAATGAGAAAAGGAACCCTTGCGGCACTGGCAGCCGGCCTGTTGATGGCGGCCTGCAGTCCAACAAAACATATTCCCGAAGGCGATGCCCTGTACACCGGCGCCAAACTGACGCTGAATGCAGGCAATGTGGATTCGCGGCAAAAAAAAGTGCTGGATGCCGACCTGAACGCCATGACAAGGCCAAGGCCGAACGGCCGCTTCCTGGGCATTCCGTTTAAGCTGATGCTGTGGAATCTATTTTACACCACCAAAGAAAAAGGGCTGAAAGCCACGCTGCAGAAAAAGTTGGGCGAACCACCCGTGCTGGCCAGCAGCGTGGACCTGGATGCCAACCAGGAATTGCTGACGAGCCATCTGGAAAACAAAGGATTTTTTCAAACAAGGGTGGACGCCGACTCGACCTGGAAAGGAAAAAAAGCCAGCGCCACCTATGTGGCCAACGCCGGCAACCAGTACAAAATAAAGTCGGTGGTGTTTGAAGAAGACAGCAGCTCGAAACTAAACACCGCCCTGCAGCAGATAAAGGAAAAAACCCTGCTGAAACCCGGCGAACCCTATGACCTGGACCTCATTAAAGGCGAACGGCTGCGCATAGACGGCCTGCTGAAAGAAAGAGGCTTTTATTACTTCAGCCCCGAGCACCTGCTGATACTGGTGGACAGCACGCTTAAAACAAATGAAGTGGATATGCGGGTGGTGGTAAAACGGGATGCACCGCCCGAAGCAAGAGAAGTGTATTTTATCAACGATGTGTTTATCTACAGCAATTACAGCCTCAACACCGCAAGGGCCGATACCAACCGAAGCAGGGGCACCTTTCATTCGGGCTATTACGTTATTGACAAGGAAGACAAGTTCAAGCCAAAGCTGTTCACAACGACAATGCTGTTTCAGCCCAATGATGTGTATAACCGCACCGATCACAATCAAACGCTGCGGCGCCTGATGGACCTGAACGTGTACAAGTTTGTAAAAAACCGTTTTGAGCGGGCCGCTACCGATTCGCCCAAGCTGAACGTGTACTATTACCTGACGCCGCAGCCCGAAAAAGCCCTGCGGGCCGAGTTGGGCGCCAACACAAAAAGCAACAACCTGAATGGCAGCGAAATCAGTGTGGGCTTTAAACACCGCAATGCCTTCCGCGCTGCGGAGCAGCTCGACATACGGGCTTACGTGGGCACCGAAGCGCAGTTCAGCGGTTCGTTCCAGGGTACCTCCACGTTCCGTATTGGCGCCGAAGTCAACTTTGCCATTCCGCGGTTTGTAACGCCGTTCATTCACTTCCGGCCCCGGAGCAGCTATATACCACGAACCAATATCCAGTTGGGCTACGAAGCGCTGAATCGCCGCACCCTGTACACCCTCAATTCGTTCCGCGGTGGCCTGGGTTATTTGTGGAAGCAAACGGCCGCAAAATCGCACGAGTTTTATCCCCTGGCCGTTACCTACGTGCAACCACTTGACATTACGCAGAAATACCGCGACGAGATTTTTCGCAACCCTACCCTTTTGCACATTACCGATACGCAGTTCATATTGGGGTCCACTTATCAATATACCTACAACCAGCAGGCATTGGGCCTGCAGCGGCGAAATACGTTTTACTTTAACCTGCTCTCGGATATTTCGGGCAATGTGGCAGGGATGCTGGTGGGCAAAGACGCCAGCGGACAAAAACGCCTGTTCGATCTTCCGTTTTCGCAATACGGTAAAATTGAGCTCGACGGCCGGTGGTACCGCCGCATTGGCCTCGACCACACCTGGGCCAACCGCATTGTCATTGGCTACGGCATGCCCTATGGCAACTCGCGGCAACTGCCCTACATCAAACAATTTTTTACCGGCGGCAACAACAGCATCCGCGCCTTCCGCAGCCGCACCGTAGGCCCGGGCTCTTACGAGGCTAAGCCCACTTCACAGGGCTTTATTCCCGACCAAACCGGTGATATAAAACTGGAGCTGAACACCGAGTTCCGGCCGCGGATTTCGGGCCCGCTGTACGGTGCATTGTTTGTGGACGCCGGCAATATTTGGCTGGCCAATACCGACCCGGATAAACCGGAAGCCACCTTTGATAAAGACTTTTTAAAAGAACTGGCCGTGGGTGCGGGTGTGGGCCTGCGCCTGGATATACAGTTGTTTGTGATCCGGATTGATGCCGCCTTCCCTATTCGCCGGCCGTGGAAGCCGCTGAACGAACGGATGGTGAAAGGAATCAGTTTAAACGAGGCCGTGTATAATTTGGCGATCGGGTACCCGTTCTGAGTTCTATAGGTAAAGAAGCATAAAATCCCTTTCCTACGGCGAAGGGATTTTTTTTTGGGCAAATGCCGCTGGCCAGGCACAAGGCCCAGGGCGGCACCGGGCTGTCCGCTGCTACTCCGCCACAAGGCCGGGGCACAGGTCCTCAGCGGGGTATGCGCTGCCATCCCTTTTGCGGGCACCGGCCGGTGTCAGTCCCGATGTTTGTTAATCAAACCCGGCTGTCGTAATTTTAAAAAGCTGCCCGCATTCTTCACAACAACTGCCGCTTATGGATACCATTATTTTAAAGCCATTTTATCACCGGGGGAAGGAAACGATTGCCGTGGAAGCGCCCAATAGGGGCGAGATCAACAACGCCATCCGGCAGTTACCCGGTGTACGCTGGAGCCAGACGCATAAGGTATGGTATATGCCATGGGGCAAAGAAAGCTACGAGCAGATTTTAGCCGCACTAAAGCCACTGGGCCCAATTGATCAGCAGGCGCTGAAGGCGTATGCAGAAAAGCGAAGCGAAGTGAAAAAGCTGAGGTTGTCGGCCGGTGATGAGGCAAGCGGAAGCCAGGCGGCAAGGCCGGAATTTGCACGGAAACTGCCGGCAGAAACAGTAGCCTGGCAATTAAGCAAAGAAAATAGGGAAGCGCTGAACCGGTTTATGGAGCACCTGAAGCTGAAAGCTTACAGTGTTAGTACCCTGCGCACGTACCGAAATGAGTTTTTACAACTATTGAAACGGCTGAAGCACCGGCCGGCAAATACCCTGACAACCGAAGAGCTGCGGCGCTACATGCTTTTTATTCTGGAAAAAGAGAAAGTTTCGGAACACACGGCGCATAGCCGCCTGAATGCATTGAAATTCTATTATGAGCAGGTATTGGGCCAGGAAAAGTTTTTTTGGGAAATTCCACGGCCTCAAAAGCCGCAGCTTTTGCCTAAGGTACTTAGTCAGGGCGAAGTAGCGGCACTGCTCAACGCCATCCAAAACCAAAAGCACCGGTCAATGCTGATGCTGGCTTACAGTGGCGGACTGAGAGTGAGTGAGGTGGTTGCCTTAAAAACCTGTAATGTTGACAGCCAGCGGATGTGCCTTTATCTGGAGCGTGCCAAAGGGAAGAAAGACCGGGTGGTGCCACTAAGTCCTGTGCTGCTTGTGGCGCTTCGTGAATATGCGCGGGTGTACAAGCCGGACAAAGCGGGTTTTTTGTTTGAAGGAAACCAGAAGGGTACGCCATACAGCGCCAGAAGCCTTCAGGAAGTTCTGCAACTTGCGAAGAAGAAAGCAGGGATACTAAAGCCGGGCAGCGTTCATCTGCTGCGGCACAGTTTTGCCACGCACCTAATTGAAAAAGGCACTGATATTACGATGATTCAAAAGTTGTTGGGACACAACCAGATTGCTACCACCCTCCGGTACCTCCATACCACCAATAAGGACCTGCTGAAAATTATTTCCCCTCTTGATGATCTTCCCCTCCGGTAACTTGGATTTGCGCGGGTGGCGTTGCTCCGCGTCTATTTTTTTTATCGGTTGATAATGAAGGGGTAGTAAAAATAGACGCGGGTGAAAAAGTAGCGTATATTAGCGGAAATACAATTGTAAGGTGCAATGCGGGTTTGAACCTCTACCCACGCACACCATGACACATTTTAGCACTTTTAGCAGGCGCACGAAATCAGGACACAAAAGCCAACCTGTAAAAGAGCTAAAATTTTGCCGGGCGACAAGAGAGAAAAGGAATCAAAATACCAAAACTGACAATGGCTCAACCAAAACAATTAGACAAACTTCTATCAATCTTCTACAAGGAATTTAAACCATACAACATAAAAGAAATTGATAACATTTTACAGGCAGACGGCGAGCAAATCAAAAAAGAAACACTTCATGTACTTATACGCAAATTAATCGCAGATAAGTATTTAGATAGATTTGGCGAAACTCTGTATCAAATATCATTTGATGGCGTTCAGTTTCATGAATATGGCGGATATAAGAAAGAGTTTTTTGATAAGAAGTTTAAAGAAATGGCGGAACACGAAAGAGATAGATTAGAGAAACAGCAAATTAAAAGTATTATAGCAACCAACAAATCAGTCGAAGCAACTAACGAATTTGCCATCGCAAACGGCTGGCGGCAAAATAGGCTTACTATAGCTTCGATTATTGTAGCTGGTGCGTCAGCACTTTTCGCATTGGGGGCAATGTACGCTACTCTTAAAGACACTACATCCGAAGAATTAAAATCCCTACGACAACAATTGCAAAAGCAATCGCAAGTACAAGAACAGATGCAGCAATCTCAAAAAGGGATTGACAGTTCCATGAAGGTTTTTCTCCAGCGTTCTGATACTGTTCATCATTAAACTTTTTCATAGACAAAAATTTAGAGGTTAAAAAATATTCAGTCACCCAGCAATATTTCAAAGAGCTATCCCACGCAATAAGCCGACAAATAGCATGGTTGGCACACAGGGCGAGACACAAGGCCAACCATCCATGCCCTTTGCGGCTTGCCCGGCTTCCAGAGAACCCGACGCACCAGGTTTGAGTGTCCTTCGTACCCGCACTGACACCTTACATGGGTTTGGCGTCATGGCGGGTTGACGAACATAGGCTCAACTACATATTTTCAAAAGGGCTACATATCTTTATCCAGGGCTGACGAACCACGGACTACCGCCACGAACGCCAAGCCCTCAACGTTATCGGCAATTCTATTACGGCAGTCCTTACTATGACAGATAGAACAAAGCATCAAATACTAACGTATCTTATTGCGACTATTTGGCTTATAAACGGATTGGTTTGCAAAGTGCTAAACCTTGTACCAAGACATCAAGAAATTGTTGCAAGCATTTTAGGAGACAACCATTCACGACTGTTAACAGTTCTAATCGGACTTTTAGAAATAGTAATGGCAATATGGATTTTAAGTGGCTCGTGGGCACGACTTAACGCCATAATTCAAATACTTGTTATTGCGACAATGAACACTTTGGAATTTCTGCTTGTGCCTGACTTGTTGCTATGGGGAAAATTAAATTCACTATGGGCTTTCCTATTTATACTTTTAATTTATTACAATGAGTTTCAGCTCAACAAAAAATTACAACCAGCTTAAATGCTTTCTTTTCTTAAAAACCATCCCTTTGCTGTTGAGGCATTTTTTGAAAGTTCACTTGTATTGACTTTTGCAGTTCCGAAAGAAGAAATTCAACATCTCATTCCTGACTGCCTGACGTTAGACACATTCAACGAAAAATGGGCTTTTATTGCTGTGGCGATGGTTCAAACAAAAAGCTTACGACCAAAAGGGTTTCCAAAAATTTTGGGAAATGACTTTTTTCTAATCGGCTATCGTGTTTTTGTTCGTTTCAAGAACAATGCTGGGAAAAATTTGAGAGGCCTGTACATTCTCAAATCTGAAACCGATAAAAAGAAAATGGAATTTTTTGGTAACATTTTCACTCACTATAGCTACACGACAACAGACATTCAACAAGCAATACAAAACGGAACAACCGAAATCACTTCCGGCAAATCGGGTTTTAAAATCAAAATCGAAAACACCAACAACGAAAATATTTCTTTGCCTGATGGTTCGCCGTTCAACGACTGGAAAGAAGCAAGAAGGTTTGCAGGTCCTTTGCCTTTTACTTTCACATACAACCAATCGGACAATTGTGTCTTAATTATTGAGGGTGTAAGAGAAAATTGGATACCAATGCCAGTAAGTGTTTTAAACTATCATTTTTCATTTCTCGACCAACTGAATTTAAAAGAAGCAAAACTTGCGAATGCTTTTATCATAAAGAATATTCCTTATTACTGGAAAAAAGGCAGACTTGAAAAATGGACACACTAAGAAAACCTTTTCAGGGAGTTGTAAATATCATTCGCTTTAATTGGCACTACTATGTTTTGTCAATCATTGCAATAGTTATTTTGCTTTTAGTGACTAACAATACGACTGTTGCACTTCATACCGCAGTTATACTTATCGTTTCACTTATCATACTTGCAAACTTCATTTCACTCTTTATTTCATTGTTCATCTACGACCTTTCATCACTATACAAACTCACCTGGCTTGACAATGCACAAATCGGAAATAAAATTATAAACATAAATGCGGGCTTTGACGAAACAAGCATCTTACTTAAATCCAAGTATTCAAATGCACGCCTGACTGTATTGGATTTTTACAATCCTACAAAACACACCGAAGTTTCAATCAAAAGAGCAAGAAAAGCATATCCCCCATTTCCGAACACACAACCAACAAGCACAACTCATTTACCGTTGCAGGACAACGCTGCGGACAATGTTTTTGCAATTCTTTCGGCTCATGAAATTCGCAATGATGAAGAAAGGGTTGCTTTCTTTAAAGAATTAAATCGGGTACTTACGCAAGAAGGACAATTGATAGTAACTGAACATCTTCGTGACACAGCAAATTTTATAGCCTACAACATTGGGTTTTTGCATTTCCATTCTAAAGAGACTTGGTTACAAACTTTTAGAAAAGCAGGATTTAAAGTCCTTAACGAAATAAAAATTACGCCATTCATTTCTACTTTTATTCTTACTAAAAATGGAACTGCATCTTAAAATAGTTGGTGTATTACTCATGCTGTTAGCTTTACTGCATGTGATATTTCCACGGTACTTCAAGTGGAAAGTTGAACTTGGCGCCATAAGTCACATAAACAGACAGATGATGTATGTGCATGCATTTTTTATTGCTTTTGGAGTATTTCTCATGGGACTACTATGCTTGACATCTTCTAAGGAACTAATGACAACAATTCTTGGCAGACGAATTTCACTTGGACTTGCCATTTTCTGGCTGACACGTTTAATCATTCAGTTCTTTGGCTATTCATCGCTTCATTGGAGAGGAAAAACATTTGAAACAACCGTTCACATTCTGTTTGCTGCATTGTGGACATATCTTAGCGGAGTGTTTTTGTTGACATATCTTCATCACGGGTGACAGAAGAAGAACAGCCGATAACATCGGTTTGCTGCTATGCCGGCAGACGCAACGCCGCATCAGCTTTTTGTTCGCTTGTCAGCCACAGTTCCGGCTGACCGAACGCAGATGAACAACAGGATATATTTTGTACTTTGGTTTTTCAATCGGCTTTTGTTCCGGGCAGACGAATATAAAATTCCGGCACAGCAGCAAGCCGTTTAACGTTGTGCGCAACTGAAGCAACCATCTAAAACCTTATGAGGATTAATTGGGAA